>CACOYM010000060.1 GCA_902631395.1 Halieaceae bacterium | reverse complement strand
CGAACGAACATACCCTGACTGAAGAGCAGCTCGCCACCATCAGCGCGAACATCCTGCACCAAACGCTCATTGAAGTGTCGCGTACGGTGGGGAAGCGTCTGTTTCGTGAGCTCGAGTCCGGCACCCGTATCGCGGTCACTCAGTTGCGCATGGAGGATGGGAGCGAGGTCCGCGTGGATCTTAAGCTCGATTGCAGTGAATTCAGAGGTGCCCTGAATTTTTCTCTGTTTCGTGATTCTGTGCTGGCGTTGCTGTCGCGCTTGAGTGACACCCTGCGTGATGAGGAGTCGGCGCTTCCGGTGATGCGTTTGATGGACGAGGCAGGGCAGTCAACCTCGGAGCGAAGACTCTTTGGCGTGCCGGGCGTGATCGCTCTCGATGGCGTTCCCAATATGTTGATGATGGGCGCCACGCCCTCGCCCAGCGAACCGGTCATTTTGATTGAGCTTATGTATATCGACCCGGAGCAGTTCGCTCAGTCGCCAGAGACGGAAGCCGCCTCCACTAGCTGAATCGCCGGAGGAGGGACGATCGTCACGGTTTCGGATTCCGTGGGCGCCGCGACCTGCGCCTCGCCCTTGGCGACGGCTTTACCTTCCTGATTGGCCACTTCGCACTGCAACGTCACCCAGGGCCGTTTGGCGTGTTTATCGGTTACGGTGAGCGTGACCGTCAGTGTGTCTTCCAGCATCACGGGTGCGCGGAACTGGATGTTCTGACTGAGGTAGACCGACCCGGGGCCAGGCAACTGCATGGCAATGGCGGCACTGATTAACGCCCCTGTCAACATGCCGTGGGCAATACACTCTCCAAAGGCTGTGGTAGCGGCGTATTCCGGGTCCAAATGAAGCGGGTTGTGATCACCCGAGATCGCGGCAAACGCTTCCACTTCCTGGTTGGTAATGAGCCGGGTATAGGTGGTGGTGTCCCCGATTGCGATCTCATCGAATGTGACGTTGCTGATTTGCATGCTGCGTGCTCCCGTTGCCGGCAGTGGTCCCGAAAATCGTGCTGAATGTCGCGGGAAGGTTGACCCTGCCTAGCGTGATCCACATCATACCCAAACCACCCGATTTACCCGAGATGAACCCATGATGGAAACGGTCCCCAGTGCGATCGCCGCCCAGCTGGCTGCGCTAGACATTCCCAGCACGATTGAAATGGAGCGGTATCCCTCGATCGTCGCGCTATTTGAAGAAGCGCTGGCCACCTTCCGGGATGAGGCGGCCTGCAGCAGCGTGGGGCATACCTTGAGCTATGCCGACCTTGATCGTTTGTCGGCGCAGTTCGCCGGGTGGTTGCAGCACGGCGCGGGGCTCTCACGGGGCGACCGCGTTGCGATCCAGATGCCGAATCTTATCCAGTATCTGGTGGTATGCCTGGGCGCGTTGCGCGCGGGCATGGTGGTGGTCAACACCAACCCGCTGTACACCGAGAGAGAGCTGGAGCATCAGCTCAATGATGCGAATGTGAAGGTCATGGTCGTGCAGGCCAACGTCGCACAGACTGCTGCTGCGGTCTTGCCCCGCACACAGGTCGAGACCGTTGTGGTCACCGAGATCGCTGATCTCCACCCGCAACCCAAGCGCACACTGATCAATTTCTTGGTCAAGTATGTGAAGCGCATGGTGCCGGCTTTCTCAATTCCCGGTGCGCTCAAGCTGAACGCCGTATTGAAAGCGGGGGCGAAGACCCCGTATCGCGCAGAGATTCTCAACCGCGATGATCTCGCCATGTTGCAGTACACCGGCGGCACGACGGGTGTGGCCAAAGGTGCGATGCTGACTCATGGGAACTTGATCGCCAACGTTTTGCAAAGCGATGCCTTGTTTACCACCCACAATATGGAGGGGCAGGGCAGTACCATTCTGCAGCCGCTCCCGGTCTATCACATCTATGCGTTTACAGCCTCCATGTATGCGTTGCGCATCGGCGCACACACTGCCTTCGTGCCCAACCCCCGCGATCTGCCATCGGTGGTAAAGGCTTTCGACGAACATCGCCCCGCGCTCTTTTGTGGTCTCAA
>CACOYM010000059.1 GCA_902631395.1 Halieaceae bacterium | reverse complement strand
GCGTTGGGGACGCATAGGTGATTCTCCGGTGATTGGCGCAGGTACATATGCAGACAACCGAAGTTGCGCGGTGTCAGCGACCGGACACGGCGAGTACTTTATTCGTCACACTGTCGCGCGCGACATCTGTGCGCGCATGCAATTTGGCGGCGCAACCCTCGGGGAGGCAGCGCGTATCATCGTTATAGAAGAGCTGGTGGCAGCCAACGGCGAAGGGGGAGTTGTCGCTGTAGATCCCACGGGCAAGGTCGCATTGGTGTTCAATACGCCCGGCATGTACCGAGCGTCGGTCGATGCGGCTGGTGAGAGGATCGTGGCAATCTATGGTAGAGGCGACAACTAAAACCGCTCACAAGACGCCAATGAGCTGTTCGTTTATGATTTCTTATGAACTGGAGAGCCGAGACGCGTCATGAGCGCCCAGATTACGCACCTCCCTGCAGATGCCACTCAAGAAGAACTACTCAAATGCCTAGCCGAGGAAGGCGCTGTCATTATTGATCACTTGCTGGGTAGCGAACGGGTCAAGGCGCTTCAGGACGATCTCGCCCCTTTTTTGCAAAAAGAGGTCTATGGCCGCGACGCCTTTACCGGATTCCATACGCAGCGCATGCGCGCTCGAAAGCCTGTGGCGAGTTGGCTCTGGAGCAACGTATGCTGGATGCAGCGCGGACGTATTTGGCTAAGCATTGCGACGACGTGCAACTGCACTTTACTTCTGCTGTGGCCATCGCGCCTGGCGAATCGGCACAGATACTCCATCGGGACCGTGGTATCTGGGGTGGTTACGTGCCGCGGCAGATTGAACCGCTTTTCAGCACCATCTGGGCGCTCACACCTTTTACGCGAGAGAACGGCGCCACGCAGGTGGTGATCGGCTCGCATCGTTGGAAAAAACAACGTCAGCCGGTAACTGACGAGGTTGCCTACGCTGAAATGTCACCAGGCTCGGTGCTTTGCTATAACGGAACGGTTCTGCATGGCGGTGGTGCCAACACAACTGCAGATGAGACACGAGTAGGTATCTTCTTACACTACACTCTGAACTGGCTTCGTCAGGAGGAAAATCAGTACTTGTCGTGCCCCCCAGAGCACGCAGAGAATCTCACTCGAGAACTGCGCGCACTCATTGGCTATGCCAAAGGAGGCTACGTGCTGGGCTTCTACTCAGACCCTGATGACGACAGCGCGGAGTGCGAATCAGTAAGCCCAGAGAACTTGTTCAGCCAACACAGTGGCGATTTTGATGTCTTGCCTAGTGAATCGCAGTTGGTGTCGCAGTCAACGCCCGATAGCTAGCCTTACCACGCGACCACCGTGCCATCCTTGCGCATCTCGGTGGCGCCCACATAGACGCCATCGGCCAGCCGCATAATCGCCTGGTAACCTCCGAAAGGCGCGCCAGTTCCGTCCACTTTAACACGGTGTCCCATCGCTCTGAGTTTCTCGATAGTCTCGGCCGGTACACCGGGCTCGACCAAGAGCGTACCCAGCGAGTCTTCATCCACCCCAGTGGGCTGACGCCCGCCGTCGTGATTGAAGCGCGCCGCATCACCCGCGGTCTGTACGTCCATCTCAAAGTCAATGATGTTCACCAGCACTTGAACATGACCTTGAGGCTGCATCGCGCCGCCCATCAGGCCGAAACTCATAAACGGTTCGCCATCTTTCATCACGAACGCCGGAATGATGGTATGAAAAGGCCGCTTGCCCGGCGCATAAACATTGGGGTGGTTTTGATCTAGTGAAAATAGCTCGCCGCGGTTCTGCAGCATAAAACCGAGACCGTCAGGCACGAGTCCTGTACCCATGCCGCGATAGTTCGACTGAATAAGCGACACCATCATGCCGTCGGCATCAGCGACGGTCAGGTATGTAGTGTCACCCCCCTCTTCCAACTTGGGTTCACCCGGTCCAAGTTCGGGGGTCGCCCGCTCGGGGTCAATGAGATCAAACCGCTCTTTACCATAGGCCTCTGACAGCAGCGACTCCAAGGGTATATCCGCGAAGGCAGGGTCGGCGTAATAGCGGGCAATATCTTCAA
>CACOYM010000058.1 GCA_902631395.1 Halieaceae bacterium | reverse complement strand
TGGTTGCAACGCGCCTGCACAGGGTCGGTCGACTGGGGTCTGGGATCGAAGGCCTCCGCGAACTCGACGATTTCAAGCTCGCTGAATGTGTGCGAACCAAATACATGGAACTCGCCAACCGGCAGATCTTCAAACCATCGATCTCTGAGGAAGAGCGTGCTCACGGCCGCGCCTCCAGGACAGATTCGGCAGAAATCGCGGCGGTTGCCGACATCTTTGCCACCACTGCTCCCTCACCATTACAGACATCGACCTGCAGACTCTGAGCACGCGTGCCCGGTATCGGGCTCTCGGAGAGCGACGCGTCTAGCGCAATGCGAACGCTGATCTGCTCGTTCACAAAAATGGGTTGACTCCACTTCATCTGACTGACTGAGATCATTTCTACGAACGGGTGCCCATTCTGCAGCAAGGTCTCGCTCACTAGTCGCGTTGCCAATGCGGCGATGTGCCACCCGCTGGCGCACAGGCCACCAAATATGGATTGCTCGGCTGCTTCAGCGTCCAGATGATAGGGCTGGGGATCAAAGCGCGACGCGAAGCCGACAATTGCATTTTTATCAAGGATTAACGGTTCGCTATTCAAGTGGTCGCTGGGAGTTAAGAAGGTCGTCAAAGTGATGCTCTGCAATGCTAAGGCATAATTATTCTAACCTGAAGTCGTGCCCAGGTATTTTTATCGCGCTGCGCTAGGCGTGATTGGCGACTGTTTGCCTCGCAATGATAGTAGTTTGAACCTCACTGGCGCCTTCATAAATCCGCAGGGCGCGAATGTCTCGATAAAGCGCTTCGACGATATATCCCTTCGTCACGCCCTTTCCGCCATGCAACTGCACCGCTGCATCGATAACCTGTTGAGCCGTCTCGGTGGCATGGTATTTGGCCATTGCCGCCTCGCGGGTGACGCGTTCCGCGGCGCAGTCTTTGGTCCAAGCCGCGCGGTAAACCAGCAGCGCACTACTGTCGACGCCCAAAGCCATCTCGCCGATTTTAGCCTGAACGAGCTGTAAATCTCCCAGCTTGCCACCGAAGATATTGCGCTCCGCGGTGTAGTCGAGCGTCTCATCCAGCGCCCGCCGCGCCATGCCGAGTGCCGCGGCAGCCACGGTGGACCGAAACACATCTAGCGTTGCCATCGCAATACCAAATCCTTTACCTTCCTTCCCAACTTGCTGTGAATTGGCTATCCGACATTCGTCGAAATTCAGCGTACCAAGCGGATGTGGGGCGACCAGATCAATACGTTCTGTCACCTCGAAACCGGGAGTGCCGGCCTCGACGATGAAGCAACTAATACCTTTGGCACCGCCCGTGTCGTCGGTGCGCGCAAACACAGTGTAAAAGTCCGCAATACCGGCGTTGGATATCCATGTTTTAGTACCGTTCAAGACCCACTCGTCTCCATCTAGCCACGCACTGCAATTCATCGCCGCGACATCTGAACCCGCCTCGGGCTCAGACAGCGAGAACGCCGCTATTTTGTCGCCAGTCGCAACGGCATTGAGGTAGGTCGCTCGCTGTGCTTCATTGCCAAACAGCGAAATCGGACCGCTGCCTAATCCCTGCATCGCGAACGCGAAATCAGCTAGCGCATTGTGACGTGCTAGAGTTTCCCGGATGAGACAAAGGCTTCTGACATCAAGCTTTTCATGATGCCCGCCTGCACTGGCGGGAACAGCATAGGCGGCGAAGCCCGCCTCACCCAGTGCTTTGACTATGGCTTTACAGGTGCCGTCTAAGTCATGATGCTCGTCTGCCGTTAGCGCGGGCAGGTGCCGACATGCCCACTCGTCAAGGCGCGCGGCGAGCGCTTGGTGTTCGTTGTTAAAAAAGGGCCACTGTAAAAAGCTGCTGTCGCTCATTATGTTTTCTCCCGACGAATGGCTATCAAGTCAGTCGCCTTGAAAAACGGGTCGCTGCTTTCCGACAAACGCATTGTAGGCTCGCCGGAAGTCTTCAGTCTGCATGCAGATTGCTTGCGCCTGCGCCTCGCACTCAATTGCCTGATTTACTGACATATTCCACTGCTGGTGCAATTGGGTTTTCGTAATGCCATTGGCAAAGGTCGGACCGTTGGCGAT
>CACOYM010000057.1 GCA_902631395.1 Halieaceae bacterium | reverse complement strand
TAACGACACCGTAGGTGACGCTTGTGACATCTGCGCGAGTACACCTCCAGGCGCGGTTGTTGACACAGACCCCTTATCAGACAGCTACGGTTGCGCAGATACTGATGCGGATGGAATAAAAGATTCGGTTGATAACTGCCCAACCGTGGCCAACGCTGACCAGATCGACACAGATGGAGACGGTATCGGAGACGCCTGTGACGACGACGACGATGGTGATGGCGTTCCTGATGACGAGGACTGCTGCCCCACTGTGTCTAACCCAGATCAAGACGATCAGGATGGCGACGGGATTGGCGATGTGTGCGACGACGACGACGATGGCGATGGCGTGCCAGACACTGTCGATCAGTGTCCGAACACGCCGCAGGGTGCAGTGGTTGATGCAACAGGTTGCGCTGATACTGACGGGGATGGCGTGCCCGACAGCCAGGACTGCTGTCCTAACGTGCCAAACCCCGGTCAGGAAGATTCTGACGGAGATGGGGTTGGGGATGCCTGCGAAGAGCCCGAGGAGATCCCAACGCTAGGGGTTGCTCCCATTTCAGGGTTAATTGCCCTAGTGGCGGTTCTCAGCGTCTGGTGGCGTCGGAGAACTAAGTCCTTGAATTCCATCTGACAGCCTGTGGCCTCTGACTGCGTCAGATTGGTGAAGTGCTCTCGGGGGTGAGCTTTAAAAAGTTTGCCGCTTTATCGGGGTTCGTCGGTATTGCACTGCTCCCTGTCGTCTTGTTTGCTCAAGATGGCGACGGGGACGGTCTCAGTGATGCCGATGAGATAATACTTGGCACCGATCCAAATGTAGCCGATGACTTCGATGGCGATGGTATTTTTGATTTCTTCGAGGATGACGCCGATGGCGACGGCGTTTCTGATGATTTCGAGTGTTACGGCAGCGAATTGGCGGACTATACACTCAAAAATCCGTCCTTCGAAATACCTGATTACGCTTCCCAGGGATATACATCAGACGACTACCCAGTCAGCAGCTCAGTAATGCTATGGGAGACCGCGGGCCCCCATATTGAGCTCAGAGTTCTTGAGGGCGCTTATGACGGCGACAACCATCTAGAGCTCAATAGCACTGGGCCGCATGATATTTGGCAGCAAATTACCACTGAACCAGCGTCTAATTTGATCTGGAGATTCGCCCACAAAAAAAGGCGATTCTCTGATGACAGGCTTTCACTCAAGATGGGTGTACCGCCAGCGACTGATGAGGCCGATGAGGTATTTTTAGCCGAGACCGGTTTCAATTGGACAGTCTACTCGGGGGTGCACACGGTGCCCGCTGGTCAAACAACTACCGAGGTTCGGTTCGATCCAATATTCCCAACTGACAGCGCTGGAAACTTTTTCGATGCAGTGCAAGTAAAGCAGTACTGCACAAATGACTCCGATTTAGATGGAGCGCCTGATTGGTTGGACCTTGATAGTGACAACGACGGTTTTGACGATGCGTGCGTAGACACTGACACAGACGGCATCTGCGACCGAGAGGACGACGATGATGACGGGGATGGGGTTGATGACCGAGATGAGATGAGCTGCGTCAATACGGTCAGTCCAACAAGCACGGTGCCCCCTGCTGCAGATATGTCGCCACTTGGGCCCGACAACTCAACAATAGGCGCGCCATACGATTGGTTGGGGGGCGACCTGAACACAACGGTGACTGCCTTGGCGGGTAGCGTAGATGCGCGAGTAAATTTCGTTGGCGGTTTGGGTTCATCGGCCCGAGTTGATTTTAATCCCCCCGTGGCCTCGCTGGATTTCGTAATGGGAGATCTGGACGATGGCGAAACAAAGGATCTTAGAGCCTACGACGCTGACGGTGTGCTAGTCCCGCTTATCCCGCACCTGACCAATAAGACCTCGCAAGTATCGTTGACCGGGCAAGCAGGTCAAAGCGTCCGGGTATACGACCAAGGCACATCTACGGGCAGCACTTACACCCGCTTTGTTAGATTCCATGTTGATGGAGTCAGCATTTCTCGCCTGGAGGCAGATTTCACCGCTCGAGACCAAAATCAGGGGACTGGTGACCTCAGAATCATCAACGCTTGCATCGCCTTGGATGCTGACGCCGACGGTGTCGGTGATCACATAGACGATGACATGGATAACGATGGATTCGATGACACAGATGAC
>CACOYM010000056.1 GCA_902631395.1 Halieaceae bacterium | reverse complement strand
CGACATTTCGCCGAAATATGAAGACATGGGCGTTGCGATGGTCGCACCTGCAGCTTTATTGGCGCCACCAAGGAAGAGAGCTCAGATGCGATCGGCGAGACCATCAGTGAAAACGGCAATGTGCTGGTGAACGACTGTATGGGGCGCGAGCAGGACGCAGAGGCCATTCTTGCCAGACACACTACAGTATTGGGTGTCAGCGATCCTGCGGCGGATTAGGAAGTGATTGACACTGTCCGCAAGGTTTCACCTCAGCGCCAAAGATCGGATCCTAGGCAGTAATCATCGTTTCAGGTTTTGCATTATGCCCGGCATATGCGGCGATCTGGTCAGTCAATCAATTGGGTCGGTAATGGAAGAGGCTGAAGGCTTGGCCCCTTCAGACGTCCAGAAATTGCTAGTCATATCCCAACGATCAGTGCTTATGGCGTCGGTCTGAAATATCAAACCGATCTCTGGCAAAGGCGGCCTCTGAAAACTGATCTGAAACCTTGGCTTCCGCCCTGTCCGAGCTGGGCATTTGGGTCCGTTTTCACTGGTTTAACTCTAATCTTACGTCGACAGCATTATCCCCACGATGGCTGGGAAAAAACCTAGCACTGAGTCGACATGCCTCAACAGCACGATGCGCTAACTTTATTAAAGCACACGTAACGTCTAGCAGACTCTATAAAAACATTGGACCGCATTGCGCGATGGAGAGATGTTTGCCCCGACCTCATTATTCGCTCCACTTTCATGGTGGGCTCTCTAAGCGAGACAGATACCGAGTTCGATGGGCTGCTAAAATTTCGCAGAGAAATCTGACTGGATCGCGTCGGATTTTCTAAATACTCGCCGGTAAAGGGCGCAGCTGTGAACCAACTGCCTGACCCGATGGCGGACGACGTCAAGTAAGGCCGACGGGATAAGTTTATGACCCTGCAACAGCCAAGTAGCACTAGGAAGTTGCAGTTAAAAGTGGGAATCTTCTAACCGATGTCAATCGATACTATATGGGAGGTCGGGTCCATCAGACGTATATCGGCTGACGCAACGGAAATAGGCGGTTTGCTAAACTTGTTAGGCATTTCCGAATTTCAGCTCAGAGTGGAGTCTGGGATAACTAGCGCCGACGACTACCACCCGTGGGTTTCCTGACGCTCGAGCAGCCATGAATATTATCCTGCTGGAACATGCTGACTGGCTGGACAGCGATCACGTTGTTCTTAAAGATCACCGATACATGCACCTGCGTGACATTCTGAAAGCAGCGATTGGCGCAACTTTGAGGGTAGGGCTGATTAACGGTGATGTGGGCTCTGCTGAGGTCATAAGTATCGATGGCAGTGGCGCCCGCTTGCGCGTCACACTAGATCAGGCGCCCCCACCCCGCCATCCCAGCGACATCGTGCTGGCACTCCCCCGACCCAAGATGTTGCGCCGGGTGCTGCGGACGGTCGCTGAAATGGGGGTCAGCACTCTGCATTTGATCCACAGCGCGCGCGTAGAGAAAAGTTACTGGCAAAGCCCCTTACTGGGACCTGAGCGAATCGACTCGGCACTGCGTGCCGGTCTGGAACGATCAGCTGATACAAGACTACCGACCGTTCACCTGCACCCACTGTTCCGCCCCTTCGTTCAGGATCAGCTACCGGACTTAATGAGCGATCGCGATTGCTGGATCTCACACCCCGGGGCACTTGACAGTCTTGCCGATCAGCCGAACGGCGGCATCATCATGTTGGGACCGGAGGGCGGCTTTGTCCCCTTTGAAGTTGAACTCGCCCAGACGCAAGGTGCACGGGCCGTGCACCTTGGCGCGCGAATTCTCAGCGTCGATACCGCTGTAGCAGCGGCCCTCAGTCAGACCATGGTGCGCTCAAACTAGGGGCGCCTGTGCCAATCGCGCAGGAGACCCCGGTGCCGCCCATGCCACAGTAACCCCCCGGGTTTTTGTGCAAATACTGCTGGTGGTACTCCTCGGCAAAATAGAAAGTGGGGGCCGGCAGAATCTCGGTAGTGATCTCGCTAAACCCGGCGGCTGACAAACACTCTTGAAACGATGCCAAACTGGTTTCAGCCGCCTCTTGCTGCGCCTCAGTAAAATAGTAAATGCCGGATCGGTATTGCGTGCCGCGATCAGTACCCTGACGCATGCCTTGAGTGGGGTCATGGTTCTCCCAAAAAGCAGTTAGCAGGGACTCATAATCAGTCACCGCGGTGTCATAAATAACCTGCACAACTTCGTTGTGGCCGGTCTGACCCGTGCAGACTTCCTTGTATGTGGGATTAGGGGTCAGCCCAGACGCATAGCCCACGGCGGTGGTGTGAATACCATCGAGCTGCCAAAATAAGCGCTCGACACCCCAGAAACACCCCATCCCGAATATAGCCTTTGCGCAGTTCGCGGGGAAAGGGGGTCTCATTGGTGTGCCCAACACAGCGTGCACAGTCGGCA
>CACOYM010000055.1 GCA_902631395.1 Halieaceae bacterium | reverse complement strand
CAGGCCTCGTAGAGTACTTGGTGGAGGACGATGCCCACGGGTTATTGAAGGCGCGTGAGGTGTTTGAGCGTCTAGACTGGAATCGGCGCGCCACACCCATACCCCGTCGCGCTTATCAGCTGCCGGTATATCCTGCTGAGCAACTGGCGGGCGCCGTGCCGACAGATCCCAAAGTGCCCTATGACTGTCGCGAGGTGCTTGCACGCATTGTGGATGGCTCTGAAATTGAAGAATTTAAGCCGCGCTACGGTGCCTCCACGCTCTGCGCCCACGTCAGTATCACCGGCATTGCCTGCGCGGTGATTGGCAACAATGGCCCGATCGACCCGAACGGTGCGACCAAGGCCGCGCAGTTTGTTCAGCTGTGCGACCAGTCCGATTTGCCGATTATTTTCCTCCAGAACACTACCGGTTACATGGTTGGGACCGAGTACGAGCAGGCCGGCATGATCAAGCACGGCTCAAAAATGGTTCAGGCGGTCAGTACCGCGCGGGTGCCAAAAATCACTCTGTACATTGGCGCCAGCTTTGGCGCGGGTAATTACGGTATGTGCGGTTGGGCCTACGAACCTGATTTTCTATTCGCGTGGCCCAGCGCGCGCACGGGTGTGATGGCGGGGCAGAGCGCGGCTAAGACCATGAGCGAGGTGGCGCAAGCGGGTGCTGCGCGCAAGGGCATCGAGATTCCTGAGGAGCAGCTGGCCGAGCAGGAAGCCGCGATCATCGCGCACTTCGATGCGCAGGAAGACGCTTTCTATACTTCCGGCCGCGTGCTGGATCACGGTGTGATCGACCCGCGCGATACCCGCAAGGTGCTAGCGTTTTGCCTCGAAACGGTGCTGGAGGGACGTGGGCGCAAACTCACGCCTAACAGCTTCGGCGTGGCGAGGATGTGACCATGACAACATTACCCCATACCGATTCTGTCGAATGCGAACTCCATGAGGGATGGTTGACCGTCTGGTTTAATCAACCCGAGCGCCGCAACCCACTCACTGACGAAGTGGTTGCCGATCTGCAGCGTATTTGCGATGCCCTGCAGGACGATCGCTTGGTCAGAGGCATGACCCTCCGTGGCCGAGGTGGCTTCTTTTGTGCTGGCGGTGACCTCAAAGGATTCAAAACCATGGCGACGGCGTCCAGTGACGAAGTGATAGCCATGAGTGAGACCATCGGGCACCTGCTCTATACCTTCGACCGATTGCCCGTGGTGACCATTGCGGTCATCGAGGGTGCGGCAATGGCAGGGGGACTGGGCTTGGCCTGCTGTTGCGACGTCACGATTGGCACTGCCGACGCGAAATTCGCTTTCTCCGAGACGCGCATTGGTATCTCGCCGGCTCAAATTGCTCGCTATGTGATGCAGAAGTGCGGTGAATCGACAGGCCGAAGATTGATGCTCAGTGCTGCCCGCTTTGCCGGTGAGCAGGCGGCGGCGCTGGGCATATTGGATGTGGTGGTGCCCGATGCAGACGGTCTTGAAGCTGCTGAGGCGCGGATTCGCGCCGATGTGCTGGCCTGCGCCCCCAGCGCGGTGGCGGCGACGAAGACCTTGATCAGAACGCTGCCGACGCTACCCGATGAGCAAAAGATGCGTTTCGCGGCGGAGAACTTTACGGACTGTTTGAAGGGTGAGGAGGGCATGGAAGGCGTGGCGTCATTCCTTGAGAAGCGCAAGCCTAATTGGCATCAGGAGGGCGAGACATGAGCGCGATCCAAACAGTGCTAGTGGCCAACCGCGGTGAGATTGCGGTGAGGATCATGCGCACCGCCAAGACCATGGGCCTCAAAACAGTTGCCGTCTACTCAGACGCCGATGTCGGTGCCCTGCATGTGCGATCCGCCGATCTGGCAGTGCCCCTCGGCGGCAACACCGCCGTTGAGTCCTACTTGAATGGCGACGCTATCCTTGAAGCAGCGGGAAAGGCAGGCGCCGACGCCATTCATCCGGGCTATGGCTTTCTATCCGAGAACACCGGATTTGCGGCGGCCTGCGCGGCTGCCGGGGTTATCTTTATTGGCCCTCCTGCGGCTGCCGTCGAAATCATGGGTGACAAGGCACTGGCCAAGCGCGCTATGGTCGATGCCAAGGTGCTCTGCATCCCCGGGTATCAGGGCGAGGACCAGTCCGACGACACGCTCTGCCGTGAGGCGGAAGCGATGGGTATGCCGGTGATGATCAAAGCTGCGGCGGGCGGCGGCGGTCGTGGTATGCGGCGCGTGACAGACCCCAAGCAGCTGCTGCAATCGATTACGCTGGCCCGTTCCGAGGCCAAGGGAGCCTTTGGCAACGGCGACCTGATTCTGGAACGGGCGATTGAGGGCGCCCGGCACGTCGAGGTGCAGGTGTTTGCCGATATTCACGGAAATGTGATTCATTTGGGTGAGCGCGATTGCTCGCTTCAGCGGAAGCACCAGAAAGTGGTCGAGGAATCTCCTTGCCCTATCGTGACGCCCGAGTTACGTGAGGCGATGGGCACCGCGGCTGTAGATG
>CACOYM010000054.1 GCA_902631395.1 Halieaceae bacterium | reverse complement strand
CGTTGCGTTATTGAAACAAATTAAGATTAAAAATGTTACGATCGTTGCGTAAACGTGGCCGCTATAGTTCAGGTGAAGCAAATAGCTTCCCACCCAAACTGGAGGTCCTTTATGAAAATAGTTGGTTTAGGCAAACGATTGGCGCTGGTATTAAGTCCGCTGTTGCTGGCGCAAACAGGCGCTGTTAAGGCAGACACAGCTGAGCAGTTGGCAGCCTGCAAAATTGAATTGAAAGCCCTTTATGGGGAAGAAACACGCGTGAAGATGTATGGCACTAAAGCCTATCGCGGTGTTGAGACGCTGAAGTTGAAGGTGACGCCCAAGGGTCAAGCTTCGGTGACGCTGCAGTGCTCTGGTGCTATCGAGTCTGATGGTAGCGTAGTGTTGAAGGACAAAAACGGGGAAATGCTGATCTCCTGACGTTCAGAGCCAGCAGCACCCCAAAGGGGGAATGCACAATGAACTGGGACGATTTGAAGGTGCTGCTGGCACTCTCGCGAGCGGGGTCGACCCGGAAAGCGGCGGCGAAGCTTTCTGTCAGTAATACGACGGTAATGCGCCGTCTGGAATCTTTGGAAGAGCAGGTGGGTGGCCGTCTGTTTGATCGCACACCCGATGGTTTTCGCGCCACGTCGCTGGCGGATCAATTACTGCCCGCTGTTCGCGAGGTAGAGGAGACGCTGTCAGAGGCAGAGCGTCACGTCACAGGGAGAGACTCGGAGTTGGTTGGGCGCATCAAACTCTCTTTGCCTGCCGTGCCCCTTACCCACATAGCAGAGGCGGTGTCGGAGTTTGCCAGACAGTACCCTCGGATCGAGCTAGACATTACCGTGAGCGACCACCCGGTCGATCTTGCCCGCCGAGAGGCGGACATCGCAGTCAGAGGTATTCCTAAACACAAGCGCCCTCCAAAAGACATTGTTGGCATTAAACTTGGCAAGATCTCCTTGGGCTACTATGTGCATCGCGAACTGTTGAGTGAGGCGTCTCGGGGGCAACGGGAACTCACCTACATTCAGGCCTCTGGTCGAGCACTGTCTCTAGGGGATTTACCCGACGCCGAGTCGCTGGGCCTCAAACCCCGCCATTTGATCGATGGCATCACCCCCCGGACCGTAGCCGCAACCAATAAATTGGGCGTCGCGGCACTGCCCTGTTTTTTAGCCCGGCAGTACCCTGATCTCATATTGTTGCCCGGGGTGCCCTCGGCGCACTGGGGCTTCACTTGGCTTTTGCACCACAAAGATCTTCGTCAGTCGGCAAGGATTCGAGCCTTGTTCAAGCATCTTTCCGGTTTAGAAAAACAATGGCCGGGCGCGTGGGACACCAGCCAATAGCGGTTGTTAACGACCGGATTTTTCAATCACGTAAGTTGAGGCGCTCGCAGTGATCACACCGTTATTAGATGCCTCAGAGCCAGCGGCGTATCCCGTTACTTATTGGGTGCGGCTGGCGCAGTGGTTGCTTGAAAGTAACTTAACTATCGCGCGGGCATACTGTATTTCAATGCCGTGGGACGCAAATTACTCAACTTTAATGAGCTCTCTGAGCCTCTTAAATCTGAGATTACTGCCCATTACCCTGAATATGTGGCAGCGCCACCCCTCGACGATCCCAGATGGCATGATACTTCGTGGACTTCATTAAAGAATATTATCGGGCGTCAGTTCGAAGAGAGCAGTCATCGCCACCTATAAGATGAGCCAACCGACGTCCAAGCATTCGCTCATTGACTGGAAAAGCGCGGCGGTATGGTGTGTAAGAGAAGTACGCCGTGATGTCGCCTTGTGTGACGCCTTACTGGTTCGCGAATAATGCCTTGGGCCGCGACACGCCAGCTTTTAAGTTGCACCGAGGTGCCCGGCGTGAAATGCCAGATGCGATTCGATAAATGAGGCAATGAAGAAGTAGCTGTGGTCATAGCCTTCATGCATGCGTACTTCAATCGGGTAATTGGCGACGTCGCTTGCTTCTTGAATGAGGTGTGTCTTGAGTTGCTCCTTGAGGAAGTTATCTGCTGCCCCCTGGTCGATAAGTATCGGCCGCCGCTCTGTCGCTTGCCTGATCAGTTCACAGGTGTCGTATTCCGCCCAGGTCGATTCGTCCGCGCCTAGGTAGTGAGTGAATGCCTTTTGTCCCCAGGGGCACTGGGTCGGCGCTACGATAGGTGAAAAAGCAGAAAAAGAGACATAGCGATCGGGATTCTTAAGCCCGATCGTTAGAGCTCCGTGTCCACCCATAGAGTGCCCTGTAATGGCGGCACACGACGTGTCTAACTGCGGGCAGGCTTGCGCCGCTACCTGGGGCAGCTCCGTCACCACGTAGTCGTACATGTGGTAGTGATGTGACCACGGCGCCTGAGTGGCATTCAGATAGAAGCCGGCACCTAGTCCCATGTCATAGCCACCCTCCGGGTCATCCGGCACGCCGTCACCTCGTGGGCTCGTGTCCGGCGCGACAATGGCCACACCGAGCTCTGCGGCGGCGCGTTGTGCTCCGGCTTTAGTCACGAAGTTTTCATCGGTGCA
>CACOYM010000053.1 GCA_902631395.1 Halieaceae bacterium | reverse complement strand
AACTCTGCACGCACAATCGCGCGGCAAGCCCGAGCGACCGAGGAGAAGCTCGCCACGAGGTGTCATTTGCTCGAGTCTGCCCGCACCATTTTGAGAGACGGCTCAATCTTCGACCTCACAGCCATCTCGCTGGGCAACGAGGCCGGCGTGACGAGGCAAACTGTCTATCGCTACTTCCCCAACACTGAGGCCATTTTTAAGGCACTCTCTGATCAAGTTATCACTGAGGTTTATGAGGATTTGCAGCTGCCCTCACAAGACGGGAACGCCCTCGATAACTTCGTGACTAGGGCTATCGGTGTGTTCGTCAGAGACAGCATAGTCACTCGCCAACTCGTGCTAGCCTCTGCGCTTGGCCGCGCATCGGGCAGCTGGCATCAGGTGGACCCAGAGGAGATCCTTCTCAAAGTCGTGTCGGATATGCCGGTCGAAAAACGTCCTGTTAGTGCCGACCCCGCCGTCTCCGCCCGCATCATGATCACGTACTTTCGCGGCGCGCTGTATGGCTGGGCGGCGGGCTTTTATTCAGACGACGAATTCGAGAAGCAGGTGCGCCTAGCGGGCAGATTGATCGACCCTGACCTCGACTGACCGGGCTACCTTTCTTTTATACCTCATAGTGCCATTCCGTCAGCACCGATTCACACGCAGCTTTCCTTGCCTTGTGCTCATCAGTCGATGCTGTTCGCTACACAGGGTCCGTAGATTTTCTGCGCGCCCAGAAAATGACCGCGTAGAAGAGCGCAATGGAAAGCGGCATGTCGAGGAACGTCGTCCAAGTGAGCCAAAAATCCTCAGAGAAATTCTCAGCTACGTAATAGTTAGCTAGTGCCATCACAATGCCTGTCCCACTCATGCCTATGGCAATGCGATTGTGATGCAGGGGTAGCGGCATGTAGCGCTCTATGCGTGCGCCGAAGTAGGCGCCCTGTCTAAAGACACCGTCGATCATAAAGATGCTTGCTGTCAGCAGCCCCAAGATCGTGCCCTTCATTTGCACCCAGTAATCGTCCTGTAGCGCCAGCGAAAACGTTGCCGAGATCACCAGCATAATAGTGCCAAAGACGGCAAAACCACCGAGCAAATCCACTGTTGCAAAGCGCTGCACAACCACCAACGTAAGTCCGCCCGTCGCACCGACGATGGCGGCCAAGGCGAGATCCCCGGTAAACTTACCCACCAAGTAGAACAGAGCGCCGAGCGCAAGATCAGCATAGATCGAGTACTTGTTGCGCTGCCATTTGCTTTGATTCATCTCACCCATTTCGCCGAGATTTAGTCCCGTGGTTGGTGTGTTTACTAAATAGTCACCCGCGGCTGAAGGTGCAGCGCCCTGCATCATGCCCTCAGAAAACCGCACGTTCTTGCCGGGGTGACTCTCGTAAACTTTATGATCGCCTTGAAAAACCGCAATGCCCACACTCCACCAACTCACATAACCCGCTTCAATGCGCAGAAGCTCGCCAGACTCGACACGCAGGGCGTGAACAAACGTCTGGACACCATCCATGTGGTGCACCGACTGCTCATCCAGCAATTCGCGCCCCTTAAACAGCCGCGACACTGTTTGCGAGAACGTAAAAAACACCTCCACGGTGTAATCGTAGCCGCTGTGTGAAAAGGGCCTAAGGTAAGTCCAGATGCGCATGACGTCCTCATCTCGAGTCAGTGTCGCTATCATTCCAACCCTGAGCCCCAGCAGCTGCAATCAACGGATGAAGAACGACGTAAACACAGGCATTATAGAGAGACTCTCTGACCTGACAATGAACAAAGGCACCCAGCCTATGCGGCTACATCAGTTCATTCATCTGCTACCTTGTCTGGTTCTGGCTGGTTGCGCGAGCATGAGCCCTGAGGAATGTCTGCAGGCCAATTGGGAAGAGGTCGGTTATAACGATGCCGTCGAGGGCTTTGCCGTGTCTCGCGCAGCAGATCACCGCGAGGCCTGCGCTGATACTGGAGTATCAGTCGATTTCGAACTTTATCGCCACGGCCATTCCCTAGGGCTCCCCTACTTCTGCACTCGCGAGACAGGCTTTGAGACCGCCGATCACGGCGGCGATTTTGCTACCCAATGCCGACGGGAAACCTTTCCCGATTACGCGCTGGGTTATGGCGAGGGGCATGATGTATTTGTCCTAAAAACCGAGATGCGCGAGATCGAGATTCAGATTGACGACAAATCCGATCAGGCAAGGGCGCTACTGTCACAGATCGGCCAGCTCCGCGCAGCATGGGATAATCCCGAACTAAGCAAAGACACCCGCAGGGAGGCGCGTTACCAGCTCAGCCAGCTGGAATCGCTCTATCGCAGCTTGAATCAAGAGATTGAGACGCTGACCCGTACCCGAGAAGCAGTATTCGTCGAGATCGACGCACTGACCACCGCTTTCTATCGCTCTCTCTAATTTAAAGATCACCGGTCAGAAACCAGCACCACGTGAACATGTGTCACGGCACGGCTTGGTGGAGTACCAGATCGACAACGCAGACCTCACGTTAGGTATCTGAGGCCGAGAGCACTTTACGCTGACTCGTCACCAAAACGGCGAGCGGATTTTTCGGGCGTTCTGTGAGCTCGATGACGAGCCGGCACTGGTTCGCGCGGTAATCCAGCGGATGGATGGCGAGTTTCATCCTCAAGACTAAGTCGTCCGCCTCACCGAGGACGGCGT
>CACOYM010000052.1 GCA_902631395.1 Halieaceae bacterium | reverse complement strand
AGTTCCGCTTAGACAATTCCGATGAGACATTTGAAGTTGGCTCTGAGCTGACTATTGAACGGTTTGAGCAGGGGCAGAAGGTCGACGTTGCTGGCCGATCCAAGGGCAAGGGTTTTCAGGGCGTGGTAAAGCGCTGGAACTTTCGCACTCAGGACGCAACCCACGGCAACTCGCTGTCTCACCGTGCGCCAGGCTCTATTGGTCAGTGCCAGACGCCGGGTCGCGTGTTTAGAGGCAAGAAGATGTCTGGGCACATGGGCGACGAGCGCGTCACAACTCAGGGCCTTGAGGTCGTGCGCGTTGATATGGAGCGTAACTTGCTGCTTATCAAAGGCGTGGTGCCGGGCGCTCCAGGTGGTGAAGTGATTGTTTGCCCGACAGTCAAAGCGGCGGGCACCAGCCCCTCACAATCTTGATTAGCGGGGGCGGGATGTGGAATTAAATGTAGTCAAGCCTGGGAATGAAGCAGCAGGGACGGTTGCGGTATCTGACGCTAACTTCGCTCGTGAGTATAATGAAGCTCTGGTGCATCAGGTTGTCACTGCCTACCTGGCAGGCGCGCGTCAGGGTACGCGTGCTCACAAGACGCGGTCCGAGGTCGCTGGTGGTGGCAAGAAGCCGTGGCGTCAGAAGGGCACGGGACGCGCTCGTGCCGGGACGATCCGATCGCCTATCTGGCGCTCAGGTGGAGTGACCTTTGCGGCCAAGCCGCAGGATCACTCTCAAAAGGTAAACCGCAAGATGTACCGGGCGGCGATGCGCTCCATCCTGTCAGAGTTGGCACGCACCGACCGATTAATGATCGTCGAGACGCTGGACGTAGAGCAGCCGAAGACCAAGCTGCTGGTAGAGACCCTTAAGGAATATGGTGTGGACAACGTTTTGATCGTAGCAGACAGCTTAGATAAGAACCTCTACCTCGCTTCCCGAAATCTGCACAAGGTAGATGTTCGGGATGTTGAGGGCGCTGACCCCGTAAGCCTGATCGCTTACGACAAGGTCATGATCACGTTGGACGCAGTGAAGAAGTTTGAGGAGGCGTTGGCATGAATCAGGAGCGGGTTTTTCAAATTCTGCTTGGGCCTCATGTGTCGGAGAAGTCGGCGATCGTCGCGGAACAGAGCAATCAGTATGTCTTCCGCGTCTCCCTTGACGCTACTAAGAGCGAAATCTGTCAGTCTGTCGAGCAGTTGTTTAAGGTGACCGTTAATGACGTCCAGACGCTGCGTGTGAAGGGTAAAACCAAGCGTAATCGTTATGGATTGAGCAAGCGCCCTTCTTGGAAAAAAGCCTACGTCCGGGTGGAGCAAGGTCAAGAAATTGACTTTGCGTCGATGGGCTGAGGTAGCGAATAATGGCAGTTGTAAAGAGTAAACCCACCTCAGCAGGACGCCGTCATCAGGTGAAAGTCGTCACCGAGGGTTTGCATAAGGGTAAGCCCCACGGTCCGCTCCTTGCGAAGAAATCAAAGACAGGCGGTCGAAATAACCTCGGCCGCATCACCACTCGCCACATCGGTGGTGGACACAAGCAACACTATCGAAAAATTGATTTCAAGCGCACCAAGGACAGTATTCCGGCCAAGGTTGAGCGCATTGAATATGATCCTAATCGCACTGCTCACATCGCGCTGCTGCTTTATGCCGATGGCGAGCGCCGTTACATAATCGCGCCGAAGGGCGTGCAGGCGGGTGACGTACTGCTCTCAGGTTCTGCGGCGCCTATCAAGGCGGGCAACTGCCTCCCGGTGCGCAACATTCCCGTCGGTTCCGTCATACACGGTATTGAGCTCAAGCCTGGAAAGGGCGCCCAGATGGCGCGCTCAGCCGGCGCGTCGGTCCAGCTGGTTGCCCGAGAAGGCCAGTACGCCACCGTTCGACTCCGCTCCGGTGAGATGCGAAAGGTGCCGATTGACTGCCGTGCGACGCTCGGGGAAGTCTCAAATTCCGAGCACAGCCTGCAGAAGTTGGGGAAAGCCGGTGCTGCGCGATGGAGGGGTGTGCGTCCTACCGTTCGTGGTGTTGCGATGAACCCCGTAGATCACCCGCATGGCGGCGGTGAGGGCAAGACCTCTGGTGGCCGTCATCCTGTCACGCCTTGGGGCGTGCCCACCAAGGGTTATAAGACCCGTAAGAACAAACGTACCGACGGTATGATTGTCCGCCGTCGCGGCAAGAAATAATCGGTCAGGAGAATTATCAGTGCCACGTTCATTGAAAAAAGGGCCCTTCATCGACCTGCACCTGATGAAAAAAGTCGAGGCCGCGGTCGAGGCCAACGATCGTAGACCTATTAAGACCTGGTCACGTCGTTCCATGGTCTCCCCAAATATGGTGGGCTTGACCATTGCTGTACACAACGGTCGCCAGCATGTGCCGATTCTGATTAACGAGGATATGGTCGGCCACAAACTGGGTGAATTCGCTGTGACCCGGACGTTTAAGGGCCACATTGTCGATAAGAAAGCGAAGCGATAGGGCCGGCTGGAGGCAGAAATGGAAGTAGCAGCCAAATTACGTGCAGCCCGTATTTCGGCACAGAAAGCCCGCCTTGTTGCAGATCAGGTTCGTGGCAAGTCGGTCGGGGAAGCACTCAACCTGCTGGAGTTTAGTAACAAGAAAGCTGCCTCGATTGTGCGGAAGGTGCTGAATTCTGCGATAGCCAATGCGGAGAATAACG
>CACOYM010000051.1 GCA_902631395.1 Halieaceae bacterium | reverse complement strand
AGAAATAATGTCCTGAGCCACGTTGCTTGGCGCAGGCCTATACTTGGAAAACTCCATGGTGTACGTTGCTCGACCTTGTGTGGCACTTCGCAAGTCTGTCGCGTAACCGAACATCTCGGCCAACGGCACTTCAGCATTGACGATCTTGCCTGAGGCATTTTCGTCCATCCCCTGAATGAGGCCGCGTCGGCGGTTCAAGTCGCCTACCACGTCACCCATGTTCTCTTCCGGAGTAACGACCTCAACTTGCATCATCGGCTCAAGCAGCTCAGCACCACCCACTTCAGCTAGTTTTTTGGTCGCCATGCTGGCCGCAATCTTGAACGCCATTTCACTGGAGTCCACATCGTGGAATGATCCGTCGTAGAGAGTAGCCTTCAGGCCAAGTAACGGATATCCCGCCAGTACGCCGTTCTGCATCTGCTCCTCGATACCTTTTGATACCGCAGGAATGTATTCACGAGGCACAATCCCGCCAACAATTTCATTAACGAACTCGAGGCCTTCCTCACTGGTATCTTCTGCGGGCTCAAACTTCACCCATACGTGGCCGTACTGACCGCGACCACCCGACTGGCGAACAAACTTTCCTTCGATCTCGGTGGTAGTCGTAATGCGCTCTCGATATGCGACCTGTGGCTTACCGATATTCGCTTCAACGCTGAACTCACGGCGCATACGGTCAACGATAATATCGAGGTGAAGCTCACCCATACCAGAGATTATGGTCTGCCCGGTCTCTTCATCTGTCTTAACGCGGAAAGAGGGGTCTTCCTGAGCGAGCTTGCCCAATGCTATACCCATCTTTTCTTGATCCGCTTTAGATTTGGGCTCGACCGCGACTGAAATCACCGGCTCGGGGAACTCCATGCGCTCGAGGATGACGATATTGTCAGAGTCACATAACGTGTCACCCGTAGTGACGTCCTTCAAACCAATGGCAGCTGCGATATCGCCCGCCAGCACTTCTTTAATTTCCTCCCGGCTGTTTGAGTGCATCTGCACCATCCGGCCAACGCGTTCTTTCTTCTGTTTCACCGCGTTGTAGACGCCAGTACCGGACTCCAATTTGCCGGAGTACACGCGGAAGAATGTCAAAGTGCCGACAAAAGGGTCAGTCGCGATTTTGAATGCCAGTGCAGAGAAGGGTTCGTTGTCGTCTGAAGGTCGTGTAACCACCGTCTCACCGTCCTCGAGGGTCCCTTCGATCGCCTTCACCTCAGTCGGAGACGGCAGGTACTCAATGACCGCGTCCAGTACCGCCTGAACGCCTTTGTTCTTAAATGCTGACCCACCAAGGATTGGCACGATCTCGTTCGAGAGAGTACGGATGCGAATGCCGTCTTTTATCTCTTCTTCAGTGAGCTCTCCCTCGTCGAGATATTTAGTCATTAGTTCCTCATTGGCTTCAGCGGCCGCTTCAACCATGTACTCACGCATTTCTGCGACTTTGTCCTCGAGATCCGCAGGGATGTCACCGTATTCGAAAGTCATACCCATGTCGTCTTCGTTCCAAATGATCGCCTTTTGCTTGATCAGGTCGATCACGCCCTTGAAATCCTCCTCGGCACCAATCGTCATTTGAATCGGCACGGCGTTGCAGCCGAGTCGCTCGCGGAGCTGCTCAACCACCATGTCAAAGTCAGCACCTGCGCGGTCCATCTTATTGACGAACACCATACGCGGGACTTCATATTTATTAGCCTGCCGCCATACTGTCTCAGTCTGCGGCTGAACACCTGAAGAGCCGCACAGCACGACCACAGCGCCATCGAGCACACGCAGTGAGCGCTCCACTTCTATCGTAAAGTCAACGTGCCCGGGCGTATCAATAATATTGACGCGGTGCTGGTCAAACTGCTGCTGCATGCCCTGCCAGAAACAAGTCGTCGCAGCAGAGGTTATCGTGATACCCCGCTCCTGTTCCTGTTCCATCCAGTCCATAGTGGCCGCACCATCGTGCACCTCACCGATCTTATGTGAGAGACCGGTATAAAATAGTACTCGCTCAGTGGTGGTGGTTTTCCCAGCATCTACATGTGCAACAATACCGATGTTGCGATACCGGTTGATCGGAGTCTTACGAGCCACGACGGTGTCCTCAGATTAAGGTTGGCAGACTGGGTTTTAAAATCGGAAGTGCGAGAAAGCCTTATTGGCTTCAGCCATGCGATGCACATCTTCGCGCTTCTTTACCGCATTACCTTTGCCCGACGCGGCATCAACGATCTCACCGGCGAGACGCTGACGCATGGATTTCTCACCGCGGTTGCGTGCGTAATCGACGAGCCAACGCATGGACAGCGCCACGCGACGTGACGGACGGACTTCAACGGGCACCTGGTAAGTGGCACCTCCCACGCGACGCGATTTCACCTCAACCATGGGGGCAATGTTTTCCAATGCTTCGTCGAACACTTCGATCGGATCGCGCTTGGTGCGCTCTTCAACTAGATCCAGGGCGCCATATACGATGGACTCAGCGACCGACTTTTTACCGCTGATCATCACATGGTTCATGAACTTGGCGAGTATGGGGTTCCCGAATTTGGGATCAGGTAGCACCTCACGCTTGGCTACAACGCGTCTTCTTGGCATGTCAATTTTCCTATCTCTTCAGGGTTCCCGACCACTGCAACACAAGGGTCGGCCTTACTGTCACAGCTGTGACACTAGGTGGGTGCCCAGCAGGGCAGCCGCTCTATTATTTGGGTCGTTTAGCTCCGTACTT
>CACOYM010000050.1 GCA_902631395.1 Halieaceae bacterium | reverse complement strand
CTGATCGAATTGCTGGAAGAATCGAATATCGGCGAAATTGAGATTAAAGAGGGTGAGGAATCTTTGCGGATTAGCCGTCAGAGTAATCAGCCTGCTGCGCCTATGGCTTACGTTGCGCCAGCGCCTGCTGCGCCGGCCTCGGCGCCGCCTCCGGCTGCACCAGTTGAAACAGGTCCTGAAGCTGCTGCGCTTGCGCCAGTGTCGGACAATGCGGTGCTGTCACCGATGGTCGGCACTTTCTACCGCGCCTCTAGTCCAGATGCGGCTTCTTTCGTTGAGGTTGGCCAGACCGTGCGTGTTGGTGATGTGCTGTGCATTGTGGAGGCCATGAAGATGATGAACCAGATCGAAGCTGATCGCGCAGGTACGGTGACCGCAATCCATGTCGCAAATGGTGAGGCCGTGGAGTTTGACCAGCCGCTGCTCTCTATTTCCTGAAGCGTGGGTGAGTAACCCAAAAAGGACACACCCCATGCTTGAAAAAGTACTCATCGCCAACCGTGGTGAAATTGCCCTCAGAGTTTTGCGGGCCTGTAAAGAATTAGGTATTAAAACTGTTGCGGTGCACTCCACTGCGGACCGCGACTTGAAGCACGTGCGCCTCGCGGACGAGGCAGTATGCATTGGGCCGCCACCTTCGGCACAAAGTTATCTTGATGTGCCGTCGATCATCAGCGCCGCCGAGCTGACCAACTCTGACGGCATTCACCCCGGTTATGGCTTCCTCTCGGAAAACGCCGACTTCGCCGACCAGGTGGAGAAAAGCGGGTTCAAATTTATCGGGCCGACGGGCGAGACCATCCGTCTGATGGGCGATAAGGTATCCGCTAAACAGCAAATGAGGCGGACCGAAGTGCCAACAGTACCGGGTTCTGAGGGCGCACTGCCTGAGGACCCCGACGAGATTATCCTTATCGCTCGGGAAATTGGCTTCCCCGTTATCGTTAAGGCGGCAGCTGGAGGCGGTGGCCGTGGCATGCGCGTGGTCCACAACGAGGAGGTCTTGCTCTCGTCGATTCAGGTGACACAGTCCGAGGCTCAGGCGGCCTTTGGATCACCTGTGGTTTACATGGAGAAATTTCTCCAACGCCCTCGTCACGTTGAGATTCAGGTGCTAGCAGATGGACAGGGAAATGCGATTTGCTTGGGTGACCGCGACTGTTCGCTTCAACGTCGCCATCAGAAAGTCATCGAGGAAGCTCCAGCACCTGGCATCAACGATGCACTGCGGAACGAAATTGGCGATGCGTGCGTGCGTGCGTGTCTAGATATGGGCTATCGAGGCGCGGGCACCTTCGAATTCTTGTTTGAGGACAACGCCTTTTACTTTATTGAAATGAATACCCGTGTTCAGGTTGAGCATCCAGTGACCGAGATGATCAGTGGCGTGGATATCGTTCGCGAGCAGCTGCTGATTGCGGGTGGTGCACCACTCTCTATCAAACAGGAGGAAGTGCAGTTGAAGGGCCACTCGATAGAGTGCCGTATCAACGCTGAGGACCCACGCACGTTTATGCCCTCTCCGGGAATGATCAAAACCTTTCATGCCCCAGGTGGCCATGGTGTCCGAGTGGATTCCCACGTTTATAGTGGGTACACGGTACCGCCTCACTACGACAGTCTGATTGGGAAATTGATTACTTTTGCCGACACGCGCGAGGCCGCGCTGGTGAAAATGCGGCAAGCTCTAGACGAATTGGTAGTGGACGGCATTCGGACCAATGCTGCGCTGCATCGAGAGCTAGTGACGGACAGCTCTTTCATGGCCGGGGGCGTCAGTATTCACTATCTCGAGAGTAAGCTGGAACACGAGCATTGAGTTCCGACGCCGATTGGCAGGAGCTTCATTGCACAGCCCGTAAAGACCAGATTAATGCGCTGGAGAGGTGGTTTTTCAATGCTGGCGCCCTTTCTATTACGCTTGAGGACCAAGCAGACCAACCTTTGTTAGAACCTGGCCCCGGTGAGACGCCGCTTTGGGAGGCGGTGCGAGTGACCGCGCTCTTCGCAGGTGACCAAGATTTGTCACCGGTGCTAGAGGCTGTGCCCGGCGAATTGGTGACTAAAGCGCCTCAGGCGGCTGTGCTTGTTGCGGATCGTGAGTGGACCCGTGTGTGGGAGGATCAGTTTCAGCCCATGCAAATGGGCAACAGGCTATGGATATGCCCCAGCTGGACGCTGCCTCTGAAGCCGGACGCCATTAATCTGCAACTCGATCCCGGCCTCGCTTTTGGTACGGGTACGCACATGACGACCGCTATGTGTTTAAAAGCGCTAGATGCTGCATCGCTTGAGAAAACCTGCGTCGTTGATTACGGCTGCGGCTCGGGTATCCTCGGCATCGCAGCGGCTTTGCTGGGTGCGAAGCAGGTGCTAGGGGTCGACAATGACCCGCAGGCGATTACCGCCAGCCTTAACAATGCGTCCCGCAATGACATATCAACCGCACAATTTTCTGCAAGCTTACCTACTGCATCGGAGTTGGAAGACTGGAAAGGGTCTGCCGACTGGGTTGTCGCTAATATACTAGCAGGGCCACTTATCGAGCTCGCGCCTACACTGACGACACTGATGGCACCAAGGGGTCGTTTGGTACTTGCCGGCCTTCTCGAGGAACAGACCGAGCAGGTAATTGCGGCCTATGCTCCGGAGGTCATGCTTGCGGTTGCTGATCAGCAAGAGGAATGGGTGCTATTGGTAGGTGAGCATCATTCGCTGTGAGAGACCACGTACGCCACATTAGCGGATTATGTTGATTACCAACGAGCTGT
>CACOYM010000049.1 GCA_902631395.1 Halieaceae bacterium | reverse complement strand
GTTGAAGCAATAGGCAAGCTTGCATCATCTGAAAGCAGCAAGACCATTGTGTTGCCCTCAGACGTTACGAAAACGATCGGAGGATTAGCAGGTCTCCAGGAAGCGCTTCGACGTAGCGAGGATGCCTGATATGGATTTATTACTACGGTATGAAATCTGGTTCATAGCAGCAGTCATTTTTGTGGCGGTTGATGTGTTAATTGGCCTCGACTTTATCCTACTTGCCTTTGGTATTGGCGCTGCTACGACAGGCGCATCCTTATTTTGGGACGACAGTCTGAATCTGCCTTACACGACAAATTGGGAGTTTTTGATCACTTTTTTTGGAATCTTCAGTTTATGTATCCTCGTCCCCCTGAGGATTCTCGTTAAACGTTTACAGCGCGAGGATGATGTGGCTGACATTAATAAGTATTGATGGCAGCACAAAGAGCTCTGATTAATGTCTGGCTATGATGGCTGTATTCACTCCCTAGTAATGTATCTGGGCAGTAACCATCACAGTCACGATGGCAGTCAAACGCTCCCTCTCAGGGGGTCGCAGCTGGCCGCATCTGATGTTCCAAATTCTAGACAGAATAGACCACCCTCAATGGCTGCTCGGGTCTTCTGTGCCACCCGGTCCGGCTCTCTGCCCTAGCGGCGCGCGGAGCGGATCTTGATATGTTTTGCTTAATCACGGGCGTATCTGGTCAATGGGTTTCAACTGCGATTTCCCTATCATTGGGTCGAATGGTCAAACCTAGAGGCGGGGTGCTCATAGTGAGGTGGATGATTTACCTATGCCTGGCCTACGGTGCGTGCAGTGTCAGCGCAGATGCCGTTCCCGAAAATTCTCATTACATAAATGGTCTGCCTAGCCGTGACGGCACCGGCAAGTTTTACATGGGAAGAGAGATTTCTCATGTCATGGGTCATCTTGGCGCTGGTTGGTTGGAGCGCCCAGAGCGGGAGCTTCAGGAGCGAACAGATCTTCTGATCGCCGGGCTCAGTCTCTCAGAGGATTTTGTGGTTGCAGACATTGGCGCGGGCACGGGTTATTTCACCTTTCCCATTGCACAGCGGGTGCCGCAGGGGAAGGTGTTCTCGGTTGATATCCAACCCGAGATGTTGGCTCGCATAGCGCGGCGTAAAGCGTTGGAAAATGTAACCAACGTCGAGACTGTTCTTGGCGAGGAGGATGATCCCAAACTACCCGACAATGAGATTGACCTGGCTTTCATCGTGGATGCTTACCACGAGTTCTCTTTTCCCAGAGAGATGGGCGAGCGCCTTAAAGAGTCCTTGAAACCAGGCGGACACCTTGTGCTTGTGGAGTACCGAGCCGAGGACCCACGCGTTCCTATCAAGCGGCTTCACAAGATGAGTGAGGTGCAGGTGAAGCAAGAAATGGCGGCCATTGGCCTTGATTGGGTGAGGACGGATAGCTACCTACCGCAGCAACATGTGCTTATTTTTGAGAAGCCAAGGACCCTACCTGAAGGCTAACAAGGACCCTACCTGAAGGCTACAAAGGAAGCGGGTCTACCTCCATTCCAACCCCAAATTTATCTGGTCGGTAACCATCACAGTCACAGCGGCAGTCAGGCCCCGATATTTTGTATTCACTCAAATTCGCGCGGGTACTTGACGTCAATATTCCCGAGATACTGAACACTCATCGAAGGCTTTTTTCGAGCCCTATCCCATAGGATAAAGATATTTTTTATGTACCTCGTCACACAGTTTTAGAATTTCCTTTTCCAGAGTCACCTCCAAGGCTGCGACAATGTCCGGTAACTGATCCACACTTCGTACCCCAATAATCGAAGATGCTACAAAGTCCCAGTGCATGCTCCACGCCGTGGCCAGCGTAACAGGACTGATGCCCACCTGCGCGGCAATCTTTATATATTCTGCCGCGGAAGCCAGTGTGGCCTCGTTGACGAATCGTTGCGCCATTTTTTTTTGCCTTGAGCTACCGTCTTCAATGTACTCCTTAAATCTAGTATTCGGCGGAAATTTATTGTTCTGATACTTACCGCTCAGCACTCCCCCTCCGAGCGGAGAATAAGGCAACAGGGAAACGTTCTCCTTACGACATACAGTTGATAATTCGTCAAAAAATCGCCTGTTTAGCAAGGAGAAGTTGTTCTGAATTGATTGGAATTCCGAGAGTGATTCATATCGACTGACTAATTTGGCTTTCGTTAGCCCGTACGCACTGTCATTAGAGGTTCCCAGATAGCGCACTTTCCCAGCGGTTACTAACCGGTCTAGCGCAGCCATTGATTCTGCAATCGGCACAACTGTATCGGGCCAATGAATTTGATAAAGATCAATATAGTCTGTGCCCAAACGTTTTAGACTCCCCTCAATCCCCCTTTCAATATGATGTCGGTCAATGGCAGTTAACCCATACCTCACTGGTGGGATCAGCCACCCTGAGGCTGCACCTGCCACTTTGGTGGCTAAAATAATTGAATCCCGGGGCTTCGTTTTAATCCACTCACCTAATATTGCCTCCGTCAGTCCTGCCAGTTCGCTACTCGGGGGGATGGGGTAAATTTCTGCGGTGTCGTAGAAATTTATGCCCGCGTCGTATGCGGCGTCTAGAATTCTCATCGATTCTTTTTTGTCACTCCAAGTCCCAAACCCCATAGTACCGAGGCATATCGGTGAGACCCGTAGACCACTCCTCCCTACGTATCGATAGTTCATCAGTATGTTCTCCCTGCGAGCCAAAATTCGCTAATGCTGGTCAATGTTTGCTGAGACTGGATTGCAAGTCTCGATCATATGAGCGCGAATTGAAATTCATGAGCTAGACGCATCGCCCCA
>CACOYM010000048.1 GCA_902631395.1 Halieaceae bacterium | reverse complement strand
ACTCTCGGGATCGCATCACGCCAAACCGTGGACGGATCTCATCCCGGAACTTGGTTTGTATCTGAAACAGATTCACTGGCAGCTGTTTGTAGCTTTTGATCTCGCTGCGGGCTATTTGCGTGATGACCTCTTCGTGGGTCGGCCCTAGGCAAAAAGGCCGCTGGTGGCGATCCTCGAGACGACAGAGCTCGGGGCCGTATTGCTCCCAGCGCCCTGACTCCTCCCACAGCTCTGCTGGTTGCACGACTGGCATGGTTAGCTCAAGCGCCCCGGCGCGCTCCATTTCCTCGCGCACCACCTTTTCCACTTTGCGCAGGACGCGCAGTCCCAATGGCATCCAGTTATAGATTCCCGCGGCAACCCGGCGAATTAGGCCCGCACGCAGCATCAATTGATGGCTGGCGACCTCGGCATCTGACGGTGTTTCCTTCAAGGTAGAGAGCAAAAACTCACTGGCGCGCATAACAAACTCCAATTGAGGACCGCCATTCTACTGGCGCAAAGCCTGACCCGTACAGTTCTGCTCACCGTGCGCTGCGCATGACGGGCTACTACACGACCGGTCAGGACTTTGCACCGGTGTTCGCTTGGCATGGCCCTCTACAGCCAGCAGAGCACATTGTGGTTGCCACCTTTTTGCACGATAGTGCCCGTGGCGTGTCATTCGTGGGGTGCGCGGCCATTTGTGACATCACTACAAATACTGGGAGCAGGATCCATGGCAAAAGCGTCACGCAATAAAGCGACCGGTAAGGGGAAAAAGACGAGTCAACCGCTATCGCCCATCAGCGCGAAGCTGTCTAAGGCCCAGTTGCTCGAGCTGCTCGCAGCGGACAGCGGCCTCCGCAAAGCGGAGATCAAGCTGGTTCTGGGTGCTCTGGATAGGGTGATTGAAGCCAGCATGGGTCCGAAGGGTGGAGGGCAGTTCACGATGCCCGGGTTGCTAAAAATGGCCACAGTGCCTCGCCCTGCGGTCAAGGCGCGCAAGGGCATTAACCCTTTCACCGGGGAGGAGACCTGGTTTAAGGCGAAGCCACCCTCCACCGGGGTCAAGATACGACCACTCAAAAAGCTTAAGCGCCTCGCCAATGGTGACGTGTGAGAGCCAGTCAGCGTGCGGCATTCGTAGCCAGCCGAGGTGATGTTCGGCTGGCGAGCTAAATCCTGACGCTCTGCGTACCTTTCCCTGATTCTGCGTTTACGGTACGCTCCGCGCCCTTGAAAAACGTTCCAACGGCCTCATGCGGGTGCTCGGGTTAGGCGCAGCGCTTGGATGAGGAGAATGCCATGCCAATCTATGAATACAGCTGCCAGGAGTGCGGCCACAGCCTTGAAGCGATTCAGAAGCTAGCTGATGCGCCACTGACTGATTGTCCTGCGTGCGACAAGCCTGCGTTGAAAAAGCAGGTGAGCGCACCGTCATTCCGTCTGTCAGGCGGTGGTTGGTACGAGACCGACTTCAAGACCGGCGACAAGAAGAATATCGCAGGGGAGCGGAGTGACAGCGCTGGCAAATCGAGCGCTGATTCGGGGGGCACGGCAGCGAACGCGGACAGCACCAAAAAATCGGACACTAAACCTTCGGGCTCATCAAAGAGCGAATCCTCTAAAGCGAGTTGAGGACGGGAAAGCACATCATGGAAACAACGATGCGAAGCCACTATTGCGGCCTGATAGATGACAGTTTGATCGATCAGACGGTGATGCTGTGTGGCTGGGTGGATCGCCGCAGAGACCACGGTGGCGTGATTTTCCTCGATATGCGTGATCGTGAAGGCGTAGTTCAAGTCGTTTTTGACCCGGACACCGAGGAGCACTTCCAGCGTGCCGACAGCGTTCGCAGTGAGTACGTACTGCAGATAACGGGACGTGTGCGTGCGCGGAGCGCTGAAACCGTGAACGCCAACATGGCGTCGGGATGCATTGAGGTGCTGGGTAAAACCCTAGAGATTCTCAACGCGGCACAGACCCCACCGTTCCCTCTCGATGCCCATCACTCCGTTGGTGAGGATGTGCGTTTACGTTATCGCTATATGGACTTGCGGCGACCGGAGATGCAGCAGAACCTCATCGCGCGGGCTCGCATTACCTCCAGCATCCGACGATATCTGGATCAACATGGCTTCCTCGATATCGAAACGCCGATTCTGACCAGAGCGACGCCGGAAGGGGCCCGCGACTATCTGGTACCGTCACGAACACAGCCCGGTGAGTTTTTTGCCTTGCCGCAGTCACCTCAATTGTTCAAGCAGCTGCTCATGGTGTCGGGCTTTGATCGTTACTATCAGATCGCACGCTGTTTTCGCGACGAAGATCTGCGCGCAGATCGCCAGCCCGAATTCACGCAGATCGACATCGAGACCGCCTTCCTGACCGGTGAAGAAGTTATGTCCATTACCGAGGGCATGGTGCGCAGCCTTTTCAAAGAGCAGCTCGATGTCGACTTAGGGGATTTCCCGCGCATGACCTGGGCCGACGCGATGGAGCGATACGGCTCTGATAAGCCTGATCTACGGATCGATTGGGAACTCGTCTCGATTGACGATCTGATGTCAGAGGTCGATTTTAAGGTCTTTAGTGGTCCTGCCCAGGATCCCGGAAGTCGTGTGGCGGCGCTCAAGGTGCCGGGTGGTGCTTCGCTGTCACGCAAAGAAATCGACGATTACACCCATTTCGTGGGCGTCTATGGTGCGAAGGGTCTGGCGTGGATCAAAGTCAACGATCGCGCCGCGGGTATTGAGGGTCTGCAATCGCCCATCATCAAATTTATGCCCGATGACACTGTGCTGGCGATGCTGGATCGGCTTGACGCGGCCGGCGGTGACATCCTGTTCTTTGGTGCG
>CACOYM010000047.1 GCA_902631395.1 Halieaceae bacterium | reverse complement strand
CCAGAACAGAGACTGTGCCAGTCACCGTCATGAGGCGCTCAGGAGAGTAGGGATCAAGAAAATGCCCCGCGACGCCCGCTGTAACCGCGAAGCCGATGATCATCATAAACCACACAAGCGCCGCGGCAGCCGGTTTCCGCTCCGATGCCACGTGCTTGGCCAGTAACGCCAGCAGGGACGTACCGGTGGCACCGGTTCCCATGCCGATAGCAAAAAAACCAAGCGCGGACACAGACAGGCCCAGCCAGTATTTACTCGGGAGGAGCGTGGTTCCCAGTGCGGCGAGCACGCCACCAAGGCCGAGAATAAGCATGCCACCGATAATCCATGGCGTTCGTTTGCCCCCCACATCGGAGCTATATCCGATCCTGGGACGAGCCAGCTGCACCACGTGGTGAATTGTGACTAGAAATCCTGGGATGGTAGCGGCCAAAGCCAGTTCCACCACCATTATGCGGTTTAGGGTTGAGGTGGTCAGTACCACGATCCCGCCCAGACACGTTTGTATCAGCCCGAGCCGGACAATGTGCCACCAGCTTAGGCCGGGTGCCGCATGGCTCACGGTGCTGATCACGTAAGCCAACCCCCAAGGCCAAGCGCGGCACTCATCATTCCCAACACGTAAAGTGATACGCCGCTTGCGTTGTACCAAGGTGCAAAACGCTCCGGGTCAGAGAGCAGTCGTTTCATGCAGAGCAACTGGGCACCTACGACGAGCACCACAGTAACGGCAGATGGGTTTAGTTGCCAATTTGTCAGAAGGCCAATGACCCCCAATTGCGGCAGGAGCATGAATGCGCAGGCTACTTTTGCAGCGCGTGCCCTTCCAAGTTGCGCGGGTAGTGAGCGGATGCCTAACTTTAGGTCACCCTCTACGCTCTTAAAGTCATTCAGCGTCATTATGCCGTGCGCGCCGATACTATATAGTAGAGCGATAAGCAGAGTAGGGGTCGACGGTAGCTCTCCGCCAACTGCGATCGCCGCACCTGTTACCCAGGCCAAGCCCTCATAACTGAGTGCAACCGCACCGTTGCCCCACCAACCATTGAGTTTCAGTCGCACCGGGGGTGCGCTGTAGGCCCAAGCCAGTAAAAGGCCGATGAAGGTCGCTGCTGCTACCCAGTTGCCAAGCATCACGGCCCAGCTTTGGGCAATCAGTGTCCAGATCATCGCAAACCAAAGACCGGTATTGCCTGGCACCTTGCCAGATGGGATGGGGCGATGGGGTTCATTGATTGCGTCAACGTGACGGTCAAACCAGTCATTGACTACCTGACTGGCACCGCAGACGAGCGGGCCGGTTAGTGCGATGCCGGCGAGCAGTGACCAAACACTCATTTTCGTGTCCGGCCCGACAGAAACCCAACCACAGAGAAACGCCCACATGGGGGGAAACCATGTTATCGGCTTTAGGAGTTCAAGCAGTGCGCCCGGCGACGCCCTGCCAACTGCTACGTTGACCGGGGCAGACTGATTCATTTCGCCATCTTAAGACCAGCATCAATGAAGTCAATTTTATTTTACATATATAGTGTATATATAGTTTACTTTGCGTGGCTGCAAAACTGTTCTTTAATCTAGATGCCTGAGCCAGTCGAGAGTGGCTCAGAAACCTAAATACTGGAGCTAAATATGAGATTCCTGCTTACACTTAAATCTATAGCCCTCGCCGGCCTGTTCCTGTCATCGTTTGATGCAAGAGCGCAGGAAGCGGCCTGCGAGCTGACGATCGAGGCCAATGATAGGATGCAGTTCAGCACCTTGACGATGGAGGCCCCAGCCTCGTGCGCGGAAATTACCGTGACGCTAACCCACACGGGTCAATTGCCTCGGGAGGGTATGGGCCATAACTGGGTGCTGACTACCTCTGGTGATTTTAACGATGTCGCCAACGAGGGCATGAAGGCGGGTCTAGCTAACAATTACATGCCGGTCGACGATGGCCGCGTGATCGCGGGTACGGAGATCATTGGTGGGGGCGACACTGCATCGGTTACATTCTCTACGGCAGGGATGAACGCGGGTGGAGAGTACACTTACTTTTGCAGTTTTCCCGGCCACTGGGGCATGATGAAGGGCGCATTCAAGCTCGTCTAAGAGCGGCAAGCGCAACAAAGTGGGGGCATCGCCCCCCCCTTTTTTTACCGGCTGTTAACGTGAAAGTACAACGGCCCATCATCAGTCTGTGCTGGGAGGTCTTCGGCTTTTCACCTGCACCGTAATTTAGGCGACCTTATCCTCGGCGTCGCCGATGTCAAATCGCCTGAGTTTCGTGTAGAGGCTCTGCCGACTCAAACCAAGTAGTTCCGAAGCAGCGGCCCTGTTGTCTTTAGTAAGTTTCAGGGCAGCTTCAATACATAGCGCTTCAATAACGTCTGTGGATTCCCTAACCAACTGTTTCAGCGGAACGCGGCCGACACGTCCGGTAATCTGTTCAATGGAGCGTGGCAAGTGCACTTCTGTTTCATGCTGCCGATCCATGCGCCGACTGATGTCTCGAATAAACGAGATAATCATGATTTGCCCATTGATCTGCGTTTGCGCGGCCGACAGCTCTACGTCGAGTAACGTCCCGTTCTCTGTCCGCAGCACTGTGCTGAAAAGTTGGAGCGGGCTGTCGGTTCCAACATTATCTAGTATGACGCTCAGGTCGACGTTGGATCGACCAAGCCAGCGATCGGCTCGTCTACCTATCGCCTGATATTCTTCGGTGACGCCAGACAGTTTGAGATATGCGGTGTTGGCTGCGGCCACAAAGCCATCGTTATCAGTCACTAGGATGCCATCTGGTGCATGTTCAAATGCGTCTCTTGGAATAGTTAGCTCTGAGGTGAAATGCTTGATAGGACTGATTCGGAGCAACAACCGAGTTTCGTTACTCTGCCGCAGGCATGTCATGCAGGCCGTTAGTGTGTTTCCATCCAAGGTATTAAACTGGCTAGTTACAACTCCGCTGACGCTGCGGGAGTCTCTTTGCAATTCGATAATAGTGCGAGATGCTTCATCGCTTAAGCCGGCAGGGAATGCCCGTCCCACTATCGAGTCCTCGCCTAACCCCAATAACATGCTGGCATTCTTGTTGGATTCCAGCACTCGACCCGAGAGATCATCGATCACCAGAAAACCGTCAGAGATCATGTCCAACATTCGCCGGTAGCGGGCCTCCA
>CACOYM010000046.1 GCA_902631395.1 Halieaceae bacterium | reverse complement strand
CTCCATGTCTCAGTGTTGGGGCAAAAAGGCGCATATCCGCGCATGCCAAACCCTAACATTTGCTACATAAAGCCGCGCACCATACAACAATCTGGCGCGTTTGTGCGATGAACTTGGGACCCGGTGACGATAGACTGTTTGCAGTCCAAGATCGCGGGGAACGCATGATCAACCCAAGTCCCCATGCCCTCTCCTCCCTCACATTGCTACTCACGCTGTTGCTCAGCAAAACAACCCTGTCCGACACAAACACCTCTCTCGACATAAGCTGTCACGACACCAAGCCTTTGATCATGCTGGTCGCAGGCCACACGCTGGATGCAGGGAGAATGCGTGACTATGCCATTGCACTGCAGCATTAAGACCTTAATCCCAACGTTCGCGGCTACCACCTGTATAACGTGTGCCCATTACGCAGTTTGGAGGTCAACCCTGGCGTCGAAGATGTGGCGTTGATGGTGCGCCGCCTTAAACTTCCGGTACAACGACTTCTACCAGAGCAAAATCGAAACTCTGCGACGGAACCCTTCAGCCAGCGACTACGAGGTGACGCTCTATGACGCGGCATTTTTGTCGCACTGTATGGCGGGCAAGGTGAGGGGCGGCAGATCTCTCGATGAGAGAAAAACATGGCTGTGACAATAAGGTCGGCGCGCGGTCGTAGCTGCGCTCGCTTGCTCGCCTTTTGGGTAGGGGTTGCCAGGTATAAGCGTTCCGCTGGTGGGCTGATCTCAGGCGGGCGGCAGCACCTCCCATTCGGGTGCCTCGAACTCGCCGATAAAGCGAATCTCCACAAAAGGCGCTTGGGACTCGATGATCCCTTGCACTGCACTGGGTAGTGACGCCGACGAGGCATCCCGCGCCGCTTTGCTTTCCCAAGTAGCGATTGCCAAGGCGGTGTGCTCATTATCAATCTTGCGGTGCAAGCGTGTGCCCTGTGCACCCGGCGCCCGCTGAATGAGCTCACTTGCCTGCACCCAGGCCTCGGCGTATTGCTCGATGGTGTATCCTGACTTGGTGGTGACTTCAAAAAGGTAGTGCACTCTGAGCTCCCATAATTACCCGAAATACCGTGACATCCGTCTCTTGTTTTCATGAAGCACCAACGGCGTCAGTTAAGTCTCAAAGATAAAAACCTCGCTCATGCGGTGTTCTCGGCCAAGCTACTTTCTCCCATCCTAGGCTAGCAAGGGCCTTGCAAGCCAGATCGTTAGTGATCGATAAAGCGCCTCTCTCCGGAGCGTCAGTCCTAGATCAAAGTACAGCGACAATAGGTATTCAACAGGAGCACCGATCATAACAATTTTCGTGTGTCACGCTCGATCACCAGCAATTCACCGGCGTTCGTTTGGTAAATGGGTTCAGTTACTGAGGACACAAACCGCCACTGGGCGGTAACTGCCTCAGTAGTCAGCGTGACGTGGGTCCAGCCGCGCTGGGCTGTATCGCAGGCCACCAGCTCTGGGCTAGCACCTTTCAGGAGCGCCTGCATCCGCTCAGGAGGCAGAGGCAAATAGTGCTCGAGCCCTGGGCTTGAAACACCTGGCGTGCCCCACTCCACCCCCACTGCCTCGCCCTGCGAATTGGTCAAATTAAAAGCCCACGCGTTGTGAGTATCACCAGCCAAAGAGATCGGGTTGTTTGCGTGAGCAATGAGCATAGCAAACAGCCGATCCCGGGCGGCGGGGTAACCGTCCCAAGCGTCAAGATTGGAGGGCAGGCCATACGGGGCAAGCTGCTGCGCCTGCTCGAATCGCGATCGGGCGTACTCCGAGAGCTCTAGTTTCGCGACCTCCTCGGGTGGGATAACCGGGATATTAAGCTTGCCCATGAGTACTTGCTGGCCAAGCACCTGCCAGGTGGCGCCGCGGTTTTTACTGCTTTGCAGCGCGCTCTGCAGCCACGCTTCCTGTTTTTCACCCAGCATCTGCCGCCTAGGGTTGTGGAGAGCATTTTTAGAAAAGGCCTGCACACTGCCCGCCTGCTCAATGCCTTTGCCATAATCAAGCTGCTCATCGCGACCCACCAGGCGCGTGTCAAGCATTATGAGATCGGCCAATCCTCCGATCTGAAATGCGCGGTAGATCAAACCCTGATCACCCTCGGCACCGGTTCGGATCGGCATCCACTCGTGGTAGGCCTGCCGGGCCGCTCTAATGCGCTCAAAGAAATCGCCCTCGCCCTCGTCGTGATTCTCGGCTCCCGCGCACCACGTGTTATTCATCATCTCGTGGTCGTCCCACACCGTAATCCAAGGGTGTGCAGCGTGAGCGGCGAGTAGATCTGGGTCGGTGCGGTACAACCCATAGCGCATGCGATAGTGCTCGAGCAAAAAGAGCTCGGTCTCAGGCTCGACCTTGCGGCCCAACTGCGCCTCGGCAATGGGGTTTGCGTACTCTCCCACCCGGTACTCGTACAGGTAATCCCCCAGATGCAGTACCACATCAAGTTTGGCCTCGGCGATTTCGCGGTAGGCATGGAAGAACCCCTGCGGGTAATTCGAGCATGACGCCACTGCCATTTTAAACTCGCTAACCTCACCTACAGGTAGAGTGCGGGTGCAGCCGATGGGTGAGGTCACGCCATGGGCAATGAATCGGTACCAGTAACTCTGGCCGGGGGCAAGGCCAACGGCGTCGACCTTGACGGTGTAATCTCGCTCTGAGCAGGCCATTGCCTCACCGCTGGAGATAACGGTCTCGAAGAACGCGTCAATAGCGACCTGCCATTTGCAGGACACTGCATCATCATCGCCGCTGCCCGGTAATACACGCGCCCAGAGAATAACGCGATCAGCGAGCGGGTCACCGCTAGCTATACCGTGGGTAAAGTGCACCGCAGCGGGCGCGTCTGCGGCAAAACCTCGCAGCGAGAGCGCGCCCACGGAGGCGCTAGTGGCTTGGAGAAAAGAACGACGGCAGAGAGATGAAAGCATCGTATCCTATTAAAAAATCGCTGGGGGCTCATACTATCAGTCTCCATTAATCCGCGTGCGGTGGTGATTTTACCGCGCCGTTGACTGGGGATCTTAGCTGGAGGCGCTATCCTAAGGCTCCTGCTGCGATGCTGCGTGACATGGCGACTACGCCTATCGTGTTTCAAGATTTATGGGTGGCATTTGGTGACAGATCTCAACGCACATAGCCCACATCGCGGCACACAAATTGGCTCGTCGCAGGGTTTTCACAACCCTTGGCGCTTCAGCACCGCGCCCTGCATGGACTGGACCGACCGCCACTGCAGACGCTTCTGGCGCACGCTAACGCGCCACACCCGGGTCTACACCGA
>CACOYM010000045.1 GCA_902631395.1 Halieaceae bacterium | reverse complement strand
CTTCGAATTAGAAGAAATCTATGGTTACTCCGGCGTCGATCCTTGGTTTCTGGTGCAGATTGACGACATCGTTCAGTGGGAGGCGCGCCTCGAAGGCTTATCTCCCGAACAACTCGATCATTCGTTGATGTGGGGTCTCAAGCGGAGGGGTTTCTCCGATAAACGCATTGCGGATGTAATGGGTGTGATGGAGGATACCGTGCGGAGTCATCGTTGGTCTCTAGGTATCCGACCTGTCTATAAGCGTGTGGATACCTGTGCAGCTGAATTTGCGGCGTCGACTGCTTATATGTATTCCGCATATGAAGAGGAATGTGAGGCCGCACCGAGCGACCGCGCAAAGATACTGGTGCTAGGTGGTGGACCCAACCGAATTGGGCAGGGCATTGAGTTTGATTACTGCTGTGTTCACGCAGTGCTTGCCATGCGTGAAGACGGTTACGAAACCATTATGGTCAATTGCAACCCCGAAACCGTATCCACCGACTACGATACCTCCGATAGGCTCTACTTCGAGCCAGTGACACTGGAGGACGTTCTCGAGATCGTCGATCTGGAACAGCCCACTGGCGTGATTGTGCAGTTCGGAGGACAGACTCCGCTTAAGCTCGCCCGAGCACTGGAGGCGGCAGGGGTGCCAATCATTGGCACGACCCCTGATCAAATCGATCGTGCCGAGGATCGGGAGCGCTTCCAGCAAATGATTGATGCGTTGGCGCTGCGTCAACCTGCCAATACAACGGTTCGCAGTGTAGAACAGGCCGTTGCCGGGGCCGCAGAGATCGGTTACCCGCTGGTTGTACGTCCCTCATATGTATTGGGCGGTCGCGCTATGGAAATCGTGTATCGAGAAGAGGATCTATTGCGCTACATGAACGATGCGGTGCGCGTGTCCGAGGACTCTCCGGTGCTGCTGGACCGGTTTTTGAGCGCGGCGATAGAGGTAGATATTGATGCGGTAAGTGATGGAGAGCAGGTCGTGATCGGTGCCATCATGCAGCATATTGAGCAGGCAGGCGTGCACTCGGGTGACTCCGCATGTTCGCTACCGCCATACAGTTTGCCTCAAGGCGTGCAAGAAAACATGCGTGATGTGGTGCGCAAGATGGCGTTGGAACTCGGTGTCTGTGGACTTATGAATGTCCAGTTAGCGTGGCAGGACAACGAGATTTACGTCATTGAAGTCAATCCCCGAGCATCGCGTACAGTGCCCTTTGTATCGAAGGCTGTTGGCGTCTCACTGGCGAAAGTCGCGGCGCGATGCATGGCGGGGCAAGGCTTGCAAAGCCAGGGCGTGACAAAGGAGGTGGTGCCGCCCTATTACAGCGTGAAAGAGGCGGTGCTACCTTTTAATAAGTTCCCCGGGACTGACCCAATACTGGGACCCGAGATGAAATCGACGGGCGAAGTGATGGGCACAGGAGACACCTTTGCTGGCGCTTTTGCCCGAGCGCAACTGGGTGCAGGCGATGATCCGCCAACGTCGGGGCTGTGTCTGATCAGTGTGCGCGACGCTGACAAAGCTGCTGCGGTCGATGTCGCCAAGCGTCTTGTCGCACAGGGTTTCACCCTTGCAGCGACGGGTGGCACGGCCATGGCGTTGGAGAGTTCCGGGCTGGCAGTCAAGAAAGTTAACAAGGTCGCCGAGGGGCGACCGCACATAGTAGATCTGATTAAAAACGACGAGGCCGCTCTCATTATCAACACGACTGAAGGCCGACGTGCGATTATTGATTCGGCGTCTATTAGGGCCAGTGCTGAGCAGCACAACGTCTTTTATACAACGACGCTGGCTGCTGCTGAGGCTGTCTGTATGGCTCTGGAGCAGGAGACCGATATTACTGTGCGTCGTTTACAGGATTTACACGAGAGTATTGTGGTATGAACCGGGTACCCATGACCGTTCAGGGCGAGCAGGCCCTTCGAGAAGAACTTGAGCGGCTTAAGAAGGTCGATCGCCCGCGCATCACGCAGGCCATTGCCGAAGCCCGCGAACATGGTGATCTGAAAGAAAACGCCGAGTATCACGCTGCGCGTGAGCAGCAGAGCTTCGCGGAAGGGCGCATTCAGGAGCTTGAGCACAAGCTATCCCGCGCGCAGATCATTGATATCACTACTATTCCAGTTAACGGAAAGGTCGTTTTCGGTGCGACAGTCACTTTGATTGCCGTGGAAGACGACCGCATGGTCACCTACCGCATTGTTGGGGAAGACGAAGCCGACGCAAAAGCAAATTTGATCTCGGTTAACTCACCGATCGCCCGTGCGCTTATGGGTAGGATGGAGGGTGACGAAGTTACAGTGAACGCTCCCGGCGGCGACATCAGCTACGAAATTGATGTCGTCGAGCATCTTTAGACTAACTGCAGGCAGAGTTATGACGCTTGGCCCTGAGGATGATGGCGGCGTGTCTGCTGATTGCCTGTATTGCTGTTTGGCTGGCGTTTCAACTGACCCAGCTTTCATACCAGACGTAGACACCCTGTTGTTTCGTCAGGTGGGTATTAGTCACTGCGCTCGTGCTAAAATGAGCGTACGTGTAAGGTACACTAACTTGCCACTAGGTTCTGCGTGAAGTCATAGCGGTCGTGGCGAAGCCGATCAGTCCCGTCGAATTATCTTCCTGCAGCACTCCTGCCTCAGGGCCCGATATTGGGTTCGACAGACGGACCTCACAGCGACGCGAGCTATGATTGCATTTTGTCGTAAATGTGAATTAGCGAGGCCAAGGCATATTCATTAAGTTCATTGTCGGCGCCTTTTTGCCGTAGCAGTCGATCAATTTGTTCGCTCAAAATTCAGACGCACGTGCTCCTTGAGTGGGGAATTCCAGCATCTCTGCCATTACAAAGGAGAGATCGTTTATTGGCGGTATAAGTTGGACTTCTTTGGGTCGGCTTTAGGGTTGGCGCGGAGCAGGGTTGCGATTTTACCAATCCGCTGCACGAGCAAGGCTCGACTGTGCTCACAGATGGAACCAATTACAGCCTCGCGTTGGTCGCGATCCCCGACTGCGACTTTCACCTTGATCAATTCGTGATCATTGAGCGCTCGCTCGAGTTCGTCCAGAACATTGGGTGAAAGACCTTTTCCCCCGATTATGACCACAGGCCGAAGTTTGTGTGCCCGTGCTCGGAGTTGGCGGAGTTCTCTACTGCTCGGCGTATTCATCACTGGAACTATCTGCGGTCGCGGTACACTCGGGGTAGCGATTGTAACTCCGTGTCCTATCTGATGTGGTGCGCTATGGAGAGATTATGGGTAAAAAGAGATCATCAAGTCGTGCATGGCTCAAGAAG
>CACOYM010000044.1 GCA_902631395.1 Halieaceae bacterium | reverse complement strand
CTCGGTTAATAAGCTGCCCAGCTTGGCTTGTCGACCCGCGCCACTCACACCGGAGCCACAAGAAGCAATCAGCTGCGAGACGTCAATCACATCCGCCTCGAGCAACGGCAGGAAACCAAGCTGCACTGCTGTCGGATAGCAGCCTGGACAGGCAACCAGTTGCGCGCTGCGAATGCCGTCACGATGCGTCTCGGGTAACCCATAGACCGCGTCGGCGCAGAGTTCTGGTGGTAGTCATGTCGGTGATAGATAACCTAGTGAAAGGAGCGGCGGGTCAGGCGGTACAAGCACTGAACCTAATGTTCGCGCAAACCGAAACTCTTGGACTTGAGGCCATAGCGCTTGCACCGTAGATTTATGGTGGGACTGACCTGATGCAAAAACATCAACTACGAACCATGGTTGTCCGTGTCCATCCCCATGCGTGGCGATGGCGGGCAGGTGGTGCAGCAGCAGCGTTGTTATTGATTTTTTTTCTGGGTTATCTGCTAGCTGCAAGTCGGGCCGACAATGCCCCTTTCTTCAACAGCACAGAGGAGCGTTTGCGTGATCAGATTGCACAATTAACTGCCGAGCGTGATTCTGACCAACTCACTTTGCGTACCCTGAAGTCTGCCCTGTCAGACCAAGCTGAAGTAATGAGTGAGATACGACAGATGTTAACGATGTATAGAGGCGTGCTGTTACCTGAGGAAACAGGCGACGCAGTAGTGCTTCGCGCTCCGATAGCAGACTACGATCCTCTTACGCAGAGTCTGCAGGTAGTCGAAATTGTTCACCGAGGTGCAAGTGACTATTCCAAATACGAGGGTAGCCTGAGTGTTGTGGTTGAGGGACTGCTATCTGGAAAGCCCCACAAAATCGATCTTTCCTCACTTGACAGCACAATGGAAAGTAGTGTATTCCCTCTAAAATTCCAGTATTTACAGAGAGTTAAGATAGCAGTCTCCCTGCCAGCAGGCTTCGTGCCCGAGACAGTTGTATCATCGATATCGATGGTGCAGCCAACCAGGGCAACGCTGGCACGGCGCGATGCGGTGGCGTTTTCTGTTGCATCAGAACGCGGGCAACAGAGGGCCGAGGGATATGCATCCGATGGAAGAGAGCGATGATCAGAAGCAGGATAAGCAGTAAAAACAGAGGCGCAAAACAAAACCGCAAGGAGACTGTTGTGAGTAATTCAGGAGCAGGCAGGACCACATTGATTTCACCTGGGACCACGATACGTGGTGATATTACTTTCAGTGGCAATTTGGACATCGAAGGTGAAGTGTCGGGTTGTATTCAAGCTGAGCCAGGACAAGACGCAATCCTGCGAGTCGTAGAGGGCGGGAAGGTATCGGGTGAGGTAAAAGTCCCACATGCCATGATTAACGGTAAAGTTGAGGGCGATATCCACGCTACTGAGCGGCTCGAATTGGCGGAGCGCTCGGTCGTAGATGGTGATGTTTACTACAATTTGATTGAGATGGCAGTGGGTGCGAAGGTGAACGGTGGGCTACGGCATACCAGTAACGTTGCTGACGATCTTGCCGCAAAACGTGAGGCTAAAGCCGCCGAACCTGCTCCTGGCCCGACAAATTCCTGATTGTTTTGAAGTCAGTGCTTAAGGGCGATGTGTCGCCAACATCGACTCAAACTAGAGTATATTTTATTTCTGTTAAACGTTTCCGGACCCCATCGAAATGTCAGTGGTTGAAGACTTTGACCCCAATGAGATAAGACTGTCCGATAACGCGGTCAACAAGGTCCGTGCATTGGTAGAAGATGAGGGTAATCCCGCGCTCAAATTGCGTATATATATCACCGGCGGCGGCTGCTCGGGTTTTCAATACGGATTTTCCTTTGATGAGGCCGTTAGTGAGGACGATACGGTGGTAGAGCGTGACGGTGTAACTGCATTAATCGACGTGATGAGCTTCCAATATCTCGTTGGCAGCGAGGTCGATTATTCGGAAGGTCTGGAAGGATCGCGGTTCGTTGTGAATAACCCCAATGCGACGACCACTTGCGGTTGCGGTGCTTCCTTTTCAATTTGATAATTCTTCGACCACCAGTAGGCGTCTCGATATTTCTCCATCCCTAAATCACTTTTGACCAACTGGCAGTCCTGGCGCTCGTCGTTCGACGTGATGGCCTGAATAATGAAAGTCGTAGTTTGGTCAGGCCGAGGGATTCTGCCGGCCTAAATAACAGGGCCGGCACAGAGATAACAATAAACTGGCTGTGATGGTCGAGTGAGCGTGATTTCAATACACCGATGTTTAAATGCCCAAAAGCGAGTATTTAGGCAGGGTAGATCGCCCCGAGTACTCTTGGCCCCCTAGCGCCTGTAACCGCGGGCACGTTACCGGGAGTGCCAGCAAGTGTTTGTTTGGCGAGCCAGGCAAATGCCCAGGCCTCCACCCACTGAGGGTCTATGCCAATCGCATCGGTTGACGTGATGTCCGTGGGCGCAAGTCGAGCGGCAAGTCGGTTCATCAGCAGATGATTGCGCGCACCACCACCGGAGATTCTGATCACGCTCGATGACACATCATCGAGCGCGCGGCCGATGCTCTCGACTACTATTTCGAGCAACGTCCTCTGAACATCCTCAGGCTTTTCTTGGCCCGTGAGAAGCGTACTCAGCCACTCCAGATGAAAGGTTTCGGGTCCAGTACTCTTGGGTGTTCGCGCAGTGAAGTAGGGATGGATTAGCGCTTCCGTTAGAAGTGATTCGAGGACCTGACCAGTTGCCGCCCAAGCTCCACCGTCATCAAATGGAAGATTTTGGTGGCGATGAATCCATCCGTCCATGAGTGTATTGCCGGGTCCGGTGTCCCAGCCCCTTACCTCACCATCTGCGGATATCAGTGTGATGTTAGCGATCCCGCCAATATTGACTATCGCGGTCGCGACCCCAGGCTCTGCAAGCTGTGATTGATGAAATGCAGGCACCAATGGCGCGCCTTGACCGCCTGCCGCTAAGTCGCGGCGCCGGAAGTCCGCTACGACGCTAATGCCCGTCATCTCTGCCAGTCGATTAGGGTCACCGATTTGCCAGGTAAAAGGTGTGGCACCCTCAGGATCGTGACGTATTGTCTGCCCATGACTGCCAATGGCACTAATTTCTTTTGCGCTCATGTCAGCCTGCGCCAGAAGAGAATTCACCGTGTTTACATAGGCCAAGGCCAGCTTTTGGTCCAGCACGGCCATGCGATGCAATTCATCCTCTCCCGGGTGACGTAGGCTTAGGATTTCCTTACGTAAAGCACCCGGCATCTCTTCATGATGCGTGCGCAACAAAGTGCCGTTTCGACCTTCGTATGATACCAATACGGCATCAATTCCGTCGGCACTGGTGCCTGACATCAGTCCCATGAAGAATTTTTGGGTCACTCTGCCAACGCCAGTTGTTGAGCATTACGCAGGCTGGCGAGTTGCTGCGTAGGCAGACGAA
>CACOYM010000043.1 GCA_902631395.1 Halieaceae bacterium | reverse complement strand
GAACGGCAGAGCTATCCATGCGTTCAATAATGTTGACGATTCGGCCGATATTAGAACGTATATCGGAGATGATGATGGCATTGCTAGGCGCGTAGGCCGCCATGTGGGCTTGCTGCGGTACGAGCGGCCGCAGGACCGGAATAAGCTTGGCCGCAGAAATATTATCCAGGCGAATGACCTGCGTAACGTACTCATCGTTTCCCACCGCGCTCTGATCGCCCATTATGGGTACGGGTGACGATCGCGCATCTTTACTGGGAACAATTCTAACGACCTGACCGCTTCGCACAGCGGTGAATCCCTGAACATCCAATATTGAAAGGAACAAATCGTACAGTTCCGACTGCGTCACGGGCTTCGAAGAAATCACCCGAACCTTACCTTTCACATTCGGATCAACCACCATCGTGGTGCCCGTTACATCGGCAACGAACTTGATAAATTCCTGAATATCCGTGTCTTTTAGATTAACGGTGTATTCCTGAGAGACCGCGGGCGGCATCAGTAATAACGAAAGTGCAATAGCCGCAGCACGCAGCACTTTGCAAAACTTGAATGAATGGTGAGTCGTCACGGATATCCTGTCAGGGGCTGGCGAGGTCAACACTTATCGTTACGGTGCCATCATCCCGATTAATGTCAAATGAGGCCTGAGTGGCGTCCTTCATCATCTGATAAAGCTTGATACTGTTACTCACATCGCTCAATGCCAGACCATTTACGGCTGTCACCACATCGCCGGCTCGAAAGCCAAGAGCATTAAAAGCCCCGCGGTCTTCGCCCGGCGCGATGCGATAACCCACTATGCCGTCAGCGTCTCGAACCGGCGAGACAGATACCACTTTAGCGAGTGATTCCGGGTTGTCATAAAGCTGCGCCCGGTACTGACCCGCTAATACACTTTGCTCCGCAGAGTCGGGGCTGATTGCTTGGCTTGACGGCTGAGGGCGTGTCGAGGCTGTTGCTGTGCCAGCGGCAGCGGGACGCGCAGGTATGGATAAAACAGGCTTATCGTAAAGTTTGATCAGTTCGTATGTCCCGTTATTGTCGATCACCACCTGTCGCGGCATGACTTTGGACAGTACCACTTTGCCCGATGCCGGGAGTGCATCGCCCACAGCGTAAACTTGCTCTGACGCACCCGATTTGATGACTGCACTACCAAGTCCATTATCTGAGAACGCGACAATCCCAGTGAGGGTGAGCGCCAGCCGCGTTTCCTTGGCATTTCGCTCGATCCCATTGCGATCAACAGCCGATGCGTTCGCGCTGCTCTCCTCTTGAAGCGGCGTATCAGGCGCCGCCCCGAATAAACCTGAGCCCAGCACACCTGAGACGTCGATGACTTGGGTCGCACCGCGCGAAGCGGCTTGCGGGGGATTCACAGCAGCGGTAGGGACTGCCTCAATCGCATCGGTCCGAAAAGGGATCCATAACAACTGACTGAGGCTGCTGATTGACCACAGCACGAGCAGCGCGATAATGGCCGTTTGTAATCTAGACAGCTTGCGCGCGTCGCGCGCGTAGGCCAACCACAGCGCACCCAAACGCGCTTCGACCTCGCCCAAGGTATCTCTGCAGCGCGCTTTGAGTGCGCTTATATTAACCGTGTTCACTTGCCGTCGTTGCATCCTGCTTAATCATAGTCGGCCCATCATAGCTGGCGAAATTGGTGAAACTCGCTGAAGGCAAAATCGCCCAGACGAGACCCGCCACTGTAACAAAGCCAAGATGACAACTCTGTGACAGAGTGCCGACCAACCAAGCGCCAATGACCGGAAATTCACGGCCACTGTGGTAGACTCGCCGCACCTGCGGGGTGGTTTAAACCTGAGATGCCAATTGGCAAACCCGTTGAACCTGATCCGGATCATACCGGCGGAGGGAGCAGGGTACGGGTCATCACTTGACTTCGCCGTGTGCTTCCGCCATCTCGAGGAGCATACGTTGAAGCAGTCCAACCATATCCATCCTTTCACTACCCGAATTTCGGCAACCAGGTCGGGCCGAGGCAGTCTGTCCTGCCCTCGCTCCGCTCCCGGTCGCGGAAAAGATCGGATTCTCAGTCTTTGCCTCGCACTGCTGGGAGCGTTCGTAGGCGCGCCCGCCTGGTCGCAAGCTGCTAACGATCTAGAGGAAGTGGTCGTAACCGCCACACTTATGCCCGAGATCTCCAACTCGGTCAGTGCCAGCGTGATCTCTGAGCGCGCTCAAGCACTGCGCGGCGCGGCGCATCTGGAAGATGTCATCACACGCGTCCCCAATGTCAGCAGCTCGTCAGGCGCTTCACGTAACCGTTTCTTCCAGATACGTGGCATCGGCGAGCGCAGCCAGTTTGTTGAGCCCGTAAATCCTTCGGTGGGGGTGTTGCTCGACGGAATCGACCTGAGCGGGATCGGTGGAGCGCTGACTTTGTTCGACCTGCAGCAAGTAGAGGTTCTGCGAGGCCCACAGGGAACACTGATGGGAGCCAACGCACTGGCGGGTCTCATCGCGTTGCAGAGTCAGAGCAGTGACTCCACTGCCCGGGAGATCAGCGTAGGCATTGAAAATTACGGGGGCAATCGACTGAGCGCGCGGTTAGGTGGCGCCCTGAGCAATACATCCCATGGCAGGATCGCCGTGCAGCGCTATGAAAGCGATGGCTATGTCGATAACGAATGGCTAGGTCGGAGCGACACCAATGCGCGCGACGAACTCACCGCACGAGGCACGATCACTTGGGAACTGGGATCCCACATAGTCGAGATTGCCGGATACTACACCGATATTGATAACGGTTACGACGCCTTCTCGCTGGACAATACCCGCTCGACACTATCTGACCAGCCGGGTGAAGATGACCTCACTTTAAAAGCAGGCAGGCTGAACTGGCTCACGCGCTTGGGGGACCTCGACAGCTCGTTGCAACTGAGCCACGCGAGCACCGAGACCACTTATAGCTACGACGAAGATTGGAGCTACGTCGGTATCGCCCCCGGATGGGAGTACAGCTCCTACGATGAATATCTCCGCGATCGCACCATGGACAGCCTCGAGTGGCGCCTGGCCTCACCACAAAGTGAAAACACGAACTGGGTAATAGGCACGTACCTCCGCGACGAGTCAGAAGACCTCACGCGACAATACACCTACCTGCCAAGCCCCTTTCAAAGCAGTATCGAGACGCAAACCGCGGCACTGTTTGGCCAAGTCACCCGCGATTTGACGGCACGACTGTCGGGTTTTGTGGGCGCACGATTTGAGCGTCGCAACAGCGAGTACCGAGACAGCGCCGGAGTCGATAAGGAATTTGATCACACCTATTGGACCGGCCGTGCAGGCTTGACCTGGCAGCTGGGTAACGGCCATACGCTCTATGTCACTACCGCACGCGGAGCGAGGGCGGGGGGCGCCAATGCGGGGCTATTGGCATCGATTGATGCGCTGCCAGACCAAAATCAAGACGCCGTTAGTGCGCTCGGCGTCTTCGACGAGGAAACCCTTCTGAATCTTGAGCTGGGGTGGCAGGTCAACTGGCCCGACCGCGGGTTGCGATCTCGCCTGTCAGTGTTTGCGATG
>CACOYM010000042.1 GCA_902631395.1 Halieaceae bacterium | reverse complement strand
CGTGTATGATGCGATGGCGGCCTTAAGCCAACCCGGTGCAACGTTTGCGACCTTTACCGCCGCGGGCGCAGTGCGCAGGGGTCTTAACGCGGCCGGTTTCACGGTGCGCAAGAGGCGCGGCTACGGCACCAAGCGCGATGCCCTGTACGGCCACGTGCGCGAGGCGATGAACCTGCCCAACTCCATGACGCCCTGGGACATAAATCCACAGCCCGTGCGGGCTCGACGCGCTCTGATCATCGGTGCGGGGCTGGCAGGTGCTCATGCGGCATACGCACTGGCCACTCGCGGTATCGAGGTGACCGTGCTCGAAGCCGGCTCCGCGGCGACTGGCGGCTCCAGCAACCTTCAGGGCGTCACCTACACGCGATTGTCCCACCAACATAATCCGCTCACCGACTTTTCGGTCGCCGCCTTCGGCCTCGCCGCTGATTGCTATCAATCCATGGCCGCGGCGGGACAGCTGACCGAGGGAGAGGATTTTGGTGCCGGGGGCTACATTCAACTGCACGACGATGACGAGACCCTTGAGCATCTGCGTCAGACGCTACCGTTGGCGCCGGGATTCGCCCGCGTGATGCGTGCCGAGGACATCGCCGAGCTCACTGGCATCACACCGAGATGCGGCGGCATCCACTATCAACGGGGTGGCTGGCTGAACCCTGCTGCTGTGTGTCGAGCACTCCTGTCCCACCCTCGGATTACAGTTAAGGAGCAGTGCGGGGCGCTTTCGATAGAACGCTCGGCCGACGGTCATTGGCAATCGCGAGACTGCGAAGGTGAAGTGCTCGCGTCGGCGCCCATCGCGGTTTTGGCGACGGCACACGGCGTGACACATCAAACTGACACCGAGTGGTTACCGCTCAATCTGATCAGAGGTCAAACCACTCACATACCAACCAACGACGCGCTGGCCAAGCTGCACGTCTCGCTCTGCGACAAAGGGTATCTCCCGCCTGCGCGAGGGGGCGTGCACTGTGCCGGCTCCAGCTTTGGCCCCGGAGATACCGATACGGATGAGCGTCCGGAGGAGCACACGCATAACATCGGCATGATGAAAGCTGCGCTGCCCGACCTGACCCTACCCGAGCCCTCTGGTGGCTGGCGTGGTCACGTGGCTCACCGGTGCAACAGCAATGATTACCTCCCTGTTGCCGGTGTAGTGCCAGACCTATCTGCCTTCAACGCGGCCTATGATCGCCTGCGTCATGACCGCAAACGATTGATCGACGCCCCGTGCCCCACTCTCAATGGGCTGGGGGTGCTGACCAGTCTGGGCTCACGGGGCTTGTCCGCGGCACCGTTGGCCACGTTACTTGCAGCGCGCCATTGCACCGGCGCGCTTCGCCGAGCGCGCACTGAAACGCGGCGAGTCTCTGTGATGTCCATTTTTCAACCTTCTGTGAATCTTGCTTTGAGTAGACGCGTGAGCCAACGGCGGCGCCCATGGTGGAGACATTTCATCTCATACCGCACTGCATACCGCGCTGCTCGACTCATCGCACTGATCGGTATCTGTGCGCTATCTCCAGTCACCAATGCGGCGGAAACTGCCCCTGCCAAGGGTCAGAGCACATCAGAAGGCGATGCTGTAAATGCTGTAGAAGTCGAGCATTACGGCTACTCCGTGGTCTCCCGGCTGCGCTTTGACCGCAATAACTTCACCCAGGGTCTCGAGATCCACGACGGGCGACTGTATGTGAGTTCAGGCCTGTATGGGCAATCGGTTATTCGCGTGTACGCGTTCCCCAGCCTTGAGCTCATTCAATCTGTGCCTGTGGACCCCCGGATTTTTGCAGAGGGGCTCACTGTCATTGGCGACCGGCTGTTCCTGCTCTCGTGGCGCGAGCGGGTCATGCTGGTATACGCCTTACCCAACCTGTCACTCATCGGGCAAAGCCCACTGCCCGGACAGGGCTGGGGTGCAACCCATCAAGGTTCCATGCTGTGGTTCAGCGATGGGTCCGATCGCTTGTACTCCGCCGATATTGCGGCTGGCGGCAAACTGTCAGCCCTATCGGTGACGCTGGATGGTAAACCCCTGCGGAATTTGAACGAACTGGAGTGGGTCAACGGCGAGATCTGGGCTAACGTGTGGCAGACCGATTCGATTGCGCGCATCGATCCCGAGACGGGAACAGTCACCAGCATGATCGACTTGACCGGTCTACTGGCTGAGGAGGACCGGCTGCGCGATACTGATGTGCTGAATGGCATTGCTGTCGACCCGGTAACGGGGGGCATTTGGGTGACTGGAAAGCGGTGGCCTTGGCTTTATGAAATCGAACTGGAAAGCACAACACGGTGACCCCATATAGAAACTAAACTTGAGTGAGGTATTGACGCAGAATATCCGCGCCTGCGACTCCTCTTTTTGACGCAACACCATCATGAACACCGTAACGACGCGGTAAACAACACAGCATTGGAATACATGACATGAACGAACCCTCCCGCGCCCCCGTCACTGGAGAGCACTCCAATACCTTCACCCTGAAGCGTGCGGTGCCGATTCCCAGCTTGAATTTGAGGGTCGAGGAGTATCAGCACCCAGGCACGGGCGCGACGCACCTGCATTTGAACAGCGATTCCTCCGAGAACGTGTTCATGGTGGCGTTGAGGACCGTCCCTGAGGATTCGACCGGGGTGGCGCATATTTTGGAGCATACCGCCTTGTGTGGCAGCGAACGTTACCCGGTTCGCGACCCGTTCTTCATGATGCTGCGTCGGTCACTGAATACCTTTATGAACGCGTTCACCAGCTCAGACTGGACCGCTTACCCCTTCGCAACCCAGAACCGCAAAGATTTCGGCAACTTGCTCGACGTGTACCTCGATGCGGTCTTTTTCTCCCGCCTCGACCCTCTGGACTTCGCGCAAGAAGGACATCGGGTCGAATTCGAGAACGACGACAGTAATCAAGCTTTGGTCTTCAAAGGGGTGGTATTCAACGAAATGAAGGGCGCGATGTCATCAACCCCTTCGGTTCTATGGGACCGACTGAGCCATGAGCTCTTTCCCAGCAACACCTATCACTTCAACAGTGGCGGCGATCCGGCACATATTCCCGACCTGAGCTATCAGGAACTGCGGGATTTCTATGCCGAGCACTACCACCCCAGCAACGCGATTTTCCTGACCTTTGGTGATATCCCTGCTGCAGAACACCAGCAGGTATTCGAGGCCTCAGTCCTGCATCGATTTGAGGCGCTCGAGCGCAAAATCGAAGTCGAGCTGGAAACCCCTTTCAGCGCCCCCAAGCAGGCCTTGCACCCCTATGCGGTCGATGCTGAGGAAGGTACGGAGCAAAAAACGCACCTGATCATGGGCTGGAAGCTGGGCGAGAGCGCGGATCTTACCGCCATGCTCGAGGCACAGCTGGTGTCATCAGTGCTCATGGAAAACAGCGCCTCACCACTCATGCACTACCTCGAGACAACAGACCGGGGCACTGCCCCCTCTCCGCTTTGCGGCCTTGAGGAGTCGATGCGCGAGATGGTCTTCTGCTGTGGCATAGAAGGCAGCGAAGCGGCTGAGGCCGATGCCTTTGAACGCGAACTGATGGCCTGTATCGAGCGC
>CACOYM010000041.1 GCA_902631395.1 Halieaceae bacterium | reverse complement strand
TATCACTTCCCAGCACAAAGACATTTTCGAGGAGGCGTCTAGGCGGCCAGCGTTGCGGTGAGCTAGTCTGCGCCCATCGAGGGCGGCGTAAACTGACGAACAGCGGGGGCATCGCTGTTACTGTCACATCGCTGTGGATCCCCGCCACAAATCTCGCACTCCTGATCTATGCCGACAGCACCGAGCCCACCGCAGGAGCCTTTAATCGGGGCACGACCAAATATGACCCCCACAGCCATCGAAGCCATAATCATCACGAACACCAGTAGAGCGAGCACAAAAGTCATCGCAGGACCTCTCCACCATAGCTGATCAAGGCGTTTTCTCCACTAGCCATTTAGCCATTGCCGGACTAGCGATCGCTTCAAGCGATTCGTCAGTGCGCCTCAGCAAAAAAAAAGCCAAACCACGTTGCTTTGCAACCGCCATGGCGCGGTCAGAACCGAGAACAGTCAGTGCGGTTGCCCAAGCGTCTGCCATCATCGCAGAGCCGTGCACCACTGTCACGGACACAACGTCATGTTGAATAGGATAACCAGTGCGTGGGTCAATCAAATGTGAGTAGCGGCGCCCCTCTCTCTCAAAGAAGTTCCGATAATCGCCGGAGGTAGCGATACCCGCATCGGTCACAGCCAGCGCTGCCTGCACACCGCCTCGCGCACCTGCATCAGGCCGCTCTACCGCAATACGCCACTCGTCACGGCGCGGACTCTGGCCCTGAACCCAGACTTCACCACCAACCTCTAACATGAAGTGGGATATACCTAGCTCTGTCAATGCATCGGCGCCTAGGTCGACGGCATAACCTTTGGCCAGAGAAGAAAAATCTAATTTGAGGCCTTTGACTCGCTTACTGAGCTCCCGCGTAGTGGAATCCCACTGCATATTCACAACGCCTGTGCGCTCCCTCGCTTCGGCGATCTCCACCTCGGTTGGAAAGGAGGTCGGTCCCTCCGGTCCGAAACCCCAAACGTCAGAGAGCGCGCTGACCGTCACATCGTAGGCTCCGTCCGTGCTCTTGTACAAGGCGAGCGCGGCAGATAAGACGTAGGCGAAGTCCCAATCGACCTCCAACACGGAATCGACATCGCGATGATTGAAGTCACTGATCACGCTATCAGGGTCGTAGTGATTCATGCTTCGGTTAACGAGCTCGAACACTCCATCAACCACTGACTGAACCTGTGCGGGAGTCACTCCCTCCGGTGGTTCTCGGTAGGTCAGGGACCAAGTCGTACCGAATATGCTACCCGCCAATTGAGTCGGCCGACTATCGCTCCCGCAAGCCGCCAGACAGCAAAAGGCCAGCACAAGTGCTGGCCTTGTAAAACGTTTGATTGCGGCCGTCTTCATCCGCCGAAGTCGTCGAGGAAGATATTCTCTCGCTCTACACCGAGATCGAGCAACATGTTGATCACAGCAGAGTTCATCATTGGTGGTCCACACATATAGTACTCGCAGTCCTCCGGTGCAGGGTGATCTTTGAGGTACTGCTCGTAAAGCACGTTATGGATGAAGCCTGTCAGCCCCTCCCAGTTATCCTCAGGCTGCGGGTCGGACAGCGCCACGTGCCACTCGAAGTTGTCGTTCTCGGCATCGAGCCCGTCGTAGTCCTCGACATAAAACATCTCTCGCAGGGAACGCGCCCCATACCAAAAGCTGATCTTTCGATCAGTCCTGATGCGCTTCAGCTGGTCAAATAAGTGCGACCGCATAGGCGCCATGCCCGCCCCGCCGCCGATGAACACCATCTCGTTGTGGGTTTCTTTTGCGAAGAACTCACCGAACGGGCCATAAACATTAACTTTATCACCGGGCTTGAGGTTAAACGCCCAACTCGACATGATTCCCGGTGGTATGCCCTCGCTACCAGGAGGCGGAGTCGCGACACGGATATTGAATTTCACGACACCCTTCTCTTCCGGGTAGTTGGCCATTGAATAAGCTCGGATCGTCGTGTCTCTGCAAGACGATGCTAGGTTGAAGAAGCCAAAACGCTCCCAGTCGCCCCGGTACTCTTCTTCGACATCGAAGTCGCTGTAATTCACCTCGTGAGGCGGACATTCGAGCTGCACGTAACCACCCGCTCGAAAGTCGACGCTTTCACCCTCGGGCAAGCGCAGCACCAGTTCCTTAATAAAAGTTGCGACGTTCTCGTTGGACTCGACCGTGCACTCCCACTGCTTGACGCCAAAGACTTCCTCGGGAACCTGAATTTTCAGGTCTTGCTTCACGGGAGTTTGGCAAGAAAGCCGCCAGCCCTCTGTCGCTTCACGCCGGGTAAAGTGCGACTCCTCCGTTGGCAACATGGCGCCGCCGCCCTCTTCTACGACGCACTTACATTGCGCGCACGTGCCGCCGCCACCGCAGGCGCTGGCGAGGAACAAATCTGCATCAGCCAGAGTTTGCAGTAATTTGCCGCCAGCCGGCACTTCGATGGTGCGTTCACCGTTAATTTCAATGCTTATATTTCCACTTGAAACCAACCGGCTTCGCGCGACAAGGATCACTAACACTAATGCCAGAATGATCGCAGTAAACATGCCGGCGCCGTATACGATAGTCAGGTCCATTAAAGGTCTGCCCCCGTCCGTCGATCGTTACAGATCGATGCCGCCAAAGGACATAAAGCCCAGCGACATCAAACCCACAGTAATAAATGTAATGCCTAGTCCCTCTAGACCGTCCGGCACGTCGCTGTATTTTAGTTTCTCGCGAATGCCTGCCAGCGCTACTATAGCTAAAGCCCAGCCCACTCCGGCACCCGCGCCGAAGACCGCACTCTCAGCGAGGTTGAAGCTTCGCTCCACCATCAGTAATGACGCACCCAAAATGGCGCAGTTCACCGTAATTAGCGGGAGAAACACCCCAAGCGTGGCATAGAGAGCCGGCACGTACTTATCGAGAAACATCTCGAGAATCTGCACCAATGCTGCGATCACAGCGATGTAACTTAGCAACCCTAGGAAGCTGAGGTCCACGTCGGGCAACCCGGCCCAGGTCAGTGCCCCGTCCGCCAACAGGTTCTGATAGATCAGGTTGTTTACCGGCACAGTAATCGACAACACGACGATCACGGCAACGCCCAGGCCTGCGGCGGTCTGAATCTTCTTAGAAACAGCGAGAAAGGTGCACATGCCTAAGAAGAAAGACAGGGCCATGTTCTCGATAAAGATAGCGCGCACAAATAGACTCAAATAATGCTCCATTACGCGCGCTCATCTGCAGGATTGTGATGAGCGATACGGAATTCAGGCACTTCGACCTGCTCAGTATTGTACGCCCGTATCGCCCAGATTAAGAGGCCGATCAGGAAGAACGCACTCGGCGGGAGCAGCAACAACCCGTTTGCCTGATACCAGCCACCTTCGGTGACCAGCGGCAAGATCTCAATGCCGAAGAGCTTCCCGGTACCGAACAGTTCTCTGACAAAGGCAACAACCAACAACACAAAGGAGTAGCCCAGGCCATTACCAACACCATCCATGAAGCTTGGTACGGGGCCATTCTTCATCGCAAAGGCTTCAGCGCGACCCATCACAATGCAGTTGGTGATGATTAGGCCAACAAATACAGACAGCTGCTTGGAAATATCGTAGGCCACGGCCTTCAAAACTTGGTCTACCACAATCACCAAAGAGGCAATAATGGTCATCTGAACGATGATGCGGATGCTGGACGGAATGAACAACCGAATGCAGGAGATGAAGAAGCTGGAAAAGGCGGTCACCAGGGTCAGTGCTACACACATCACCACAGTAACGCGCAGCGACGTTGTCACTGCCAAAG
>CACOYM010000040.1 GCA_902631395.1 Halieaceae bacterium | reverse complement strand
GCATGACGGGATTTGCCCGCCGGAGTGTAACAACAGGGGCTATTTCGGTCACGGTCGAGTGTCGCTCGGTGAATAGCCGCTTCCTCGACTTGCATTTCCGTATGCCCGATTCCCTGCGAAGTATTGAAACCTCGCTCCGCAAGAAAGCCTCAGCATACTGCAGCCGGGGAAAGCTTGAGTTCACCATTCGTGCATCAGACACCGGCGACAACACCACTCCCGCGATTGACGCAGAGCGGCTGTCAGCTTTGCGGGGCGCGTTAGCCAACATTGCGGACAGTTTTCCACACGCCTCTCAGCCCGATCAATTGGCACTGCTGATGGCCCCGGGCGTACTGATAGAGCGGGAGCAGGACGCGGCGGCACTGCAGGCTGCTTCGCTAGAAGCTGCAGAGGCGTGTCTGGAAGAGCTGCGCCAACAGCGGGTTCAAGAAGGAAAGAAGCTGGCAGCAATGATTTGCCAACGGGCAGACAGAATGAAAGAACAATTAAACGAGCTGCGAGACCGATTACCCGAACTTCAGGATGCGCATCGAGCGCGGCTGATGGGGCGTTTCACTGAGCTCGATATTGACGCTGATCCAATCCGATTGGAAGAAGAAGTAGTTTATGTGCTGCAACGCGCTGACGTGGAAGAAGAGATGGATCGCCTCGAGGCTCATCTGGACGCTATCGAGAGAGCGCTCGCAAGCAGCGAGCCTTGCGGACGTCGATTGGATTTCTTGATGCAGGAGCTCAATCGCGAGGCCAATACACTGGGCTCGAAATCGACTGCGCTGAGCACCACCAATACGTCGGTCGACTTTAAAGTGCTGATCGAACAGATGCGTGAACAAATCCAGAACATTGAATAGGTAGCATGTGAGCCCATCTCGAGGACAATTACTGATCATTTCGGCCCCCAGCGGAGCCGGAAAAACTTCTTTGATCAAAGTCCTGGTTGAACAGGAGCCTCGTGTCGAAGTGTCGGTGTCGCATACCACCCGGCCGCAACGCCCGGGCGAGACTGAGGGGGTAAACTACTTTTTTATCTCGGCCGAGAGCTTCAATGAGATGCGGGAGGCTGGGGCGTTTTTCGAGTCGGCCGAAGTGTTTGGGCACCTCTACGGCACCAGCCTGACACAGCTTGAATCGCGGCTCGCAAATGGAGCCGATGTCATCTTAGAAATTGACTGGCAAGGTGCCCAACAAGTTCGGGATCTTTTGCCCGATAGTGCCTGGCTTTTCATCTTGCCCCCTTCTATCGGGTCTTTGAAAGCGCGCTTACAAAACCGGGGGCAGGACAATGCCGATACGATTGATGTGAGGATGCGGGCGGCGCGAGATGAAATTTCACACTGGGATGAAGCAGATTACCTTATTATCAACGACGATTTTGATACCGCACTCGAGGAGTTACGGTCTCTGATCCATTCACTGCGCTTGCGAACCAGTCAGCAGCAATCGGCCTTGCGTGACCTGATTGAACATCTGCTTGGCTGACAACGCCGTAAATAACTGAAACACCGGCTTATTCACAGCGTCGGCGCGGAAAAGCCTGTTCGGCTGGGGTATACTCTCCCCCGTTTGCGATTGCAGCTGTTAAAAGGAGGACATACGGTCATGGCGAGAATCACTGTTGAAGATTGTCTGGATAACGTCGATAACCGATTCGAATTGGTCATGTTGGCAGCAAAGCGTGCTCGGCAAATGGCGATTGGCGGAAAAGACCCGCTCGTAGAGGACGATTCTGATAAGGCTACTGTAATTGCGTTGCGAGAGATTGCGGAAGGATTGATTACCCCTGAAGTTCTGGCGCGCGAGAGCGAAATCGAAGCAGAAGAAGAGTTGGCGGCCAGCTTCGAGACGCCCCTCCTATAAGAGAAGGTCCCGCTGGCGGTGGTGGTAACAACACTCCAAACACTTAGCGGGCCCTTCCCCGGCACCTCCTCCCACCGGGAATCGGAGAGCTCTACAACATCGCGAGCCGGGCAATTTGCAAACAGCGCGCTGGCATCCTTCGAGCAGTTGATTGCCGATTACCTGCCGTTGGATCAAGCGCAACAAGTCCGCCGCGCCTATTACTACTCCGAGCAAGCACACTACGGCCAAACTCGCCGTAGTGGAGAGCCCTACGTTACACACCCGCTGGCCGTAGCCAGTATCCTCGCGCGCATGCATATGGACGCACAAAGCCTGATGGCGGCGCTGTTGCATGACGTCATAGAAGATACTGGTGTAAATAAGGGGGATATTGGCGCTCAGTTTGGCGAGGAAGTGGCAGAGCTGGTGGATGGCCTCAGCAAGCTCACCCATGTGGAATTCGACTCCGTCGAGCTCAGACAGGCAGAAAATTTTCAAAAAATGACCTTGGCGATGGCGAGAGATATTCGAGTCATTCTCGTTAAGCTGGCAGATCGATTACACAATATGCGTACATTGGGCGTGCTGAATCGCGAGAAGATTAAACGGATAGCCGGTGAAACGCTCGATATCTACGCTCCAATCGCCATGCGGCTCGGCATGAATGAAGTGCGCATGGAATTTGAAGATCTAGGCCTAAAGGCTTTGTATCCGATGCGCGCAAGGCGCTTAGAGGCGGCCCGCCGTGCTGCCAGCGGCAACCGAAAACAGCTGATCGACCAGATCCGCAGCCAGCTGAGCCAAGCTCTTAACCGTGAAGGTTTGACCGCGACGGTAGTAGGTAGAGAAAAGCACTTGTTCAGCATTTACAACAAGATGAAGGCTAAGCGGAAGTCCTTCTCTGAGGTCATGGATATTTTCGCCTTCCGACTGTTGGTGGAGTCTGTTGACGACTGTTACCGCGCACTGGGCATGGTGCACAGTCTTTACAAACCGGTGCCGGGTGAGTTCAAAGACTATATCGCCATCCCGAAGGCCAACGGCTATCAGTCCTTGCATACCGTGCTAAAAGGCATGCATGGCGTACCTATCGAAATCCAGATTCGAACGCACGAAATGGAGGATATGGCAAACAACGGCATTGCCGCTCATTGGCTCTATAAAAGTGAGGAGACCGGCACCAGTATCCCCCACACACGCGCCAGAGAGTGGGTCCAAGGCTTGCTGGAAATGCAGCAACGAGCGGGCGACTCGCTCGAATTTATTGAGAACGTCAAGATCGACCTATTCCCAGACGAGGTCTACGTGTTTACACCTCGCGGCGATATTCTTGAACTCCCGAAGGGGTCCTGCGCGATTGACTTTGCCTACGCGGTACACAGTGACATTGGCAATCACTGCGTTGCTGCACGGGTAAGCAACCAGTTGGTGCCCTTATCCGAGCCCCTCGAGAGTGGAGCAACGGTCGAGATTGTGAGTTCGCCTACAGGGAGACCCAGCCCATCCTGGCTAAACTGGGTGGTGACGGCAAGGGCCCGAACTCATATACGTCACTTCCTTAAAGATCAGCGCCACGAAGACTCTCTGGTCCTGGGGCGCAACCTACTGGATCGCGCGCTCATGGCGCAGGACACGCGTCTCAATGCGATCGAAGAGAAGACAATGAAAAGTACCCTCAAGGCACTGGGGAAAAGCGACGTAGACTCTCTGCTAGTCGACGTCGCACTCGGCAACACCTTACCGCACATTGTTGTGGCTCAGCTGACGCAAGCCAACGATGAATCTGTCGTTATCGGCGAGGGAGCAACCCTCGGAATCCGAGGCAACGAGGGAATGAGCGTGACCTACGCCAAATGCTGCTGCCCACTCCCAGGCGATCCTATCCAAGGCTATCTTGGTCAGGAAAAAGGTCTGATGGTCCACCGGGACAACTGCCGTAACCTCGTGGAACTGAGAGAGCAACCCGATCGACTGATCTCACTTCATTGGGATGATGTGCAAGAGCGCACTTACCCTGTTGGCCTGCGGGTCCAGGTCGAGAACCGCCGGGGCATGATTGCAGTTCTCGCGACGCGTCTGAGTGCTATGGGTCTTAACATTGAACGAATCGCCACACAAAACAAAGACGTCGAATTCACCTTTGTCGATTTGGAGCTGCCCGTGACCAGTCGGACCCACCTCGCGCACGCCATGAAGCGTTTGCGGAGCGTAGACGGTGTCCTCAAGGTACTTCGCTCCGCACGCCGCTAACTCGACGGTAAAAGACAAAAAACTTCAAATTGTTTGCCAGAGTGGTCTTGCGGCGCATGAGTGTCCATTATTCAATGCACTCCGGACCCTTATCGGAGCTGATTCCGTGTCAAATAGAGCCGTCATCACGACCGAAGCCGCACCGGCGGCTATTGGACCCTATTCTCAAGGCGTTAAAGCGGGCTCCACCAAATCCGCAGTTTCGCCCAAGCGATATTCAGGGTGAATGACTTCGATACCGTTGACGAGTCTTCGAGGTGCGCCAAACAGTTGCACGCGGGCGCCCTTTTTGAACTGTGTCACCTGCGCCTGTCGAAAGTGAAAAAATCGGACAGTTAACAGCCCGGTGCTGTCTTCGACTTTGACTAGAAGTGTTCGTCTGTGGCCCGTCGCAGCTGCTCTGTT
>CACOYM010000039.1 GCA_902631395.1 Halieaceae bacterium | reverse complement strand
AGCTGTGATAGGTAAACAAACCTATAACAAGGCCAGCGCCAGGCCCTGAGACGCAGTTGGTAAACCGGTGCTCGCGTGTCATCACTGAATCAGCGGAGCCAAAGATTACTGCGCGGAAGTCTCTGCACGACTGAGCTTAATCAAATGCGCCTCTTTGCAAAACGCATAGGTAGCCTCTGCAACCGCTATGACAAACCCCGCCCGACCGGACAGTAGGAGTCGACTAAGTATATAGGTCCTGATGAAGCTGTATGGACCTACCAAACACAACTTAACTAAGCTTCCTCGCTCTCCCGCACGAAACTTATCCTCGGCCCGGAGCTTGGCATACTTCACCTGCTTCGCGAAATAGATAATCGGGTCGTCATAGCCGAGGTGATACAGACTGTTTTTAGCCCGCACTACATTACCCCGGATGCGGAGGTTTTCGTGCACGGTGCGGTCTGATGGGTATTCCACCTCGGCAGCGCGAAAGAAGCGAACGATTCTTCGTTTTCTGGAGAGTGCATGCAGCGTCTTGCCCAAAATCGAGTCATTAATCGGGATCTCGACTGCGGAAATATCGTCGCAGTATGACCAGTCGCGCAGTTCGGCCGCGAGAGCCTCGGAAACGATTTCATCGCCGTCAATATTCAGGCACCAGGTGTTGCTACATCTCGCCAGCGCCGCGGCTTTTTGGGCGGAGTAGCCTAACCATTCCTGATGGTGTAACTGCGCACCCATCCTCGCGCAGATGTCCGTCGTGCCATCAGTAGAACCCGAATCAAGCACGATCACCTCATCTGCCCAGGCGACACTGCTGAGAACACGCTCGATTTGTGCTGCCTCATTGAAAGTGATGAGAAAAACGCTAATCGGGACTTCTGCACCATGGCCATCGTTCACCGCGCCCTCTGAAGAGTGCTGCGCAATAACGACATCACTGCCCATTATTTTGCTCTCGATCTGTCTTACCCATAGACCACAAACATGCGTATTTGTGAAAAGCGTACTGCGCCAAGACGCCCGCCATCAGAAGACCCCGCCATCCATCTAAAAAACCTAACCGCAAAACGTACTGCTGTAAAAAATCAGTGAAAAACCGAACGTAGGCGTACACCAGTGTGCTGGACTTCCCTGCAGCAAACTTATCGCCAGCACTCAGCACGGCATACTCTGTGTGCTTTGTAACGAGGTGTCGATAATCGCGCCAGCTGAAGTGATCCAAACCAGACCTCAGCGTCACACTGTGCTCGTCTGGAATCAGCAGAGTTTCATGCACAGATTTTTGCTTGAATTGCGCCCCGGGTTTTCGAAATAACTTACCCTGCGGCGTCGAGTAACGCCCAAACCTCAGGCGCTTGCCGAAAAGCACGGTCCTCCACGGGATTTTCACCAGGTTAAAGTCAAGCGACTCGCGCGTTAGAAGACACTTCATTTCCTCGCGAAGCGCATCAGGGACGACCTCATCGGCATCGATGTTCAACACCCAATCGTGATGACACAACGCCAGAGCACGATTTCTCTGGGCGCCAAAGCCCGGCCAATTCGTCACGTGTACTTCGTCGGTGTAGCGTCTGCAGATCTCGGTGGTTCCGTCTGTACTGCCGCTATCCAAAATCACGAGCTGATCAACCCACGTTGCGACGGACTGCAAGCACCTCTCAATACGCTCAGCCTCATTGAACACGATCACAAAACAGGAGAGCTTTCGACGTTCAACCATGGCGCGCATCCTAACCCGGGGTAGAGGCTCTCACGGCGGCCCAGATAACTCGAGGTGACAGACCAGGTGTAATGTCAACCAGACAGCAAAGCACGGGATCAGCAGAACTAAACGCACAGGCAGGCTGACACTCTTTGAATGGATACGCCTCGTGACCCAACAGTGCTTGTAGCAGGTGATTGGAGCCCCGCTCTATGTTAAAGCCATCGAACGCCCCTATGACCGGAGCGAATAGATTATATAGGGAATACTCCGTCCACCAACGACAACGAAATCGAGCTGGGGTCCAATTGGGTGGACTCCAGGGGGGATGCGAGCGACAGAGTCTCTCAGCCGAGGAAACACGTCGTTTTGATAGCGCGTCCATGAAGATTTTCAGTAAGTCGCGTGTCACGAGCGTCAGCGTTATCGACATACCTCTATACGAGTCACCCACGGCTTGATCTATACAAAGCAGAGAAGTCGATGAGAACCACAAAGGTTGATACAGCGCTCGGCTCTCATGTTGCAGCAGCGCTTCACCCACGGGTAGTAACTCCGACCGATTGGTGAGACGGGTACCGAGGACTTCTGTGGCGAAGGTGAAGCAGTAGTCACTTGCCAGCACGCGGCTGGCAGCTAATTTAACCAACTGCCGCTTCCGCCAGCATCTTAACTTGGGATACTGCCGTAAGTCTGGAACGAGGTTTTCCTTTACCATGACTTCGACAGGCATAGACTGCGATTGTGAAAGGTACTCTGTCACGGCACTCACTTCTTGTTCAGGCCTGACGACCAACAAGGTGCTCAACAGTGTGGCCTCGAAAAAGGCTTTTCAAGACGCGATGAGCACGCCGGTGCGACCCAGAACATCTAGTCCGTAACTAATGTCTACCCTCAATGGCAAAATCGTGCCGAGACTCACCCCCAAAATTGGCACTCCGATCTTCTTGAACACAGGTGATCATAGCGTCATTGACCTTAGCTGAGCCAGTCACGCAACATCGCCGCGTCTTTGCTCCGAAAGTCACAGCCACCTAGCCAACATTTACTGCGTTAACGCTGCATTTCTTATGCGCAGAGCAGGGTCGGCAACATCCGTCCAATCCTGCCGCTCCGCCCACTGTTCAAAGCATACCGGGCGCCAGTTAAAAACGCTGTCTATCCTCGCGTTATCAGCAATTAAAGGAGAGACGGGCTGATCATTGTAGAAACGATAAAATCCCGCCATCCGTTCATAAATAGAGTGCGGCTCCACCGTCGCGGACCCGGTAGCCAAGAGGCTCATACCCGCGGCAAACTCATCAGGTGTCAGGCTGTTGAAGGTAATCGTCCTTCCAGTCACCTTACTCAGTCGCTGTGCGACCTCGTCACCCAATAAGGCCTCAGGACCGCCTATCGCATAACGAGCACTGGGGATGTCATCCCGGATTAGCGCTTCAACCATGTAAGCGGCAACATCATCGAGACAAATCCAAGAGATCTGCAGGTCGGGTTTGGCGGGGTAGGCAAATGTGCTTTTGTTCACAATCGCAGGCTTGTTCCAAGTGCGGATCAGGTTATCCATGAATACTTTTGGCTCGAAGAGGGCAAATGCCGCTCCGCTATTCATGATGGCGTACTCAATATCGCGGCGGCCATCGTGCGCGGGATTACCATTGTCCTCATCGGCAAGGTAACAGCTTGTGTTAAGAACCACTTTTTTAACATCATTTTGGGCTACTGCTGCCGTAATATGTCGACCCAGCTTCGCTGCCGCCTCTCGATCAAAAACAAAGGGTAGATGCGCCGCAATGGCCTCGACACCCTCTGCCGCTGCAACCAGGGATTGCTCATCGAACAGATCCGCCTGCACAATCTCCACATTAGCGAATTCTGTTTCTTCAAAAGAACGCGGATTACGCAGGGCCGCAACAGGAGTCAGCCCTGCTTCGAGTAAGCGGGTAATCAGGGGATGCCCCTGATCTCCCGTAGCCCCGAGGACCAAGATTCGTGGCACTAGTGAGTCTCCGAACGTGCTACCGAATGACCGGCGATATAACCAAAAGTCAGCGCCGGCCCCAATGTGCCACCAGCGCCTGCATAGACACTACCCGTTGGGTTACTGATGACGTTCCCAGCGCCAAAGAACCCTGGAATCACCCCTCCATAAACGTTAAGAACCTGCGCCATCCCATTCGTTCTTGGGCCCCCGTTTGTACCCAGCGCACCTAGGTCAATCCGGACCGCGAAGAAAGGTCCGGCCTCTACTTTGCCCAGGGTGGCGGCAGCGCCATCGCGAGACCGATCGCCATAGAAACGGTCGTAAGCGCTCATTCCCCTACCAAAGTCGGGATCGTTGGCGTTTTCAGCGTGAGCATTAAAGCGAGACACCGTCGCCTCGAGCTGCTCAGCATCGACCCCAATAGCGTCCGCCAGCCCTGCAAGATCTTCCGCTTCCACAATCCATTCAGGTAATGAATCGCCCGGCATCACAGATGCAATGGGATACCGACCGCGATACTGGCTGTCAACAATAAGGTACGCAGGCAGGTTGTGGTACCCGTAGGTCGCAGGATCGAAGCTTTGAAAAGCACCAGCGAGAGCAGAATAATTTGTCGCCTCGTTGCAGAATCGCTTGCCCTCGCGATTGACCATCAGGCCATGCGGCAGCGTCCGCTCGATCAGCACCGGGAAAGAGCGCTGTGCGTCTTTCTCAGGAGCTCCATTGTCTGGCCACTTCGCGTCGCTCTCTGACAGAGTAGGTATCCACCATGCGCTAGTCATATTGCCCAGTCCCGCTCCAACGCTCAGCGCCATTTTCAAACCGTCGCCCGTGTTGGTCGGTGGTGATGCGGGAGAGGTCAGAGGCCCTCTTAAAAAAGTTGTTTTGAGCTCCTCGTCCCACTCGAAGCCGCCAGTTGCCAAGACGACACCCCGACGCGCGAAAATAGTGAACTCCGCTGCACCGTGAGTTACCGTCGCACCGACGACACGGCCGTCCTGGACCTCTAATCTGCGTGCAGTGGTCTCCAGCAAAATTTCAATATCACGATCAAGACAGGCTTTGAGCAGCCTGCCTATCAAGGCCTGACCCCAACCCCGAAAATCCCCCTCAATACGCCGCCTCAT
>CACOYM010000038.1 GCA_902631395.1 Halieaceae bacterium | reverse complement strand
TCTCGAGGCGCCACCGAGTTCATCACACCCCTCACTATGCAGGCGCTGTCGGGCGAGCCTACTCATACCGAGTTGCTCGATGAAACTGCTGAAGCGGGGATGGGGCACATCGAACTCGCCCGCTGGGCGGACCTGATGATTATTGCACCTGCGACAGCCGACGTGATCGCCCGACTCGCTCAGGGCCGAGCTGACGACTTGCTGACCACTGTTGCCCTGGCGACGCCAGCTCCTGTGGCTGTGGCGCCCGCTATGAATCAGCAAATGTGGGCGCACGCAGCCACTCAGGACAATATCCAGCAACTCATGTCACGCGATATACAGCTCATTGGGCCCGATGCCGGGGATCAAGCCTGTGGAGATGTCGGCCCCGGTCGACTGCTGGAACCAGACAGCATCATCATGGCGCTCAATACGCGTTACGAAACCCGACTTCTGGAAGGGAAGCGCGTCGTCATTACCGCGGGCCCCACACAAGAAGCCATAGATCCCGTCCGCTATCTCAGCAACCATAGCTCGGGGAAAATGGGCTACGCATTGGCGTCTGCTTGTGCTGCTGCCGGCGCGAAGGTGGAGCTCATATCGGGCCCCGTGACGCTCGAGGCGCCAGATCGCGTGACACTTCAATCCGTTACCTCTGCCAAGGAGATGTGTGAAGCAGCGCTGAGATTTGCACAGGGCGCGGACATATTTATCGGGGCCGCAGCGGTTGCCGATTATCGGCCAGCTATAGTGGCCGATGAAAAGCTGAAGAAGCATGGCGACGCGCTCGATCTCAGACTGATTGAGAACCCCGACATCATTGCTCGCGTCGCGCAGTCACCGGGCCGGCCCACCCTACTGGCAGGCTTTGCCGCGGAGACCCATGACTTGCTCGAGCATGCACGCGAAAAACGGATCCGGAAAGGTCTGGACATGATTATCGCGAACGATGTCATGGCGCCTGAAACGACGTTCGGATCCGACCAAAACGCTGTGTATCTGATTACTGATTCGGGGGAAGTGCCGCTCGCCCTGGCAAGCAAGCGTGTGATTGCGGAGCAAATCGTCGCCGCACTGGCGGTTCAGCTCGTCGCCTAACCGCACTCCATCGCTATACGCCGCACGTCTGCACTGCGGCATTCTCACATTGCCTTTAACGCGTTGCCGCATCATGCTCCTGCGTCTGTTTTAGACTGGGACGCTCGCTATGTCGCTAAATCAAGGGGAAGCTGGGGATTTCGCTCGCATCCTGGCCGAGTCGTTACCCTATATCCAGCGCTTCACAGGGAAGACCTTTGTCATCAAATTTGGTGGCAACGCCATGACCGATGCGGCACTACAAGAAAGCTTTGCGCGCGACGTCGTGCTGATGAAGCTGGTCGGCATGAATCCGATCGTCGTACACGGAGGCGGCCCGCAGATCGGCCAGCTACTCGAGCGGCTCAACATCCAGACGGAATTTGTTCACGGTATGCGGGTCACCGATGAGCACACCATGGACGTGGTGGAAATGGTGTTAGGCGCTTCCGTGAATAAAGAGATCGTCGAGAGCATCCACCGCAATGGCGGGCGCGCTATTGGTATCACTGGCAAAGACGGGCAGCTGATTCAGGCAAAAAAACTGTCCGGTAATTGGGAGGCAGACGGCGAAAAAGACATTGGCCAAGTCGGTGAAGTCGCCAGCATCGACACTGACATTCTCTCCATGTTGAGTGGCAGCGACTACATCCCTGTGATTGCGCCGGTCGCGGGCAGTGACACCGGACAAACCTACAACATTAATGCGGACCTGGTTGCTGGGAAATTGGCAGAAGTGCTGCAGGCTGAAAAACTCATGTTGCTCACCAATGTGCCGGGGTTGTTAGACGCTGAAGGAGAGATTCTGACTGGCCTTCATACCGCCGAGGTGCAGGATCTTATCCAGGCCGGCGTCATCCACGGCGGCATGCTTCCCAAAGTCCAGTGCGCTCTGGACGCGGTGCAGAGTGGCGTAACCTGCGCGCATATCATTGACGGGCGCGTTGCGCATGCAGCTTTGCTGGAAATCTTTTCCGACGAGGGGATCGGCACGCTAATTAGCAGCCGCGGCAGCTGATCGAGCCGGGCGGACATTGACCGGTCCGGGCGATTTGCTTAACGGGGCCGGCCTGATTAGCATCGGGTGACGTCCCAGCCGAGCGACATCGGATGCCAGAGCGTGCCGAATCAACAGCGGTTCACCGTAAGCAGCAGATTCTTGAAGCGCTGGCCGGCATGCTCGAGGATGCGCCCGATACCCGAATCACAACCGCCAAACTGGCGACCGCAGTCGGCGTCTCAGAAGCCGCTCTTTACCGCCACTTCCCTTCCAAAGCGAAAATGTTCGAGGCCCTCATTGCATTCGCCGAGGACGCACTCTTCACACGCATTGGCAGGCTTACCGAGGAGCAATCTGGGGCTCTAACGCAGTGTCAGGGGTGTCTGCGGCTATATATCGAGTTCTGTGAGCGCAACCCCGGAATTACTCGACTGCTGACTGGGCGAGCGCTCACCGGAGAATCGAGCAAGCTACATCAGCAAGTCGCGCAGCTTTATGAGCGTCTAGAAACCCAGCTACGACAAACCCTCCGCGAAGCTGAATTGCGGGAGCAACTGAGAACGCAGATTCCGGTCGCCACGGCGGCCAATCTATTGATGGCGGCGGCCGAAGGACGAGTGCACCAGTATTGCCGCAGTGATTTTAGGCGCTTGCCGTCAGAGGGCTGGACGGAGCAGTGGAGCGTGTTGATTGCAGAACTGATGAAGCCCGTCACATTACCCCAAAACTAACGACCGATTGCGACAGACTTGTCAGACCTTGGTGTCCGGTGCGCTCACTTGCTGGCGCAATGCCACGATGTCTTCCAGCTCCGCGAATCGCTCCATATAACGCGCATAGGCTGCTTTGAGGGCTACAGACTGATGACGTCCCGGCAGCCGCCTCATCCAGACTCTCCAATTCCGCTTTGAGCGCAGCAATCGTTTCCTCTTTGTAATGATCAGCGGGATCTCCCACTGCTAGCGTGCTTGCGAGGAAAGCCTCGTGCGTGGCCAGTTGCTCAGACAGTGCCGCGCGCTGGCTATTGAGGATGGCAATATGAATCTCCAGCTCGCGCAATGATCGACCGCGGGCAGCTTCAATGTCCTCAACCGTGCTGTAACGGCGGAGCAGAAAAGTGCCACGCTCTAACTGCGCTGCCTCGGCGGAGGCTTCGGCGGCCTGCACCCTCGTACGAGCCGCTTCCTGTTCGAGCTCAATCTAATTTTTAGCAGGCTGAACAACGCGGACAACTTGTCCCATTTCGTTCAGCACCTCATAGCCACTGGTAACCTAGGCGACCGGCATCGCCTAATCCACTACCGTGACGACTCGCAACTTGAGAGTATAGCTCGGCACCGACGCTACTGGCTGGAAACCCGATCAGCGTTAAAGTCAGTGAATGTGGCCAGCCGCCCGTTACGCTACACCATAGCGCTCCCGGTATCGCTCAAGCGCATCCAGATGCGGCGCCATATCGGGAGCACCTCTCACCCAGGCAATGATGTCATGCAGCGTCACCACACTGATCACGCGCAACCCCCAGTCCTGTTCTACCTGCTGCACGGCAGACAGCTCGCCACCACCACGCTCACAACGATCCAAACCAATCACCACGCCTGCACCGCGGGCCTCGGCCTGCTCGAGAATACCCATCGACTCGCGGATCGCCGTGCCCGCAGTCATCACATCGTCTACCACGACTACGTCGCCACAAAGGGCGGCACCAACGATACTGCCACCCTCACCGTGGATTTTGGCCTCCTTGCGATTGAACGCAAACGACACGTCCTGACCGTGGTGATCGGCAAGTGACATGGCGGTACTCGCAACTAGTGGAATGCCTTTGTATGCCGGTCCGAAGAGCATGTCGAAGGCCAACTCCGCATCATGCAGTGCGGCGGCATAGCATCTTCCCAAACGCGCCAGGGCCGACCCTGTGGAGAATTTTCCCGCATTAAAAAAATAAGGACTGATGCGGCTCGACTTCAACTCGAATTCACCGAATTGCAGGACGTGGCAATCCAGCGCGAGCTCGATAAAGTCCTGTTGATATGCCAGTAACGTATTGTCCAAACTTAACTCCTTGGCGTTGATGAGTCGCTGTACCTGCGACTAACGGGCCCGAGTACAAGTCGGACCGCAGTCTGGGTCCGTCCTTTCGCCGTATGATATGAAATCACAACAAGCAGGACTAGCAATGAGGGTCATCAGCCTCGTGACAGAGGGGCTTGAGCGGACAGCTGAGGTCGGCGGTCTAGAGTGGCTTTTTTCTCAGGATGCAGACATCATCTGTTTGCAAGACACGCGCTGTGCGGAGCACACGCTTCGCGACAACAGCTTCTTCCCGGACGACTACCACCCATACTTCTTGGATCACTACGAAGACCCAAAAGTGAACGGCGTAGCCATCTATTGCAAGCAGCTACCCAAAGCCATCGTCTGGGGGCTGGGCTTCGACAAATTTGACTCACAAGGCCTTTACATTCAGGCAGATTACACCGACGTCAGCGTTGGTTCAGTTTTGGTGCCAAGCGGTGTGGGCGGACCCGGCGCGATGGCAGAAAAAATGACTTTTCTGTCACAGCTAAGTAGTCACTTGGAGAAGGTCCGCAACAAACGTCGCGGGTATATCCTCTGCGGCGGCTGGGAGCTAATGGCGCATCATGCAGACGCCGAGGATGCGGGTAACAGCAGTTCTCTGCCGGGCCTTTCTGCATCCGAGCGAGGATGGCTTTTAGATTTATTCAGTAGTGGCTACTCCGATGCCTTTTCTGAGGGTGACCCCGAACTGGGCGCTTACACTTGGTGGCCTGATGGCGACGATGCTGGGGGACTACGCACCGATACACACATTATTTCCGAGATACTGCTAGAGCGAGTTAGGCGGGCATATATCTATGACGAAAAAGCTCTCTCTCGCCATGCACCGGTGGTAATCGACTATGACCTTACGCTCTAACCTCCACCGAGCGCCGAGCGCTGCGCAGCGGTAATCACCTCGCTGGCACCGGACGCAAGTGCCAACAGCTCGGCCAGCTCATCGCGGCTAAACGTCGCGCCCTCCGCCGTACCCTGAACCTCGATCAACTCACCGTGTTCAGTCATGACCACGTTCATATCGCTGTCCGCAGTGGAATCCTCTGCATAGTCCAGGTCGGCGACGGGCACACCTTGCCAGATACCGACCGACACAGCGGAGATCAAATGCTTCAGCGGGTCCGCGTCCAGCTCTCCTGCACGCTGCAGGGTGTTCAGCGCATCCACCACGGCCACGCAAGCCCCCGAAATCGAGGCAGTGCGTGTGCCGCCATCTGCCTGAATCACATCGCAATCAACCGTTAGCGTGCGCTCTCCGAGCAGGCTCAGATCTAAAGCAGCGCGGAGCGAACGTCCGATCAGGCGCTGTATTTCCACAGTCCTGCCACTTTGCTTGCCACGCGCTGCCTCGCGGTTCATCCGCGT
>CACOYM010000037.1 GCA_902631395.1 Halieaceae bacterium | reverse complement strand
CCTCCAACGTATCGGTTTGCGCCGCGCGGGTGAAGTCGGCCTTAAGCTCAAGATCAAACACCAGTGTCTGGCGAATATCGCGCTCCCATTCGTAACAACCAATCACTGACGCAGCTTTGAGGCCTTTGATGAAAACGGTGTCCATGGCTAAGCTGCTTGTGGGGCAGTGAGGTCGGTCAAGGGCCAGCGCGGACGCACCTCGGCATCTGGCCCATCGGTCTCACCTGCAGCCAACCTTAAGGCGCCGGCATAAGCGATCATCGCGCCGTTATCAGTGCAGAGTTTAGACGCGGGATAAAAAACCTCGCAGCGTTCTTTACCTAACTTTTCCTCGAGTGCTGCGCGCAGTCGCACGTTGGCACTCACTCCGCCAGCCATCACCAACCGCGTCAAATTTTCCTGCTTTAGCGCCCGCCGGCACTTGATGACCAGCGTATCGACTACGGCGGCTTCGAAGGCCCGCGCGATATCGGCTTTGTCCTGCTCACTTAAATCGTCATCGACCTCGTGAGCACGCACCGTCGTCAAGGTGTGGGTTTTGAGGCCTGAAAAACTAAAGTCCAGTCCGCCTTGCTTCACCATAGGCCGCGGGAACTCAAAACGGTCAGGGTCACCCTTCTCTGCAAGCTTGGCCACATGTGGCCCGCCCGGATAGGGAAGGCCGAGCATCTTGGCAGTTTTATCAAAAGCCTCCCCGGCCGCATCGTCCAGTGATTCGCCTAGCAAACTGTACTGACCCAAACCGTCGACCCGCACCAGCTGTGTATGGCCACCGGACACCAGCAGCGCGACAAAGGGGTAATCGGGCACCGCGCCACCCTCGCGGTCAGCCAGCATGGGTGCCAGCAGGTGACCTTCCATATGATGCACACCCAGGCAGGGCACACCGAGGCCCGCTGCAATCGAGCGGCCTAGCGTTGCGCCCACCATCAACGCGCCAACTAGTCCTGGTCCAGCTGTGTAGGCCACCGCATCTATATCGCTACGCTCGATCCCCCCCTCCGAGAGCACCTGATCGATTAGCGGCAGTGTTTTACGAATGTGATCCCGGCTCGCCAACTCAGGGACAACACCGCCGTACTCAGCATGGATCTCGACCTGAGAGTAAAGCGAGTCTGCCAGCAGACCCCGCTCGGTGTCGTAAAGGGCCACTCCGGTCTCATCGCAGCTGGTTTCGATCCCCAGTACTTTCATTACCTCACCATCACCTCACTCTCAATCTCACTGTTGCGCGCGGTTTTTTTAACCTTACCCCGGGCTCACTTCAGCGTCCCAATTCCGCACGTTAAGCTAGTCCGTCGGCGACTAGCAATAACGCTATACCGTCTTTGTTTTCAGCAGTCCTCAGCCCGGTAGTCCCCTAAAATGCGCAAAAACTAACACGTCTCAATGCTTTGCAAAATTAGAGCTGCGCGCCTATACTTCGCGCCCTCTAATGGGACCTCGCCAGTGCGGGCGGTCTTGCAGCTACAGGACAGATGAATGCCTTCTATAAAGGTTAAGGAAAACGAGCCATTCGACGTCGCCTTGCGTCGCTTCAAGCGTTCCTGCGAAAAAGCCGGCCTAATTGCAGAGGTCCGTAAGCGAGAGCACTATGAGAAACCGACCACCATCCGCAAGCGTGCCGCTGCGGCGGCGGTCAAGCGTCACGCCAAGAAAGTGATGCGCGAGAACCGCAAGCGCCAGCGCCTCTATTAACTTTGCGGGCACGGCACCACGTCGCCCACCTCCGCACCTCGCATGAGTGAAACGATTCCTCTCGCCGAACAAGTTAAAGCAGCCATGAAGGCTGCAATGAGAGCTCGTGATAGGGAGACACTCGCCACCATTCGCCTGATTCAGGCGGAATTTAAACGTGTTGAAGTCGACGAGCGTATCGAAATCGATGATGCCCGCGCACTGGTGATCATGGATAGGATGGTAAAACAACGCCGCGACTCTTCCGCGCAATACCGTGACGCCAATCGACCAGAACTGGCTGCTGTGGAAGATGCCGAGATCGCGACCATTCAGAGTTTCCTGCCTGCCCAACTCTCCTCTGAAGAGATCGATGTTCTAATAAATGAGGCATTGTTAGATATTGGTGCACAAGGCATGGCAGCCATGGGACCGCTGATGGTCAAGTTGAAGCCAAAGCTGCAGGGTCGCGCTGACATGGGTGACGTCTCCCAGCGTGTGAAGGCAAGGCTCGGCGCCTGAAACGGTTCCTGCAGGTCCAACAGTCGGCTGGCACACTGCAACGCTTGCTCTCTCACATTTAGCGGGCCACACTTATGAGACGAACTACTGCATTTACCCATTAACCGCACGGGCTGCTGCCGGCACCGCTCGTGAGCAAACGACTCCGACGATCAGAACGTGGCACGACTTCCGCAAGCTTTCCTAGATGATCTCCTGGATCGCCTCGATATCGTCGAGGTCATCGATCGCCGCGTGAAGCTGAAAAAAGCAGGTAAAAACTATAGCGCCTGCTGCCCGTTTCACGAAGAGAAAACGCCGTCTTTCTCGGTGAACCCCGAGCGGCAGTTCTACCATTGCTTTGGATGTGGGGCTGGCGGGAATGCCCTAGGATTCGTGATGGACTACGAGCGACTTGATTTCCGCGAGGCGGTCAAGAGCCTTGCGCAAACCGTGGGACTGGAAGTACCCAAAGATGACCCTCGCGGCAGCCGGGAACCGCCGAAAGATCAGAACAAACCGCTTTACGAGGCATTGGAACAAGCGAGCAAATTCTATGAACATGCCCTGCGGCAGCACGCTGAACGCCACCAAGCGGTGAACTACCTTAAGGGCCGCGGCCTCACGGGCGAGATCGCACGGGACTTTCGGATCGGATTTGCTCCTGCGGGCTGGGACAACCTGATGCGGGCGAACGGTAGAGATGAAGCCTCTCAGGAGTTGCTCAAACGCTCGGGCATGCTGGTCACCAACGATGAAGGCCGCACCTACGACCGCTTTCGTGAGCGCGCGATGTTCCCGATACAGGACAACCGCGGACGAGTCATCGCATTTGGCGGTCGCTTGCTAGGGAACGGCAAACCCAAATATCTAAACTCCCCCGAGACTCCAGTTTTTCATAAATCGCGCGAACTTTACGGTCTATGGCAGGCACGCAAACACCCCCGCCGCCTCGAGCGCATTGTGGTGGTTGAGGGGTACATGGATGTGATTGCGCTCGCACAGCACGGCATCCCCTATGCGGTTGCTACGCTCGGCACTTCAACCAGCGAGACCCACATCGACAGGCTGTTCCGTATCGTGCCCGAAGTCGTGTTCTGTTTTGATGGTGACGACGCTGGGCGCAAAGCAGCGTTTCGGGGCCTTGAAGCAACTCTCCCCGCAATGCAGGACGGGCGCCAAGCGAAGTTTCTTTTCCTGCCCGAGGGCGAGGATCCCGATACGCTGGTCAGGACCAAGGGCAAAGCCTACTTGGAGAACCTTTTTGATCACGCCGATCACCTGGAGACCTTTCTGTTTAAGCATCTTGAGCAAGGACTGGACATTGAAAGCATGGACGGTAGGGCTCGGTTTTCAAAACTAGCGGCACCGCATCTCCACAGGCTCCCAGAGGGCGTTTTCAAAACACTTATGTATCAAGCGCTGGCAGAAAAAAGTGGGATCGATTTGGAGAGCCTCAAGCGGCTACAACCGCCACCACTGCCCTGGCCTGACGCTTCGGGGGCGAATTCGCCACCGACGATAGAGACGCCGGCGATTGAGCACGAGGAGCCACCTCGCGAGGACTTCTTACCCGTTGACAAGCCGATGTTGGAGAGTCTCTCACCGACCTCGGTGAAGCCGGTGCATCGCCTCTTGGGCTTGTTGGTACTGAAACCTTCACTGATGGAGCACATACCCGAAGCGCTGATGGTCTCCGAGGGCAGCCGCGACTTAGTGCTGCTATCCGAGGTGGTCGCCCACATCCGAAAATACCCCGAGGTTACAACCGCCGGGCTATTGGGCTTCTGGTTCGGCACGCCAGAAGGGAGTTTCTTAACCGCGCTCGCGGGCCGCGAGAGCATCGAGGATGACGCCGGGCTAGAGGCACTTTGCACGGCACTGATTGAGAAAATCAGTCGTCACCCGGCGCTGAATGCGGCGCGGCAGCAGTTCAACGCTTTGAAGAGCAAGCCTTATGGCGAGCTTACTGCTGAAGAAAAACAGCAATTACTTAGCCTTACGCAAGAAATCAGGTCCCTTTCTGGCAAAAGCTGATCTCAAGACTCAGCACAGAGTCCGTCTACTCTATTACTTCTTACCAACTCGTCACTGCTACCGCCAAACCTGTGATTACCCTGAAAATATTGGCCATGAGGGCGCTCAGAACGGTTGACATTTTCTGGTCACTCGCATTGGTGATTGGGGCCCCAAGCCGTTATACTCGCCGGTCATTTTTCGCCCCGAACCACGCAGGCTCCGCATGACAGACCGAGTGCATCAGCAATCCTTACTTAAAGCACTGATTGCTAAGGGAAAAGAGCAAGGGTATCTGACTTACGCTGAAGTCAACGATCATCTCCCTCAAGATATCTCTGATCCCGATCAAGTCGAAGACATCATTCAGATGATCAACGACATGGGCATCCAGGTCTTCGAGCAGGCGCCCGATGCTGATGAGTTGTTAATGGCTGAAGGCGATCGCTCAGCAGATGAGATCGCCGCTGCCGAGGCCGCCGCCGCACTCGCTGCCGTCGAACAGGAAGCTGGCCGCACGACTGACCCTGTGCGCATGTACATGCGCGAAATGGGTACAGTAGAGCTGCTAACCAGGGAAGGCGAGATCATCATTGCAAAGCGAATCGAAGAAGGCATTCGCGAGCTCATGGCAGCACTGGCGCACTATCCTGATGTTGTCCGCCAGCTTTGTAACGAGTACGACCTCGTTGCCAAAGAAGAGCGGAAGCTGACGGACGTGATGGTCGGCTACCTCGACCCGGCTGAGTACGTACCTTCAGCGTCTGAAATGGCGGCGGCTGCAGAGCAGAAAGGCGAGTCGGGTGATGATGGTGAGGAGGGTCCAGTTGGTCCTGATCCCGAAGAGGCAAAGAAGCGCTTCTCCGCACTGAAGCGCCAGTGCACCAAAACTGAAAAAGCCATTGCGGCGAAAGGCAGAGGGCACAAAGACGCCGTCACCGAGATGAACAAGCTCGGCGAACTGTTCAAATTCTTCAAGCTCACACCGAGGGTATTTGATCCGCTGATCGATGAGGCGCGCATTGCATTGTCCGCGGTTCGCGAACCCGAACGCGAAATCTTGCGTATCGTTGTCCGCGAGTGCCGCATGGACCGTAAAGAATTTATCAAAAGCTTTCAGGGCTCGGAAAGCGACAGCCGCTGGGTCGGACGCGTTGCGCGCAGAAAAGACATCGGTGCAAAGATCACACTACATAAAGACGAAATTCAGCGCCTGCAACGTCAGATCGCCAATGTAGAGCAGGCGACCGGGCTCTGCATTGCCGAGATTAAAGAGATCAACCGCAAAATGAGCATGGGTGAAGCACGTGCTCGCCGCGCCAAGAAAGAAATGGTTGAAGCGAACCTGCGTCTGGTGATCTCCATCGCGAAAAAGTACACCAACCGAGGTCTGCAGTTCCTCGACCTCATTCAGGAAGGCAACATCGGCCTGATGAAAGCGGTCGACAAGTTCGAGTATCGACGTGGTTATAAATTCTCAACCTATGCAACGTGGTGGATCCGTCAGGCCATCACTCGATCCATTGCGGATCAGGCCCGCA
>CACOYM010000036.1 GCA_902631395.1 Halieaceae bacterium | reverse complement strand
ACACGTGTGCCTAATCTGCTTGTTAACGGATCCTCGGGTATTGCGGTTGGCATGGCGACTAATATCCCTCCTCACAACCTTCGTGAGGTGGTGGCAGGGTGTTTAGCAACATTGCAGAACCCTGATATCGAAATCGATGAATTGATGCAGTTCATCCCCGGTCCGGACTTTCCGACTGGGGCGCAGATCAACGGTCGTGCGGGGATCGTGCAGGCGTACCGCACAGGTCGTGGCCGCATTTACGTGCGTGCAAAAACAGAGGTAATCACCGACGAGTCGAAGGGTAAGGACACGATTATCATCCATGAAATCCCTTATCAGCTCAACAAGTCACGCTTGATTGAGCGAATCGCCGAACTGGTTAAGGAGAAGAAACTCGAGGGCATTACCGAACTGCGGGACGAATCGGACAAAGACGGCCTGCGCGTGGTTATTGAACTACGCCGAGGTGAGGTTGGAGATGTAGTCCTAAACAATCTGTACGCACAGACGCAGCTTCAATCCGTAGTGGGTGTCAACACAGTAGCGCTGGTAGACGGTGAGCCCAAGGTGTTGAATCTCAAACAAATGATCGAAGCCTTCATTCGTCACCGGCGCGAGATCGTCACCCGCCGGACCCTTTACTTGCTTCGCAAGGCCCGTGAGCGGGGCCATGTGCTGGAGGGCTTGGCGATCGCGCTGGCAAACATCGACGAGGTCATCGAGTTGATTAAGTCATCGCCCACAGCAGCAGACGCGCGGGAGGGGCTGATGGCCCGCTCTTGGGTGCCGGGCGATGTCATGGCCATGTTGGAGCGGGCAGGAGCAAATGCCTGCCGGCCCGATGATTTGCTGGAGGAATTCGGTGTGCGAGGAGGACAGTATTACCTGTCGGCTGCTCAGGCACAAGCCATCTTGGATCTGCGTTTGCATCGCTTAACCGGGCTAGAGCATGAGAAGCTCCTCCAAGAGTACGCTGACAAAATTGCCGAGATTGCTGACTACCTCGATATCCTTGGGGATCCCGATCGCTTGAAGCAGGTTATCCGCGAAGAGCTTGAGGAGCTGGTGGAAGAGTTTGGAGACGACCGCAGAACGCAGATTTCCGATTCGGCTCACGATTTGACCGTTGAAGACCTGATTACGGAAGAGGATCGCGTGGTGACAATTTCCCACGGTGGCTACGCGAAAACACAGTCGCTTACCGATTACCAAGCCCAACGTCGTGGCGGGACCGGACGCAGTGCGACCGCGGTCAAAGACGAGGATTTTGTTGAGCATCTGCTGATTGCTAGCACCCATGCAACTATTCTGTGCTTCTCAAATCTAGGGAAAGTCTATTGGTTGAAAGTGTTCCATATCCCGCTTGCCAGCCGCACCGCGCGAGGCAGGCCTATGGTCAACCTATTGCCGCTCGATGAGGGTGAGAGAATCACTTCGATACTGCCGATTGAAGGTTACGAGACCGATCACTTTATTTTTATGGCGACGGCCAATGGCACCGTAAAGAAAACGGATATGAGTCTTTTCTCGCGCCAGCGAAGCGTGGGGTTGCGCGCCATCGAATTGGATGAGGACGACGTGCTTGTTGGTACAGCGGTTACCGACGGTAGTCAGGACATCATGTTGTTTTCCAGCGAAGGCAAGGTTGTTCGGTTCCCCGAATCAACTGTACGCGCAATGGGTCGGACGGCTCGTGGCGTGAGAGGGATCAAATTAGGCGACGGACATCGGCTCATTTCATTGGTTGTCCCCATGAAAGGCAGCAAAATATTGACTGTCAGCGAGAACGGTTTTGGTAAGCGTTCCGAAACGATCGAGTTCCCGGTGAAAGGCCGCGGCACCAAAGGAGTCATTGGCATGACGATGTCCGACCGTAACGGTGCGCTAGTGGGGGCAGAGCAGGTTTGGGACGGCGATGAAATGATGCTGATCTCCAATCAGGGCACGGCAGTGAGGACTCGCGTGGAAGAGGTGGGTGTCCAAGGTCGTAATACGCAGGGTGTGAGGGTAATTCGCACCCGCGATGGCGAGGCCTTGGTGAGTGTCAGCCGCATCGCGGAAGATGATGTCGACTCGACTTTACAGGAGGCTTCTCCGACTGCAGATGAGGCCGTCGCTAACGCCTCGGGCAAATCTGCTGCTCATTTCCCAGAAGATGTCGCGCGAGGAGACGAGGATACGGGAGAGTGAGTCGAGCTCACAACTTTTGCGCAGGGCCTGCTGCTTTGCCGCTCCCTGTACTTGAGCGTGCTCAGCAAGAATTTTTAGACTGGTCCGGCATTGGTGCCTCGGTCATGGAGATCAGTCATCGTAGCGGCGAGTTTCTCGCGGTAGTTGAGAGAGCAGAATCCTCGCTAAGGCGCCTCCTTAACTTATCTGACGAGTACGTTGTATTATTTTTGCAAGGCGGTGCGTCACTGCAGTTCTCCGCGGTGCCACTGAATCTGGCTTCAGAAAATCAGGCTGTAGATCAGGTTGTCACGGGGCAATGGTCTAAGAAAGCGTTTGCAGAGCAGAAACGCTTTGGTCCAGTCAACCTGGTTGCCAGTTCGGCTAACCAAGATTTTGCCCTAATTCCTCCGCAAGGTAGTTGGCGATGTGACCCATCTGCTGCTTACTTGCACTACTGTGCGAACGAGACGATTGGCGGACTGGAGTTTGACTTCATTCCCGAGTCTGAGGTGCCTTTGGTGGTGGATATGTCGTCTACGATCCTTTCGAGGCCAATCGATGTGACGCGCTTTGGCGTGATTTACGCGGGCGCGCAAAAGAATATTGGACCTGCCGGGCTTTGCTTGGTCATTGTTCGCCGGGATCTTCTGGGGCGCGCGCGCTCTGAGACGCCGGCTATGCTCAACTGGCAAATCGTCTCGGACAACCACTCGATGTACAACACGCCGCCCACCTTTGCTATTTACTTGGCCGGCTTGGTGTTCGAGTGGCTGGAAGGGTTGGGTGGTTTGGGTTACATGGCTGAGATTAATCGCCGCAAAGCGAGGAAGCTCTATGAGTTAATTGACCAAAGTGACTTTTACAGCAATCCGGTTGAGAAAGTCAGCCGCTCACTGATGAACGTGCCCTTCACTCTGGTAAGTGACGCGCTCGACAACGTTTTTCTCAAAGAAGCGGAGGCAGCGCAACTTCTCAACCTCAAAGGCCATCGTTCAGTCGGCGGAATGCGCGCGAGCCTATACAATGCGGTGGACGAATCATCTGTGGACGCCCTATGTACCTTTATGCGGCACTTTGAGCAGCGCTACGGCTGATTTTCTAAGTATTCACGAGGCGGGAGGGACCCTATGGAACCCGACAAGCAACTAGACGCGATCCGTGAGCGCATAGATGAGATTGACACTCGCTTGCTGGAGCTGATTAGCGAGCGCGCACGCTGTGCTCGGGAGGTAGCCGAGGTGAAGCTAGCGGCCTCCCAGTCCTCAGATACACCTGCAACCTTCTATCGTCCGGAGCGCGAAGCGCAGGTGCTACGTGCTATTCAGGACCGTAACCCTGGACCTCTAGCGTCGGATTATATCGCCTCGATTTTTAGAGAAATCATGTCAAGTTGCCTGGCTTTGGAGAACCCGCTGTCAGTTGCTTACCTTGGGCCGGAGGGTACTTATTCTCAGGCGGCTGCCCTGAAGCATTTTGGTCAGTCAGCAATACTTGTTGGGCAGCCAAGTATTTACGAGGTGTTCCGGCAGGTCGAGGCGCGTGAGTGCGATTATGGGGTCGTGCCTGTGGAGAATTCGACCGAAGGTATGGTCGGACAAACGTTGGATAGTTTTCTTGAGTCCTCCTTGCAGATTATTGGCGAGATTGAGTTGCAAGTGGTGCATAACTTGCTCGGTGCGGCCAGCATACACATGCACTCAGTGAAACTGGTGCTCGGTCACGAGCAAGCGCTGGCTCAGTGCCGTCAGTGGCTGGATAGTCATTTGCCTGAAGTGCCAAGGGAAACCGTTGCGAGTAACGGTGCTGCGGCAATGCGAGCGGCGTCTGAAACGGGCGTGGCGGCGATCGCAGGAGACCTAGCTGCCAGGCTCCATGAGCTTAAGCCGCTCGCGAATGCCATTCAAGACAGCTCGGCAAATACGACACGGTTTTTCGTGTTGGGCCGGGAGAGCGTGCCTTCGAGTGGTCATGATAAGACGTCGCTCCTAGTATCAGCACGGAATCGCCCCGGTGCGCTGCTCGGATTACTCCGGCCGTTTGAGGAAAACGGCATCAGCCTAACGCGCATCGACTCAAGGCCGTCCAAGACGGAAAAGTGGACATATGTCTTTTACATAGAGTGTCAAGGGCACCTGGCAGACGACATCATGCTTGACGTGATGGGCCAAATCGAGGAGCACTCGATCATGCTTAAGCGTCTCGGTTCATTCCCGCGGGCGCCTATCTAGTCATGCACCATATTCGTGACATGACAATAGCTTTTCTCGGGCTCGGGTTGATATCGGGATCGCTCGCGGGGGCATTACGCGCCGCAAAATGGGGAGGAGAATTGATTGCTTGGGGCCCGAGGGCGAAATCCCTCGAGCGCGGGCAAGCGCTGGGTCTCATAGACCGATTTAATCTTGAGCTTGAGCCAGTTATCGCCGGTGCGGATATAGTTGTAATAGGTGCACCTCCCATCGCAACGGCAGAACTCCTACCTGAAGTTTTAGGAATGGCCCAAGCTCACGGTGAACCGATTGTTACCGATATTGCTAGCATCAAAGCCTCGGTGGTCGAGGCGGCTATACCGCAATACAAAAAGTTTGTCCCTGGCCATCCCATTGCCGGGAGCGAGCACAGTGGCGTCGGGGCCGCTGTCGCGGATCTTTTCGAAGGTAGGGAGGTTATTCTGACGCCCTTGCTGCAGACTGATCCAAGCGCTGTTGGCGTTGTGCAGGCAATGTGGGAGTCGGCGGGCGCGCGGGTGACGCTGCTCTCCGTGACCGATCATGATTCCGCTTTAGCCGCGAGTAGTCACGTCCCGCACATGCTTGCCTACGTCTTGACCACGATGCTCTCACAGCATCCTCTAATGCCTATGAAACACGGCGGCGGTGCCTTGCGCGATATGACGCGCATTGCAGCATCTGATCCTGGTATGTGGCGTGATATTGCGCTTGCCAATCGAGACGCGATCTTGACGGCAATGGATGCGGTTGCGGTGCAGCACGCCCATCTCCGTAACCTCATTGCTGAGGCTGATGCACCTGCGATGGAGGCATTATTCGCATATTGTCGAGAAGTTCGGCGCGAGCACGATGCGATCCTCAACCCGCTGCCGCGGCTTGAAGAGGATGCGAGCTGATGCACTTCTATCTTGACCCCGGAGGAAAACTTGCAGGCTCGATACGTGTGCCCGGCGATAAATCGATGTCGCATCGCTCGATCATGCTTGGATCGATCGCCGAGGGGCGTACCTCTGTGGGCGGCTTTGTCGAGGGGGATGACGCGTTGGCAACTCTGGCGGTTTTCAGGGCGATGGGAGTAGAGATCACAGACCCCGACGCCGGTTGCTTGGCCATCGAGGGCGTCGGTCTGCGGGGGCTACGTGTGCCGGAGCAGATGTTGGACGTGGGCAACTCTGGCACCAGTATGCGATTGATGGTTGGGCTATTGTCTGGTCAGCCTTTCGACAGCATTATCTCGGGCGACCAGTCTTTGCTTCGTCGACCAATGGGCCGGGTCATCACGCCGCTCTCCCAGATGGGCGCGCTGATCGGGTCCCGAGAGGGATGCCCGCCGCTCGAGGTCAAAGGGGGACGGAGACTGTCCGGCATTCACTACAACCTACCGGTTGCCAGTGCGCAGGTAAAATCGAGCGTACTTTTGGCAGGTCTCTATGCTGAAGGTCGAACAAGTATAACTGAGCCGGCACCGACCCGGGATCATACCGAGCGAATGCTGAACG
>CACOYM010000035.1 GCA_902631395.1 Halieaceae bacterium | reverse complement strand
ATGATCTAGACTTTCCAATATTAGGACTCATCGCTCTCGAGGCAAAAGGGCACAAATTAACCCCGCGCGCGATCGCCAACACCTGGCTCCATTACATGCCTTACGGGCTGGTTTACACCGCAGAGGACTGTGCTTATCGAAACTTTGTACAGGGCATTTTCCCGCCAGATTCAGCGTCTCACCGAAATCCATTTCGGGAGTGGATAGGGGCTCAGATCCGAGCTGACATTTTTGGCTACGTGGCACCAGCTTGGCCTGAAAAGGCCGCGGAGCTGGCTTTTTACGATGCTTCGATTTCCCATACAAAAAACGGCATTTATGGAGAAATGTTCGTTGCTGCGATGATTGCTGCGGCTTTCGTCTACGATGATATTGACGATATCGTTGCGGCTGGCCTGGGTGAGATCCCCGCCAATTGTAGACTCGCAGAGTGTGTGAAGGACACACAGGCCTGGTGTAAAGCCGGAGCTGATTGGGAGGTGACGTGGCAGAAGATCTCCGATCATTACGGGAATTACCACGGCGTGCATACAATTAATAATGCTGCATTGGTCGTTATGGGTCTGTATTACGGCAGTGACGATTTCGAAAAAGGGATCATAGTCACCGTTCGTGGCGGCTGGGATACGGACTGCACCGGCGCCACCGTAGGATCAATTCTTGGGGCCAGGATGGGTGCCAAGGCGCTACCGGAGAAATGGGTTGGCGTTTTTAATGACCGCCTCAAGTCAGCGGTGCGTGATCACAACGACAACCGTTTCTCAGAGCTTGCCGAGCGCACGGTAGCAGTCGCCAAAACGCTAGCAGTGGAACCGGAACAGGCTAAAAGTCCGATTGAGAATGCCACCCTTACAGGTGCTGCTGGCGGTATCTGGGAGCTCGAGACGGGGTGGGGTCGCCAGCAGCTCGACTTCACAAAAGGCATTATCAGTTTCATCGACGATGATTTTGGGCCGTACAACATTACCTCGAGCTCTTACGGCCATCCTGAGCTCAGGTTTGAGTTTTCGGTAGACAAAGGTGGCTGGGATTTTGAGGTTAGCTTCGAAGGCAAAGTCAGTGGGGAAAAGCTTGAGGGTGCATACTTTCCTATGGACACCCCTGTGGCTGGCAATCGAATCGCTAAAGCCTGAAGTATCAGGAGAAGGAGTCGCCAGATGAAAATTGCAGACGTTAAAGTGACGATTTGGGAGTGGAAAAATATCCCGCCGACCCGCTACACGTTGCAAGTGAAGAGTAGCGGCACCCGCACCGCTCACATGGCGCTTATTCGAATTATTTGTGATGACGGCACCGAGGGCCACGCTTTCTTGGGCTCCGCACTGAGCTCTCTTGGGGGTGGGGCGGAACAAATCGCTGGCCAGTACAAACGGTTTTTAGTTGGGCGAGACCCTCTCGATCGTGAATACATCATGCAAAAATTAGGTGGCTGGGCGATGGGTTCATCCATGCCTGTGATCGGCGCCATTGACGTAGCACTTTGGGATCTTGCCGGCAAAGCGGCAGGTGTTCCCATTCATAAGCTGATGGGCTCCTATCGATCATCGGTACCCGCCTACGCAAGCTCGGTAGTTTTCGAAACGCCAGAGGAATACGCCGAAGAGGCCGTGAGTTATAAAGAGAGGGGCTGGACCGCTTACAAGATTCACCCGCCTGGCGATCCGCGCCTCGACGTCAAGATTTGCGAAGCCACTCGTGCAGCGGTTGGCGACGACTACCGCTTAATGCTTGATTCCACATGGTCGTATGACTACCCGAATGCGCTGCATGTTGGTCGCGCAATTGAGGCATTGAATTTCTACTGGTATGAGGATCCACTGCACTGGGATGACCTGTATGGCTACGTCAAACTCAAACAGGTGCTGGCGATTCCACTGATGGCAACCGAGTTGCCTCGTACCGGCCTAAAGTCTTACGCACCTTGGATTATGGAAAAGGCGACTGACTATCTGCGTGGTGATCCGGCGATCAAAGGCGGCCTGACAACCTGCCTCAAGACGGCCCATACGGCTGAGACATTCCAAATGAATTATGAGGTGCACCATGGTGGCAACTCGCTGAACAATGTGGCCAATCTGCATCTCATCATGGCAATTCCGAACTGCGAATATTTTGAAGTGCTACTGCCAGACGAGGTGCAAAAACACGGCCTTGTGAAGGATATCGAAGTTGACTCAAATGGCATGGTGCATGCGCCGGAGGGACCCGGGCTGGGTTACGAAATTGACTTCGATCTCATTGAGGAGAACAAGGTACAGGAGCTTTGATCGAGGATCTTGCAGGCAAGGCAGCACTGATCACTGGAGCGGCTGGTGGCATTGGGCTCGGCACCGCCAAGGTGCTCGCCCGCGCCGGCATGAAGGTGGTCATCACGGACATCAAGGAAGATCAGCTGCGGTTAGCCGAGGCTGAACTTAAAGTTATCACTGAAAACATTTTGGCATTGCAGGTCGACTCGACTGATGAGGCATCGCTGGGGAAAGCCGCTGACGTAGTGGAAAAGCACTTCGGCAACCTGCATGTACTGTTCAACAATGCCGGCATTGGCGGTGGTGACAAGATTCTGAATACGCCTGACGAAAAATGGCGCAATGTCTATGAAGTCAACGTCTACGGCCCACTCAACGGTATTAAGCAATTCCTGCCGGGTATGCTTGTGCATGGCGAGGGCGCTCATATTGTCAACACCGCCTCGTTCAGCGGCATCGAGGGTCACGGCCATCAGTCTGCCTACGGAACGAGCAAATTTGCCCTCGTGGGCATGTCTGAATACCTGCGCAATGACTTGGCCGATAGCAACGTGGGGGTTTCAGTACTCTGCCCAAACGTCGTAGACACGCCAATCATCGACGCGCTCAAAGCGCGCGTGAATGACGACGTTAAAGCAATAATCTCTGACATGGCAGTACCGGCCGAGACGGTTGGCGCACAGGTTATGCGGGCTATACAAACGGATGAGTTCTACATTTTTTGCGACGGGACGCACACGCGCGAAATGTTGGAGAAGCGTTGCGAACGTTTGATTGCTGCGATGGATCGTCAGTTCCCAAAATAATTAGCATTTCTTGGTTTATTGCTCGGGGGTCTGAGCAGAGAATTAATGAGGTGTAGCCATGACTGAGCCAGTCTACGAAGTAAGCTGGGGCCAGCTGCCAGATATGCCGGTCGGCAAATGGGAGCCTGCCAGTCTGGAGCTAGACGACAAGCTATATGTGCTTGGCGGCTATGAGAATGACGTTGTGTCGAGCAGACGAGTCGATGTTTTCGATCCGGCGGATGGGTCCTGGACCCAATTGCAGGACTGCCCGAGCCGTGTGTCCCATGTCGACTTGGTCGCTGACGGCAATGGCTTCTGGTTTGCAGGAGGCATGAAAGATAAACCCACTCGTAAGATCAAAGATCACATTATCGCGGAGGTCTGGTATTTCAACCTGGAGCTGGATCGGTACACGGCTGGACCGCTGCTGCCTGGTCGCCGTGCTGGTGGCGGGCTTGCTCGGCTGGGTGACAAATTGCACTACGTCTCCGGGTTGATGGAGGACCGTGATACCGATTCGCCGGATCATTTCGTGTTGGATCTAAAGGAATGGGCTGGCAACGGCCATGCCCTGTGGACTAAGGCTGCTCCGCTGCCAGTACCGAGAAATCAGCATTCGATCGCCGAACTGAATGGCATGATTTACGTCATCGGTGGGCAGTTTAATCATGACCTGCAGCAGCTCGATCAAGTGATGGTTGATGTATATGACCCGCAGAGCGACTCTTGGAGCGAGGGCCCGCCATTGCCTGTCGCACATTCACACTCGGAAGGTGCGACTTTTGTCCATGGCGATCGAATCTGGATGGTAGGTGGCCACAGTACTCCGGAGGGAGGAAAGAAGGGTTTCTGCGGCAACGTCGTGACCCTGCGAGAAGGTGGAGAGTGGGAAGTTACTTGCCACTTACCCAAGCCGATTTCATCACCAGCCTCAAGAATCATTAACGACAAGCTTTATGTCGCTGGCGGTTGGGACGGCCGCATGGACGATGATAAGGAATGGTTGTCCTCACCTGAAGTCTGGGTTGCTGACGTAGGAGAACTATGAGCAAGCGTGTTTTTAGCTTGAGCGGCAACGTCGCGCCGGTTCACGGCGGTCATACTAATTGGTCCGGTTTTTGCGACTCGCATCATGATGCACTGACGTGCCGTAAATGAACGTCCACCAGATGCTTCCAGAAACCCCCAGAGATATCCGGCTTGGATTGACCCGCGCCGAGGATACGGCCTTCCCGTTGCGGTGGGGAATTATTGGTGCGGGGGACATCTCTCGGCAATGGGCGCTAGCCTCGGGCGAATGTGCTGGTGCGAGCATCGCTGCGGTCGCCGCTCGGGATAGCGACGATGCTGTTGCCTTTGCAGCCGCACTTGGCATCGAGCGTGCTTACGGTGGCTACGAGCAATTGCTAGCCGCGCCCGACATAGACGCAGTATATATCGGCACCATTGATCGGTTACACAAGGAGCATTCCCTCATGGCGATTGCAGCCGGTAAGCATGTGCTCTGTGAAAAAGCGCTCGCAAAATCGGCGAAGGAAGCTCGCGAGATGTATGCTGCTGCCAACGCGAGGCGGGTCATGCTCCAAGACGGCATGTGGACACGCTTCATGCCCGCAGTGGAACACGCGCGTGCTCTCATTGAAACGGGCGAGATTGGTGACGTGCTCATGGTACAAGCTGATTTTGACACTTATTACACTACCCAAGCCGCGACACTCGCGTTCGGTGAGGCGAAGCCAATACGCGTGCAGGTCGCTGGCAAGCATTACGGGCCGGGCGGCGCTATTCTCGAATACTCAGGCAATCGTTTTGCCAACCTCGCTTTCATCTCGTACCCCAGTGAGTTCCCTGAGGTGACGGAGTTTATTGGCAGCAAAGGCCGCATCACGCTGGAACAGCCCGCACATTGCCCAACGAGGCTGACGGTGCGGATTCCAGAGGAGACGCCCTCTCGCTATTGCAACAGCAACAGACCCGCCCCAGAGCGAAGGTATGAGTACCCGCTGCCTGACAGTATCCAAATTCCCGAAGGGCACCCCAATCAGGCGGGGTTCATCTACCAGACTGAGGCAGTACATCGGTGCCTTGCAGCCGGTTTGCTTGAGTGCCCACAGATTGATCAGCAAGAGTCGATAAGAAACCTCGAAGTTCTGGATTCCATTCACGCGCTGAAAGAGGGTGAGCCTGGCCCAGTGCCATCGAAGTCTTCTGCGACGAATCACTCGAATTATGGATGAACAAAATATGAATAACTGGAACGACGACAAAGTTTTCGCGGGCTGGGATACGCCGCTTGAAGTTTTACGATACGCCGTCGTGCAGAGCAATTATGAAGGGCGGACGGTGCCAAAAAGTCTTGCTGATCGAGTTGCCGCGCTTGACGACGACGCCGATCAAATGAACTTTGGCGCTATTGACCTTTTGTATAAGGAAATCGATGCATTACCCATCGATCCAGAATTTCCATATCTCCAACCCAACAGCCTTGAAGAAATTCGCGCTGAGCGTCCAGAAGGACCGCGGCAACTGGGCTCGCTGGATGACAGCGAACTGCTTGATAGGCTGCACGGCGCTTGGACGGGCCGCGCTGCAGGATGCGCACTTGGAAAGCCTGTGGAGGCGATGGGCATTCGTGGTCAGGCAGGCAAGTCAGGGCGCGACGCGATTCGCGATTACCTGAAGAATCGTAATGACTGGCCGCTTGACGACTATTTCAGCGGCGCTCATGCCGGCGATGACTACACTTTGTATTGTCCACAATCGCAACGGGAAAACATTGCTTTCATGGAGGCCGACGACGATATCCATTACACCCTCATTGGTTTGAGTGTGCTTGAAACCTATGGGCCGGATTTTGTCTGGCGCGATGTTGCGAGAACTTGGAATTTAAGTATTCCCTATAACTATATTTGTACAGCGGAGACGCAGGCCATCCTGAATTACAACAATGCGGTGCCGAGGAGGGCGCCTTCGGATTGGGTTACGCCCGAGTACACAAGTATGCACCGCAACCCTTATCGTGAATGGATCGGGGCTCAGATTCGTGCAGATGCCTGGGGTTATGTTTGTGCCGGTAATCCAGAGCTCGCCGCAGAGTTTGCCTATCGCGATTCTTGTTGGACTCACCGGGCGAACGGTATATACGGCGAGATGATGTTCGCCGCCATCATTGCTGCAGCCTTTGTTGTTAGTAGTCCGGTCGAGCTTGTGCAAATTGGACTGTCGGAGATTCCGAAACACTGCAAACTCGCAGAGGCTTGCCGAGCGGCATTAGTAAAAATTCCGCAGTGCGAGAATTTTGAGGTCTACATGGATTGGGTGCAGGAGCATTACGGCGATTTACATGGAGTGCATACTGTAAACAACGCTCTGGTCGTGATCGGTTCTTTGATTTTTGGAGAGACTGATTTCCATCAATCTATTTGCCGTGCTGTCGAGGGCGGATGGGATACCGATTGTAATGGCGCGACCTCCGGTTCGATCGTAGGTGCAGCTGCAGGTACTTCCGGCATTCGGTCCAAGCTTGTTGCGCCGCTCAACGATGTGATTAAGCCGATGGTGGTGGGGTTTCAGGAAATCACGATGACAGAATTGGCCGAAAGGACACTCAAGGTTCACCACAAAGTGTGCGCGAGTAACTAAGCTTGGGTGTAGGCCGTTCTGACGGTTGTATAGAACTCTTTTGCGTAGCTACCTTGCTCACGTGCACCGTAGCTGGAGCTCTTGGTACCCCCGAACGCGACATGATAATCGACGCCTGCCGTTGGCGCGTTGACCATCGCGACTCCAGCTTGAATGTTGCGTTTAAAGTGACTCGCGTGCTTGAGTGATGTCGTAATGATGCCTGAGGATAGCCCCAAATCAGTATCGTTAGCGATCGCAAGCGCTTCATCGTAGTCCTTTGCCGGAATAACGCTCGCAATAGGACCAAAAATTTCCTCTCGATTAATTCGCATGTTGGGGCTGGTATCGATAAACAGCGCTGGGCTCATGTAAAACCCAGGAGTATCTCGTGCAAGGCGTTCCCCACCATAGACGAGCGTTGCTCCCTCCTCCACACCGATCTGGATGTAGCCGAGATTTTTTTGGAGTTGACGCTCGTCCACCACCGGTCCGATATCTGTACCGGCCTTCAGCGCATGATCAACGACGAGATTTGACAGTCTTTCCTGCATCGAGGATACGAACTTGTCGTAGATGCCCTTCGTGACAATAAGCC
>CACOYM010000034.1 GCA_902631395.1 Halieaceae bacterium | reverse complement strand
CCATCCGACCTGGTGATTGGTTGACCGCGACTCGAACGTTAACCGACATTTATGAAAAAGTGGGGCGCAGCGGTCCGCTGATCTTCTACGAGGTAGTAATGGAAGTGCGCGACGATGACGGCGACATGGTTGTCAGCGAGAAAACAACGAGGATTTTGAGATGACTTTGGCACCGACAGTCGGCATGGCAATTCCTCAGCGCGAGCACCATTGCGATGAAGTCCAGCAGATGCTTTATAACGCTTCGCTGTGGAACGGGCACCGCATACACTTTGATATGGCCTATGCCACAGAGGTAGAAGGCTACGCTGGGCTAGTTGTAGCGGGCCCGCTGATGGGCGACTGGCTGCATCAGGTCGTCGATGAATGGCTGGGCGAGTCGGGCATAATCATCGGCATTGAGTATTCCAATCGCATTGCGGCCTTCGTGGGCGAGACAGTCACTGCCGGCGGCACCGTCACGGCCTATGACGACGCCAGCGGTGAGTTAAGGCTGGAGGTCTTCATCAAAAATGACCGTGATGAGGTGCTCACTCCAGGGGTTATCACCGCACAGCTCAATCTGGAGTGCTTGGGCAGATGACAAAGTCCGGACTCGGAGGTAAGTACGCGCTGATCGGCATGGCCGAGAGCGATGTCGGCATTGTCCCGAACAAAAGCCCTCGCGAACTCTGCGTTCAGGTCACGCTTGAAGCGGTGCGCGATGCTGGCTTGACGCTCGAAGAAGTGGACGGACTGATTACCTGTAATGCCTTTGCCGAGCCGATTATGTATCACGCAGAGGCCGTTGCCGAATATCTCGGGTGGGAACCCCGGCATTGCGTCACGGTCAATACCGGCGGTGGCACAACTTTCATGGCGGTCAATATGGCGGCGGCGGCAATTGAGGCCGGGATGGCCGATTCCATCGTGGTCGCGATGGCCGACAGCCTGCGAAGCTTCATGACTAGAGAGCAAGCCATGGCGGTGCAATCGAGCTCGGGGCACCCGCATTACGAACAGCCCTACGGACCTACCGTACCTGCCTACTACGGCCTGATTGCCAGAGCTCACATGCATCAGTTCGGCACCACCGAGGCACAGTTTGCGGAGGCCGCGGTGTCCTGCCGAGCTTGGGCCAGTCAGCATCCCAAAGCACAGATGCGCGATGTGATCAGTGTTGAAGATGTGCTGACCTCGAGGGCGATTGCGGACCCGCTCAAGGTCTTAGACTGTTCGTTAGTCTCCGATGGCGGCGCAGCAGTAGTCATCACCCGTAAAGACAGAGCTTCGGATGCACCTCATAAACCAATAACATTGCTGGGATATGGTGAAGGCCACGCCTATGAACACATCAGCCAAGCCACAGACCTAACCACGTCTGCAGCAGTGCATTCTGGTCGAGCCGCCTACGCCGAAGCGGGACTTACTGCGGACGATATCAGCCTTCTGCAACTCTACGACTGCTTTACTCCCGCCCTGCTGATTCAACTTGAAGATCTCGGTTTTTGCGCCAAGGGTGAAGGTGGCGACTGGCTTACCAGTGGCATCAGTCGACCGGGCGGCGCCAAACCTCTCAACACCCATGGTGGCATGCTGTCCTACTGCCACCCTGGTAACCCTGGGGCCATGTTTGGTTTGACCGAAGCCATGACGCAGATGCGCGGCGATGCAGGCGCGCGTCAACTGCCTGACATCAGCACGGCGTTGTGTCATGCACAGGGTGGCATAATGTCGAGCCACGCCACATTGATTCTGGGCGCGGAGGATTAGGTATGGCAAAACCGACACCACGCCCCACACCGACCGAGCAACCGTTCTATGATGCCTGCAAAAATAACGAATTGGCCCTGCAGCATTGTCGAGACTGTAGTCATGTCCTCTTTTACCCGCGCACACACTGCGACCAGTGCCACAGCGAGAACTTGGTATGGCAACAGGCCAGTGGCCAAGGCAGCATTGCCAGCTACACCGTCGTTCGTCGCGGTGTTTCTGCTGACTTTGAAGCCCCGTACATTATCGCGCTAATCGACCTTGCAGAAGGCCCGCGGATGATGAGCCAGATCGTCGATACCGAACCGGAGGCCTTGGCGGTCGGTTTGTCAGTGAACGTCGACTTTGCTGCTTGGTCGGAAGACATCACACTGCCTGTATTTCGACTGCACCCCGCACTGAGTGAAGATTCCTTGTAGAGTCGGCATCCCCCGGAGAAAGACAAGATGAACAGCAAGATGATTCCTTTTGCCGTCATTAACCCCGATGCACCGCCCGAAAGTCTTGAGGCGAAGCAACCCAACGTCGACAATGGCGCTGAAATCTACGGCAAAGATGGTTACTTCAGTCCCGAGCTAATGGCACAAGAATGGGACAAGGTCTGGACGCAAAGCTGGCTGATCGCGGGCGTTAGCGCTGATCTGCAAAAGTTCGGCGACTATTTTTTGTTTCGAATTCGCAATGAGTCGATCATCCTCACCAAAACACAAGAAGGAGTGGAAGCTTTCTATAACGTCTGCCCTCATCGGGGCGCGCGATTGCTCACTAAAGAACGCGGCAATAAGAAAGTATTCGTATGTCCCTTTCACAGTTGGAGCTTTCGCAACAGCGGAGAGCTACGCACTATCACCGATGAAGAGACCTTCCAGGATGCCGTGATTTGTCACCGGCCGGGCCTGACTCCCGTGGCATGCGAGGAGCACGCGGGCATCATCTTTATCAGTATGGCTGATAACCCGCCGCCACTCAAAGAGGCGATCGGCCTACCAGATAGCTATCTGGCGAATTACCAGATCGACCAAATGCGGGTGGTACGGCACGTCCGCAGTGAGTGGGGCTCCAACTGGAAAGTGGGCGTGGAGGCTTTTTACGAGAGTTATCACCTCCACGCTGTGCATCCTGAGACGCGAGGCGTCATGGGGGATCTTAATGTGCAATACGACTGCTACCCTAATGGCGCCAGCCGAATGATTGTGCCGCTCGGACAACCTAGCCCTCGCCAGGCGGATCAAACTACGGTCAACGAAGGACTGCAGTACATGCTGCAAGAAGCGGGTGTGGATCCTGCAGGCTTTGAGGGAACAGCCGCTGACGTGCGCGTAGCGATACAACAAGCCAAGCGAGCCCGCTCCGATCGCTTGGGCTTGGGTTACGAGCGATTTACCGACGGCCAGCTCTCCGACAGCTGGGCCACCGGCATCTTTCCCAACGTCCAAATAGGCTGCCATCCAGAAGCCATATTCTTAATGAGATTTCTTCCCCATGACACCGATCCCGAGCGGTTCTGGTACGACACCATGACACTTATGTTCCCGGTCAACGACCCAAACTTCTGTCCGCCAGCATGGATGGGACTACCAGAAGGCACGGATGTTACGGGCAACGTGCGGCCCGATACCGAAACTTTTTTATTCGGCGAGGACCCTAGCTTGGGTCTGGTGCTTAGCCAAGACGCCGAGCTGATGCCATCGGTGCAAGAGGGCATGCGCAGCAAGGCCTTCAAGGGACAGATCTGGGGTGAGCAGGAGCAACGATTGCGACATTTTCATGTGGAACTGGAGCGGAGGCTCAACGATTGAGCGAAAGACTTTGAGCTTATTAATGCTATCTTTTGCGTTGGTTAGACACTCCAATCGACATTTTGACTGACAAACAGCGCCTTGCCAGCCCGTCGCTTTGGTGGGATGGGCTTTCTCGACCTGAGCCTGAACCGCCGCTTGAAACTGCCATCACCGCAGACTACGCGATCGTCGGCGGCGGCTACACCGGCCTCTGGACCGCCTATTTTCTGAAGAAAAAGCTGCCTGATGCAGACGTGGTACTCATCGAAGCGCAAAATATTGGCCACGGCGCCTCGGGCCGGAACGGCGGTTGGCTGATGGGTACACTGGAGGGTTTGAGCGCCTTCACTGACACGAACGGAAAGCTTCCCGCGGCCGCGCGTGCTCAGCTGAACACACTTGTCAGCAGAGCCGAGCAAGTCCTCATTGAAGAAGGTATCGAGTGCGACTTCCACCATGGTGGCTGTGTGCTGGCGGCGGCGCGGCACTCATCGCAGGTTATTCGTGCTCAAGAGACACTCGCACATTTTCAACGCTTGGGTTTCACCGACGACGACTATCATTGGCTAACGCCCGAGGAATTAACTGCTCGCGTGAAAGTGGCGAATCCTGGAGGGGCGGTTTTTACGCCTCACGTCGCGCGTGTCCAACCAGCTAAGCTCGTGATAGGACTGGCACATGTGGTGAAGTCCTTAGGTGTCCGCATCTTTGAGCACACCCGAGCAAGCAACATCGCCCCAGGGTTCTTTGATTGCGATCGCGGTACTGTGAATGCGGAACATATTGTCATCGCGACAGAGGGCTACTCCGAGGCAGGTAGCCCGCTACATCGCAGAGTGATCCCTGTTCAGACCGGCATGGTAGTCACTGAACCACTCAGTGATATCCGTTGGTCGGAAATCGGGTTTCATGACAACGAGACCTTCGCAGACTTCAACCGCGCCGCGACCTATTTGCAGCGCACAGCGGATCATCGCTTGGTGATCGGCGCACGTGGTAACTATCTTCCCGGTGGACGCCCCAAACATACGCTAGGTGACACGGCATTTATTGGGCAATATCGTCAGCAAATCGCACTGGACCTCTTTCCCCAGCTGGAGAGTGTGGGTTTTACGCACAACTGGGGAGGAAGCGTCGGCGTCCCGAGAAACTGGCATCCCCATGTCATTTACGATCGTTTTTCTAAAATGGGGACAGCAGGCGGGTATATCGGCGAGGGTGTCGGCGCAAGTTTTCTCTTCGGGGAAACATTAGCCGGTCTTTTGACAGGGGAATCCTCTGAGCTAGGCGAGATGCCTTGGGTGCAGCGACGGGCCCTCGGGGAATTGCGCCGCTGGGAACCCGAACCCTTCCCTCAGTTGGGATTCAAAGCCACCACACTGGCGTTCGGCGCTGAGGAATGGCTGCTGAATCGTTACGGGGAATCACTGGCCGCTCGCGCCGTTGGATGGCTCTGCGATCAGCTGGATCCTATTTGAATCAGTACTTTACGACGGCTTTTACAGCTGGAGCAGGAGGTAAAAGCAAAAGGGGGAAATCACCATCTGAGGGACTCTTGTGTATACTGCTTGGCCCGTTCATCTAGCGTGGAGAAGAGCAATGAATGCCCCGCAACAACTCGCAATCAGCCCGGACATCGAAATCAAAATGCAGGACGCTTTGAAAGCGCAGCGAGAGAGCTATCTACAGGAGGGCTATGTATCGGCGGAAACCCGCATTGACCGGCTTAATCGCGCTATCGACGTACTGGTGAGACACGCGGATCGTATTAGTGAAGCGATCAACAGAGACTTTGTCTGCCGACCCGACCAGATCAATCTCATGACTGACGTTGCCGCTTCCATCAGCTCGATGAAGCACTGTCGCAAGCACTTGAAAAAGTGGATGAAGGACGAGAAGCGACCCTCAGCCTTTCCGCTTGGTCTGCTGGGAGGGCGCTCGCACATTAAATACCAACCCAAAGGCGTGGTGGGTATTGTAGCGCCGTGGAACTTTCCGGTGGCAATGGTGTTCCAGCCGCTGGCGGGGATCCTTGCTGCGGGTAACCGGGCGATGATCAAGCCTTCTGAGTTCACACCAGAAACATCTAAGGTGATTGATGAGATTGTTGCCGAAGCATTTGATCCGACGGAAGTCACCACCTTTTCTGGCGGCCCGGAAGTCGGTCAGGCTTTCTCAGCTCTGCCTTTCGATCACATGATCTTCACCGGCGCCACCAACATCGCGCGCCACATTTTGACCGCAGCGGCACGCAATCTGGTACCCGTAACACTGGAGCTGGGCGGCAAATCGCCGGTAGTCATCTCCCGATCGGCCGCGATTGAGCAAGCTATGAAGCGCGTCATGCTAGGCAAGACTCTGAATGCAGGACAAATCTGTCTTGCACCCGACTACCTCCTGGTACCGGAGGAACAGCTCGAGGAAATTATCTCTTTGGCGACCGAAACAATCAGTCAGATGTACCCCAGCCTGCGTGACAACAAGCAGTACACAGCAGTGATCAACGAGCGCCATCACAGGCGCTTGAGCAGCTACCTTGAAGATGCCGAGCAGAGAGGTTGTCGCATCATTCCGCTCAATCCCGCTAATGAAGACTTCAGTCATGGCACGAGCAAAATTCCACCGACGCTAATTATCTCTCCTGACAACGACGCCCTGTGCATGGAGGAAGAAATCTTTGGCCCACTGCTTCCAATACGCACCTACAGAAATTTCGATGAGACCATCGACTTCATCAATGACAATCCACGGCCACTTGCGGCCTACTACTTTGGCACCGACAAAGGTGAAGAAGAAGCTTTTCTGCACCGCACCACTTCTGGCGGCGTATGCATCAACGATGTGATTTTCCACATCATGCAGGAAGACATGCCTTTCGGTGGCGTGGGCCCCTCTGGTATGGGCTCTTATCACGGTATCGAGGGCTTCAAAACCTTCAGTCATGCGAAGTCGGTCTACAGTCAGACGCTTAAATTCAACGTGGCCAAGCTGGGGGGCGTTCTCCCTCCCTATGGCAAGGCCACCGAGAAAAATATCAAGGCTCAGATCAAGAGCTGATTGAGGTCCCACTCAAGATATCTATTGGGAAGTAATTATGAAAAGCCCCGCCGTGTCGGGGCCTTTTATATGCGAGCGCGGGCTTACTTCAGGATGTAAGCCTGCACCACTAACTCTCTCGTCAACGGATTGAATTTAATGACGTCGAGGTTTATTTGGCCATTATTGATATTAACCACGTTGCGCATTATGACCATATCATCAACCAGCTCCCAGAATCCCTGGAACCTGCCCGATGCACGCCCCTCTGAGGTAAATCCCCGGCCCTGTCCGTCCACAGTGCCGCCATCTCGCGAGGCGTTATAACTTAGGTCATAGGTCACGTAGACTTTTCCGTAACCCTCCATATCCCCCTCAGCACTCACGGACGTGACGTCTTGGCCTAGCTTGACCGAAGTCACGTTCATAGCCGTATCAGGTTGGCGCTTCTCGAGCCCCAGATCGTCACGTCCGTCAGCCAACGCTAACGGAGCCAATAACAGCAAACCGACTAAAATCAAATTCTTCATAATTTTTTCCCTCTTCATGCAGCTTTTTTTAAATCTTTAAATGCGTCTGAGGCGCCCAGAACCGAGAGCCGGCCCGCTGTGTCGTCTAGGTCAGCTAGGACTCACGAGCGGAGATTCAAGCGTCGTGGGGCTGACAAAAAGACGCCACTAGGTAGAAGTCGCAGTGTCCCGATAAAGCTCAAAAGGAATACAAGAGCCCAGAAATTTGCAACTTTTACTGCTGGCACAGGCATGGCGTCACAGGCGTCACCTCGCCCATCCGAGTCACCGTCAGATTGGCTGACATTTAACGTGAGTGGGCAATTATCAGAACCATCTGAGATGCCATCGCCATCGTCGTCACCATCACACAAGTCGCCCATAGCGTCGCCATCGGTATCGAGCTGATCCACATTGGTGGTCATAGGACAGTTGTCGACGGTATCCTGCACGCCATCGTTATCATCATCGCTGTCGCAAGCGTCTCCAACACCGTCTAGATCTGTGTCGGCCTGATCAGCATTTGGCACGGTGGGGCAATTATCCGCCTCATCGGGCGTAACACCGTCACCGTCAGAATCGTCGGAACAAACGTCGCCGATCCCATCTAAGTCAGTATCGGTTTGGTCAGGATTGACAACCAAGGGGCAATTATCTGCACCGTCGTCGATTCCATCGTCATCATCGTCTGAATCACACGCGTTGCCAGTATTGTCAGAGTCAGAATTGAGCTGATCTGAGTTGCTTATCAATGGGCAGTTGTCCGTCTGATCAACAACACCGTCACCGTCGTCGTCGTCATCACAAAAGTCACCCAACCCATCAGAATCTGTATCAGCCTGGTCAGAATTGGCTACTAATGGGCAGTTATCAACGCCGTCAATCACTCCATCATTATCGTCATCGGTATCGCAGACGTCCCCGATACCGTTTGAATCAGCATCCAACTGGTCTGCGTTGGCCACCAATGGGCAATTGTCATTTACATCGGGAACCGTATCG
>CACOYM010000033.1 GCA_902631395.1 Halieaceae bacterium | reverse complement strand
ATTCCCCGAGGAGCAGGCTCAGGATTCATCTGGGACGCGGCAGCGGGACTGGTCGTTACCAACTTTCACGTGGTTGCAGGCGCCGATCGACTCGCCATCACACTAGCAGACGGGGCGTCTTTTCAAGCCGAAGTGGTTGGCCTCGCGCCTGAGCGTGACCTCGCCGTATTGCGCATGATAGACCCGCCAGCCGGTCTGGTGGAGCTCCCTATAGGCGATTCTTCAGAGCTATCTGTCGGCCGGAAGGTCATGGCAATTGGCAATCCCTTCGGCCTCGACACCACGCTAACAGTGGGCGTTGTCAGCGCACTGGATCGAGAAATTCAATCGCCTAGTCGCCGAACCATCCGCGGAGTCATTCAAACCGACGCTGCGATTAATCCCGGCAATTCTGGTGGACCTCTCCTGAACTCAATGGGCCAATTGGTGGGCGTCAACACCGCGATTTACTCTCCTAGCGGCGGCAGTGCGGGTATTGGCTTCGCTATTCCCGTAAACACCGTGTCGGAAGTGGTGCCGCAACTGATTGCCTTTGGAAAAATCATGCGCCCGGTGCTCGGCGTCGAGCTTGCCTCGGACCGATGGCTCCGCCGCTATCGCGTAGAAGGTGTCCCGATTATCAGGACTTACCGTGGCTTCCCAGCTGAAAATGCTGGCATGGTCGGCGCACGAAGGGGCGCCCGGGGTGAGATTATTCTCGGTGACGTGATTACCGAAATTGAGGGCGAGCGCGTGGCTAACAACGACGAGTTCCTCAGCGCCATGGAGAAACATCGCGTTGGCGATACGATCGACATCGTGACCACTAGGGGCGGGGTGGGAAAACGGTTCAGCGTTGAGCTATCGGAAGCACAGTGACGCTTAACGAAGCATACTATTTAGTCACTCAAACGATCTGGCCAGCTCTCTTCATCCAACGCTTCCTCGGGGAACTGATGCCAAATGAACTGGGGGCTGATCCCGGCATCAAGCTGCGCTTCAAAGTGCGTTAGTAGCGACATAGCGACGGGGTACAGAGCCCATAGCGCGAGCAGGTTGGTCAATGCCAACAGCGCCATCGTCAAATCAGCAAACCCAAAGACCGTGCCCAAATCCTGGATGGATGCCCACGCAATCATGACGAGAACGCTCACTCTGAAGCCCAGCACGGCCCCTTGGCCAAGACGATCAAAATAGGCAATACTGTTTTCACCGAGAAAGCAGTTGTAAGCGATGGTCGTTGTCGCAAAGAGCACCAGAGCGATGCTTACCAGCGGCTCACCGATGGCGCCCAGATGCTCTGCCACCGCCATTTGCGTCAACACCACGCCCTGCACACCTTGTCCGCCACCCTCGTAGACGGAGGAAATCAAAATAATCAACGCAGTGGCCGTGCACAGCACAATCGTATCGATGAAAACGCTCAACGATTGCACCAAACCCTGCGTCATCGGATGAGGCACGTCAGCGGCCGCGGCAACGTTGGGTACTGTCCCCAGCCCAGCCTCGTTTGAGAACAGTCCTCGTCTCGCTCCCTGAGCGATCGCGGCGGCCACGCCACCCCCAACGGCCTGCTCTAGGCCAAAGGCAGAAGAAAGTATGAGCCAGAGTGCCTGTGGAATATCAGTGAAGTTTAGCGCCAGAACCAGCACCGCCAGCACCAGATAACCCAGCACCATCGCCGGCACGACGATCTCACTCACCAGCGCGAGTCGACGAATACCGCCGAATAAGATCACTGCCATCACTACCGTGATCACCGCACCACTGACGGTGGGGGGGATACCAAACGCCGACTGGATTGATGCTGTCAAAACAAAACTCTGCACGGCGTTGAAACCAAACCCAATCGTCACAAGCAGCAACAGACTGTAAATCACGGGTAGCACTCGCCAGCCAAGGCCATGGTGCATCACATAGGCGGGCCCGCCACGGAAAGTCTCTTTACCGTTACGTTGTTTGTACAACTGAGCCAACGCACACTCGAACAGGCTGGTGGCCATTCCCAATAGTGCGATCAGCCACATCCAGAACAACGCGCCAGGCCCACCAAGCGTGATTGCCACTGCGACACCGGCGATGTTGCCGCCACCTACCCGTCCGGCAACACTGACAGCGAGGGCCTGAAAACTTGAAATGCCTCGCTCAGTACCCCGCCAGTCAATATTGCTCAGCACGGCAAAGGTGCGTCGAAACAATCGAAGCTGTACGCCGCGAGAACCCACTGTGAAGCGCACACCTACGATCAACAAGGCGCCGATTAGGACGTAGGACCACAGCCAGTCCGTAACGGTTATCAGCATATGCTTACACCAACCCGGTGACCAGAATAAGAGCCACCGCTGGTACGACGACAAATCTCGTCAAAATCCGCCACAGACCGAACCAACGCACATCGTCACGGAGTTCCTCCGCGCTGAAATCGCGATGCATGTACCAGCCGGTAAACAGGGCGACCAGGAGGCCCGCCATTGGTAGGAACAGTTTGTCGTACAGCGCTTCTGTGAACTCATTGAAGTTCATACCCAGCAAACGGTACTCCTCCCAGACGTTGTAGCTGAGGACCGATATCACGCTCAATAGGGTGACGGAGCCAACAACCAAGATGGTGCTACGCTCGCGCGAGGTATTTAGGCGCTCTTTCGTCCAACTGGTCACGCTCTCGAGTAACCCTACCATCGACGTCACACCCGCCACCGCTAGCATGGTGAAAAAAAGCACCGAGAAAACCGCGCCGCCTGGCATCTGGGAGAAAGCGACCGGAAGCGTTTGAAAGATCAAACCCGGACCGCTCGCCATATCGAGGCCGAAGTGGAATACCGCCGGGAACACCACGAAGCCGGCCAACAGCGCGATGAGCGTATCCGCTAACACAATCGTACCGGCGCCCCTCGCAATGGAAAAATCTCTTGGCAAATAGGCGCCGTAGGTCATCATGCCTCCCATGCCAACACCGATAGAGAAGAAAGCCTGACCAACTGCAGCGAGAAAGGTAGCGCCGCTTACCTTGCTGAAATCCGGTGTGAAAAGCCATTCAAGCGTCTCTAAAAAACCGCCCGCGAAGTAGTTGTAGATGCTTAAACCCACGAGAAGCGAAAACATCAGCGGCATCATGATGGTCACCGCGCGCTCTATGCCGGCCGTAACGCCCGCATAAATAATGCTGCCCACGATCAAATTGCCGATCACAGTCCATAAAACCATGGCTTGGTTGTTCGCCAGCAAGCCCGAAAATGTCAGTTCCGCTGTGGCGGCATCGAAGCCGGAAAATCCACCGGAGAGTGCTTTAGCCAAATACCAAAGGACCCAGCCCACCACCACCGCATAGGTAATGGCGATGGTATACGCCGTGACCACGCCCAGACCGCCCACCACCTTCCAGCGATCACTTCTGCCTGACTCTCTTGCCACCGCTGCCATTGAGGTAGGCGGACTGCCTGCACCGCGCCGTCCGACGAGCAGTTCTGCCATCAAACAGGGAATCCCAATTGCAATCGCGCAGAGAAGATAGATCACGACAAAAGCACTGCCGCCGTTTTCACCGGTGACGTAAGGGAAGCGCCAAATGTTGCCCAACCCGACCGCAAAGCCGACCGAAGCCATAATAAAAGCGAAGCGGCTAGACCACACCGCATTTCCTGTAGAGACCATGAATGAGGCTCCTGCGTCGTTGACCCCTCAGCGAATGCTTACACAGCTGGGTCTTTCGTCATGAATTTTTGGCAGACCAACACACGCTACGGTGCGTTGTCAGCGTTGGCAACCCTAGAGCTGACCGCTGATCAGCACCTCAAACCCCGTTGAATTCGGGGTCGCGAGTAACGATACCGCTCGCCGAAAACTCTCATCTCTGGCCACCGGCCCGGTCGCATTCAGATCAATGCTATAGCGAGCCCCAGCCAAAGTGATGGTGCCGTTGAGCACGAGCGAGCCGTCTTCAGTGCTTACCACGCCCTTTAAATCCCTGACGCCTGTGGAGTTGGCCTCTCTCTCGTTTGGGTCGCCCACCTCGGCCCGCTCTGCCCCTTGGCCGATGTCAACTCGATAGCTACCCAAGGGGATATTGCCACTTCTGGCTGTCCATGCGGTGTTGTGAAGCCTCACGCGACCGCGGACCTCCTCCAGGCTGTCATGAGACAGCCGAATGGCATCAAATTCTCCAGTCGCTCTGCCACTGAGATAGAGCGGCATGAGGGCACGAAGTGAATCGAGGTGGACCGCTATGCCTGTATCACGCAATACCCATTGCCCTGTGATACCGACACCCAACCGTGTGCTCAGGAGCTGGTCGCCCCATTCAGCGTTTACCTCAAGGGGTGTGCTCCACAGCAACCGCCACGGACTAATACGCCATTGGACTTTACCCAGCATCACAGCCTGACCGTCAACCATGAGCCACGATCGCACGGCTTGGCCGGACCAGAACGTGCCGGATAGTCCTGATAATTTCACCTCGTCGGGCAACAACCACGTCATCACCCGGGCGGGTACATTCATAAGCAACAGTGCGGCCAGCAAAGCCATCACCACGCCGCGGCGACGCTGTATCAGCCAATCCATCGATCAGCTACCCGCGATACGCAACGTGGCATTCACGCTGCCACTGCGACCGGCACTGCTGATCGAGGCATCCAGCACGGTCAGATCGGCAGCACCTTCGATCTGCTCCAAAAACCGCAAGACGCCATCAAAATCAACGCCCTCGAAACGGATTTGGACCTCACCACGACTGTTGGGCTGCAATCGCTTCACCGCCAAACCATTCGCTTCACTCGCCTGGTTCAGGGTGCGCGTTAAGTTAACCTGCCTGCCGCCACCGCCCTCGCGCAACGCGGTCAGTTGTTCCACCTTTAGGTCTACTCGGCTCAATTGTTGCGCCAGAGCCGCATTGCCGTCTAATAAGCGCTCCCTGCGGCCATCGAGCTCCACAAAAACGATTTGCACAAATAGCCATATCCCCAAGGCCGCGCCCAACGCACAAAGCGCGAACTGATCACGCTTGGACAATGATTCAAACCACGCGCGCATTAGCGAAACACCACCCGAATGCGCGCCACAACGCCGTCAGCGCGCGCGTTAGAATTCTCCAACTCAGCCGCAGGAAGACGTTTCGACAACCGCTCACGAACACGCTCTACCGACTGGAAATCAGGCGCCGATAAATTGACACGCATGTCCTGCCCACCGCCGTAGTTCAGAGACGTCAGCGCAATACCCGGGACTGCCGACATCGCATCCAGCAACGTGACAAGCGAAGGAGTAAAGGCGGTTTGCCGCGCACCAGCACCAAACTCAGCCAACTGGCGATTGAGCTGTTTCTCAACATCGACAACCGCTCCGCGCGGATTGATCCGCCGATAGCTCTCTTGGATCGCCTGGCGCAGCTGCAGATCTTCGCTTTTAAGGATTTGGTAATCCGCGACTGAAACACCCGTTTTCAGAATCAAGGCAAAGCCCACTGCGACTCCCACGCGCTGCCATAGATTCCACCAACGCATCAATGGAAATTTCGGTGCAAAGCCACCCTGCCGCAGATCAGGGCCCGGCATCGTGGCATCCGCCAACAAGAGTGCCTCGGACAGGCTCCCCTGCCGCCATTGCAACACCGCATTGATCGAATCCGGGAGCAGGCCTCTCGCGCTTTGCTCATCCCGACCATAAGCCACGCAGACAGAAAAGATCCCCTGCAGACTTTCCAAGAGGGCACTGAGGAGTTCGGGCTCCACCCGGGCGCCTTCACCACGCCCCCAGCGAACCAGAACATGCTGATCTTCGAAAACCAATGTGCAGTGGTTGTCAGACCACGGCAAACACAATGCCTCGGATACCCAAGGTTTTTCCTGCAGTGGCTCGGGCATTTCCGCGACCCAGTGGGTCAGCGTTTCCCGGTCAATCACCGCCACCGCGTGGTGCGCATCGTCCAGTTTTTTATGGGCAAAATGCAGGGCATCCACATCGTCAAGCAGCGACTCTTCCAACATGAAGGGCAGCGCCTGCCTGAGATGTTTGGCCTCGTCAGGGGAGATCTGCACCGTCAAACTCCGCACTTGGTCTGCAGGTAGCGCCACAACGGCATTTTCTGGCAAGGGCTGCTCGTCGAGGTCAAAAGCAGCAGGAGCGTGCCCAGGCCGCAGCAGCACAGCTGCCCCCTCCTCGAATCTCACTATGTTCACGTTTTCCGTGCTCATCTGACGGGCATGCTAAATCGACTGGGTCATGAATAAACGGTGGCTCATCATCATAGCTCGCCCTCTGAACGAAAAACAGCGAGTACCTGCTCCGGACTACGCCGCAGTACCGTGAATAAGTGTCGTTCGCGCTCAGCGAGTTCTACCGCAGCATCGAGCACGAACCAGTCGCTTCTGATGTCCAGCAGTGGCTTCAATTCACCCAACGGCTGACCCTGCAGCGCAGGATCAGCCAAAAAATCCTCGACACGTGTAAATACCTCCTCCCGGCGCAGCGTATCGATGCGCTGGGCTTCTAACGGAGCGATGGGAACCAGTTGATCGTCGGCATTCAGAGCGCGTAGGACAGGCAAGGGACAGGTCAGGATATTCACGGTTGCACCGCTTTCCGGCCAGACCGTCACCAGAGGCGCCAGTGCCTGATAAACCACTGCCGTCATACCCTGAACCGCACGTAACTCGCTCACACTGGCAAGCGCACGGTTGGCCGGCAAGTAGGGAAAGTCGGCATATCGGTACTCCGATTCCTCAGCACCGCGCTCGCGGCGCTGTCCATCAGCGTCCATAAAGTCGGTGATGGCATCGGTCAACGCCATCGCCTCCTCAAGTGGCAATGACGCATCGCCAAGGGTCTGTAATAACCGAATGAGGATTTTTTGGGCGGGGCTCCAGCGCATTTCAGCCGTCGCGTTTGCGGGCACCGATTCGACCTCTCCAGACGCTGAGCCAGCCTCAAATGTGCCGGGCACGCTACTGCCGCTCTCGCCGGCGTTACTCGCCGCGGAATCAATCAACAGGTTCAGGTTAAGTCGACCCTGCAGATCCTCAATACCACCCTGCATCCAGCCGCCCCCCTCTAAGGGATAGGGGTTTGGGGGTTGCGCCCACAATTCACCCAAATGATCAGAGGGCTGCTCTGCGCGCGTATCGGCGCGGCTGTCAGCTTGCAGCGCGAGTCGCGCCAGACCCTCCGCGCCGATCAGATAAGCCCAGGTTTGCTCGCTGAACACTTGATGAGTGCCCCGCTGCAGGATAAGCGTGAAGTCGCGCTGCAAGCCCACCATCAAAGCTGCCACGAGCGCGAAAACCAGCATCGCGACGACCAGTGCTGCGCCTGCTTGCGGCAACGATGTATCACCCTGAGGGTAAGACATATGTCCTCCTAATCTCACCCAGACTCGCGATATTTAGTACCACCTCTACTGCGACGGGTGGCGCAGGGAGCAGATCGGGTTGTGACAGGTCAGCGATCCAATTGTCCTGCCAGTCACGGCGGTCGATCACATCGTTACGATCACTGTCGACGAGGTCGAGTGAGGAAAGAAAGCGCACTTCAAAGCGCGTCACCTCCTCGAGGACTGGCGTCTCTATGGCCTCGGTTCCGGGTGCGCGATCAAGAACGGGAAAGTAGCCGCGCCATAAGGTGCCCTCTTCCAGCCACCACTGCACGCGTTGCAATGCGCTACGCGGCGCGCCCGTTGAGTTGTGCCATCCTGCACGCGTCACTGTCAGCATGGTTCTCGCCAACTCACCGCCCGACAGCGCGGGCGAAAGCTGCCCAAATTCATCGACGACCGGCCGATTGACGACTTGACGCAAATCCCGCGAAAGTAAACCCAAGGTCTGTTGGACATTGTGCGAGCGCGATGCCGCGCCAAGAAGACTTTCGGCACCCGACACGGCCGCTGAGAGGCCGCTAAAAGCTATGACAGCGACCAGCGATGTTATAGCCATGGCGATGAGCACCTCAACCAGCGTAAAGCCTCGAGCGGGCCCTTTATCGCGCACGTGGCGCTCCTCCCTGAGCCAGGTAACCGTCGAGGGTATGGAGTGGCGAATCGTCCCCATCCCGGCGATCGGAAACGGCTATTTCGTAGCGAAAGAAACCTGGGACGGGGGTCTCGGTACCCTCGCTCCACCAGTGCCATTCCCGACCGGCCATCTGCTCGCTACCTGACGTTGTGCCGCTCTGAAGTGTGCCCTTCGCGTCCAGCACCAGACGTAACTCTGCGAGCCGATTTGCCGCCACCCATTGCGCCTGAGCACGATCATCAAGATACCGGAGGCCGTCCAATTGCTGGGATAATGTCAGCAACAGCGCCGGCAACACAATGGCGACTACGACCAGCGCCACCATCACCTCAACCAGCGTGAAGCCATCACGACGGGGACGGCCGACTCGGTCGCGCGACATTACGATGGCTTTCCTCACACTACCCGCCATTCCGTGTATCCAGCTCACTGCCCTTGGGCATCAGTACCATCCGCCCAAGCAGATCCCACTCCAGACGATAGAGCACATCCCCAGTTTGACTGTCCAACCATTCCAGTGCCCCCGGGGTCATCTCACCGCCCGCCCATGCAACCACTTGAGGTGGCTGCTTGAGGTCAGGGTCATAAGGGGCGAGTTCGATGTCGGGCTGACCTTCAAGGCTAAGCCGCAGTTCGTAACCCTCGGCCAGGCGAAGATCGGCAAATACGTCGGTGCTGGCGCGCGGCGTCACCCAACCTTGATCAACCCGTCTCAGCCAATGGCCCTCATAGCGGCGAGGATTAGCAGATGGCGCAGAGTTGAGTAGCAGACCATGGTCCGATGCCGACATCCCCGCCTCTGAACTGGCGAAGGACAAAAGCTCCGATAGGTGCCGGGCCTCCGAGTCGAGGGAGATATCGGCTCCCCCTCGTCCCACGTTCAGGCTCACAACACCCGTCAGCAGGACAATGACAAAAACCGCTACCAGCAGCTCGATCAAACTGAAGCCCCTCATCAACGACCCATAACGTAAAAAAGTGCCTGCGCGCGCCGATATCCTAGGCGTCGGCCTCGTTCCAGTTACCAACATCCGCATTTTGACCTTCGCCGCCCGGTAGCCCATCTGCTCCGAGCGAATAAAGATCAACATCTCGGTACTCACCGGGCGACAGGTAAAGGTACGGGCGCCCCCAAGGATCCATCGGCATCTCGGCCAGATAACCGCCTTGTTTGAAATTCCTCGGTTCTGGCTCAAGGGTGCTCGGCGTAATGAGCGCCTCGAGGCCCTGCTCTGTGGTCGGGTAAACATAGTTGTCGAGGCGGTAAATCTTCAGCGCAGTCTCAATCGATTTGAAGTCCGCCTGAACCTTTTGAATTCGCGCATCGTCAGCGCTGTTCAACACGGTGGGCGCCACCACGCTGATCAAAAGACCCATGATGACAAGCACGACGAGAATCTCGATTAACGAAAAACCTCTCAATTTGTTTTGCGCACGGTTACTCATGGTTTATCACCTCACCATCGTATTGAGATCAAAGATCGGCAGCAGAATCGCCAGGACTATGGTCAGCACCAGCCCACCCATTATCACCACCATCGCAGGTTCAAAAAGCCCCATGACGGTGCCTAAAGTCATTTCGAGTTCGCGCTCCTGATTGGTCGACGAGCGCTCCAACATGGTCTCCAGATCACCGCTGACTTCCCCCGAGGCCACCATATGAACCATCATGGGAGGGAAGAACGGTTCCTGCGAAAGCGCCCTGCTGAGGCTAGCGCCTTCTTGAACCGCCACGGATACGGCCCCACTCGCCTCGCGCAGCACCAAATTATTCATTACCGAACCCGCGATACGCAGCGCATGGATCAAAGGCACACCCGATGCCATCAGGATACTGAGAGTGGAGGCAAAGCGGGCACTATCCAGCGCCACCAATACCCCATTCAAACCCGGGACGCGCAACAGTAGCTGATGCCATCGCTTACGGCGCGCAGGATGCCGCAAAGCTCGGCGAGCGCCCCACAGGATCGCCACCATTGCAACAAGACACACCAGCGCATACTCGCGCATAAAGTCGCTGACCCAAATTAATCCTATGGTCAGGGGCGGAAGCGCTTTCTTTGTGTGGGCGAAAATCCCCACCAGCTCAGGCACCACAAAGATCATCAAGGCAGACACCACCGCTACCGCCACTGCCATCAGCACGAACGGGTAAATCAGGGCCATCTGAAGCTTTTGTGCGGTGTGCTGACGTGTCTCGGTGTAATGCGCCAACTGATCCAGTACGGGCGCGAGCTGCCCCGCCTCCTCACCGG
>CACOYM010000032.1 GCA_902631395.1 Halieaceae bacterium | reverse complement strand
CAAGCGACGGGTTAGGTAACCGGAATTCGCGGTCTTCAGAGCCGTATCGGCAAGACCTTTCCGCGCGCCGTGCGTAGAAATAAAGTACTGCAGTACGTTTAAGCCCTCGCGGAAGTTTGCGGTGATAGGCGTCTCGATAATCGAGCCATCGGGCTTCGCCATAAGACCCCGCATGCCCGCCAGCTGTCTAATCTGCGCAGGCGAACCCCGCGCACCTGAATCGGCATACATATATACAGAGTTGAATGAATCCTGTTCCTCGTCGTCTCCATCACGATTTGTAACCGTCTCTTTCGACAGGCCCGCCATCATCGACTTGGAAACCTGATCGTTGGTTCGCGACCAGATATCGATCACCTTGTTGTATTTCTCGCCCTGAGTCACCAAGCCCGCGCGGTATTGCTGCTCAATTTCCGCAACCTCACCCTCTGCACGAGCAATAAGCTCAGCCTTGGCACCGGGAATAGCAAAGTCGTTCACACCAATAGACGCACCAGAACGAGTGGAATACTCATAACCGGTGTACATCAATTGATCAGCAAAGATGACAGTCGACTTCAGGCCGACTGCGCGATAACACTGATTGATGACGCGCGAGATAGCTTTCTTCACCATAGGCTGGTTGATCATGTCGAAGGACATGCCCACAGGCACGATATCCCAAAGCAACGCGCGGCCGACCGTCGTCTGGACGATACGAATCTGCTCCGTCGTTTCCTCACCCAAGTTCATCAAGGTCTCGTGAATTCGCACCTTGACGCGGGCATGAAGATCGACGCGGCCGCTGCCGTAGGCACGTTGCACTTCTTCCGTGTCCGCGAACGACATGCCCTCACCCCTCGCATTAACGCGATCGCGAGTCATGTAATACAGACCCAGCACCACGTCCTGCGACGGCACGATGATGGGGTCACCGGAAGCGGGCGACAGGATATTATTGGTAGACATCATCAACGCACGGGCTTCGAGCTGCGCTTCCAACGTCAGCGGTACGTGGACTGCCATCTGGTCACCGTCGAAGTCGGCGTTGTAAGCCGCACAGACGAGAGGATGAAGCTGAATAGCTTTACCTTCTATGAGCACGGGCTCAAAGGCTTGAATACCCAGACGGTGGAGTGTCGGAGCCCTGTTGAGGAGAACGGGATGCTCTCGAATGACTTCGGCAAGGATATCCCATACCTCTGGCGGCTCGCGCTCAACCATTTTCTTCGCCGCTTTGATGGTACTGGCCAAACCACGTAATTCAAGCTTACCGAAGATAAACGGCTTGAATAGCTCTAATGCCATCTTCTTGGGCAGACCGCACTGATGCAGCTTGAGCGTCGGACCAGTCACAATCACTGAACGGCCGGAATAATCCACACGCTTGCCGAGCAGGTTTTGCCGAAAGCGACCCTGCTTACCTTTGATCATGTCAGCCAGTGACTTCAGTGGGCGCTTGTTGGAACCGGTAATGGCGCGTCCACGACGGCCATTATCCAACAATGCATCGACCGACTCCTGCAACATGCGCTTCTCATTACGCACAATTATATCCGGCGCGTTCAGATCCAGCAGTCGCTTGAGGCGATTGTTACGGTTGATCACCCGGCGATACAGATCGTTCAGATCAGACGTTGCGAATCGGCCGCCATCCAGTGGCACCAGCGGTCTCAGGTCCGGCGGCAAAACCGGCAGCGCATTCAGGATCATCCACTCGGGCTTATTGCCGGATTTATCGAAAGCCTCCATCAACTTCAGGCGCTTAGAGAGCTTCTTGATCTTGGTTTCTGAGTTGGTCTGGGGAATTTCTTCGCGCAACTGCTCAATTTCGGCCTTGAGGCTAATCTCCATCATAAGGTCCTGAATCGCTTCAGCACCCATCTTGGCGGTGAATTCATCACCGAACTCTTCCATTGCCTCGTAGTATTGCTCGTCATTGAGCAACTGACCGTGCTCAAGGGCAGTTAGGCCCGGATCGGTCACCACATAAGCTTCGAAATAGAGAATGCGCTCAACGTCGCGCAACGTCATGTCGAGCAGCAATCCAATTCGCGAGGGCAATGACTTTAGAAACCAGATGTGCGCCACAGGACTTGCCAGTTCGATGTGGCCCATCCGCTCTCTGCGCACCTTGGCCAACGCAACCTCAACACCACACTTCTCGCAGATCACACCGCGATGCTTGAGGCGCTTGTATTTACCACACAGACACTCGTAGTCCTTGACCGGACCAAAAATCTTGGCGCAGAAAAGTCCATCACGCTCTGGCTTGAACGTTCGGTAGTTAATTGTTTCCGGTTTTTTGACTTCGCCAAAAGACCACGATCGAATCATCTCCGGAGATGCTAGACCGATACGGATCGCATCAAAGTCCTCGTTTTTTTCCCTGCTCAGCAGGTTCAGCAAATCTTTCACGTCTTATCTCCCCTCAGAAGCCGGATGACTCAGACTCGAGATCGATATCGATACCGAGTGAGCGGATTTCTTTGATCAACACGTTGAAGGACTCTGGCATGCCGGGCTCCATCTGATGATCCCCATCGACGATGTTTTTGTACATCTTGGTTCGCCCTGCGACATCGTCCGACTTGACCGTCAGCATTTCCTGCAGGGTGTAGGCCGCGCCGTATGCCTCGAGTGCCCAAACTTCCATTTCACCGAAGCGCTGACCCCCAAATTGCGCCTTACCGCCCAGCGGCTGCTGGGTCACAAGGCTATAGGAGCCGGTAGAGCGCGCGTGCATCTTGTCATCGACAAGGTGATTAAGTTTGAGCATATACATGTAGCCGACCGTCACAGGTCGGTCGAACTGGTCTCCACTTCGGCCATCGTAGAGCGTCAACTGACCGCTGTCGGGCAGCTCTGCCATGCGGAGCAAATCCTTGATGGAGTCTTCACGCGCACCGTCAAAGACGGGCGTCGCCATGGGCACACCGGCGCGTAAGTTTTCTGCCAACGCCAGCAAATCATCATCGCTCAATGATGCAATATCGGCACTGCGGCGCGCGTCGCTGGTGTGACTGTAAACCTGCTTCAAAAAGCTACGCAGCTGCGTCAGCTTGACCTGCTGCTCAAGCATGTCGTCGATCTTGCAACCGAGGCCATGCGCAGCCATACCCAGATGCGTCTCGAGAATCTGACCGACATTCATGCGTGAAGGCACACCAAGCGGGTTCAGCACAATATCTATTGGCTCGCCATGGTCGTCGTAAGGCATATCCTCTACCGGCATGATGACTGAGATGACACCCTTGTTACCGTGACGACCGGCCATTTTGTCGCCTGGCTGGATACGGCGCTTGACAGCAAGATAAACCTTCACAATCTTCAGGACGCCGGGCGCCAGATCATCACCGCTCTGCAACTTCTCGCGTTTGATCTCGTAACGCTCCTCGAGCTGTAAGTTCTGCTCCTCAAGCAGGCGTTGAGCGGAGGACAGCTGGCTGTTTAGATCCGAATCGGACAGCTTCAGCTTGAACCACTGCTCCCGATCGAGATCCGCCAATACTGTCTTGGTCAGCTTGGTGCCCTTACTGAGACCGCCACCGGAAACTGTGGCTTTTCCTTCAAGCAAGCCTGCGAGGCGAGCAAAAGTAGCCTCTTCATAGATGCGGTACTCCTCTTTCAGATCCTTACGGTAATCGGCCAGCTGAGCGGCTTCGATATGCTTAGCGCGCGGATCCTTTTCGAGGCCGTCGCGAGTGAAGACTTGCACGTCAATGACGGTGCCCTTGTAACTGGAAGGCACGCGCAGAGACGTATCCTTCACATCTGACGCCTTCTCACCAAAGATCGCACGCAATAACTTCTCTTCCGGCGTAAGCTGAGTTTCACCTTTTGGTGTCACTTTGCCCACCAGGATATCGCCAGCGTCGACTTCCGCACCGATATATACAATGCCCGACTCATCGAGCTTGCCCAATGCGCCTTCTCCCACGTTGGGAATATCTGCCGTGATTTCTTCGGTACCCAACTTGGTGTCGCGTGCGATACAGGTGAGTTCCTGAATGTGGATCGTTGTAAAGCGATCTTCCTGCACGACACGCTCTGAAACGAGGATCGAATCCTCAAAGTTGTAGCCGTTCCAGGGCATAAACGCAATGCGCATATTCTGGCCTAGCGCCAGCTCCCCCAGATCGACCGAGGGGCCATCAGCGAGTATGTCGCCCCGAGCCACCACATCGCCCGGCTTCACGATTGGGCGTTGATTAATACAGGTGTTCTGGTTAGAGCGCTTGTACTTTGTGAGATTGTAGATATCGACCGGTGAATCATCGATACCCACCTCCTTTGCGTTCACGCGCACAACGATTCGGCTCGCATCAACTGAGTCGATGACGCCACCTCGCGTCGCCACCTCGCACACACCTGAGTCAGAAGCAACGTAACGCTCCATTCCGGTGCCGACTAACGGCTTTTCTGCTTTCAGCGTAGGCACGGCCTGGCGCTGCATATTCGAGCCCATCAGCGCCCGATTCGCATCGTCGTGCTCGAGGAAAGGAATCAGCGCCGCCGCAATTGACACCACCTGCTTTGGAGACACGTCCATATACTCGACGTCTGCCGCAGGCTTCACGGTGAATTCGTTCATGTGGCGAACGTTAATGAGGTCTTCGACAAAGCGATTCTTGGTATCGAGGGGCGCTGATGCCTGAGCAATTACGTACTCCGCCTCGTTAATCGCAGACAGATACTCGATATCGTCGGTCACAACGCCCTTTACCACTTTGCGGTAAGGCGACTCCAGAAAACCGTACTCATTGGTGCGAGCATAGGTTGCCAAGGAGTTGATCAGGCCAATGTTCGGGCCTTCAGGCGTCTCAATTGGGCAAACACGGCCGTAGTGCGTGGGATGAACGTCCCGCACCTCAAAGCCTGCGCGCTCACGAGTCAGGCCACCCGGGCCGAGGGCCGATACACGACGCTTATGCGTGACCTCAGACAGAGGATTGTTCTGATCCATGAACTGGGAAAGCTGGCTGGAACCAAAGAATTCCTTCACCGCAGCCGACACCGGCTTCGCGTTAATTAGATCCTGCGGCATCAAGCCCTCGCTCTCTGCCATCGAGAGACGCTCTTTTACAGCGCGCTCCACCCGAACCAAGCCCACTCGGAACTGATTCTCGGCCATCTCGCCGACTGATCGCACGCGGCGGTTACCTAGGTGATCAATGTCATCGACCACTCCCTTTCCATTGCGTATGTCGACCAGTGCGCGAATCACATCAACAATATCCTCCTTGTCGAGTGTCGCAGAACCAGTTTTATCTTCACGGCCAAGGCGACGATTGAATTTCATGCGGCCCACAGCAGACAAGTCGTACCGCTCCGGTGAGAAAAACAAGTTCTGGAACAAGTTTTCAGCCGATTCCTTTGTGGGCGGCTCACCCGGGCGCATCATGCGGTAAATCTCAACCAGGGCTTCGAGCACGCTACGAGTGCTGTCCGCCGTTAGAGTGTCAGAGATGAACGGGCCGCAATCGTATTCGTTGGTGTAAATGGTCTCGATCGTGTCGATACCCTTCGCACGCAGTTCGACTAGCAACGCGACGGTGATCTCAGTATTGCACTCGGCAAGCACCTCGCCCGTCGCCGTATCAATAATATTTTTGGCCAACCGGCGCCCCTCCAAATACTCCTCGGGCACAGAGAGCGCCTCGATACCGGCATCGTCAAGCTGACGAATATGACGCGCTGTAATGCGCCGGCCTCGCTCAACAATCAATTTCTTACCCGCCATGATGTCGAAAGCCGCCATATCACCCTGAAGGCGCCTCGGCACTAGCGTCATCGTAGCTTCGCCTTCCTCGCCTAGCTGGAACGAGGTGGTCTCGAAGAACATCTCCAGGATTTCTTCTGAGTCATAACCTAGAGCACGCAACAGTACGGTCGCGGGTAACTTTCGCCGCCGATCTATTCGAACATAGACGAGGTCTTTAGGGTCAAACTCGAAATCTAGCCAAGAGCCTCGATAAGGGATGACCCGAGCGCTATAAAGCAACTTGCCGGAAGAGTGGGTCTTGCCTCTGTCGTGGTCAAAGAAAACACCGGGGGACCGGTGAAGCTGGGACACGATAACGCGCTCAGTACCATTGATGACGAAGGTACCGTTCTGGGTCATCAGGGGGATCTCCCCCATGTAAACGTCTTGCTCCTTGATATCCTTAATCGACTTGGATGAGGACTCTTTGTCATAAATAATTAGGCGGACCTTAACACGCAGCGCACAGGCATAGGTTGTGCCGCGCAGCACGCACTCGTCCACATCAAAGACGGGCTCACCTAGGGCGTAGTCCACATATTCCAGGGCGGCATTACCGCTGTAGCTCATAATCGGAAAGACCGATTTGAAAGCGGCATGCAATCCATGTTCCCCGCGGCTATCGAGCGAAATGCCGTTTTGAGTGAACTTGCCGTAAGAGTCCAGCTGTATCGCGAGCAGATACGGTATGTCCATTACCTTGGGTAATGAACCGAAATCCTTTCGAATGCGCTTCTTTTCCGTGTACGAGTATGTCATCTGTACTCCCATCCAAGCTGCGTCGTCCCACACAACGCAGACCCTAAAAATTTCAAACCGGCGTTATGACCGGGAACGACGCCGGGGCGCCAAAGCGCCCCAGCCCTGTTACTGTGCGATTAACTCGCAGCGCTCAATTACTTGAGCTCTGCGGCACCACCTGCTTCTTCGATCTGCTTTTTAATGTCTTCTGCCTCGTCCTTGGACGCGCCTTCCTTAACAGGAGCGGGGGCGCCATCAACGACGGCCTTAGCCTCCTTAAGGCCAAGACCGGTAACCGCGCGAACAACCTTAATCACGTTTACCTTCTTTTCGCCGCCTGAGGTAAGGATGACGTCAAACTCAGTCTTCTCTTCAGCCGCCTCGCCGCCAGCTTCGCCGCCTGCAACAGGCGCGGCCACAGCTACCGCAGCAGCGGCAGATACACCAAACTTCTCTTCCATCGCCTCTACCAGCGCGACGACATCCATCACGCTCATCTCCGCAATCGCGTCGAGAATCTCATCTTTTGAAAGTGCCATTTTAATCTCCGTTAAACGTTACAGGGCGAAGCGATACCAAATCAGGCCGCTTCTTGTTTTAGATCTCGAACAGCCGCCATTAACCGGACCAGCTTGCCGGGAACCTCGTTTGCTGTTTGCGCTAACCTCACGATGGGCGCTTGCATCACGCTCATCAATGACGCCAGAGCCTGCTCCCGGGTGGGTAGCTTGGCCAGCACATCGAGCTGGTCGGCTCCGAGCAGCTTGCCGCTGACCGACAGTGCCTTTACCTCAAACTCATTGTGGTTCGAGGCAAAATCCTTGAACAGTCGTGCTGCTGCGCCTGGATCCTCCATTGAGAACCCAAACAAAGAAGGGCCGGCAAGCGTGTCAGTCACACATTCATAATCGGTTCCTTCCAGTGCTCGCTTGGCCAGCGTGTTCCGCACCACCCGAAGGGTGATTTGGTTCTCGCGGGCCGACGCACGCAGAGCAGTCATGTCATTCGATGCAACCCCGCGCGCGTCGGCGATCACAAGCGAAAGCGCACTGGCGGCTGTCTCGTTGACTTCAGCGACGATAGCTTTCTTTTCTTCGAGTCCAATAGCCACTTGGCTTACTCCTTTTGTGGTTGTTCAGGTCATTGCCCAACTTCGCTTTGACCCACCTCGGTGACGAACATCTTCACCATCTGCGTAGGCAACCAAACATCCTGCCTTTAAGGCGCTACAGTCAGCGCCACCTACGGTCTTTGACAGCCTTTGGTGTTCGGCGAGATCTCCCAACCGTCCCTGCAAAGACTTCCAAAGTGGGCAGAACCTCTATCGTGCTCTGCCCGGCCCCCGTTATAAAACGCACGCGGGCAACAGACCTCGAGCTTCAGCCCGAGGTCTTAATCACTAAATCAAAAATCGATCGCGTTGTGATCAATTGTGACACCTGGACCCATAGTGGTGGACAGCGTCACTTTGCGGACATAAACGCCTTTGGCAGATGCCGGCTTGGCTTTCTTAAGGTCCGACAGGACCGCAACCAAATTGCCCTTGATCGCATCAGGCTCAAAGCTCACCTTGCCGATCCCGCCATGAATGATGCCGTTTTTGTCGCTGCGGAAGCGCATCTGACCTGCCTTGGCATTCTGCACAGCAGCTTCGATATCAGGCGTTACCGTGCCCGTTTTCGGATTAGGCATCAGGCCGCGTGGACCGAGTACCTGACCCAAAGTACCGACTACGCGCATCGCATCGGGGGAAGCAATGACTACGTCGAAGTCCATCATGCCGCCCTTGATCTGCTCCGCCAGCTCTTCCATGCCGACGAAATCCGCACCCAGTTCCCTAGCCTTATCAGCACTGTCGCCCTGCGTAAAGACTGCAACACGCACCTCTGTACCCGTGCCGTGGGGCAATGTAGTTGCACCGCGGACACCTTGATCTGATTTCCGCGCATCAACACCAAGGTTAACGGCCACTTCAACCGTCTCATTGAACTTGGCGGTGCCGAACTTCTTCAGCAAAGAAACTGCCTCGTCTAGAGGATAGCTGTGACTAGAGTCAACTTTCTCGCGGAACGCGCGAACACGTTTGGATAACTTGGCCATCAATTCACTCCCTCCGTCTCGATGCCTACCGAGCGAGCACTACCGGCGATGGTGCGAACCGCAGCATCCATATCGGACGCGGTCAGATCGGGCCACTTCTGGTTAGCCACTTCCTCGAGCTGGGCGCGGGTCACCTTTCCAACCTTTTCGGTGTTAGGGCGGCCTGAACCACTCTTTACACCCGCGACCTTCTTCAACAAAATCGAGGCGGGCGGGGTCTTCTTGATATAGGTGAACGACTTGTCACTGTAAACTGTTATCACCACAGGGATAGGAAGGCCCGGCTCAACACCTTGCGTGTCGGCATTAAATGCCTTGCAGAATTCCATGATGTTGACGCCCTTCTGGCCCAGCGCAGGACCGACGGGGGGAGAGGGGTTAGCCTGTCCCGCCGGGATCTGCAGCTTAATGTAGCCGTCGATTTTCTTTGCCATGTTGTCACCTCTTGGGTCCAAGCGCCGTTGAATGAACCGCACAAGCAGCTCAGCACGCAGGCTCCCCATTATCACCGCCTAGGCGGCGCTATCGCAGAAGCAGGCTTTCGCCTGCTCCCCCACATCAAGCTTTTTCGACCTGACCAAATTCCAATTCTACGGGCGTTGAGCGCCCGAAGATCAGCACCGCCACATTGAGGCGACTCTTTTCATAGTTCACGTCCTCAACGACGCCGTTGAAGTCGTTGAAGGGTCCATCGATTACCCGAACCATTTCGCCGGGCTCGAAAACTGTCTTGGGCTTGGGCTGGTCGACACCCGCCTCAACACGCTGCAGGATAGTATTAGCTTCAGCATCGCTAATTGGCGAGGGCCTGTCGGCCTTACCGCCAATAAAACCCAACACGCGTGGCGTTTCTTTTACCAGGTGCCACGTATCGTCGTCGAGATCCATCTGCACAAGCACGTAACCTGGGAAGAACTTGCGCTCACTTCTGCGCTTTTGACCGCCCTTCATCTCTATAACTTCTTCGGTGGGCACGATGATCTCACCGAAGCGATTCTGCATACCCAACCTCTCTACACGTTCCTGAATGGCGGTCGCCACCTTCTTCTCGTACTGAGAGTAGGCATGCACTACGTACCACTTCAAAGCCATGTCTTTTCCCTCAACCCAAGATCAACGATGCAAGCCAGCCAAGCACGCTGTCCAAACCCCACAAAATGAGGCCGGTAATAATGACAAACACAAACACAATCATTGTGGTTTGTGTGGTTTCCTGGCGTGTCGGCCAGACGACCTTGCGGATTTCAATCCGCGAACCTTTAACCAATGTCAAAAAAGCACTGCCTTTTTCAGTCAGCGAGGCGATCCAGCCCGTGATTAACGCCAACGCCAATAAAGCCAGCACCCGATACAGGATCGGCTGATCACCATAGTAGCTGTTGCCAAAAATACCGCCAGCCACCAAGGCCAGCGCGACAACCCATTTCAGCGAATCAAGCCTGCTTGCCGCGGCTTCACTCATGTTTACTCTCCATACTGCGACGAGTCATTGCCGCCAACAGCGTTGTTTAACCACCCAGCCCACCGGGAACTAAGGTGGCAGGCCAGGAGGGAATCGAACCCCCAACCTGCGGATTTGGAATCCGCTGCTCTGCCAATTGAGCTACTGGCCTTCCACTTCTTTTCCCGCCGTCTTAGTTAATACCAGGACCCACTGACCAGAGACGACGAAGCCGAACGGCCTCGGAGG
>CACOYM010000031.1 GCA_902631395.1 Halieaceae bacterium | reverse complement strand
ACCTGCCCCAGTGCCCACATTACAGCTGCTTGGCTTGGGCTTCCTCGTCACTCTCTTAGGGCTCTTTGGCTTACGCAAGCTACGGCAGTAAAAGCAGAATGGCGAGGAAGGGGTGGGTCATGGAAGCTGCTCAAGCCTTACTGGACAGGCGGCGTATCTGGCTACCCAATAGAGCCTGGGGCGCTCAGGCGTCCGACACACAAAGAGGGTAAGTGGTTAGCAAGGTGGGCCAAGGCTCCTGCCACCTGCAACCATATCCAACTCGAAATCGCTTAGCTCATTATCCTGCGCCGCATCCCAAGCTTGCTCACCTTCCTCTGATGTGAAGCTGAAGCCATGCTTAGCGGCTATCTCGCTCACCTTGGCACTTTCGGTCATCAAGGCTGAACGGATTTCCTTCTGTACGTCCTCATTTTGAGACACGTAGTCACGGAACGCATTTGCTTGATCTAAAGACATTGGATTATCCCTGTGAATCTCAGAACTGAACTGATCCTACTCCCAATAAAAAAAGGAGCCAATACAGGCCCCTTCAGTTTACAAGTAAGTGCCAGCAGCCCTCCATGCCAACGCTGTCTAACTAATCTGCCAAGTGATGCGAATACTAAGGTTACAGAGACAATATTTTTGTGTGTTCCAAATGGGCTGCTTGGCCCCCAATAGTTTGAAGCTGGTTTTTTTAGCATGTAGGGACCGGGACCGATGCGACTTAGACGAGTCGGTGCAGTCACACTCGCGTCGCTATTTTTTGCGATAGCGGTTTCGCCGCTATTCAGCTTGGAGTTATTGCCGGTTGGTCGTGATGCTGCGGCGGCTGTAATGTAACTGCAGATGATCTCTACTTATTAAAAGATCTCCGTTAACGAGCCTTAAGCTCAGTTAGGGCAACCGTCTTGTTGTCTAGGTGCATCCTGCAAACCAAATTAGACTCGGCTCCGTGCCACGGCGTCAACAGCAATAAGCCCCCCCCCCAACGAAGCCCTCAATACAATCTATTAGAGGCAAAATTGACTATTTTGGTGCAGTCAACTTTCGGAAGCTTCATACAAACTCGCCTCGTCGCATTTGCTTGCCTCATTGAATTGCGCCTCAAAAGCGTCCAACGCACCACCCTCCATCTTCGATCGAATTTGCCCCCAGTGAATCGGGTTTTCAAACACGTCTATATATCGGAACGCCGCCATATCAGACGAGGCAATGGATTCAAGTACGAAGCTCTCCACTTTGTATTCAGACAATTCGTTAACTGCGTCTACCCATGCTGAATTTATAGTTTTGACCTCTTCAATGGTGTGCCCGTCTAGTAAATTGCATGACCACAGTAGCATCGTCGATGCGTTAGCAGATGCAGTAGCCAGTAGGCTGACAACAAAAATAATCTTCCTCATTTTTCCTCCAAAATATAGTCGCGCTGATTTCAAGGGGTACCTTAATTTGATTAATTAATTGCCGCCAGCCCCGATCCCCAGCGACATTTTTCACCTGTCACTTTTGATCTTACATGACCTCTCACATTGAGATAGTCCTGCGGTAAGCTGGGGGCATCGACGGCATCGGGAGCATCAGGTACCAGCTCGTCTGGCCAAGATCTTGTGTGGATTAACCGCGGAAAAAGGGGTAAGCCTATGAGCGTAATGGTAACTGTGGAGTGGCCCGCTAAGTCTGAAACATTGTCGGAGTTTCTTGATGTGTTGAAGCAAGCATTGGTTGACACTCGAGCTTATGATGGATGTGAAAATGTCCAAACTTATGTAGAGAAGTCTACTGGGAGTGTTTTGTTGGTCGAATTTTGGGCTACTGCAGAACACCAACAAACCTATATGAAGTGGCGCATGGAAACAGGATTGATGGACGCTATAGGAGGCTACCTCGACAGCGCTCCTATAGCGCGGACATTTGGTATCGAACCGGACATCTAAAATTCCAGCTAAAGGTAGGCTCGGCACCATTAGCTCCCCTTAACGAAGAACCGCACTGGCTCGACCAAGGGCGCTATTTACTACGTAACCGTGAGAGTACCGGTAGTGTCAGCCTGTATTGTGATGTTACACGAAGCTCCCTCCGCCAGACTGTTCCCACACTCACTATCCCCATTTGAGGGCGTTACGACCATATCCGTGTAGTCGACAGTATTGGCTCCGAGAACAAAATCGTCGATTGATGTATTGATCGGATCGGTAGCGAACTCTGCAGCGTCAAGCTGAAGCGCAGCGCCAGTAGAGTTAGTTATAGTAAAACTTAACGCGGTCGTCATCGTAAGAGTGCCGGGGCCTGCATAGTTAGCGCCGATATAAGCACCACACTCTTCAATAGCCTCCGAGGGGTCATATTCCAAATCCGCAGACCCAGCAGAGGCGTCAGTGATATTCACTGTTCCAGACACAGCTACACCAGGACATTCGTAGCTGGGTGGCTGCGCCTCTACCGAGGACACATGCACTCCTGTGATAGTAACCGCCAAGAATGAAGTTGCAGATATCAGAGCGAACAGGCTTCTAGCCCACATTTTGTGACGTCTTAGGGTAAATGTGCCAAAAGAAGCTATAAAAAAGCTAAGAAGTGCTAACGCCCAAACTGGGAGAATTGGGATGCCGATGCCATCCGCGCGAGCCAGTGCGCTGTAGCTTATGGTCCCCATCTCAACCTGAGCGAAAACATCTGATGGCAGCATTAGTAAGGAAACAGCGCTTATTACTAGACTTTTCATGTTGCATTTCCCGTGTTCCAACCTCTGAAGCTAACCAAAATGCGAGCAGAATTTCAAATGGCTCAGCTGTTAGATCTGAATAATACAAGCCCTATATTCCACCGATGTCCAACCAGTCTGCCAAGTTGGGCGGTAATTGCCGTTGTGATTGCGATGGTTACTGCCCAGATACATTAAGGCTGCGGTGGGATCGGGCGACATCGCAAGCCGTTAATTCCGTTTCCTTCTCGTCGTTACGTGAACCCGCGAGCGGAGATCAGTTTAGAGTGAATCTATCAGTCAGTCCCCACCGTAATGGGGTTCACAAAGAACATGCTTTGGATCTTCCAGCCATCATCGGTATGAATCAGTCCGTAATGGCCAATGGCTTCAAAGAACGGACTGCCAGAGGAGTTTACCCTGACGAATGAAAACTCAACCATCGCGGCTTCTGGAGACTCAGACAGCACCTTTATGTAGCCGATTCGAGAGTTGACCCATCCTGTCTTTTTGATGTTCTCGAAATTAGCCATTGGGACGGATGGATCATGGAGAATTTCTAAAATTCCGCCGGTGGAGCGTATTACAGGAAATTTGAATGTGTCCTGATATTGCTCCGAATCCTCGGCGTTGAAGTAACCAACATAACGTTCCATGAATTGTGTTGGTGTTTCCCCCGCCCTCGCGGAGATCGATGACACCAAAGCAGCAATGACGATGAGTGTTCTCATTGTTGCCGATCTCCTGAAATCTTATACCAATGTTGATATTACCAAGCGAAATCGATTGAGCAAAAAAGGCCCCGAAGGGCCTTGAACAAGGAAGTGCCCGAGGGAGCGGCCAGTATGTCTCAACCTTACTCTCTGGCGAACATCAATGGTGGTCAGTTGCGATTATCTCCGACGCCAATCCCACGGCGGCGTCGGATCTTCGTCTTCCCACAAACCTTTGGTTGCTTGCCGAGCTTCGACCTGACAGTCATTCAGTACCTGACTATCCGGCGTATACCGGCTATACCACCACGCATACCCCGCACATACCATCGAAGTGTTGATGTCATAGCCTTCTTTTGAGTGGTACAGCTGGCCTACCAGACGACCATAGCGATCCTGATCTACCTCTACCAGATAGACGCTACGAGCGACCATGTAGTCGAGGGCGGCGGTGGCCATGAGGCCATAGGGCTGATCCCTCTCGGGCGCGTCTATGCCGTGTAAACGGACGCGTGTGTGATCTATCAGGACTATGGTGTCGCCATCAGTGACTCGGTCTACTTTAACCCAGCGGGCTTCAGAGGGGACGCCTGATGGCCGCTGATCAGCATTAACTGATGGCGTCCATGCGAAGGCGAAAAATGTAGCAATAAGGAACAAGTTGTACATGCGGCCAGTTGAAAACCGCCGCGGGGAGGAGCTAACTGTCGCAGTGATGTTGATTGTTCCCATCCAGATACATTATTAATAGAACTGAGGCCATCCTAAATCTTCGTGTTGAAATGGCAACACAGGAGGTCTTTGTTTGACGGAACATTTAAAAGGAGCCCTCATTCAGATATTCGGCATGCTAGATTATTGCAAACCACAAGACGGGACGAGGCCCATGCCGCCTAAAGAATTGGTCTACTACTACGCGGTTTCTTACGTTCTGATTGGACTCGCCGTCTACGCGGTGAGCTAGCACTCGGCACACGTTAGTTTCGGCGTATTGCGTACGTAATCCCGTTTGGGAGGAGTCCTTGCGTTTTTAGTAGTCTCCTAAATCTTGCCGCGCCTCATTAAACTCAGAGACGGCTTCTTCGCCTCTGTGTCTGTGACGTACACCAAGATCATTAGTTTTCCCACGTTGGCACGTTGAGGTGCGCCCTAACGAAGCAGGAAGACTCTAGACTTCAAATAGCGAGGTTATTATCCCATTGGGTGGAGATTCACTGTGGGCGGCCCAGCAAATCACTGCAACACAATAGGGCTACTGCCTTCCACGATACGCCAGCCAAGGCTTCTGCAAAAGCAATTCAGTTAGCTTGGCTCTGGGTTTATGCGTGAAAAACTAGCGCGAAGCTGGCGGAACAGTGCATGATATTTGTCATGCCTCTGGAGACAGTCTTAGAGCAGTTAAAGCGCCGGCGGATCTCATAGATCGGTTGGGTGGTTGGTCGCCAAAGTATGTGGGCAGAAGCTACGGAGACCGTTACTACCTTCAGGCAGAGCAGCAATGCTTGCTACAAATCGCAGCGCATAGATAAAACCCAGTTGGCTGACATGCAGTCGCAATAATATGGCGATACTATGACCCCGAGCGAATTAATTTGCTCAGCGACGTATACGAATCCAAAAGGGGGAAATTTTGAAAAAGATATTATCGGTGGCTGCCTTAGTTACATGTTTAATTTCACCGGCTTTTGCTAACGACCATGGTTCAGCGCCGGAGGGTAAGGGGGCGTTCACTACGTTATTTGTCGCCGCAAAAGACGTTGAGAGTTACATTGAGTCAGTGAAGTCGAACCCAGCGCTATTTGAGATGATCGGCGCTGAGGCGGCTGGATACTGCGAGACTGTCTCTGGACGAGACTATGTGGGTCAGCTGATGCTGTGGAACGCCTTCCCGAGCGTCACAAGTGCCATTGTCGGTGCTTCGAAATACGATCCAAGCAAGGCACCGGCTGACATGGCAAGCCAACGGGAATTCAAGTACGGAGCCACATGGGCGCCCTTAAAACCATTTCCAAGGCTTGATCCGGGGTATGAGCGAGCCATGCGAATCAAAGTATCGCCCGAGAACCTGCAAGCGCTTATCGTTGCAATTACTAAGCTAGAAGCGGAGATTATCGCTGCTGGCCACAATACCTTTATGAACGGATTATTCGCAGCGATTGGCGGGGGAACCACAGAGGCAGGAACTTATTACCTGAAATCCATAACGTCTTCAGTTGAGACACATGGAGCAGTGATAGATGACTATCTAGCTGGCGCGTCCTGGGGCGCAACATACAACGAGGCAGTTGCACTGATTGATGAAGTGGTCAACGACCAATTTGAAATCTGTGAGCAGTACTTCACTGCAAAGTGATACTCAAACATGGGGGATATTTTTGTCCCCCTATCCTTCAGCCCCTTCTGAATTTAAAAAGATATCTAGGATGTTAGAGGCCTTTGAAGAGCAGTGGTGCCTTGGCCTGCAAATGACTGGTCAGGGATTACAGCAGCACTTTATTCCACTGCTGTCCAATCAGTCTGCCAAGCTAGGTGCTATTGGTGGTAGACCGGAAACGCCTGTCGCTGATAGCAGCGATATTGCTGGCACACTCAAACGCTGATTTTAAGAAATGTACTAGGGCAGGTTCTCAAGTGTGAGCGACGCTTTTCGGATTTATTCACTCTGAGAGTCCGCTGCCTCCCGCGGTAATCACACCTTAAAAGAAAAGAGCCGGCTTAGGTCATCTCAAAAACTTGCTCTGCGACCGCCAGACAACAAGTTAATCCGGGGGAATCCATACCCAATAGACTAACTATTTTGCTGCCACCCGATAGATGACTCTGCAAAAAAATAAAATCAGGCACGATCATTCCTTCAAGCTTGAGCTTAGGTCGGATTCCCGCGTAGTCAGGACTCAATTTTTTCAAGTTACAGCCTGGCCAATACTGCTTCACGGCAGCACCAAACTTGAGGCGGTCCTCTGGTCGGACCGTAAAATCCGGATTACTCACTGCCAAGGTGTCAGGCCCAAACCGCGCCCTTCCCGCCAGATCAAGAGTCAGATGGATCCCTAGTCCACCTTGTGAGGGAAGTGGATACACCAACGTCTTGAATGGCACCCCGCCGGTGTAGGAGAAATAACTGCCTTTGAGGTAAAAATTTTCGTAGCTATGTTCGACACCTGGCGGAACCAAACGCAATGCGTTTAAACCTGCGGAGTTGATCACGATATCGGCAGTTACAAGCGTGCCATCCTCCAGTACCGCCTGAGCTAAACCGGCACTCGTTTCGATTCTGAGAACGTGAGCGCGGCAATGCAGTAACCCACCTGCAGCCTCAAAATCCAAGACAAGGGACTGAATTAAAGACTGGGTGTCGACGATCCCGGTGGACGGGCTCTTCAGGGCGGCAACACAAGATAGGCCTGGAAATGACCGTTGGATTTCGCCCCCAGATAGCAGACGGGCGGGCACCTCGTTGTTGGCTGCACGCTCAAAAATCCTATTAAGTAACGGCTCCTCACTCGCCTGCGCAACGATGAGCTTGCCTAGCTGTTGAAATGGGACATTCTTTTCTCTGCAATATTCGTATAGCAAGTGCTTGCCCCGTATACACATCTTCTCTTTTATCGGGCTGTTGGCATAGTAGAGGCCTGCGTGAATGACCCCGCTGTTTCTGGAGCTGTTGACTAAGCCAGGCTTGGCTTTGGCGTCGACGAGAATGACTTGTCGGCCGGCCAGCGCAAAATGCCGCGCAACACTGGCGCCAATCGCTCCGCCCCCGACGACTAAAACCTCTGTTTTGACTTTATCTCTGTCCACCGGTCCTCAGCATATCAAAGGGCCGTCTCGAGATGAGAGGTCATTTCAGAGCAATCGTGAAAAAGATGGTCAGTTGAAGTCCTGTGTGGCCAATTGACCAGGCAGCGGCAAGCTGCGCAGGTTTTGGCGAAATAGGCTTTTAGAGGTCAGCTTTGCTAGGAGCCCCTGCAGCCGTGGCAGGGGACACATCACCCTAACCTCACCTAGCAACTCTCACCGACTGATCTATCTTAGCTTCTCTTCTGCGGCTTCAGTTAGATCAAGAAACAAATTTATGATTTCTCTGAGATTGCTTGGACAGGAACCCCACGACGGATAATCGTATGCCATTACGATATCCCCATCCATGTCTAGGTAGACTGCTAAATATTTTAAGTCACGCATCACCTGAGCTAAGTCATTGCTATTGTAGCTATTACTATTCATGTACCACTTGCGCAACGAGATATCACCGTCAGTCTCAACCCAAAACCGGATACGGTCACCATCCTTGGACAAGGTGAAGTTATAGTCGCCATCATCATCTAGCTCTGAATATGTATAGCCATAATCTTTTAGAACCTGGGTTATATCTGATTTTAAGCACTCAGCTGATAAAGGACTGCTCAATAAAATTGCAGTCAAACATATCAATCTTGTGGTGAATAATTTCATGAGCTCCCCTTGCCGGCGCCATCAATTAAAATCTACTAAGTACGCCGCTGTACTCCCACTGCTGTTTGCATAGTGTCCTGTATCACCACAAGCGCGCAACCGAAGCCTCCGCGGGGCTTCCTAAGCAACGTGACTTAACCATAGTCGGCAGGTACCGGGCGCCTGATTCGGCTCTGAATCCCCCGACTCAGCGTTGATATCTTTTTTTTCACCCTTGAAGTAAATTTTAGGCGACGCCGTAAACTAACACCCATAGGAGCCAACATGAAAATTTCTTTAATAACTGCAATTTCCATCTTTATCTCCGTTGTGGCGCAAGCTGGACATCATGAAGCAGGAGAAATGAAAAGTGCCGCCGTAATTGGAACTGTCTATTCGGATGACGGCACCCCCAATCAGCTGCTTGTGGGCAATACCGATAAGCAACAAATTTGGGTGGATTACATACAGGCTCACAATGACAGAGATTTAGATGGGATTGCTGAGATAAATGCTGATGATTGGGAAGGTTACCTGCCTGATGGAGGGGTCATTAGGGGAAACACAACTCACATTGAATTCTTAAAGGATTGGTTTTCGTCCTCGGAAAATCCGAAGTGGAAGGTCATGTGGATGATAGCGAACGACGGCGCAACTAATGGAAATGCTACTGAGACTTGGCTAACAACAGGCAACGACATCACATTTAACGACGCCGATGGAAACCAGGTCACTGAGCATCATGTGCATGACATCCAGTTCGTAGGCACTAAAATTAAGCGAATAAACGTTTACTCAAGACTCCCACAAAAAGAGTAAAACCTCATCGCTTGTAAAATTTGCGCAGATTGAAATCAGGGTAGATTTTTTTCAACCCTGCTCAGATTCCTGGTTTCCATCTGCCTGCCCCAGCACTCAAGCATCGTTTCTTCTGCCCACTTGAGGTGTTCCTGCTGCACTGCAACTGCATCATGAACAGGTAAGCAGACTATGTCTTTCTTGATGCCCTCAAGCATGACTTTTCTCAGGATTTGGCCCTCGTATTTCTGGCCGTGGATTCCCCACCCGGTGAACAGATCAAGATCGGGGAACACTCTCTTTGTGGCGTCGTTTAAACGTTGGAACTCCTGACTGTTAATCTTCGCACGTGCGCACTTGGATGCTGCTTTGCCGATATCATCAGAACCCATAGCAACTGTGACGAACTCTTTGACTTTATTTCTGGATAACCCACCAGCAGCTTCACCTATGTCCTCATAGGGAGTTGCTCCTGCGTCAATGCCCTTGTCGTATGCCAGGTTGAGCCGAAGCTGGTTGGCGCTGAAGCCCACTTCGCCAATAGGTTTGTCGTTGATGAGCGTGTTGATCCTTAACCTTATTTTGTTGTCCGGTAGGCTTTGGAAGGGTGTGTAAAGACGGCCACCCTTAAGGATATTGTTATCGTGCTTCAGCTGCACGGGACCTTTGCAAGCCCAATTCTGAGCCTTCAGGAACTCGTTAATCTGAATTAATTCTTGGACCTCGTAATGATTCTCAGGCAGATGCTGAATCGCTTCCCAGCCATCATCAGGTGTATTTGCGATAAGGTACGGCGGCTCAATTGGTTGTTCTATTTTCAGAAAATATTCCCAGAGAAGCCACGTAAGGGTAGGAAGAGGACTAATGCGAGCCGTTACAGGGTCGTCTTTGTCTGTTTTGCCCTCTCTGTACTCGACCAAGTTGTTGTCTCTGAGATAGTCAACAATGGTCCTCATGGGCTGGTAGCTTAAACCTAGCCGACGGGTCCAGTAGTTGTCATGGCTATAGCACTGGAAATCCATCGGTACTAACAACCAGTTGCGCTGGTACATCACGAAGGTCAGATTCAGCAGGATGATGTTCCAGTGCCTCTTTTGTGTCTCAACGTCAGCAGGGTCACGGTTACCGTTAGTTTTCTGAAGAAAGCTATTCTCAACTATTGACGCTTCAAACGTTGCAGCGGCCTCTGAACCTGTTGGCAACCCAAGAGGCTTGATCAACTGATGATGGTTGTAATCATCCACTGGAGGTCCATATGCATTTGAGACTAGATCGTAGAGGTACTGGGCATGGTCTTCAGGTGTGTTATGCATAAGCCTAGGTTGCCCTCTGGATAACAGGAGGAGTAACTGAAATTGTCGTCAGTTTATCTTCCCAACGAACTGTCAATGGGGATACAACCAAAATTTTGAATCTAATATTAAAAATATGGGAAGTTATAAAACTAGCACCTTTACGGGCATCTAAGATCTGTTTTTGCTGAAAAATATAAGATACACATAAGAACAATAAGTTAGTCCGCACTGAGTCGCGATAGTACGTTGGCAGCCTGGAGTAGTACTTGGGTAAAAAAAGCGCAATCCAGCCTCTTAATCGTTGCATTAATGCAACATCTTCCCCCGAAAATATAACGGGTAAGGCACTGACTTCTGCAAACTATTTTTTTTTAATCTCAGAGTCAGCTGACATGGCGTCAGCGGAAACAAAACAACATGGGATTTGAAATATGTACCGAACGATTGTGTCTTTACTGGGTATCTTGCTGTCCACAAGTAGCTTTGCTGCGCATCACGAGGAACCAGAGCCTATGGTGGCAGAGGTTTATGAATGTTCGCTCAACGATGGTGTCACTGCTGGGGACATTGTTGCGCTGGGTTCAGGTGACTTTGCCAGTTTCGTAGACAAGCATGAGTTGAACATGGACACGTTCTTATGGGAGGCCGTTGCGGTTAGCCCTCCCTATGACGAGCCAGATGTGCGCTGGGTCAATTACTACCCAACTTGGGGAGACTACTTCGCTGCGGATGCAGCTTGGCGAGAATACGGCGGGGAAGTCGATGCGAAGATAAACGAACTGATGACCTGCGGTCGGCCAGATTTTGCTGGCTTTATGCAAGCTGGAGAGCCTGCTCCAGATGCTCCTGTTAAGCCCCTTTATATAAGGGTCTGCCAGTTGAAACCGGGTAACACCATAGCAAACGCTTTGGCATATAGGAGGGCGGTGAATAGCACTCAAAATGAGCAAATCGGCAGCGCCGTTGGTAGCTACCTGTTTACCCCAGGCTTTGGAAATCCAGGATTTGACTATGGGGCAATGGTTACTGGGGCGCCAGAGGACATGGTTAAGCTGATGGATCACTCTCGTGATGGCTCAACAGCAAAGCTTCTGGCGTCTGCGGGTTACACAGAACCAAGTAGCTGCACTGTGGACCTCCATCGTTCACATATGATGGTTTCTCAGGAATAAACTCTGACTGGAGGTCAACTAATCTCTGGATAGCCTCAGTTTTTACTGGGGCTTTTTAATCTCCGGAGAGGTACTTGGCTGCAAAAACAGGGGCATGCGCAGAGCCTCCCTTAAGTCTGGAGCATGACCGAGCGCAAAAGGTGACTATGCTCCTCGGTGGCCACGGCGATCAAACGAGACTGTCAGGCGAGAAAAAATAACTTCACACCCGCGCAGAGCATCCAGAATAGCGGACCGCAATTGAGAGGTTGGGGGGATTGCGGAGGCTCCCTGTCATTTTCGATGATTATAATCTCCGCCCAACACCTAGACGCTGATTGCAAAGATCAGTTGACCTCAGACTGAT
>CACOYM010000030.1 GCA_902631395.1 Halieaceae bacterium | reverse complement strand
AGAGTCGAACATCTTGGATGCCGCTGAGAGGATTTTTGCAGAGGCTGGATTCGATGGCGCCAAGGTATCTGACATTGCGCGCGCCGCATCGGTCGCCGAGGGTACGGTTTACCTTTACTACAAGAATAAACAGGACCTGTTGGCCGGTGTGGTGGTTCGTTTCTGGACCCAACTAACGCTGGGCGCCGAGGCAGCGGTTGAGCCTGATGCGACAACTAAAGAACAACTAGAGCAACTGGGCCGCTACCACCTCAACTCGATATTGGAACAATTTGAAGTGGTCTCGCTGACCTATCGAGCACGTCCACAACAGGAGCAGGATCTCGATCAGGTACGTGAGTACGTCAGAGTATTTGATCGCATGATGCAGCGCGGCGTGGACCGGGGTGAACTCCCCAAGGACACACCTATCGGGCAGTTACGAGATGTTTTTTTCGGGACGCTGGAGTTTTCGGCCAGGACACTGAAGCTGCGGGAACGCCCGTACGACCACTCCGTGGTAACCAATCTGCTTTCCATCATGGTGAGCTCGACTGATGCGGCGTCAGTAACAATCAAAGGCAAAGAGCCCAGCAACCGCGACCTAATGAACACGCTCAAATCGATTCAGAGACAGCTGAAAACCTCTGACAACTAGTGCTGCCGCAACTCTTCTTAGCTACGCATTTGAACAGCAGAATGCGAACAGGCGCAGACAGCTCCTCAGTTTGAGGTTTGTAGTATCGTTTTCACAACCACAGAGGGACACCTATATGCCTGATTTCGATACCTTGATCTACGAAAAACCTGAGGCAGATATCGCTCGTATCTGGCTAAATCGCCCTGAGGCAAGGAACGCTCAGAACTCTCATCTCCTTTACGAACTCAACGATGCCTTCGACATCGCCATGGGCGATAGCAATGTGAAGGTGGTGATCCTTGCCGCGAAGGGACCTCATTTTTCAGCCGGTCATGACCTGCAGGACATCAACAACCGCGACAGCGAGCACAAACGAGTCGGCACCTGGAGTGACGATAAGTGGGATGGCTCAGAAGCATATTACTGCCGTGAAAAGGAAATCTACGAAACGCTCTGCCGCCGCTGGCGGGATCTGGCTAAACCCACTATCGCTTCTGTGCATGGTAAATCCATTGCTGGCGGATTGATGCTGATCTGGCCTTGTGACTTTGTCATCGCTAGCAGTGACGCCACCTTTCAGGACAACACCATGTATATGGGTATACCCGGCGTGGAGTACTTTGCCCACGTTTGGGAACTGGGCATCCGCAAGGCCAAAGAGTTCCTGCTCACAGGTCAACCTATCACTGCCGAGGAGGCACAGGCAGCAGGCATGGTGAATCACGTTGTCGCACGAGACGAGTTGGAGGACGCGACCCTCAAATTTGCTCGCACTCTGTCCGATAAACCGTCGTTTGCTTTAAAACTCGGCAAAGACGCGATCAACGCGGCTTTCCACGCCCAAGGCTTTGAGAACGTCCAACGCAGCGCGTTTAACGCACACCATCTGGCTCACACACATTACCGGTTGCACCAAGAAGGCTCACTTATAGACAAGGAATTCATGCGCAAGTTTCACTCTAAGAAGAAATCAGGCTAGATCCTGCCCTACATTGAGAAGCATTCAGGCATGCCCTTGACCAGATCCACGTTACTAAACCGCATTCGCGAGTTGGATGTCGTCCAAAGCCAGCCGGGGCCGTAGACGAAAAGTATCCATGATGAAAGCGGCTGATGTGACACTCACGCGCAGCGTGCACGGAATGACAACGCATTTGGCATGATCAGTCGGCTGGTCGACGTGTGCTCTGACGCGGCCCTACAAGTTCCGGTCGAATAGGCGTCACGTTTTCCGCTTCTGGCATCTTGCGAACACGCTTGCCGACGCGACCCTGCTTGACCCACACATAGTCATGGCGGGGTTCATGGCCCGAAAAGCCCAACACATGCTCGGTGAAGATCGACGTGACATCGTTCAGGTCCATCTCTGCACAAGCGCGCAACAAGCGATGTGCGGCATCCTCGATGAAGTCGAAGTCGAAGGACTCCTCCTCGGCGCGCATGATCATGGGATGCCCCGTACCTGTGACCGAGGTGCCCAACAGCAGTTCTTCGTGCAGCTTCTCTCCCGGTCGCAGTCCTATATATTCGATGTCGATGTGCTCTCCAAACATGTTGTCACGCTCGATATCATAGCCGCTGAGACGAATCATTCGCTCAGCGAGTTCGGTGATCCGGACCGGCTCGCCCATGTCTAGCACAAACACATCTCCGCCCGTGCCCAATGCGCCGGCTTGTAACACCAATTGCGCTGCTTCACGGATGCTCATAAAGTAGCGCGAGACCTCGGGATGGGTAACCGTTACGGGGCCGCCGCTACTAATTTGCTCCCGGAATAGCGGTATGACTGAACCCGATGACCCTAGCACATTGCCGAACCGGACAATACAGAACCGCGTTTGCGTTTCTATCTGAGAGAGTCCCTGCAGAATCAGCTCGGCGAAGCGTTTGGAAGCGCCCATCACATTTGTGGGCCGTACCGCCTTATCAGTTGATACCAGCACAAAGGTGTCGACATCTGCACGATGCGCAGCCCAAGCTGCACTCCACGTACCATGAACATTATTAGCCACGCCCTCAGCTACGTTGTACTCAACCATGGGCACATGTTTGTAAGCCGCTGCGTGGTATACTGTATCTACCGAGAAAATACGGAAAATTGATTCAAGACGCTGTTCATCACGAACGCTACCCAGCAGCGTCACCACAGGGAAACGCAAGCCCTGCCGTTGGCAGATCCTTTTTATCTCCCGGTCGACGCTGTAGAGCGCAAATTCAGATATATCGAGCAATATTAATTCTTTTGGTGAAGAGGCGAGAATCTGTCGGCAGAGCTCAGAACCGATACTCCCACCAGCGCCCGTTACCATGACAACCTTATCGGTAATGCAGCGATCAATCAGTTCTGGGTGTGGCGGCACCGGCTCACGACCCAGTAGATCGTCGAGATCAACATCCTGAATCTGATTGACGATGGAGTTGCCCGAGATCAGCTCACTGATTTTGGGGATAGTCCTGACCCGGACTGGTAAACCGCCCAGTGAATTGATGATGGCGCGACGGCGCTCCTGCGACGCCGACGGAATGGCCAGCAAAACCTGACGCACCGCATGCTCTTGAACCAGACTGGGCAGGTCATCCGAACCCAAGACTAGTCGGCCATTGATCACTGTCTCGTGCAGGCTGGGGTTATCGTCGATAAAGGCCACTACTCGATAATCCGTGCCTTGATTCAGGGCATTCAAGAGTTGTCTGCCCGACTCGCCCGCACCATAGATAATGACTCTCCGCGCGTCTGCGTATGCAGAGGACTGATGCCAGGCCCTAGAAATTAGGCGAGACCCACCCACTCCCACAAACAACAGTAACCAGTAGACCAATGCCGCCGTGGCGGGCAGGTCAGCGTCGGTGAAAAATATAGCAGCGGCGAGCGTGAGCGTTGAAAAACTGACGGCTTTGACCAAGTCCCAAACGGCTTGCTGACCCATATACCGGATCACGGATCGATACAGACCCTGCGACGTGAAAATCACCGCCGTGCCGATCAGCAGAGTCACGACGGTGAGCGGCGTGAGCGCATCCAGTGAGGGCACACCGGCTTCAGCACCAATTGAGGCCGCGCCAAACAGAGCACCAAGGACAACAGCTAAATCAAGGATCAACCAGCCCGATACCCTAAACGAAGGGGGCACCAAACGTCTTGCCAGCAGCCATACTGAAACAGACAGCGTACGTAGCGTCTTGAAGTGGAATTTTGACGCCATTTTCCGAACCATATCTACCTCAGTTAGAGCCGCTCTTAAAGAGCAGGTCTGTTTTCCCACCGGGCCTTGAGTCTAATCTCTGCAACGGGCGTAAACCACCAGAATCAAGCTTGGAATGGCTGACAAAAATACCAGAAGTGCAGGGAATAGCGCTGTGGTAACGACCGTCAACGCCAGCGGAAATAGCCACACCACATGCATAGTAAGCAAACCCAAGGTAACTGGCATCGGACTGCCTGCACGCAAAGCCAAGCGCTGGTAGGCATGGTCACGGTGAGCAACGTGTGGAGCTTGGCCAGTAAACAGCCTTATAGATAACGTTATCCCTGTATCAACCAGCAGAGGCATCATTAAGATCAGCCAGACATAAGCAAGAGAAATGTGTGTATCAACAGCCAGCATACCTAGCAGCGCGAGAAAAAATCCAAGCGGCACGGCGCCAGCGTCCCCCATGAACACCCTTGCTGGCGGCCAGTTAAGCCACATCAGCGGAGCAAAGCACGCCGCTAAAGCTGCACACAACATCACCAGGTCACTTGCAACCAGTGCTAATGGGTGGAAAACAGCGATCAAGCCTAAGCCTGCAGACATGCATAAAGCATGAACGGTAACCAGGCCATCGATACCGTCCATAAAGTTCACCAAGTTGATGCACCATGCTACTGCCATGCCTGTAATCACGATCGTCCACCATTGATCCACAACGCCGGTAGCCAGTGAAACCGCTAAAGCGAGTCCCGCTAAAACGTAACAGATCAATCTGATAGTAGAGGAGATCCCTCCCCAGTCATCGCACAAGCCGATGAGCACCAAACCCAGCAGAAGTAATGCGACAACACCAGCATGGGGTACCCCGCTGAATAAACTGGTCACGCAAGCAAGCAGTAGCATAGGCACCGAACCAGCACCGACTACGGTGGGGACATTATGCGAGCTGCGGTTGTTAGGTTCGTCAACCAGGTTCAGCATCGGCGCAAACCGCAGATACGCCAGCAAACCCAGAGCGCTCATCACCACCAACAGCACCCAATTCAACATGCTGGATCTATCCCTGACCCAAGGCATGACTCCAGATTCACGCTAGGTTCCCAATCCAGAACCTTGGGCACGGAGCCACACCAAAACCTATGAGACAGATTCTCCCATGTGGCGCCAAGGGGTCGCCCACTTCGCCAGTCCGTAACAACGCTCGCCAATCGAAGCACGATGAGGGGCAACGGTAAACGCACACTGGCGGGTAGAAGTGATCGACTGATTCGCGCAGCGTCGTAACACTCGCCGTCACTCGCTATCAAGATGGGTTGGCCTACCTGTGCGCCACAGCGTCCTGAGGCGACAAGTGCCAACAGTCGTGCGATATCAGACCGACCAACCATCGTTCTGCAACCCACTGCAGGTAGTCTCACCGGGTACTGACGTAGTAGACACCGCAAGCGCGCTAAATTAGCGGTCAACTCCTGATCGTAAACCAACCCCGACCGCACGATAGTTAGGTCGCAGGCCGTATCACTCAGCACCCGCCCGAGCTTACGTTCAGCCAGCCATTTGGAGGCGGAGTAAGGATCACAGGGTTCTGGCCATGAGGCTGCCTCTGCGTCGGGCGCTATGGTCCCAGCCGGCACGATATTCATTGAGCTCACAAAAACGAAGTGCGATACGCCTGCAGCAGCAGCGGCTTCAGCCAACCTCACCGTCGCTGCGACGTTGATATTCCGATAATCATTCGCTGCCGCGCGCCGATGTGCGATACCCGCACAATGAATAATGCAGTCTACACGCTCGAACAACGCGGCTGATGGCGGGCTAGCACTGCTCATATCGTAGAGAAAGACTGACTCATTCGACACGGCAGACAAGGAACGAGTTGTCGTGCGAAAAACATGGCCGTGCTGAACGAGCTCTAGCAACACAGCACGGCCTAGATAGCCACTTGCTCCAGTAACTAGAAGCATGGGGTGCGGCTCACATTAGGGTAATCGCAATCTAATAACGTCATGGTTTTTCTAGACAGTAGCCTGTCCGATACCACGCAGGCCAACTAATTCTTCAATGTTCTCAAGCGGTCCATCAGCTTCACGGTGCACAACGATACGGTAGGCCCTCGCCGAAACCACCCCTCGCAACGCGTCTGCCAATAACTCTGCACTCGCAAAATTGACATTCATCGACCAATCAGCCAGGGCTGACGGTGATTTCAAGACCATCAGTGCCGCGCAGATCGCTGCAAATTGTGATGAGCGCGTGCGCCTGAAACAAGCCTCGATACTCTCGGCAGTGCGTGTCTGCCGCGCGCCCAGTGTTGATTGCGGTATGTTCATATTAAGTCTCCATAACCTTTAGTCCGCTCGGTGTTTGAGCGTGCGCTCCCTATGTCGTATGCGGAGATAGACCGGACATCAGAGCGCACTTCACATCTCTGTTAAATGCTTATGACGCACCACTACTCAAGATCAACTGGTTAACTCGGCGCAGGCGGGGATATCGAGGCAAGAATTTCCAACACGGTTTCCGCGGGGTTTAGAGAGGCGGTAATGGCGCGTCCAACGACCAAGTGGGTTGCACCAGCCGATATCGCATCGAGGGGTGTGACTACCCTCCGCTGATCGCCTACCGCATCCCCCGCCTGTCTAATCCCCGGCGTCACCATGAGGAACTCCTGACTATGGTATCGCCTCAGCATACTCACCTCGGCCGCAGAGCACACAACACCATCCATTCCTGATTGCTGTGCTAGCGTCGACAGATCGTAAACCCGGTCGAGGGGATCTGCGTCCCAGTTGAGCTCTGCCAGATCCTCTCGCGTCATACTGGTGAGGACTGTGACCGCGACAAGCAGTGGCTTGTGCGCGCGATCAATCAACGCCTCTCGTGCTGCGCGCATCATCCGCGAACCGCCTGATGCATGAACGTTGACCATCCACACTCCCAGATCAGCAGCCGAATGGACCGCCTTAGCGACCGTATTGGGAATATCGTGGAACTTTAAGTCAAGGAAGATATCGAAACCGAGGTCTTGCAGGGATCTCACTAGGTCAGGGCCTGCAGCTGTGAAAAGCTGCTTGCCTACCTTTAGACGCACCGTGGAAGGATCGAGCTGTCGCGCTAAATTCACCGCATCGGCTGCGACAGAAAAATCAAGTGCGACAATTAAATTACTACCATCAACCCCCATTTAACTGCTCCAAGGCTCCACCACGATAATGCAGCGAGTCCCAATGACGACACCCAGGACAACGCCAGTGGCGTGTCTTCACCGTAAATCCGCAGTGGTCGCACTGGTAACCATGATCATTACGAATCAACTCATCCAATACGTCTCGCTCCGGCTGCGAATCCTGGGATTCGAGTGCGTTTAACGCTAGTGATGCGGCAACCGAGGCGGAAGGGTATTGGTCCAGCGTAGACCGCAAAAACAAGCTGGCCGCCTCGTTACCTTTTTGCCGGCTCAATTCCTCTGCGAGCGCGAGGGCTAGAAGAGGGGAGCTCTGCTGACTGTAATACCGCTGCAACGAAGACAGGTATACATCGGAGTATGGCTCAGCGCTGCATACGTCCCTCAACAAACCAAGTATCTCAGGGGTGCAGCGTCGGTTGCTCTCCATCACTCGAGAGAAGTACTTCATCGCCGAGGGCCGGTCGGTATCTTTGAGCGCACATCGAACGAGGCCCATCAAAGCGCGCAGCTCCTGAGGCTGATCACGCAGAGCCTGCTCATAAAATGATTTCGCCGCCTTGTAGTCACCAAACCCGTGGGCATTTTCCGCCTGCTCACACAAGTAATGGCCTCGTAGCTGCTGCGCTGGCTGCCCATGGCCCGCCGCTGACTGACCTTCGCTCTCAGCCAATGCAATCAATTCTTCCGCGATGGCAACAGCCGCGCTCCAGTCTCGCTGAGCTTCATAGACATCCAGCAGATGCCGTTGGGCGGTTGCACTGAATTCAGAGGATTGCGCTGCCAAATCGACGAGCAGTTGTTCTGCACGGTCATAGAGACCGGCAGCGATAAAATCTCTGGCCAATTCCAAATGCGACTGATGCAACTGCACCGCAGAGAGTTGTGGTCTCTTGAGCAAGTTCTGGTGGATCCTGATAGCTCTATCAACTTCGCCACGCTTGCGTAGCACACTGCCCAGCGCAATGTGTGTATCTAGGGTCTCTTCATTCACAGCGAGCGCTTCGGTGAAAGCATCTACTGCGCCTTCCTCCTCTCCATCTAACAAAAAGTTGAAACCACGATAGTACTGAGAAGGTAGCTGCGCACGCCCCGCCAAATCCATGCGGAGACCGCTGCGCCCCAGTGTCCAGCCTGCCGCGACCGCCAGGATCAAAAGCACCAGCAGCAGTGCGTTATTGAGGAGCATTCTGAACAGTCTTTCCGGTTGCCAACAGCAAACGATCTCGCTGTTTACGCAACCGACGGATGGTCGCCGCCCTACGCAAAGCCAACCATGCCCCCGAGGACAGTCCGATCAATACACCTGAGGCCAGAGACGATAATATCCAGATGGCGATCGGTTGCGGAGGGAGTTGGAGCACAATGAGATCGAGGGGGACAGGCTGCGTGTTCTGCAGGGAAAACAATGCGCCAATTGCCACCGCAGCGATCGCGAGTATCACTGCCAGTCCCTTTTGCAGCCACTGCATAATTAGAAACCGGTTCTCACCGACCGATTGACACGCTCACGCAATTCCTTACCTGGCTTGAAATGGGGAACGTGCTTGCCACACAATTCTACCGTATCACCTGTTCGCGGGTTTCGGCCTTGCCGCGGCTCACGGTAGTGAAGGGAGAAACTGCCAAACCCCCGGATTTCGATGCGCTGGCCAGCAGACAGGGTCTCGGACATGTGATCGATCAACAGCTTTACCGCCAGCTCCACGTCTTTCGTGCTGAGCTGGTTCTGGCTGTCGGCCATCAAGTCGATTAACTCACTGCGCGTCATGTCGGCACCCCACTGATTTCTACTAAAGTATTGTCGCTGACACCCGACAGGATGACAACTTGTTCATTTTAATGAGGTTTATTTCCCAATAGATAAATCGCTGATGTGATAAAAAGGCCGGCAAAGCCGGCCTTTTCTCGGCAAAGAATGTTATTGGTCTTCCATCTTCGCCTTAATGAGATCGCCAATGGTTCCCGGTGACGAAGAAGAATCCTGCTCCTTGAGAGAGGCAACTGCTTCTTTCTCGTCGTCCATATCCTTGGACTTGATAGATAACCCGAGACCGCGATTCTTACGATCCACGTTAATGATCTTCGTTTCAACGGAGTCACCGACGCTCAATACGGATCGCGCATCATCGATCCGATCAACGCTAATGTCAGCCGCCTTCAAGTACCCATCGACCTCGTCTGACAACTTGATCGTTGCACCTTTAGCATCCACATCAGTCACTGTGCCGGCGACGAGGCTACCACGATCGTTTTCGCTGACGAATAGCGTGAATGCATCTTCCTCAAGCTGCTTGATCCCTAGAGAGATTCTCTCCCGCTCGGGGTCAATGGACAAGATCACCGTCTCGATCTCATCACCTTTCTTATAGCTCCTCACTGCTTCCTCACCAGTCTCGTTCCAACTGATATCGCTTAGATGCACCAGACCGTCGATGTTGCCCTCAAGACCAATAAAAATACCGAAGTCGGTGATCGACTTAATGCTGCCTGAGATCTTGTCACCTTTGGCATGATCGCCAGCGAAGGCATCCCACGGATTCTGGGTGCACTGTTTGATGCCAAGTGAAATACGGCGACGCTCCTCGTCGATATCGAGCACCAAGACTTCAACTTCGTCACCCAACTGGACAATCTTGGAAGGATGAACATTCTTGTTCGTCCAATCCATTTCAGAGACGTGGACTAGACCTTCCACGCCTTCCTCTATCTCGGCAAAACAACCGTAATCAGTAAGGTTAGTCACCTTCGCTACAACGCGGCTGCCCTCGGGATATCGGCCAGTAATGGCCACCCACGGATCTTCTCCAAGTTGCTTAAGACCGAGAGAAACGCGGTTCCTCTCACGATCGAACTTGAGAATTTTTACATCCATCTCTTGTCCGACTTCAACGATCTCGCTCGGGTGCTTGATGCGCTTCCAAGCCATGTCGGTAATGTGTAGCAGTCCATCAACGCCGCCGAGGTCGACAAAGGCACCGTAATCAGTGAGGTTCTTCACCACGCCCTTAACGGACTGACCTTCCTGTAAATTCTGCAGCAACTCCTCGCGCTCTGCGCTGTTCGCTGACTCCATCACCGCACGACGCGATACAACAACATTGTTGCGCTTTTGGTCGAGCTTGATCACCTTAAACTCAAGCTCTTTGCCCTCGAGGTGGGTGGTCTCACGGATCGGGCGGACATCGATAAGAGACCCCGGCAAGAATGCTCGTATGGACTCTATATCTACCGTAAATCCGCCTTTCACTTTCCCGTTGATCACGCCCATAACAACTTCATCGGCAACGTGAGCGGCTTCTAGCCCTTTCCAGGCCTCGGCGCGCTTTGCTTTTTCGCGAGACAACTTGGTTTCACCAAAACCATCTTCAACGGTTTCAAGTGCAACCTGCACTTCGTCACCAACATTGAGGCTGCACTCACCATTGGCGTTAGTGAATTGATCAAGGGGGATGACCCCTTCTGACTTCAAGCCTGCGTGGACCGTTACCCATTCATTATCGATATCAATAACGACGCCAGTGACGATTGAACCTGGTTCCATATCGACGGTTTGGAGGCTTTCTTCAAAGAGTTCAGCGAAGGATTCGCTCATGATGTTATTCCTGCTTAGGGAGCGGAATCGCTCCGACCGGCCTCAAGACCCAACCGGGTAGTTTATTAAGACACGAGGGTGGGGTCCAGCCGTTAATCCGTCGTATCGCTCGCTATGCCGCGGATACTTGCGAGCCCGCGGACCCTCTGCACGACCTCCTCAACAGTCAGCGAGGTGCTGTCTATAAGGACGGCGTCAGGCGCCGGCATCAGTGGAGACGCTTTTCTGGACACATCCCGAGCGTCTCTATCCTTTATGTCGGCTAGAAGGCGCGGGAGACTAACATTCCCCCCGGTACCCTGCAACTGATGAAAACGCCTCTCAGCGCGCGCTTCTGCGCTAGCCGTAAGGAAGATTTTAAGTGGCGCGGCAGGAAAAACGACGGTGCCCATGTCACGACCGTCTGCCACCAGACCGGGCGCACAAGCCCATTCCCGCTGTTTGGTTAATAGCAACTCTCTAACTTCTGGATGCAGAGCCACTCGAGACGCGCACAAGCCCCCGGCCTCAGAGCGAATGTCAGCAGTCACGTCCTCTTTTGCCATCCAGACAGTGATTCCCTCATCAGTCGCTCGAAAATCCACGTCCAAGACGCTAGCGATCGCAGCCACCTCATTGGCTGCCTCCAACGCAACCCCAGCGCGCTGACAAGCAACACCGACAGCGCGATACAACGCACCGCTATCCAACAAATGCCAGTTAAGCCCCTGCGCTAGCTGTCTAGACAGCGTCCCTTTCCCCGCACCACTGGGTCCGTCAATACAGATGACGGGCGAAACAGACACTAGTCGTCGGCCACTTCTAACTGCAGACCACAGCGGACTGCCAGTGATGAAAATCCCGGGAAAGACGTCGAGACGTGAGCACAGTCACTCACCTTGATGCGGTCCGTCGCACGCAGGGCCGCCATGGAAAAGCTCATGGCAATTCGGTGATCAAAGTGAGTGGCAATGACGCCACCACCCATTTCACCACCGATCACCTCAATGCCATCAGGGCGCGTGGTATTCCGGATACCGAGCTGCGACAAACCTTCTGCCATACTGGCAATTCGGTCACTTTCTTTGACCCGCAATTCCTCGGCACCCCTGAGCACTGTCGCGCCCTCAGCACACGCGGCAGCAATTAGTACTGCGGGCAATTCATCAATAGCCAAAGGGACCTCCTCTAGCGGAATCTCAATGCCATGCAACGGTGCATGACGCACCCGCAAATCCGCAACAGGCTCTCCA
>CACOYM010000029.1 GCA_902631395.1 Halieaceae bacterium | reverse complement strand
GCACCTTCGGGTCATGGAAGAAAGGCAGATCGTGAAGAATGGTGAAGTTGGGCGTAAAGCCAATGTCGTGGGGCAACCGCGGGCCAGGCAGATCGATCTCTGCCTCATGCAAAAGCTTGCCAGAGGGATCTGCCACACCGCAGGTCATGTAAGGTGGCTCATCCCCATAATCAAAAAACAACAGTTCCCCTGTCGTCCAATCGACTTTGGAATGCGCAGACAGACGGCGTTGGTTCCTTCCGTCAAGCTCGAAGTAACCCTCCGTTTTCAGCGTCTGAGGATTCAGGCGATAGGGATGACCGGCGTTGTACCACAAGGTCATCAAACCGCCTGCATAGTAAAAAAGGTCTGTATTAGAGGTGTCCTTGATGCCAAAAGGTGAGGCACTAAAATCAAAGGGGCCCATCACACCGTTCGACGAAGACCGACCCGCCTGGCGCTCCTCAGCGAGGGCCACAGTTTCGACATAGCGGTTGCGGTACGAGGCCTCACCCTCACAAAACGAGACGGCGTGCACCATGCCGTCACCGTCAAAAGGGTGGTAACGGTTTTTGGGCTGGTGGATCGGGTTCGGACCGTTGCGAAAGTAAGTGCCTAACAGGTCTTTAGGTAGCTCACCCTCCACCCGAAGGCCGGACTCGGTGAGCTCAAGCGTGGTCGGAGCATAAACGCCGTGCAAATAAGGGTTATCGAGCCCATAAATCCAGGGCTGGGTGTGCTCAAATGCCGCGACGCCACTGATACATTCATCGGTTACCGGGTAGGCTGGCAGATGCAGTGCTTGATTCATCGTCGTCTCCGCCCATTCACTTGTTCGGCTACTGAGGCGTCAGCCTAGCAGGGAAAATCCTCCACTCGCAATGCAGTAAGGACTATGACCCCCTTGCGCCAACGGTACTTGCCACTCCACCGACCCGCGCCTAGGATCAGCATCAATATGGGGAGAGTCACCATGCATGGGCCTATTTATATCCTCGGCGGGAGCCAAACCGACTTCGCGCGTAACTGGGCGCGGGAAGGGCTGGAGATATACGATCTCTTTGCAGAAGCGCTGCGAGAAGCCGTACAGCTCGCGGCAATTGAACCGGCTCAAATTGAGGTGGGCCACGTGGGTAACTTTGTGGGTGACCTCTTTACCCGTCAGGGCCTCATCGGAGGATTCTACGGTCAGGTCTACCCAGAGCTGGGCAATTTACCGACCGCTCGACATGAGGCCGCCTGCGCGTCGGGTTCGATGGCCTTACTGGCGGCCATGCGTGACATTGAGGCCGAGCACTATGACGTGGCCTGCGTGGTTGGCCTAGAGCTAATGCGTAATGTTGATGGAAGAACCGGAGCCGAGTATTTAGGTACCGCAGCTTGGCAAGGACATGAAGCAACAAGCTGCGAATTCCCCTGGCCGTTTCTGTTCGATCGCATCACGCAGGAGTATGACCATCGCTACGGCATTTCCGACGGGCCCCTGACGCGTATCGCGGAAATTAACTTTGGCAACGCCAAACAGAACCCGCGGGCACAAACACGCAACTGGGTCTTTGCAGAGGGCAGCTTCGGTAATAACTCCGCACTCAACCCCTCTGTCGAAGGCCGGGTGCGCAAACTCGACTGCGGGCAGATCACCGACGGCGCGGCCTGCGTGATTCTGGCCAGTGAGCGCTTTGCCCGAGCACACAGTCAGGATCAAGGCGTACCGCTCTCAGATATGCCGCGTATCAAGGGTTGGGGGCACCGCTCCGCGCCCATTTTGTTGGAAACGAAGCTAGCCGCCTCGAAAAACCATAAGCTGATATTTCCCCATGCAGCGCAGGCCCTCGCCGACGCTCGAGCGCGAGCGGGAGTGACAGACATCACCGACCTCGATGGTCTTGAGACCCACGACTGCTTCACCATCAGCGAATACATGGCGATTGATCACTGCGGCCTGACCGCCCCTGGCGAGAGCTGGAAGGCGGTGGAAGAAGGGCGTATCAAACGGGACGGTGACTTTCCGATCAACGCCAGTGGCGGGCTGATTGGGCTGGGGCACCCGGTGGGTGCGACGGGTGTCCGCATGGTGCTCGATTGCGCGCGACAGGTCACCGGTCAGGCGGGGGATTACCAGATTGCCAATGCGGAGAACATGATAACGTTCAATGTGGGCGGCAGCACGACAACCTGCGCCAGCTTTGTTGTGGGCATTGGTTCGTGAAAGATGTTTTTATTTACGATGCCATACGCAGCGCGCGGACCCGGGCCAAAGCCAACGGCGGACTGCACCCTTTAACGCCACCTGAGTTACTGAAACCGCTGTATCAGGCACTGGCGCAGCGCAACCAGCTAGACCCCGTGCGCGTGTCGGAGGTGATTCTGGGCTGCGTCACACAATATGGCGAGCAGGCCGGCAATATCGCCAAGACCTCTGCACTTTTTGCCGGCTGGCCAAATTCAGTGTCGGGACTGACGGTGCACCGCTTCTGCTCGTCCAGCACAGATGCTATCGCACTGGCGGGGCTCAAAGTTGCGGCGGGCCAAGCCGAGGCTGTGGTCGCCGGCGGTATCGAAATGATGTCTCGCGTGCCAATGCTATCGGACGCAGCCCGGATATTCACTGACCCAGCTTATGCTTTACGACATCAGATGTTATTGATGGGCAGCGGTGCCGATCTTATAGCCACACGCATTGGTGCCAGTCGGGAGGATTGTGACGCTGTCGCGCTGAAAAGCCAGCAGCGCGCAACGCTGGCGCAGCAGGAGAGACGGTTTCAGTCGATTATCCCTATCGAGACGCCCGAGCGAGTGATTAGTAAAGACGAGTGTGTCCGCGCCGATATGACCGCGGAGCGACTAGCGAGGCTACCCGCCGCGTTTGCGGAGCTTGGTGCGGCGGGCGCCGATCAAGTCCAACTCGCGAGGTTCACCGATCTGCGCGCCATTGAACACGTCCACACCATGGGCAACTCTCCCGCAATGTGCGACGCCGGGGCGTTGGTTTTGCTCGGAGACACCGCGCTAGGTGAATCACTCAATATTCCGCCCAAAGCACGTCTTGTTAGCAGCACCGCAGCATCGGGCGAACCGCTGGAAGTGGTAAGCGGTTGCGTGACCGCTACCGAGGCGCTGCTAGCTGACCAAAATCTCCGTGCTCGGGACATCGATTTGTTTGAAATCCACGAGGCCTTCGCCGCAACCGTGGTCAAAACCCGCCAGATGCTGAACATCGATGACTCGTGCCTCAATGTCAACGGCGGCGTGATCGCACTGGGCCACCCGATGGGCGCCACCGGCGCCATCATGACCGGCACGTTGATCGACGAACTACACCGCCAACAGCTGAGCACCGGTATCGTCGCATCCAGCGGCGCTGCCGGCAGCGGCAGCGCGCTGTTACTTGAGCGCTGTTAGGTCTGACATATTGAGTGAGAGAGTGGGTGGACCATCCTCTGACGGCAGCGACCGGAGCAGTACCTACCCGCTACTGCACCCAGATGGGTGAGCTCCAGACTCGCTCCTGAAGGGTCGTGTGCAAATCGGGACGGGGCTCAACGCCGGCGCGAATCGCGTCCCAAGTCGACCAGCGGCAGGTTGGGTTCTCTAACGCGCGCACATAATAAAATGCGCGACTATCGGGATCATAATCGGGGTCCTGCCACACGGTCTTCAACTCAGCGGCGCCCACCCCCTCGGTAATACTGCAGTCGGAGATGTCGACTCTGGCACCGTTATCACCGCAGCGGTGAGTATCGGGGTCAGGGGTCATACCGTCAGAGCAGGCGACGTCATAAACCTGCTCGTAGGTTTCACCATCCTTTTCCCAGCCTTTGATGATTTGCAATCGCTGTAATGCGGTGCCGCGCGGATCGGCACTGGCCCAAGCCACTAGCCGGGGTGACTCATCCAACTTGGTCAGCTCGCCGCCCATCGCCACGCCGCCAGCGTAGGCTTCTTCGATCATCCTCTCGGAATCTAGAATATCCGGGGCATAATCGTAACCTGCGAAAAACCGCACTCGCATGCGCGGGCCGGAAGTGGCGAAAGTTTCTCTGCGGCGAAATGCATCATAGATGGCATCCCGGGTATTCTCCTCTGCCCAGACACCGGTCACGCCCGAGGCGCTCCAACTCTCGAATCCACCTCCGTAGGTGTAAGTGCGCCCCTCGACCTCAGTCAATGTATCGGGAGCCAAAAAGCGCGCTATCAGCCCATACATCATATCCACCGGCACTGAACCGCGGCGCTCGGGCAGCGCATCCAGCAAGCCTGCCTTGGAAAAAAACGTCTCCTCATCGTCACTGGTGCCCGCAACATGGGTATCGCTCGCCGCGACAAAGCCGAACTTGTAAGGGTTCCTCACGCCCTGCGCTTCAAGCGCAAGGCCATTACGTAGGGCCTCGCGGATATAACTGCCCTTCTCCTCACTGTGCAGACTGGTGCCCACACGGAACTTGTAGATCTCAAAGTCAGCCCACTCATCGTTGGGCGATAGTAGCGGATGGGTATCGGAAGTCCCCTTGACTTGGGTGATCTCCACAATTGGCTCATTACGTATGCGTTGGTTGGCGTATCCGTTGTCCATCGGGTCGCCCGCCCAGTTCACTAGCTTGAACATCTGGCCGTTCGAACCATTGGAGTTGTGGGGGATGGCCAGACTCTCAATGCCCTGCCCACGGAGCGTGTCCATCCAGTCCCAGAGACCTTCCGGGTTCTGGGAATTTAACCGGGAGAACGGTACGGCAGGCAGTTTTTCTGCTCCGCGGAACACCACGTTGCGATGCAGGTTGCCGACATCATCAGTGGACGAGGTGTACTCGTAGGCTACAAAAGTCGTGAAATGGCCGGGATCGTTGTATTGCTCAGCCGCATTGATGATGTCCGCCCAAGCTCGTCTGGTGACGCCGAGCGCCATTTCTTCGGAAATATTGCCAGCAAGAATCCCTGCCAAAGTATCGGGGATGAATGAAGCAAAGTTGGCGAGCCGGGTTACCAAACTCAGCTCACCCATGTTGTCTTCTGCATTCAGGTTATGCAACGGCTGCGAGACGGCGTACTGGGAGAACGGCGTGGTGGTGTCGCCCGCTTCCAGCGCAAGGCCGAGGAACATGGCGTGGTCAGTCACAGCATAAAAGTCGAGCGGTGTCGCCATCTGAATTTGATAGCCTGCCGGGTGCTCGATCGCCTCGCCCTGAGCAAAGCGGTAGGCGTCGTAGGGCGTGGCGGTCGTGCCGAAGTTGTAAGCGTCAAAAGAGTACTCGGTGTGCACATGCAGATCGCCAAAATACGCGTTGCGGAGCGGGTTGACGGGTGGCGGTGTCCTATCTAGTACGTCCATCACGGGCTCAAGCGAGTTGCCCCCGCGCCCGCCAAAGTTTCGATCCTCACCCAGCAGACCGACTTCTTCGGTACAGGCAGTGGTGAGTGCCAGCAGGCCGGTAGCGAAAACCAGACGTTTACTCATGCCGCGAAACGATCTTTATTGTTGCCATAGCAACAGTTTACTCGTCATTTGGCGCTAGCGGCACCTCTGATACACGGCGCCACTCCACCGAGCGACGCATAAACCTAACCTTAACAGTGATCACCATGCGCTCATCAGAAGATAGAGTGATATCCGCTTTACGGTACTCCCCCAAGCGCGCGGCGAAGACCTGCGCGGACCATGCATTAGGGCTATCGCTGGCTTCAAGGTCGGTGACGATCAAAAAACCTGCGAGATCCGGCCTGTTGTCGTTACGGGATATGATCCCCTGACCGGCCTCCGGCTGCATCTCGATCCATACAGGGTCAGTCTCATGCTGCCAGTAGCCAGCTAGCTCGTTTTCAGCATTACCCGACATTGCGACCATAACACTCAACACCAGCAGCGACGGTTTGAGTAGCGAACAAGCAATTACGTGGGACACCATCAGGCTGTCAGTTCACGCGCGGCGGGACACTGCATGCTCTCCAGTCGACAGAGAATCTGCTTTAAACGGAGATAGTTCTCCATCTCCCCGGTGACCGGAGGGCTATTGGAGCCCAGCAAAGTGAGTAGCGCGTTGCTCTGATCAAACATTACGGGCTCGAATATCCCTTCAATTGACGCAGCGAATCATAAAAACCGGTCATGGTGCCCTGGATCACCTCAACCACGGGTTGTACCACATCGATGCGGCCTACCACCTGACCGGAGAGCGGAATCGCCGCCTCCATTTCGCCGCCAAAATACAGCACTTGCACACCGGCCAGCTGCTCACGGAAATCGAAAGCCCCCAGCCGCTGAAGTGCGGCGGTGCGCTCGGTGCGCAGCGCCCGCAATGCCGGCCGGGATTGCTGATTTAAGAATACCGTGTCGGTCTCTTTCGCCTCGACCACGGCCTGCTTCCAGTTCTGGTGAACAGGGGACTCAGCGCTACTCAACATGCGGGTCCCCATTTGGACACCCTCGGCACCCATCGCGAAAGCGGCAGCCATCGAGGGGCCGTCGCAAATTCCACCCGCGGCAATGATCGGGACATCAGTGCGAGAGCGAATGAGTGGCAGGAGCACCATGAGCGAGACCGGGCTTGGGTTTTTGAAACCACCACCCTCACCACCTTCAACGATCAATCCATCCACGCCACAGTCGATCGCCTTAAACGCCATATCGAGCGTAGGCACCACATGGAAAACTTTGATACCCGCCTGCTGAAAGATATCAGTACAAACCGCGGGGCTGCCTGAAGAGGTCGTGACAAAAGGCAGGTTCTGTTCGATCACGAAGTCGATGAAATTGCTGCCCTTCACAAAGGCGAGCGCAACATTCATACCAAAAGGCTTCTCGGTAAGGTCGCGCATTTTGAGCACTTCCTCGCGAATCGCGTCGAGCTCACCCGAGCCAGTCTCAATAATGCCCATGCCACCGGCGTTGCATACTGCCGAGGCAAGCTGAGCTCTGGCGATCCAGCTCATGGGCGCTTGCACGATGGGATACTCAGTTCCCGTGATCTCGGTCACCCGATTTTTGATCGGAGCAGCACTCATTGAACACCCTCCAGCATTAGCTCAATTCCGGTATCCGCGATCAGTGTATTGACGCGCGCCTGATCAGTCGCCGAAAGCTGCCCGTATTGATCCAGGGTCCACTGCAAACACTTGGCCTGATAAGGGAAAGTACGCTGGTGCCACGTCGCGCCATCAATCTCGCATTCCCAGGTTTTCTCCTGAGCCATCACGGCTTGGGCATTCGCACGTTGTGCCGGCGTATAGACCCGCCCGATTTCCTCCAGTAACCCCCTAAGGCTCGCCGGCTGGTCCTCAACAGCAACCCAATCTGAGCTCTCAGGCATCAAGCCGCTGCAATCCGGCATGCGATCGACCCAGCCGACTGTGCGCGGCGAGACGGCGTGGGCAATCTTCCGTGGCGTAGGATCAAAGCCCACCAACTGACTGAGCTGGCCAAATAAAGCAAAATCGCCGGCACCTGGGCGATGGCCCAGCATGAAAGACTGGTTGGCAAGATGTGCCTCCATCACCGCAAGAAACCGTCGATAACTGGCATCAATAGTGGGTGCCGTCTCGTCATTCGATCCCACGACCCATAGTCTTTCGATCTGCCGCTTGGAGATGTAATCCTTGAACTGCTGAAACTGATCCTGGGGCATAGAGACATCCATGCTAAGCGGTAACTTAGTGCCGGCGTTGTCAGCATCGGCCTCAAAGTACCAGCGATAGTGGAACATGTATTTGGTACACCACTCGTCGGCGAAGTCTTCAATAAGATAATCGATGAAGGCGAGTGCTGGATCCTCAGGCAACACTGACCGCCCGGCGTAGTCCGCCTCCAGTCGACGAATTATCGGCGTGGAATCGCAGTGCGCAGTGACTTCGCCGCCGTCGTCAAAAAAGAAAGTGGGCATAAATGTGGGTTTGGGTGCCTCGACGCCAAGCGCCTTACAAATTGGCTCTGGCTGGCCCCACGTAATGGCATAGGGAATGCGCCGGTAGCGCAACAGCGCCAACATTTTCTGAGTGTAGGGTGAGCCGGTTCCTCCGACCAGCTGGACGGGTTCGGGGGACATAATCATGGCTCCTTGCAACCTGACAACGCGACTGACATATTGGCATAAACAGTGCCAATATGTAAGCGGTGTTGCATGAAAGCAGCCGTGTAACACTAGTTTCTCTGTCATCCCGGGTATCGCTGCTGCTATTAAGTGATTTATCAGTGCTACGATTGCTGCCACCGATAGACTAAAAGGCGCTCCTTGGGGGTACCGCTCTCAGGCACCATAACAATCGCAATGGAGACTGCCGGCATGACATCACGACAAAAACTGTGGCTAGGCTCACTGGTGCTCTACGCAGTGTTCTTCAGCTGGTACACTGACTTCGGTGGCCCGCTGACAGACGCCGAAATTCAAGCATTTATCTCCAAAACCCAGGACCAGAATCTGGGTGGAAACCAGTCGGCGCGCGGCGCCTTGTTAGAGTTTCTTCAAAATGACACCGGTCGACAGTTTTTGATGTTCAACGCAGTCGACCTCGCGAAGAATCCGCCGCAGAAGGAGGGCGCCCCACCCGATGCCGATGCGCAAACACTGATCGATCTGTACATGGAACACATGATCCCCGCGTTGCTCTCCCGCGCGAGCCACCCTGTTGTAGTGGGTAAGTCGGTAGCTGACAGCCTCGATTTATTGGGTATTGAAGGTGCCGAAACCTGGTCGGACGGCGCCATCATGCGCTATCGCAGCCGGCGCACACTCATCGATATCATCGGAAACCCTGAATTTTACGAGCGCCATGATTTCAAACTGGCGGGACTCGAAAAAACCATTGCCTATCCGATTGAGCCGCGCATTTATCTCGGTGACCTGCGCGTGTTACTGAGCCTATTTATGCTGGCCGTTACCGCACTCCTAGATGCGCACCTGGCACACCGTTACGCGAGGTAAGCTGAAATTACCGAACCGGTCGGTGTCTGGCGGAGGTTGTTTGGATCCAACTCCTAGTAGGCGTGTGCGGGGGACGCGCCGCGCCCCGGGGCCAAAGGAATAACTTTCTGGCGACTCGTCATAACAGTCGCGGCACAAGCTGCGGCGTGCTGTTGAGATAGGCCTGATAAGCGGGATCGTTCCCCCACAGCTCCTGACCCCTCCGCACCAGTGTAGGAATGCCACTTACTCGCGTGAGCAAGGCATACACGAAGATCGGTGACAACATCACCACCCACTTGGTGCCTGATAAATAGGGTATGGCCATGACAGCGATGCCAGCCCACAACAAGATTTCACCAAAGTAATTGGGATGCCGTGAGCGTGCCCACAGGCCGGTGGTAATGAAACGCCCCTCATTGGCGGGATCTGTCCTAAATCGCAACTTTTGCTGATCCGCAATGACTTCTATCGCGAAACCAATGACCCACATCAGTGCGCCGATAATAAAAATAGCGCCGGCAGGCTGCTGCGCACTCAAGATAGCAACGACCCCCGCGCAGCTAGTCATCACTACCCAGGCACCCTGCAATGTCCATGCGACAAAGAAACGGGCGGACGACACTTTGATGTGGTCAAAGCGCTGATCACCGCCGGCGGCATGAATACGGCGGAATAAGAAGCTGCCGAGACGCCCTGCCCAGACCAAAATCATGGCCGCGATAAGCCACTGCGTACTGGACGGCGTCGTTGCGGCCACGACAGCTGCCAAAGTGACCGCGATATAAGTCAGGCTTCCCGTGAGGTCATAAAAACTCTCGGTTTCCAACAATCTGGCCGGCACGAAAGCGAGCCACTGGATCGCAAAGCAGCCCAGCGCCAATACCGTCATAGCGGGCCAGCCCTCAATTTTCAGCCCCGCCGGATTAGCCATTGTGGCCACACCGACAGGCAAACTAACGGCCAACAGAATGAACAGAATTTTCTTCATCGTGCTGATTCTCTTTTTCACAAACTAGTAGCGCCTAGCGAAGGTCACTAACCTCGCGTATCTATCTACGCATTAGATACTCCACCGCCTGTCTTGTGGTTCAGGCCGGGAGATATTCCATTGTCAAGCGTCAGCTTGAAGGGAAAGCATCACGCCAAGCTGACCCGATACTTGGTTATTCAATAAAGCTTGCCAAGTTCTGTTGCAGGCCTCGACACCTGCGTGTGACTCCATCACCAACGTGGGCGCCAATCTCTGAACTAATTCGATGCTGGCAGTATAGGCCCTACCCATCATCACCCCACGCCCCCAATCAGTGTCGCGCTTTTCAATTTGCGCCGGCGCGAAAAACACCTCGGGCTCATTGCCCAAGAGAGCACCGCCATCCATTGACTTGGCGAACTGATCCCAATGCGTTGCCCCGACCAGTAACGTGCAAACCGCACATTCATTGAGATGACGGTGCAACCGGGATCGCACGCCCACGTCGCCGGCAATATCGATATAGGCAGCCGGAGTATTAGCGAGGGTGTGGACATCGCCATAAGGCACCACGCTGTCATAGCAGTCTAGGGTCTCAGCAAAGGCGACGTTCTGCTCACCCGTTAATCCCACGATGGCGCCGTCGAAGCCCGCTGCTCGTACGAACGCCGCTGTGCCAAACCCTGTTTTAGAGGATGCGGAGCCAATCACAATCTGGTCCACGCCATACCAATCATTATCCAAAAGCAGGTCAGCAATCACATAGCCGGTCATGAACAGTGGAAAGAAAATACAGCGTTGATCCTCGAGAGCTTGCAATGCAGCGGGTTCAGATCGGATTCGCGCGTACTGGTTGTAAAGCCGAGGTAGCGCTTGGCGATGCGCCACGACATCGGCAAATCCTCGGTCCGTGACATCGCCGGGCGTCATAACAACATGGCTGCTCATGGGGAAGAAACCATACAGTCGCTCTCCCACCTCAATCGCGCCCGTAGCACTGGCGATGACTTCTCCAATACCCCACACCGTGACCTTGCCCCACGACTCTGTCCCGGTGGGGTAGAACTCCCAATAACCAAACAAATCTCCCGAGGCGGCATAGGTGACGTTATTTGCAGTCATGGCAAATTTATCGATGGCGACCAGTATCTCGCCCTCAATAGGCACCGGCAGATCAGACTCTACGACTCGAGTATGGTGATAATCGGTCCGATCGACCCACATTTCCGTGAGCATTGACATCTCCTATCGCCTCTTGAGGTATTGGGTTAGCGCATGAAGGCTTTAAAACAATTCAATCCGTCTACCCCGAGGCCGGGGCACTTTGTGCTTCTCAGGTAAGCGACATATCCTTTCCATGCGTGTCACCGAGCCATCCACGTACTCCCAGATCAACTCATCACCCTCGCGATAGCGGCGAACCACTTTTGGGCCCCACCCAAAAACATAAAAATTGAGGGTGCTGTCCTCCCAAATCATACTCGCTGAGGTCCGCATGCAATGCTCCTCTCCACCCAGCGTAAACAACACCGAACCCTCTGTATCGTTGGTGTTGAGCCCACCTGTGCTGTTGGGTCCGTAATCATGAATTAGACCGGCTGCTGTTACGACCACGCGGCTACCACACTGCTCGATACGCTCCACGTGCCCCACGTGTCCCCCTGACACACCCCGCCACAGCCCACGGATATCATCGGCCTCTGCTGGCAGAGATTCTGTGCACGCGGCTAAAAGAGGCAGGGGGAAATGATCATAACCACAACCCGGCGTATTGCCCTTAGGAATGTCAGCGGCAAGTGTTCCTGAGTCATCCAAAACTGGCAACGCGCAATAATCGAGAGTGGACCCGTCCCCCGCCAACGTCGCAAGATCGGTCATTAGAGGAGGGCGCGCTGAGAACCAGCCTAGCCACACCAGCCAGGCTATTAGTAGCGCGGTAAAGATTAGAGTCCATTTAAAAAACGTTTTCATAACTCTACGCCAACACCAGTCAAATTAGTTAGGATCACGGATAGTAGGCAATAAAAAAGGCGGCCAAGGCCGCCCGTCTCACAACTATCAGCCAAACAGATTAAAACTCCCACGCCGCCTGAATACCCCATACCTCACCGCGAGCGCGATACTGGAAGTGTGACCCGCGTGCCAAGGGTACGTCAGCCGCACCACTCGCGGTCAACTCATCAGTGATATTCCGGCCGTAGAGCATCAGCATCCAGTTGTCACCCCGAAGGCCGGTGCGGATGTTAACGAACTCATAACCTTCTTGTACGTCGTTACTGTCAAGATCACCCGTCATGAAGTAGTCATCGATAAAGTTCACGTCAAGTTCGGTAAACCACATCATAGAACCCAGGGGTTGAACATACTGGGCGCCAAACGAACCCGAGTACTCAGCAGCACTAATTTGTGCACCTGACAGATCCTGAGATTGACCTGAGGGAACCCCATTTCCAAGGAACTTTTGAGAGCAAGTTCTGCCATCAACAGTCACCGAGGTAACTGGTGAGTTAGGCGTTAAGCCGCCAGACAGGATCGAAAGTGCCTGCATCTCCGCCTGCTGCTGCGCGGTACAGCCAGCCCCCTCAAAAGAACCGTACTCACCGTCAACCGTTCCGAAGGCCAAGTTCAAACGAAGTCTTTCCGTGACCTGAAACGCTGCGTCGAGTTCGAAGCCCTGAATCTCAGTGCTGGCCGCGTTGGTAACAACAAACCCAAGCCCGACGAAAGTAGACACCTGCTGATCCTCGTACTCACTGTTGTAGTA
>CACOYM010000028.1 GCA_902631395.1 Halieaceae bacterium | reverse complement strand
GGTATTGTTATCCAAATATGGGGGACTTGCTTGAATACCCGCTAGCACTTGAGTGTGAGACCGAGGATTTGAAGCGATATCATTAGTCGGACTTGAGGAGAACAAGATGCACGACACTAACCCAGAGCTCTTTAATTTGGCGATGTCGCCTGAAGCGCAGCCGCTTTTAGATGCTGTAAAAAAGCACATTGCAGAAAACGTTGACCCGATCTCAGATGAGTTTTACACGCTCCAGAAAGAAAAAGACGATCCCTGGGTCTGGCACCCCAAGCAGCTCGAGCTACTTGAGGGTGCAAAACAGAAAGCACGGGAGGCAGGTCTTTGGAACTTCTTTTTGCCCTCGTCGGAAATTGGCAAGGGCCTAAATAATCTTGACTACGCATACATAGCAGCTGAGTTGGGCAAAAGCCCGCTCTCGTCACAGACCTTGAACTGCAGTGCACCCGATACCGGCAACATGGAGGTTCTTGAGCGGGTTGGCACACCGGAACAGCAGGAAACCTGGTTGAAGCCACTTCTAGAAGGTGAAATTCGTTCGGCCTATGCTATGACCGAGCCTCACGTTGCCTCATCCGATGCCTCCAACATTGAGACGTCTGCAGTCCTTGACGGTGATGACTGGGTTATCAATGGTGAAAAGTATTACATCTCCGGAGCAGGCGATCCACGATGCAAAATTATGATTGTCATGGTGAAGACGAGCCCAGAGGCTGAGCCTTACCGCCAGCAGTCGCAAATACTTGTGCCAATGGATACGCCTGGCGTTGACGTTCTTGGACCTATGATGGTTTACGGTGACCCGCACGCGCCGCATGGCCACATGCACATTAAATTCACTGATGTACGAGTGCCAAAGGAAAACGTTTTGCTTGGCGAGGGCCGCGGTTTTGAAATTTCGCAGCTTCGTTTGGGCCCTGGCAGGATCCACCACTGCATGCGCTCAATCGGGCAAGCTGAGGTTGCGCTCGAGCTGATGGTCAAACGCGGTGCAACGCGCATTGCCTTCAAAAAACCGATTATCAAACTCGGCAAAAATCTGGAGTTGGTGTCCCGCGCGCGCATAGAACTTAATGCTTGTCGTCTGATGGTGCTTCAGGCTGCAAAGGCCATGGACATCCTGGGTAACAAGGAAGCGCGCGTTTACGTGAGTGCTGTCAAGGCAATGGTGCCGGAAAAAGTCTGTCAAATTATCGACCAAGCAATTCAGGTGCATGGGGCCACCGGTATGTCGCATTGGACTCCCCTTGCGAACATGTATGCGAATCAAAGGCATTTGCGTTTTGCCGACGGTCCTGATGAGGTTCATCATATGGTGGTTGGTCGCAATGAGGTACGTCACCACGATCTCTGGTGAGTGCAGAGGAGTCAAAGATGGAATTTGATCAGATTAGGTATGAGGTGGCAGGTGGTGTTTCGACTATCACGTTGAACCGACCGAATGCACTGAACGCCTTGACAGTGCAAATGATGACCGAATGGTATGAGGCCATGAAGATAGCAATTGCCGATGACGAGGTGCGTTGCATTGTGGTGACCGGAGAGGGCAGAGCATTCTGTGCGGGTCTTGATCTTAAGGAGATGCGAGATCGCAAGGTTGATGCAGGCTATGTGGGCAATGTCGTCGATCAGCCTGCGCTCAACTTAATTGAGTTGAGTGAGCAATGCGCTAAGCCCGTGATCGGCAAAATTAACGGGTTCTGTTTCACGGGTGCGCTTGAGCTCGCCCTAACGTTTGACTTTATCGTTGTGGCAGAGGAAGCAAAGTTGGGCGACACCCATGCTAAGTGGGGGCTGCGCCCGACGTGGGGAATGAGCGCACGGCTTGCCGACGCGGTCGGGGTGAGGAAGGCCCGTGAGCTGTCTTACACCGCGCGCACGTTCACCGGAAAACAAGCGGCCGAGTGGGGGCTCGCTAACAATGCGGTTCCGCTTGAAAAGCTAGACGAGACTGTCAGAGAGATAACCGACGGCATCGCCTCTTGCAGCCCAGGCTCGGTCGCGGCGTTCAAAGATCTCTATGCCCAGGGTTTGTCGGGCTCCGTGACTGCGGCCCTGGATTACGAGACAAATACAGAGTACGAGATTACGGACACCGCCGAACGTCTTGGATCTTTTGGTTAGCTCAAAGGTTTGATCAGAGCTTGTGTCCAACAAAATCCGCGTTCTGCTCGATACCGACGCTAATAATGAGATAGACGACCAGCACGCGATTGCTTATCTGCTTCTCAGCGGGGCATCTTTTTTTGTAGAAGGCCTTACGGTCAATCGCACCAATAATGGTGGGGACATTGAAGCGCAAGCCTTAGAAGCTGAGCGGGTGGTGAGGCTTTGCAATCTGCATCCCCAACTTGCAGTCATTCGCGGCGCGTCAGCGTCTTTTAATGAAATTGCAACACATCTGAAACGACCAGACTTTGATGGTCACGCCGCCGTAGATTTGATGATCGACCGCGCTGATGCAGCCTCGGAGGAAAAGCTAGTGATTGTGGCGATCGGCAAGCTTACGAACGTTGCGTTGGCTTTAAAAAAAGCGCCGCGCATTGCCAAAGACGTTAAAGTCGTCTGGCTCGGGTCCAACTATCCGGGCCCCGGTGAGTATAACCTCGAAAATGACCCTGAAGCCGTGAATTACGTCCTGGACACCGAGGTAGAGTTTGAGATCGTCGTGGTTCGCTACTTTGAGCCTTCAGGGACCAGCGCCGTGCGGGTAACTTTACAAGATTTACGAGAGAATGTTGCTGGGCGTGGCCCACAGTCCCTGCCCGTCACCGGGCGCAATGGCGGCGTCTTCACGTGCTTCGGCGATTATTCAGTCGATTTACTAGAGCATGTCAGGATGAGTGGTACGCCACCATCACGCGCGCTGTACGATATGGCCGCGCTCGCTATCATCAAGAACCCGGCTTGGGCTCAAGCAAAAGAAATCGCCGCCCCAATTCTTCTGGGCAAGGATTGGATTGATCGCCCACAGAACCCTCGCAAAATTGTTATCCGAGAGCATTTTGACCGTTGTGCCATCTTGAGCGACTTCTTTTCAACTATCGAAGACTATGAACTGACTGACATAGCGCATTAGCACTCTGGCTCGGCAGGTAGGGGTAGGTACAACCATCGCTGCTTTGCTCCACGCCAAGAAGTGGTCTTATGGGTGCGCGCCTATGCCGATTTTGGAGACGCGCTTTTGGCTGCAGTCACGATGTGGGCAAGCCAACTTTGGTGAAATCAAGCCAGCACGGCCTCCACGAGCCGAGGGCCGTCATGAGCTACAGCCGCAGACAATGCCGTCCGAAATTCTTGTGTGGTGCTAGCGCTTTGTGCTGGTACGCCCATGCTATGAGACATCGCTACCCAGTCGATGACGGGGTTGGTCAGATCAAGAAGCGACAGCGCTTTGGGGCCGGGCGCAGTCACGCCTACCCGATCCAGTTCGATATTCAAAATTCCGTAACTATTGTTTTTCAAGATAATTACTGTCACGTCTAAATTTTCACGCGCCATTGTCCATAGGGCTTGGACGGTATACATGGCAGATCCGTCGGCTTGAATAGCGATCACCTTGCGGTTCGGGCAAGCGATAGCAGCGCCGGTTGCCAAGGGAAGACCCTGACCGATGGCGCCGCCGGTAATTGTCATCCAGTCATGCTTTGGCGCACCAGCTGAGTAGCGGTAGACCTGTCCGCCGCTGCTCACTCCCTCGTCCGAGACAATGGCATTCGCCGGGAGCAATTGCGCCGTAATGATGCCGAGTGATCGCTGGTCAAGCACCCCGTCCTCGACTGCAGGCAGTTCCTCACTCGTTTGTAAGTGTATTGGATTGTCTGGCGCGTTAAGTGTGTCAGCCAATCTGCGCAATGTGTCTTCGGCATCTACCCGCTCGTCGGCGAGCCGCGTGATAATGGCCCCTTCCGGTGACAGCTCGCTCGGCCGGTTCGGGTACGCGAAGAAAGAGACAGGTGGCTTGGTGCCTATGAAAACCAGTTGCTCAATGCCCTTCATGAAGTCGACGGCAGATTCGGCAAAGTACGGTATGCGCTGCACTGCGACCCGTCCTAGGCCGCGCTGCAGGCGGGCTGGCGAAGTGTCGGAAATCAGTCGTGCATTGGTCGCTGCTGCCACTCGGCCCGCCTGAAACAGAGCCTTTTCTCTCAGCGCGCGATTACCGATGAACAATGCTGACCGACCAGGCTTTAGAAGTAGCTCCGCCGCAGCCTCGATCTCTTCGTCGGACACTCTCGGCACCTTGGGCGGTGTCGCAGGCGCCGCTGGCACGGCGCCATCTGTCCAGGCATGGTCACCCGGTGCAATCATGGTGGCGATTTGTCCAGGGTAGCGACACGCAATCGCCACAGCCTCGGCACCCGTTTCAGCGAGGTTCGAGGCTGATGTCGAGGTCGCGACCCAGTCTGACATCGGGGTGGCGACGCCCACGATGTCAGAGGTCAGCGGCGCGTCCAGCGCAATATGGTCGACAGCATGGTCACCGACTATATTGACAATTGGAGATAAGGCACGGCGAGCATTGTGGAGGTTGGCGAGACCATTAGCGAGCCCTGGACCAAGATGCAGCAAAGTTGCAGCAGGTTTATCACTCATGCGTCCGTAGCCATCGGCAGCCCCAGTGACAACGCCCTCAAACAAACCAAGCACCGCCCGAATGCCATGCTGTTCATCAAGCGCCGCGACGAGCTGCATCTCTGATGTCCCAGGGTTCGCAAAGCAGACCTCGACGCCGCTATCGCTGAGAGTCTTCATCAGTGCTTGTGCTCCGTTCATACTTCTCCTTCAGTGTTCTGTCGTTGTGGGGGAAGCCCAACGGCTTCAGCGTTGACACCCCGCGGATTTTTACACAGGCTTCTGAGCGGAGCACACTGATTTTCGACGGCGTGTTTTTTTTCTAAACGTATTTCACCCGGTTGAGGTAACGAGCATGCGCATTAGACAAATTGCATTAGTGGCGGAGCACTTGGGGCCAGTACAAGCAGCGCTAATGGATCTTTTTGGACTTGAAGACGCGCACATCGATCCAAAAATTCAGACATTTGGTCTGAAAAATATAGTTATGACATTGGGAGACACCTTCCTCGAGGTCGTATCTCCCATCCAAGACAAAACAACCGCAGGCCGTTTGCTTGAGCGACGCGGCGGTGATGGTGGTTACATGGTCATCGTCCAGGTTGAAGACCTTGATCATGAAAAGGCCCGTCTAGCTGGTACCGATATACGGATTGTCTACAACATCGACACTGAGCGGGCAAAGGCTGTGCACCTGCATCCAAAAGATGTACCGGGCGCGATCGCCTCGCTGGACATGATGGATCCGCCGGAAGCTTGGTATTGGGCAGGGACTGATTGGGGTGAGCGAATTGCGACCAACGTCGGAAACATTACCGGCGCCGAAATACAATCTGATGATCCACAGGATACGGCAGGTCGATGGGCATTAGCCTTCGGTCGCGAGTTAGGGTCATCGTCGGGAATGCCAATTCTGTCTTATGGCACCAGCGAAGTCCGGTTTGTAAAAGCTACCGACGGTCGCGGCGCGGGTCTCCGCGCCATTGACGTAGAGGTGAAGAATAAAGGTGCCCTGTTTTTGGCTGCTGAAAGGCACGGTCTAGAGGTTAGCGACAGCAAAGTCTCCGTCTGCGGCACTGACATCAATTTAGTCTGATTTATTAACACCAAAAAAAATGGGTGCATTTCGTCAAAGTACCGGCTCGTGGCTAGGTTGGGGGCCTATATACTCGCCCGATAAAACTAAAAGACAGGGGGAATTATGACCGCAGAAGAGATTTCGACGGGAACAGATCAATTAATGGCTTCGATGGATGAGGGTGTGCTGACTATCACCCTGAACCGTCCAGAGGCACGTAACGCTCTGACTTTTGAGTTGCTGGATGCGTTCGCAGAGCAGCTTGCGTATGCCGAGTCTAGCTCCGACGTGCGCTGTGTGGTGGTCACTGGCGGCGGTAAAGGCTTCTGCGCAGGTGGCGATGTGAAAGCGATGGCGGCCCGCAACGAGGGCGCTCGCACAGTCACAGTTGACGAGGCCATCAACCGGCAACGCATATACCAGCGGGCGACGTCAGGGCGCTTGTACAAAATGCCCAAGCCTACGATTGCATCTTTGCCTGGGGCCGCCGCTGGTGCCGGTTTGGGTATAGCGCTGGCCTGTGATTTACGCATCATGTCCTCAAAAGCCATCTTGACCAGCGCCTTTGCGCGCATTGGTTTTCCCGGAGACTATGGCGGTACCCTGTTCCTATCGCAGCTTGTTGGTACGGCAAAGGCTCGAGAGTTGTATTTTCTGTCGGAGAGAGTCAACGCCGACGAGGCATTGCGGCTCGGCCTGACCAATTGGGTAGTAGAGCCAGAAGATCTTGCTACTAAAACAGATGAGATCGCGAAACGTCTTGCAAAAGGTCCAACTGTCGCATTTGGATACATGAAAGAAAACTTCGCTAGAGCGCTAACCTCGGGCGATGTGCATGATTGCCTAGATCTTGAGGTGTCACATCATATCCACTGCGCGGGGACCGAGGATCACAAGAATGCTGCCAAGGCTTTCATCGAGAAGCGTGAGCCGGAGTTCAAAGGCCGGTGACAGAGACCGAGACCGAGACTGGCGACGAACTAAAAGACCGGCGCCGCAAGGTCCCGATTAGAACCAAGCTACTGTTTGCTTCTGGCACGCTGCAGGAAGCGACCGTCACCGCAGGCGGGATCACAACAATGTTGTTCTACAACCAGGTGTTGGGAGTCTCCCCTGCGCTCGTTGGGATGGCTTTCTTAATTGTCAGTATCCTCGACGCTGTCGCAGATCCAATTGTAGGTCTCTGGTCTGATCGGTTCCACAGCCGGTGGGGCAGACGTCATCCTTTCATGTTTTTTTCCGCATTCCCGATAGCCATCGGGTTCTACTTTCTGTATCAACCTGTCAATGGCCTCAGCGAAACAGGGCTAGTTGTCTGGCTCGTCGTATTCTTTACGATGGTGCGGCTCGGACAAACTTTCTATCTGATACCGCACGACGCGCTGGGCGCAGAGCTAACTGATGACTATGAGGACCGAACTTCGGTCTTTGGTTACAACAACGTCGCCGAGATGATTCTTTCGACCTTGGTGGTGTCAATCCTGTACTACGTTATCTTCGGGACGGTCGAGGAGGGAACAAACAGTCTGGTAAACGAAGCGGGCTATGTAGTGATGGCCTGGACTGGCTCAGTCACAATTTTTTTCTCGGTTTTGCTTTGCACTCTCAGTACCTTAGACCAGCTGCCGTACATGCAGAAGGTGGAGGACGCGCAAAATTTTTCCACTCGCGACTACCTTGCTGAAATCGGTCTGCTGCTAAGCAATCCGTCTTTCCTTGCCGCGTGCCTAAGTCTGCTGATCATAATGATCGGGCTCGGCATTATTAGTGTCGTTGCGAATTATGCGTATATCTACGTTTATGAGCTGTCAACAGAACAAATGTTCTGGGCTGGGGTGGCTAAGATGCCTGGAGTGTTTGTCGCTCTTCCATTGCTTTACTTCCTCTCGAAGAATTTTGAAAAGAGAGAGATCGTGATTGCAACCACGCTAGCAGTGAGCTTTCTTGTGCCGTTGCCACACTTCTTGATGTTGATCGACTTTTTCCCTGCGAGCGATTCTCCTTATTATTTGTTTGCAATCTTCGGGCCCTTGTTGCTTGCTTATTTGGTTTTCCCGGTCTCTTACATCGTCATCGATTCACAGCTTGCGGATATCGCTGATCAGCACGAGTTGCAGACGAACTGTCGATCAGAGGGGGTGATATTTTCTGTCCGCAGTTTTGGTAAGAAGTCGACACAGGGGGTGGGTGGGCTGTTGGCGGGATTTGGACTGGAGTTCATCGGGTTTCCAGAGAATGCTCAGGAGGTCGGTGTTCCGCCAGAGGCAATTGACGGCCTGCTATTTTTAAACGGCCCTGTCTACCTTGGACTCTACTTGGTTGGGATATATTTTATGACTTGGTACCGAATCGATCGTAAAACTCACTCAGAGATTCTCGAAAGACTAGAGACTCGGCGGGGTGAGGCCGCCAGCACTAATGCGTTTTGATTGCACAGAAGAGGCGATAAATCACGTTACGAGCAGTGAGGATATTTTTGCGCTAGAGCGGCGTGATATTCGTGGAGTCACGTTTACAACATTTAAAAATGGACCGCGCACGTTGCGCGATTATCTTGAATTGTGTTCGCGGCATGGCGACCGAGACTTCCTTGTATACGAGGACGAGCGCTACTCGTTTAGCGAAGTTCATGCGGCAATCCAAAAACTTTCGCAAGCGCTGGTTGCAGATTTAGGAGTAAAGCCTGGCGAGCGCGTGGGGCTTTTGATGCGTAACTGCCCTGAGTACCCGATGCTATTCATGGCAATTGCTTGTGCGGGGGCAATACCCGTATTTTTAAACAGTTGGTGGACAAGCCAAGAACTCGAGTACGCGTTCGCCAAATGCGAGGCCAAGTTGGCTTTTGTAGATGAACCCCGATCAGCTAATTTGGACCCGTTTGCCGAGGCGTTGGGTGTTCAGCAAGTATTAGTCCGGACCGCAAGCATGGAGAAAGTGCGATCGTTCTGGGACATAATTGATACTCGTGACGATACGGTCTTGCCAGATGTAAAGGTCGATCCTGACGATGACTTCTGTGTTATGTACACCTCTGGCTCTTCTGGGCACCCTAAGGGAGTCGTGCTTACCCATCGCAGTGCGGTCTCTGCGATACAGTCGTGGCTCTTTAGCATTCAGGTATCCAATCTCATGGGGTGGGCTCCGAACCCGCCAATTGATGATGACGGCAATGCTTACCAGCCATGCACGATGATCACGACGCCGTTCTTTCATATCTCGGCGACTCACGCTGGATTTCTGTTAGCTCTCTGGATCGGTATGAAGGCGGTGATCCTGAGTAAGTGGGCACCGGCCCGCGCTGTCGAGCTGATTGACCGTGAGCAGGTGTCTCGTTTTGCTTGCGTGCCCACCATGTCAGCGGAACTTTTGGAGGCTGCGGCAAAGATGGGCAGCACACTGCGCTCGCTGCGCACGATCGATTCTGGTGGCGCTAAGCGTCCCGCAAGTCAGGTAGCAGAGATTGCAACGAGGGTTCCGCACGCCATGCCCGGCACTGGGTTTGGCATGACTGAAACAGGTGGCCCAGGTATCGGGATGCGCGGCGAGCCCTATTTGCAAAATCCCGAAGCGGCCGGCCGCCTGCAACCTCCGTTGATGGAAATGCGGATAGTCGACGACGAGGATAATGAGGTCAGCGTCGGCGAGGTAGGTGAACTGGTGCTGAAAAGCGTCACCAATCTGAGGTGCTATCTTGACGAACCGCAAGCGACGTCGGAAGCGCTTCGTGATGGCTGGCTCTATACCGGCGACCTCGCCACAGTGGATGAAGAAGGTGTAATCACGATCGTTGATCGGAAGAAGGATATGATTATCCGTGGCGGGGAGAATATATCTTGCTCTGAGGTCAGCGCAGCGCTGCACCTGCATCCTAGTGTAATCGAGGGCATGGTCTTCTCGATTCCGGACGATCGGCTTGGAGAGAATGTAGGGGCGTGTGTGTACTTGAGCGCGAGCTGCACGACTACCGAAGAAGAGATAAAGGATTTTCTAGTTCCGCATTTGGCCTCTTTTAAGATTCCCAAGAAAATTTGGTTAAGGGACGCACCGTTGCCGAGGGGTGCCACTGAGAAAGTTGATCGACTTGCAGTGCGGGCTGAGTACCTTGGATAACAGAGAGGCGGAGGGTTACAACATCCCGGCTGTTGAGGCCTGGGTCGCCAATAATACTCAGAGTCTCATTCCACCCTTTGAGTGGACACGCCTAGAGGGCGGGCATTCAAACTTGACATACTTGCTACAAGACGCGAGCGGTAATCAGGCGGTAGTGCGCCGGCCGCCGCGCGGAAAACTGCTGCCCAAGGCGCATGATATGGGTCGAGAATGGGCAGTAATTTCCTCACTAGCACCTACAGGATTCCCTGTTCCAGCAGCCTATGGGTTTTGTGATGACGCAGAAGTCACCGGGGCTATCTTCTATGTGATGGGGTTCGTAGAGGGGCGGCCACTTCACACCAGGGAGCAGACGATTGACTGGATTCCAGACGCCGCCCGCGAAAAAATGGCGAATTCATTTATTGATACGCTGGCTAACCTTCATAAATTTGATCCAGACGAGATCGGACTCGGTGAATTTGCAAAGAAAGAGGATTACATAGCGCGACAGGTAAATGTTTGGTACCGCTCCTGGCAGGCCTCCATTGAACCAGCTCAACTGGATGATCCGCGAGCACATGATCTCAGACAATTTTTTCTTGATCACACGCCAGAGCAGGGGGCCGCGCGGGTCGTTCACGGTGACTATGGCTTTCACAATTGCTTGTTCGGTGACAACTCTGAGGTATCCGCAGTCATAGACTGGGAGATATCCACACTTGGTGACCCACTCGCTGATCTCGCTTATACCCTAAAGACCTGGCCAGAAACCGAGGCCGATGTTGCTAAATATCCCGACGCCCCGACGTCTGTTGGCGGTTTGCCGCTTCGGGGGGAATTAGAACAGCGTTACGCGCGCCACACTGGGTGCGATATCCGGAAATTGGATTTCTATTATGCCTTTAACCATTGGAAGTCAGCGGCCATTTTGCACGGTGTGTATGCACGCTACCGCGCCGGACAAAAGAGTACCGAAGGCGTCGATATGGATTTGTTAGTAGAGCGTATTCTAGGATCGCTAGATAGGGCTGCTGAATCTATTCAGCGCTTCGAGCAAAGATCCCGGGGATAGATTTGTAGTGACTCTTCAGGTCTGGGCATGGATTTTTTTTGCACTTTACAGCGCTTGCATGCTGGGCTTGGGCTTCTGGGGTAGCCGTCGCGTTGCGCAGGCTGACGATTATGCCGTTGCAAGAGGTTCCTACGGGCCATTAACCCTGGCACTCGCGTTTGCGGCGACAAATGCCTCAGGTGCAACGTTTCTTGGCCTGCCGGGTTTGGCCTACTCGCACGGCGTATCAATTCTCCTCTACGCATTCGCGTACCCAATAGGGGTCTATATCGGTGTCCTAATATGCTTACGGGTGGTCTCAGATTCTGGCAATCAGTTTGGCAGTCGGTCGATTCCAGAGTACCTTGGGGACCGATTTGATTCTGATCGCATCCGCATCATCGCGGCGGTTATGTCATTGATCTTGCTCTTTTACTTAGCGGGTCAGCTGGTATCTGGGTTGGTGATGTTTGAGACCATGCTGGGTCTTCCTACCGGCCCAGCGCTGATCATTACGACGCTCATTTTGCTGTTTTACGTGACGCTAGGCGGAGCACATGCAGACATTCTTACCGATAGCGTCCAAGGCGCTGTGATGGTGGCCATTGCTATTGGCGTGGCAGTTATGTTTTTTTCAGGCTTTGGCTTGGAGGGCGGACTCACGGGAGTCATGAGCCGCTTGACTGAGTTGGACTATCAAAACACTCAATTATTTAACCCCGCAGCCTTGATTGTGGCCACTCCCTGGGCGATTGGTGCGATAGTCATCGCACACATACCAATGGGAATGCTACCGCACCTCGGCAACAAACTATGGGCGCTCGATTCAACTGAAAGCCGCAGGCGTTTTGTACTGCTGGCGTTTTGTTTTGCCATGATACTGCCCGCTGTCACATTGGGTGGTTTGCTGGCGCGGGCGCACCTTGGTGACGCCCTGCTTGCCGCGGGCTCTAATCAAGCGATACCTGAATTGTTTATCACAGTCTTACCGACAGCGTTGGCTGCTTTTCTATGCATCGCGGTTTTGTGTGCTGTCATGTCTACAGCCGATGGCCTGGTTGTCTCCTCGGCGCAGGTATTTGCCAACGATCTTTATCGTCGAACTTTTGCGACCAAATGGTCGGCTAACCTTACCAGCGAAGAGCTGGATCGCCGCGTGCTGACTATAAGTCGTTGGGGAACTCTGATTGTGTTGATCTCCAGTGCGGCCATGGCGTGGGCATTGCTGGATGTGAACATAGCTTTATTGGTCTGGATGGGTATCGGCGGCATAACCTCTGCATTTGCCGGGCCATTGATTCTGGGTAGTGTCTGGCCTGGTGTGACGGAGAGAGGTGCTCTGATCGGCATGTTGGCGGGCTTCACTGTATTCGGCACGCTCCACGCCGAATTTATTAACGCAGATGCGCTCGCTAGCATCGGCCCTAACCCTTTTGCTTGTGCGACCATTGGCGCGCTTTCAAGCATGGTTATCACGGCTGCGTGGTCGCGAGGGATGCCGAAACTAACTCGTATTAGCTAGACACTCGCTCATCTCTCAGTAAGGAGTCGCCATGTCTGTTTTTGGAAAGGATGAAGTGGCAATGCGCAAATACGCATCCAGCATGCCACTACCGGAGTTTTCTGATACTCCTTTCAGCGAGACTAAGCCGATGGACCAATGCAAGGTTGCTATTGTTACCACGGCCGCATTGCATCGTATGGGTACGCCGGGTTTCGAAATTGGTGACAGCGATTTTCATTACGAAACGTTGCCAAGAGGCGTGCGCGACCTGATGCTTGGTCATCACAGCGTCAATTTTGATCGTGGTGGCTTCGCTGCTGACCTTAATGTTGTCTATCCAATCGATCGGTTAGAAGAAATGGCTGCAGGTGGCGTAATTGGTGACGTCGCAGATAATCACTACGCATTTGCAGGTAATCAGTCCACGACCGTTTCTGAGATTCGCCTCGATTCTGGACCGCACTGCGCGAAGCAAATGCTCGCGGAAGAGGTGGACATCGTAGTAATCACGGGTACCTGTCCGCTATGCCCGCGCACAGTTTGTACGCTGGCGCACGTTTTTGAGAGGGCAGGACTGGCGACGGTGGTGATTACTCGAGCCCGAGATGTCGCGGAGCGAATGAGAGTGCCCCGCGCATTGCACACAATATTTCCCCCTGGATTACCCCTCGGAAAACCGAGAGATAAAAAATTCCAGATTGCAGTCCTGAGAACCGCGTTTGAGTTGCTTGGGGAGAGAGAAGGACCGGTCATCAGGGAGTATCCGGTCCACATTTACGCCGAGGATGGTAAGCCCGTTGCTTGCGCCCTTCCACCGCAGATGGATCCCACTCTGCACCCGGCTGTAGATGAAGCGCAGGCGTTGCGTCCGGCGTATGACAGAGCTCTTGCACGCAGCAAGCGAAGCTCTATAGGGATGCAAATTTCTGTGGAGGAGGTGCCTGACGCACTCGACAAATTTGCAAAGATCGCGTCCGGCGAGCCCTGGGACTCAGTAGGTTTTCCAACTGAGCGGGCGCTAGAGGTCATGTATGGGACTGTTCACGATATTAGGACCTATTATGAGGAACTCGCTTGTGAGCTGGCCGACACTCCTATTGGCCCCTGGGCAACCGAAGAGTGGTTCTATGATCAGACTAAGGCTGGACAAACTATCCTGGAGGCGAGGCGGGCAATGCGCAACGCCAAGGTAGACAACTCGCTGTGGTTCGGATTGGCGACGGCGGGTCGGGAATGAGATCGAGGAGAGCGCCATCCGCCCGAATCGTTAAGACAATTTCCGAGGCAAACTTTAGATAAAAAGACATCAAGCCTTAGAGCTTTCGCTCTCAAATAAGTCAGACTCAATTATGGGTGAAGATCATCGGGTGTCGCCTTGATCTGCTCAAGGTGTGCTCTGGTTTGAGTTAATGTCCACTTGCGACTAGAAACAAAAATAAGGGAAAAGTCCGATGAAAATTATGGAGCGAGGGCTAATTAGAGCCGAGCTGATACAGCGCCAGGAAGAGGGCTGTGACATCGAAGAAATTAGCACTCGAATAAAAGCCTCGCTCGATGAGGACGTCGGTGGTGCCGAATTAGTTACTCTTTACGACGAACTAATGGAATTACCAATTGATGAATCATTCTCTTACGTAGAACCCTCAACGCTCGGCGAAATTCACAAAGAACGTCCTGAGATGGTTCGTAAACTTGAGTGCAACCTGAGCGGTGAGGAACTCTTTGATCGAAC
>CACOYM010000027.1 GCA_902631395.1 Halieaceae bacterium | reverse complement strand
CCTTTTACGTTTCAAACCTGGGTGAGGCTTTAGTAAAGATCGAGCCAAAATAGCTACAAGCAATGCTGCTCAGCCATCGTCCTATTCACTTACGAAATATGGGAGAGGTGCGATTACGAAATATGGGAGGATTGCGATTCAGCAGTAGCCTATGTCACATAAGCCGTTGATTATATTAATTAATTTACGAATTTTTTGCGAAGAAAACCGCTTCGAAGACCGCTAAATGATTGATTTTCAAAATATCTATCGCGGGACTTATTAATTACTTACGGCTCGCCCATTTGCTCGGACATTAACTCTTACATTGAAATCATACTTTGATAAGCTGATTGCCCTCGTTTTAATGCCTAAAAAACTGTTCTTTGATGTTAGCTGCATTCAGTCGAGCGTTCTTGTGTGTGGTCCTCACCTTCGCGATGAGCATTACAAACCTGCAGGCGAATCAGGTCGATGAGACGCAGGTTGGGGCTTGGTACATGTTTTTTTATGGCAAAGATTTCTCTAATAGTCCCTTTGGCTTTCAGGGTGATATCCAATATCGCACCTGGAATGGCAGTAATGACCTAGAGCAGCTTCTAGTAAGGGGAGGCGTGACATATCGCCCCGAGGGCTCAGCAGAAAACTACACCGTCGGGCTTGCGAATATCACCTCTGGTCAATTCGGATCCTCAAAAAAAACCCTTACCGAAAATAGGGCTTACCAAGAGGTCCTAATTCCCCAAAACTTGGGCAGACGAACATTTTTGAAGCATCGAATGAGATTAGAGCAGCGATGGGTGAACGGACAAGATTTTAGAACCAGGATGAGGTACGCGTTATTTGCCAGCATCCCCCTCAACCGTCCTAGTTTGTCCAATGGCGCCTGGTACTTGGCGCTTTATAACGAAATATTTATAAATGGTGAGCGAGATATTGGCAGCGGTAGAAATGTTGACTTCTTTGATCGCAACCGGCTTTACGCAGCATTGGGTTACCAGTTTAGTGACGCGGGTCGGCTCCAAGTTGGGTATATGCAGCAAAAAACTGATGCAATGAGCAAGGGGCAACTGCAAGTCAGCGTGCATCACACCTTTTGATAAGGTAGGTAGCGAGATTAGGACACGTCGCGACGCCACCTTTCAGGGTGTGACTCCTAGTGTCTCTCGGCGGTAACCATCACAATTACAACGACAGATAGCCCTACTTACCTTTTACTTGCCTAGAAAGGGCGCCTACCTTGACGAGCTATCAACGACGCCGCCTAGTGCTCCCATTATGCAAATGAGGCGGTCATGCATCAGGCATGCACAACCGCCCTCCCCGGAAAGTGGCTGTTAACTCTCTCGGATTTGTGTCGACATCCAAAGATGGTGGACCTCGCAAGTTGCTACCTCTCCAAAGGCTGCATCCATCTCAGTACCACCATCATTACCATAAAACTTGTCTGTTTCTGCCCCCATTGCCGTAAGGTTGTCCCAGCCACCTGCCCAGAGGAAGTCATAAACAAGCAAGTCGCCATAAGCCGGTGTCATCAGATAGGCATCATAGGTGCCATCCCCAAGCGTATCCATATACTCATTCCAGCGGCCTACAACAGCCATCATGTCAGACATGCTTTTGCCTTCGTTCAGATTGCACCCCCAGAATTCCACCGGGCGGCTTTCAGCCATGGTATTGGCGCTTGCGACCACACACGCAGTGAGCACAAATGTTGCAATTGATCTCATCGATATTCTCCTCTTGAAAAAAAACTTGATGTGCTTTGGGAAGATTTCATTCCCGATTTGAGTCTAACTTGCTTTGCTTCTGATGGCTCGAGTCAGTGTGTTCGGAAAGCTGCCGCCGTTCCGCTGACAACCTCAGCTGCTGCAAAGCTTACGCCCACACAGTCAATCAGCTTCGCTTGATCGTGTAAGTGTGAGCAAGGGCGGCCTGATAGGTTCGCTGCATAAATGAACCCCTAATGTATCTGGGCGGTAACCATCACAATCACAACGGGGGTTAGCCCCCCCGCCCCCTGCAACAATCCTCAGACACGTCAGAAGCACAGCAAGCCTCTGCAAAACCGGCGAGGGTTATTCCTGTAGAAATCGATGGTCTTTGCCCCCGATATTGGGGAGTGGGTTGGGGAGTGTCGGTACTTATATCGTTATAAATAGAGGGTATTTATCCAAATATTGGAGGCTCGGGTCGGAATCGAACCGGCGTAGACGGATTTGCAATCCGCTGCATAACCACTCTGCCACCGAGCCTTTAGGCCACGTCTAAGGACGGGGATCGGCGGTAGCCCCCGCCGAGGCAGCGGATTATACACATGCGGCCATACAATCGGGAAATCTCCACACCCGTTTTCAGGGATGACTTCAAGCCACCAATGGTTATCATTAGCGTTCCCTCAAAATAATAAGAGTAACAGTATGTATCCCCGCCACAGACTTACCGCGGTCGTCGTTGCCGCCCTTCTCCTAGCACGCGGTGCAGCACAAGCCAACGAGGCGCTCTATTCGACGGGCGTCGACACTAACTACCCAAAGCGCGTCTTCTTTGGCGACCTACACCTGCACTCCAACACATCCGCCGACGCTCACTCTATGGGCAACCTGCTGCTGACGGGCGCAGATGCGTACCGGTTCGCGCGGGGCGAGAAGGTTGTCGCGTCAAATGGTCTGCCCGCGCAGCTTAAGCGTCCCCTTGACTTCCTGTCGGTAACAGACCACGCAGAATTTATGGGGATCTACCGGATGTTCACCATCCAAGATCCTCGTTTCATGGCCTCGCGTCTCGGGAAAGCATGGCTCTCACGTTACGACACGAAACCTGACCCCAATGAGTCGGACCCCACGCGCGCTGCGGCACGCAATCCTATTGCCGCCTTCGTCAATAGCATTAACGACCCCAACGCTGAGCGAGATTTCTATCCGACAGCGCTGAAAAGTGCCATTTGGACGGATGTGGCGCGCACAGCCGACGAGTTTAACTCACCCGGTATCTTCACAGCCTTCACAGGTTACGAGTGGACGGCGATGCGCAATGGCAACAATCTGCACCGTTGCGTGATTCTGAAAGATAGTGCTGAGGTGGCCACCGGTTGGCTACCCTACTCTGCTCAATCTTCAAGTAACCCGGAGGACCTTTGGGCCGCGCTGACCGACTACGAGCAAATTACCGGCGGCGAAGCACTCTCGATTCCACACAATGGCAACCTCAGTAATGGACTGATGTGGGACACCTTAGACTCTTACGGTGACCCAATCGATAGCGACTATGCTGAAGCGCGGATGCGTTGGGAACCCATCGCAGAGGTCACTCAGATTAAGGGGGACAGCGAGACACACCCTTTGCTTTCACCTGACGACCCCTTCGCCGACTTCGAGCGCTGGGATGAGTTCAATATTTCAAACACGGTCAAAACAACGCCGGACATGTATCCGGGCTCTTATGCCCGATCAGCACTGAAGCGAGGACTGGCGATCGAGAGAGGCGCCGGTGCCAATCCCTATGCCTTTGGCATGATCGGCAGCACCGATGACCACACTTCGCTCGCTACCGCTGAGGAAGATAACTTCTTTGGCAAGTTCGCAAACTCGGAGCCAGGCGTGCGCACAGGCGACTCTCGCATGGCCGGCCTCAACGCCGATTGGGAGCTGGGCGCCTCGGGCCTTGCAGCGGTCTGGGCAACGCAGAATACGCGCGGGGACCTGTTCGCCAGCATGAAGCGTCGCGAGGTCTACGCCACTACAGGTTCACGGATCGTGCTGCGCTTCTTCGGTGGCTGGAACTATGCACCAGAAAGCATCGATAGCCCCTACTTTGAGACCATCGGGTATCGTGATGGCGTGCCGATGGGGGGTGAACTCACTCAAAGCTCTGGCGCACCCACCTTCATGGTGCAAGCCATGAAAGACCCCGACGCTGCAAATCTCGATCAACTGCAGATCATCAAAGGCTGGATCGACAGTCGTGGCGCTGCACATGAGAAAATCTACTACGTCGCACTCTCTGACGATCGTGGTGTCGATCCCGAGACGGGATTGCCTGAACCTGTTGGCAGCACTGTGGACCTAGAAAGTGTGTCATTCAGCAATACGATTGGCGCAGTGCAACTTAGTGCCCACTGGACGGACCCGGATTTCGATGCCAATCAGGCAGCCTTTTATTACGCGCGTGCGATCGAGATACCGCGGCCGCGCTGGAGTGAATACGACCGAAAGGTATTCGGCGCCGAGTTCGCTGAGGCTCCTCGGACGGTTCAAGACCGCGCCTATTCCTCTGCTATCTGGTATCGCCCTTAGCTACTGAGACTCCCGCGCGGCCTTCGGCTAAAAGAGCGGACACTCGCGCTCCCTCCTTCATATGCCTGGTAGTCGCGACCGCCCCTCGGAGCCACGGCGGTCGTATTACGAGGTTTCTTGGCGTCTTACGCTGATAACCGAAACTTTCACCTTTAGCTCTTAATCGCCTCTGCAACTGCACACAGGACAGCGCGCGACCATTGCGAAAACGATTTTATCGACGTGGCTGGGCGTTGCGATGAATAGTCAGTCTGGTAAGGGTTGCCCACCAAAATCGATGTCTCCGCAAAACCGTATTGCCGCAACCGACTTGGCATGTCCCTGCGCATAATATATGGGGCGATAAACGAGGCGAGCAATCGAGATCTCAACCTTGGCGAGACTGCGCTTTAAAAATTGGGCTACTCCCGCGCACTTTTGATTAGGGCCGGGACGTCCCGCGTCACATCCCGGATCCTCTAGCCCCCTACTCAAGAGTCGAAAGAAACGCCCGGAAGTACAGCGCCATCGACCATAGTGTCAAGATCACTGCTAGCGCCAAGAGTAACAAGCCGAGCAAACGTATTTCCTCGACTGCCGGCCAAGAGGGATACCAAAGCAGAATGGGAATGGCGGTCATCTGAGCACCCGTCTTGACCTTAGCAATACCACTCACCGCCACAGAGGCACGCTTTCCCAACTGCGCCATCCATTCCCGCAAGGCACTGATCACAATCTCCCGACCAATTACCACCATACCAGCCAGCGTGATAAAGATATTGTCCATGCGATGCATCAGGAGAATGAGCGCGACTGTCACCAGAAGCTTGTCCGCGACAGGGTCGAGGAATGCGCCGAATTGAGAGGTCTGACCCATGCGGCGTGCTACCCAGCCATCAAACCAGTCGGTAACGGCTGCCACAATAAAAACGACCGCCACACCGATGGTTGAGATAGGCTGGGGCAGGTAGTAACACAACACCATTAACGGAATGGCCAAGATGCGCAGCCCGGTGAGCATGTTGGGCAAGTTTTGAATCACGCTAACGCCCCCATCTTCGTGCCCTAGATTCTGACACAGCGACCCAACGCTGTGGCCCTAATCATTCACCGTATGCAGGTGGTCGTAGATCGTATGTGCCACCGACGCACTAATGCCCTTGATTTTTCTGAGCTCCTCAACACTGGCGTTCTCAATAGCTCTAGCGCTTCCAAAGTGACGCAGAAGCTCCCGCCGACGTTTTGAACCCACGCCAGGTATATCCTCAAGCAGTGACTGCTTCCTCGCCTTTGCGCGTTGGCCTCGGTGACCGCTGATTGCAAAGCGGTGCGCTTCGTCACGAATTTGCTGAATCAGATGCAGCCCAGGATGGTCACCGCGAAGCCGAATCTCTGCGCCCGAATCAGCATCAACCAGCGTCTCGAACCCCGCCTTGCGGGTCGTACCCTTCGCGACACCGACCACCTTTACGCTGGTAATGTCATACGTCGCCAACACCTGCCGCGCCTGACTGACCTGACCTTTGCCGCCGTCGATGAAAAGAATATCGGGCAACTGCCCCTCGCCGTTGGCAAGGCGTCGGTAGCGCCGCTCAAGGGCTTGCTGCATGGCCGCGTAATCGTCGCCCCCCGTGATATCTTTGATATTGAACTTCCGGTAGTCTGCTTTACGAGCGCCGCTGCCGTCGAATACGACACAAGACGCCACCGTGGCTTCGCCCGAGCTGTGGCTGATATCAAAGCACTCCATGCGCGTCGGAATGTTCTCCATGTGAAGTGCACGACGCAGCGACTCTAGGCGACCGGCTATGGTTTGTTTGCCAGCTAGAAAGGACCGCAAGTTGTTCTGCGCATTCTGTACCGCCATCTCCAGCCATCGTGACCGCACATCACGGACGCGATCCTTAATTACGACTTTACGTCCAGACTCGGCACCCAGCGCCTCCTCCAATAAGGTTCCGTCCGACAAAGCGTGGCTAGTGACAATTTCCTGGGGGATCTGCTGCTGGCCAGAAAGATAAAACTGCGGTAAGAATGCCTCGAGAATCTCCTCGGGCGATTCATCAAGTCGAATCTGAGGGTAATAACTGCGACTACCCAGTACTCTGGCCTCACGCACGAACAAAACTTGGACACAGCCATGGCCGTGCTCGGTGAACACTGCCAGCAGGTCCAAATCGCCCCGAGTGCCCTCAATATTCTGGGTGGCCTGAACGTTTTGAAGCTGACTGATCTGATCGCGAATTTCAGCCGCTTTCTCGTACTCTAGCTTCGCGGCAGCAGACTCCATATCGTCAGCCAGTCGCGTCATAAGATCGTGAGATCGACCGGTCAAAAATAAATGGGATTTATCGATTTGCTCCCGATAATTTTCATCAGACACCAAGCCAACGCAAGGACCCGAGCAACGCCCAATCTGATACTGCAGACAGGGTCGGGACCGATTGCGGAAGTAACTATCTCGGCACTGGCGGACTTTGAAGACTTTTTGCATGAGGTGCAGGGTTGAGCGCACTGCGCCCGCACTGGGATACGGTCCAAAGTAATCGCCCTTCCGCCGCTTGGTCCCACGATGAAAACTCAGTCGTGGCCAACGTTCCTCAGACGACAAATAGATATAGGGATAGGTCTTATCGTCTTTAAGTAAAATATTGTAGGGCGGCCGATTCGTCTTAATGAGATTGTGCTCAAGTAGCAGCGCGTCTCTCTCCGTCGTGGTAACGGTGACTTCGATATTCCCGATGCGCGCCACCAAGGCCATAGTCTTTGCCGACAGGCCCGATGCCCTAAAGTAACTTGTTACTCGATTTTTCAGGTTTTTAGCTTTTCCGACGTAGAGCAACTCGCCGTTGGCATCAAACATTTGATAGACCCCCGGGCGGGTCGTCAGCTGCGCCAGATAAGATTCGGAATCAAACGCACTCATATTCAACTCGGCCCAGCCGGCGAGCCGATAACGCGCGGTTCGACCTCTAAGGAGACGCCGTATGCTTCGAGCACATTGTCGTGAATTGCCTCGGCCATGGCTAACCACGGCGCCGCAGAATCTGCACCACACCCCTCAAGCACCAATGCGTGATCAGCCGAAACCCTCACGCCCGACCGCTCTTCGCCGCGCCAGCCCAGCTGATCAATCAACCAAGCTGCGGAAATCTTTACCTGGCCTTCTTCCAAAGCGAATAACGGGATTTCCGGGTGACCCAGCAGTAGTCCGTCAGCGACCTCCAGCGGCACAACCGGGTTCTTGAAGAAGCTGCCCACATTCGGCCTGATAACTGGATCTGGCAGGCGCTCCCGCCTGATGGAGATGACTGATGCAAGCACCGCATCATGAGTGAGCTCAGCGTCGCGAAGACGCGCTCTGAGCGCTGGATAATTGGCCTGCACCGGCGCGTCAGACGCCAGTTCAAAATCGACTGCAGTGATGATCCATTCCTTGCCTCGCTCGTGCTTGAACACGCTATCACGATAACGAAAATCACAATCTCCTGGCGACAGCGCCACCCTCTCCCCTGTGCGTCGGTGAGTGACTTGAACACTGTGGATGAAGTGCTCCACCTCTACACCGTAGGCCCCAATATTCTGGATGGGGGCCGCACCTACTAACCCGGGTATGAGCGCTAGATTTGCCAAACCATGGAACGCACTGTGATGGCACCATAGCACCCATTCATGCCAGTTTTCGCCTGCCCCGGCTCGGACAATAGCGGTATTACCAGACTGTGACAGCACCGTGCGCTCTTTGATCGCGATCAGAATCGTAGTGCCCGGGAGCGTTTCATGCAGAATCACATTGCTTCCACCACCTAGAACCTGAACGGGCGCCTCGGCGGGGATTTCACTGAGTGCCGCTTCAAGCTCCTCAGCCGAGGTCACGGTGACCAAATGCTCGGCGCGCGAGTTAACTCTCAGGGTATTAAGCTGACTTAAATCAGTGGACGCGTTGACCACATCACCCTCCAGTGGCCATGCGATTCCGCATCGCCTCAAGATCCGCCTCTGTATCAACGCCCGCAGGCACGGGCTCCGGCGCACACTCCACCTGTATCCACACATCGTTCTCCAGCGCGCGCAACTGCTCCAAAGACTCACTCAACTCTGCTTTCGCGGGCGGCCATGCAACGAACTGCCGCAAAAATCCTGTCCGGTAACTATAGAGGCCAACGTGACGGAATACAGGAGCAGGCGCGTTGTCGCCGCGCTTTGCAGGAATACAACTTCGAGAGAAATACAGTGCCCTGCCCGATTCGCTCGCCACGACCTTCACTATAGACGGCTCATCAGCCTCAGACCGCTCCACCAGCTCCATCAAGGTCGCGATACCGGCTTTGGGATTTTCCTCGAGCATAGCCACCACACGTCGGATATTAGCCACCGGCATCAGCGGCTCGTCGCCTTGAAGGTTGACGACAATCTCATCATCGGCCCAATCAAGGAGCTCTGTGACCTCAGCGAGACGGTCTGTGCCTGACACGTGATCTGTCTTCGTTATGACTACCTCAGCCCCTCTAGACATCATCTCAACGGCAATGCGCTCGTCATCAGTCGCCACGACAACGACACTCGCTCCTGCATCCATTGCGCGTTCCCATACCCAAGCCACCATGGGCTTGCCGGCAATGGGTAACAATGGCTTACCGGGTAAACGTTTCGAGCCATAGCGCGCGGGAATTACAATATTGAATGACATCAGGCTAATCCGTGTGCGCCTTCGTGGGCAGTAGCCGGGTTAAGTGATCTAGCAATGATGGCGGTAACATCACATCAATTTCCACCACCCAAACACGAGGATCTATGGGTACCGAGAGTTTGACAGCATCCTTGGCGGTCACAAGGATCACGTCTTGTTCCAACGTATCCAGCGCGCGCTTTGGGAGCTCGGCATGATCGGGCACGGCATGCTCGTGGATGCTCAGACCACTCTCGCGGAGCATCTCGAAAAATTGCCCAGGCTGACCTAAACCAGTCACTGCCGCCACGACCTGACCGACCCATTCGTCGACGCACCTCCGCCAAAGCTGCAACCGGCCAGTCGCCATGTGACGTCCGTTGACAGGTTGATAAGCAAATCGGCGGTCAGCGTCAGCACTGTTCCTCTCCAGAATCCAATCCACTGAGCACAAGCGATCAACGGGTTCACGCAACGGCCCCGCAGGTAAAAGTCGTCCGTTACCCAGACCTCGCTCCGCATCCAGCACTGCAATTTCCACGTCACGCTGCATCGCATAATGCTGCAAGCCGTCGTCAGAGAGCACTACGTCAATTTCTCCACGCTCAATCAAACTCATTACTGCCCGCTGGCGATCAGGACACACCATGACCGGCACGCCCAACTGCTGCCTGATTAACAATGGCTCATCGCCGACGACTCGCGCATTGTCTTGATGCTCGACCAAACGAGGCTCGCGGCTGGTCTCTCCGCCATAACCACGGCTCACTACACCAATACGATATCCGCGCTGCAGCAACCAACGTCCTAACGCAATGAGAACTGGCGTTTTACCCGTTCCACCGGCGGTCAAGCCACCGACTACCAGCACACTGACTCCCTCCAAGGTGCTGTGCTTAGCGAGTGCCCCTGCGCGGCGACGGGCAACGACCCAGCGGACCGGCCATGACAAAGGGATAAGTAACACTGACAGGGGGCTGAACCCGTACCAGGCATTATTCAGAACTCGCTCCAGGGCGCTGCGCAGCGAACTCATTGTTGCCCAAAGCCCTGCTGATAGAGGCTCGCATACAGGCCATTTTCAGTCATTAGTGAATCGTGGGTATCTGCTGCCAAAATCCGCCCTTGATCCATAACAACAATGAGGTCCGCACGCTCAACGGTAGAGAGCCGATGTGCAATCACCAAAGTCGTTCTGCCGGTTGCCACCTGCTCCAATGACGCCTGAACAGCTGCCTCGGATTCGTTGTCGAGAGCTGAGGTAGCTTCATCAAGAATCAAAATAGGTGCGTCCTTCAGGACGGCGCGGGCGATCGCCAACCGCTGCCGCTGGCCTCCAGAAAGCTCATCGCCGCCGTTACCCAGCACGGTATCCAATCCCTCGGGTAACGCCTCAACAAAGTCCCATGCCTGAGCAGTTTCTAGCGCCTGCCGCAGGGAGGCATCATTTGCCCTATGCTTATGTCCAAAGGCCACATTGGCGCGAATCGTATCGCTAAAAAGCACAATCCGCTGCGATACCAGCGCGATCTGCCTGCGTAAATCAGCCAGGCGGAAGTGCTCGATCGGGGTGCCGTCCAGCTGTATACCACCCGAGGTCGGGACGTAAAAGCGACACAGTAAGTGCATCAAAGTCGACTTACCCGCACCAGAGCGACCAACAAAGGCCACCATTTTTCCGGCAGGTATCTCCAGATTGACCTCGTTCAAGACGATGCGATGATCGCCCGGGTAGCCAAAACTCACACCATCAAAGTGGATATCGCCACGCGCATGATCTAACTCTAGCTGGCCACCGTCACGCTCTGGTGCCGTGTCGATCTGGGCGAACAGGTCCTCAGATGCCGCCAGACCGCGCTGAATAATGCTCTGCACATTGGTCAAGGTCCTGATCGGCTTGCCCAACTGCGTCGCGGCGGCAATAAACGCTACGAGTGACCCTGGCGAAAAGCCCGAGAGGATTTTGGGATCCAACGCGAACCAGAACAGAATCGCCAATGCGATCGCCAATAAAATCTGTGCAATCGGAGTCGATACAGCCTGAACAAATGCCAGCTTCAAACTCTGTATCCGATTGAACTGACTTGCCGCATAAAAACGTGCGGCCTGCTGGTCAGCGGCCGCGAACATCCTGATTTCGTCGAACGCACTCATACTCTCGTTACTAAGCTGGGTAACCTCTCCCATTGAATCCTGAATCCTCCGGCTGTAACGCCTAAAGTGCCGGCCAACTACCAGCACCACACCGGCAATTGCGGGCGTCACCGCGAAGAAAACCAGCGTGAGCTGCCAGTTGAGGTAGAGCATGTATGCGACCAAAGCCACTACGGTGAGTCCGTCACGGATGATTGTCTTCAGTGCCTCTGACGAGGCGCCACTGACCTGCTCGACGTTAAAGGTCAGTTTCGACACCAACTCACCGTGGGTGTAGCGATCGATTACCTGTTTGGGAACACGAATCAGCGCGTCAAATACCTCAGTCCGGAGCCGATGAACCACACCGCGGGCGACGATATTCATAAAGTAATTGCCAAGGAAGTAGCCCACTGCACGAACCAGCGCCAAAACAATGGCCGCTGCGGGCACCGCAATGCGGGCATAGTCCACCGCACTCATATCGCCCTGCGGCCATAGACTGTGAACTGCCTGCGACACCAGCCCGATGCCCATGTGCGAGGACTCACCCAATGAATCTAGCAAAAACTGGGTTAGGTCGGCTAACAATACGTTGGCAACTGAATACCCTATAAATCCCACGATACTGAGCACAAAGGCGACACCATAAATCGCGACATATTTCAGTAGACGCCGGTAAAGTGCGATATCGCTTGGCTGTCCATTTTTCTGACTCACTGCTTACTCACTCATTGATCATCGATTAAGTAGCGATGGTGAGACGCTATTGCTCTCACGCATGACTTCTCTACCCTGATGGTATTTTGCTAATCGAGCAACCAAACTTTCGCCCAGAGGAGAGCCCCGACGAAGGCTCTGCAGGCGCTGCACATCTCGGCCACCAGCACGGAGTCTCTGCGACACAGTCGCCAAAGGGTGCATTGGCACAACCCGCGGTTTATTCAGCGCGAAAGGGCGCTCAATACAAATTGCGAGGGCCACGACAGAACACACGACGATGAATGGCATGACCCAATCGCCGGCCGCCGGTACTTCATACACAGAGAGACCTCCTTGAGATCATCTGAGTATACCGATCAGCTGGATTCAGCCCCAGAAGCGGTTTTGGCAGGTATTTACGTCAATAATAGGAACGTGGCAGACCACGTCCGAGGTTGAAAAACGCTACATAGCTGATTTTTGTGCGGCCAAGGGATAATTTCAACCGCACTACTGCTGATAGGCGGGCATTGCTAAGCAAATTAAGCCCCCTTGCTACACTGAGGGCATACAGCGCCCGTCAAGATCTCGTCGGAACATTAGAACTGATTAGCAAGATCACTTTGAAAGCTGCTGACCTGATCAGCCGCATCTTTAGAAGTTTTTGGTCAAATCGGTTAACCAAGCGTCTACACTAGGGTAGTTATCGTAAGTTCCAATCACCCGCACGATGCCAAAGAAACAGCTCAATAAGTGGATGCCCACATCGGGTAACATGCGCCAGCATCGCTCGCTGAGAGTGTTTTCTCATTGGTTTGAAAATACCCAACTCTGGCAACTGAGCCGCCATACGACGGCCAAGGCGTTCGCAATCGGCTTGTACTGCGCAATGCTGCCAGTCCCCGGGCAGATGTTCATAGCTGTTGCGCTCGCCATTGTGTTTACCGCAAACGTGCCGCTCAGCTTCTCTCTGATCTTTATCACAAACCCACTGACCATGCCGGCTATTTACTTCGCCTCCTACAAGTTGGGTGCCTGGGTGCTCGGCACCGAACCACTCGATATTGAATTTGAAGCCTCATGGACGTGGTTCATTCAGTATCTAGACGAGATCTGGCTCCCACTGCTGCTGGGGTCCCAAGTGCTTGGGGTAGCGCTGGGCATACTGGGTTACGTTTTCATCGACCTGTTCTGGCGCAACGCCATTCGCCGCCAGTGGAGAGCGCGACGCTCAGAACGAGGTTAGTGAGCGAGTGTCTGTGCGATCGGCAGTGAGGATGCCCTGAGCGCCGGCAGCGTGGCCGCCAGCACTGACAGCGCAACCGCGATCAAACTAGTTGCGACAAAGTCCTGCCAGCGAATGTCAACTGGCACAAAAGAGAGAGGGTAGACATCCGTCTGCAGGAGCGGCACGTTAAGCCATCGCTCAATGAATAGCGCCGCATCAGGCGCGAGCGATGCGAGCGCATAGCCCAGTGCCGCCCCCAGCGCCGCGCCGACAAAGCCAATGAGTCCGCCCTGCAGAAAAAAGATCACCGCTACGTCACGCCCTCTCCCGCCTAACGCCATCAGCATCGCCACCCCTTTGCGGCGATCGGTCACCACCAGCATGAGCGACGACACGACATTAAAAGCCGCCACGAAAATGACGATAAACAGTATCAACCCAACAAGATCGCGCGAGAGCTGAATGGCCGAGTATAAATTACCGTGGGTTGCCCGCCAGTCTGTTACCTGCAAGTGCGAAGGAACAGACTGATAAAGAGACCACCGCCAGTCTCCCGAGGCGAACACATCGTGCAACTGTACGGCCATCCCCGCTTGCACACTGGGCCCAGTAATGAACGGTAACAAAGCGCGTCGGTTTACCAGCGCTAACATCTCATCAAGCTCTGTACCGGAGTCGAGAATACTTGTCAGCGTCACTGTGAGAGGTGCGTAGGTTGACTCGGCGCCCGCAGGCAAAATAAACGTTACCCGGTCACCTAGCTCAAAGCTCAACCGCGAGGCCAGCGCAGCACCCAACACCAGAGACTGCTCATTCCAATCTGTCACCGCGGGCATCAATAAGTCTCCGTAAGCGAGAAGCGCCTCGACTTCAATGCCGGTCAGCCTAGTGGCAGCCACGGTCTGCCCGCGCATCAGCAAGCCATCTGCGCTGACAAAGGGGCGCAGCGATGAAACCGCAGGGTCCGCTTTCAAATCAGCTTGCAGTTGCTGCCACTCAGTAAAGGTGCCGTTAGCTGTGATCTGCACGTGGGGGATAAGTGCCAGAATGCGCTCTCGCATCTCCCGATCAAATCCGTTCATAACTGACTGCACCGCCAGCAAGAGTGCAATGGCTAACGCGATACCTACAATCGAGACGCGCGATAAAAAGGCTGATAGGCCCCTACCAGAGTCTAAGGTTTGTCGCAGTGCCAGCTGCCATTGGAGTGACCAGGGCACGACTACGCGCTCAGCCTGCCATCTGCGAGCGTCAACTGGCGGTCCATGCGTGCAGCGATGTCAGAATCGTGTGTCACCACCACAAACGCGGTGTCCAAAGATCGGAATGCAGTCATGATCGTCAGCACCTGCTCAGCCGTTTGCGGGTCAAGATTACCCGTGGGTTCATCCATCAACACACAGGCCGGTTGGTTAATAAGGGCTCGTGCGATAGCGACCCGCTGGCGCTCTCCACCAGATAGCGCCGCAGGGCGATGCGTAGCGCGATGCGACAAACCCAGCTGATCCAACAAATCGATAGCACGCGCCTCCGCGGCCGCCTTCGTCATGCCGCCGATTCGGGCAGGCATCGCAACACTCTCAAGTGCAGTGAACTCTGCCAAAAGGTGATGCATTTGAAATACAAACCCAAGCCGCTGGTTCCGCCAATGAGTGCGTTCCAACTCAGATAAACCGGGCATTGCTTTACCGGCCACCTCTACTTCGCCTACCGTTGGAACATCTAGCCCGCCCAGCAGGTTCAGCAAGGTCGATTTACCCGCACCTGAAGCTCCGACAATGGCCAACCACTCGCCCGCGCCCACTTCCAAATCGAGATCTTCCAATACGGTGATCGTCCGCTGACCGTCAGAATATGTTTTGGTCAGCTTCACAGCAGACAAAACTGACTGCTCAAACATAGTTTAGTGCCTCCGCGGGAGGAATACGGGACGCACGCCAAGCCGGATAAACACTGGCCATCAAGCTTAGTAACAGCGCGGCCAGCACTACTGCGACAACATCGCTCCACATCAGAACGGAGGGCACCCCGCCAATGTAATAAACCGCAGGATCAAATAACACCGTGCCCGAAACCTGCTCCACCCAGAGCGATAAATCTGACACGGATAGGGAAAGACTTATCCCCAGCAAAGCTCCTGCGGCGATTCCGATGACGGCCAGTACAAGTCCGTGACCCAAGAATATGGCCAACAAATTCCACGTCGTAAGACCCAGAACCTGAAGGATGGCAATATCACTGCGTTTCTCGGTGACTGACATAGTCAGAGTGGAAATCAGATTGAAGGCGGCGACCAAGATAACA
>CACOYM010000026.1 GCA_902631395.1 Halieaceae bacterium | reverse complement strand
ACGTTGCTAGGGGCAGACCCTTCAACATTTTTAACTGCACTCCGCAGTACTTTTCCTGCGTCTTCTCCCGGCACTTTCCACGAAATGATTTGGAACAACATGTTCAGACGGATTTGCCTACTCGCCGCAGAAACCACTTCCGCAGCCGGATGTGACGCGTGGTTTTATCGGTTCGACATGCCAGCTAATTTGCCGGGGATGGAAAAGCTGGGTGCTGCTCACGCAAGTGAGCTTGCTTTTACGTTCAATATTTTTGAGAAGCCAAAAACACACTGTCTGACTTTCCATGATCGCAATAACCCCACGGTACAGCTTGTAGCAAGTGCTTGGTCTGAAGCCATCGTTCGCTTCGTCGCAAGCGCTGACCCAAATGGCGGTGCACTACCATACTGGCCCATGTATGACTCCACTGACCGAAGTTGTCTGATTATCGATGAAATTCCTAGGATCGAGTCTGATCCTGACGAGCACATGCGGTCGCTTTGGAATAGTTAGATGGTAATGCGTTGAACGCCCAGATGAATCGCTTTCGGAGGGAGTGAGCCTAGCTTTTCTAGATCGATTTAGGCGGTTTTTTTTTATCGTCCTTTGGTAACCAGAATTAGGGAGACATCACGGTGACCAACTCTTGGTTGGAGCAAGTAGAAGAGGAAATAGTTGACGCTGAGCGTCCGATTATCGATCCGCATCATCATTTATGGAGCGACAAGGATGAAGCGTCGGATTATGAGATAGAGCACCTCTGGTCTGACATGGCCAAAGGGCACAAAGTGATTGGCACTGTATTTGTGGAATGCAGCACTAATTACCGCAAAGAGGGTCCTAAAGAGTTGTGGCCCGTTGGCGAAACTGAGTACGTAATAAATCAAGCAAAAAAGTCGCGTGATGCCTCGACCTCCGCTCAAGCCCCGATCCTAGGAATCGTTAGCCACGCGAATCTTAAGCTGGGTGAGGCTGTTATTGAGGTTATTGAGGCGCACCGCGAGGCTGCGGGAGGTCTGTTACGGGGCATAAGACATTCGGTAGCGTATTACCCGCACCCACCAGCGGTGGCGCGATACACCGGTCGCATACGCCACCTGCTGCTTGATGCGCAATTTCGGAGAGGCTTCGCTCAGCTTGCGTCAGCGGGTCTGAGTTTCGATGCGTGGCTTACCCACGAGCAAATTCCCGAGCTCACCGATATAGCGCGGGCATTTCCAGACACGACCATCATATGCGACCACTTTGGTGGTCCGATGGGGATTGGCGAATATGCTGGCAAGCAGCTCGAAATATTTCCGCAGTGGCAAAAAAATATTGCAGAGCTCGCGACGTGCAAAAATGTTGTTGCAAAACTGGGGGGTCTTGCGATGCCAATCAATGGATGGGGATGGGATCAGCGAGCAACTCCAGCGACGTCAGACGAGATTGTCGATGCACATAGCGCATATTATTTACACACTATTGACTGCTTTGGCCCATCGCGCTGTATGTTCGAGAGCAATTTTCCGGTCGATCGGCTGTCAGTGTCGTACAACGTACTTTGGAATGCCTTCAAGAAGATCGCCCACCCTTTTAGTGCTGACGAGCAGCACGCCATGTTCATGGCAACTGCACAAAGAATCTACAACCTGCAGGCTTAATCGATATCAATCTTCGCGAAATTTGGTGGTCGTTTTTGAACAAAAGATTGAACGCCCTCCTTAAAATCATCGCGGGCCAAGCTCTCGTCCATCCAGCGGGTCGATTCATCCATGGCGTCACCAAGCGCTTGCATTAAATGGCGATAAACTTGTTTTTTCATCATCATGATAGATACGGGTGCAGACGTGCCGGCAATTTCACGAAGGTAATCTTGAGCTTCAGTAAGGCACTTATCCTCGGCGCATAACCGGTTAGCGAAGCCAATGCGATAGGCCTCGTCACCAAGTAGCTGTCGTGATGACCAAAAGAGATCCAGAGAGTTGGACGGACCAATTATACGAGGCAACATCCAACTTGTGCCGTGCTCAGCAATAAGGCCTCGTGGACCAAATGACGTCACAAATTTTGCCCTTGGGTCGACGAACCGCATGTCGCAAAAGGTCGCATAACTGAAACCGAGCCCGGCGCATGCGCCGTTTATTGCGGCAATGAGGGGTTTACGCAGGCCAAGAAAGTATGTCGGTGATGAATTGAAATTAGGGTCATTGTCAGGATTACCTGGATGAGCCTCAAGGTGCTTGAAAGACATGTCTTTACGTTTGCCGTCCTCACTTATGTTGCTCAGCGAATTCATATCAACGCCCGCACAAAAACCGCGACCGGCTCCTGTCAGCACAGTGCCAATGACCCGAGGGTTACGCTCTGATTGATCCAGTGCGTGGCGGATTTCCGCCTGTGTCAGGTTTGTGAGAGCGTTGAGTCTGTCAGGACGGTTTATGGTGATAGTCGCAATTGATTCGTCGACTTGGTAAATGATCTCTTCGTAATCCATGATCCTCGCTCTGCTCCAGTTTTAGTCATGAAGGCGCCGGTAGGCGTCGTCACCGATTTCGTTTGTCACTGCCAGTCCGAGTTCATTGCCGTCGAGAATCGATTTTTGCACGCTTGCATAAGTGACCGGCATAGGCATGTTTTTAGCTATGGGCCGCGAGAGCGCCAGCTTGATTACTTTATCGATGTCGTCCCGACTAGTGGCCGAAATTGAAAGTTGCTCTAGATGAATTGGCAGACCAACTCGGGCAAAAAATCTTGCGACCCTCATACGATCTGGTGAGTTCTGCATCGCCAGCTGAGCCATAACTCCCATCGCGACCATCTCGCCATGAAGGTAATTGTCATGCACAACCTTGACTTCAGGGTAACCGACCGCAATCGCATGGGCTAACGCGAGCCCACCACTCTCAAAGCCCAAGCCGCTGAGCAAAGTGTTGGCTTCTACGACTTTATCAAGCGCCAAGCTGTTTTGTTTGCTGCGCACTGATTCTGCTGCGGCTTCTCCGAATTCAAACAGAGTGCGCGCGCAAATTTCACCGATTGCGACCGAAGCCAGCGTCGGCAGCGCACCCAGCGTATTTCTTGCAGTTGGGTTGTGCAGGCAGGTGTCAGCTTCGTACCAGGTCGCCATCGCATCGCCCATGCCAGCCACCAGATAACGTTCCCCCGCGTTTGCAATAACATCCGTGTCTACAACGATCATTTCTGGGTTCCGTGGAAAGAACTCAACGTGGTCTGTTGTGCCCTGCGGCGTGTAGACGAGCGATAACGCGGAACAGGGCGCATCGGTGGCTGCCAAAGTCGGCACCACAACAACAGGGATTTCTAGACGGTGCGCAATGCACTTCCCGGTGTCAGCTACTTTCCCGCCGCCGATCGCAATCAGACAATCGATACCTTCCTCGCGCAAGGCCGCGGCGTGGGAGTCGATTTCACTTAGAGAGCATTCACCCCTGAACTGCGCGGTCACGCTATTGATGCCATTGGCTTTCAAACTCGCATCCACTTCCAGCCCTTGAGTTCTCAATCCGCGATGCGAAGCAAAAATCGCCGGACAACTTACTTTTAACAGCGATTTGACATAATGCCCTGTAGATTTTAGGACGCCTGCTCCCTGTATATAGCGTTGTGGCGCGCTGATCACTCGGGGTGGCGTTCCCTCGCCTTGCGCGTAAACACCTTGCGGACTAAACAGTGGTTGATTCATAAATCTGTCCATTTTGAAGCGGCTTCATCGAACGCGGCGGCGCCCACTTGGCTATTTAAATACGCGCCATTCTGACATGGGTATTGTATTTATCCCTGTGGTTCGCCACGAGGATCTGTAGCTGAGTTGATGGAGCCGCAAGAGACTTCAAACAGGCCAGTTGACCATTGCTCGTCCATATATATTTTCCAAGGTAGTGCCGCGTTGTTCTGTAGTCGGCATGACCTGTGTCGACTCGGGTTCATAGTCGCTGTTATCTCTCTCCGGCTCCCCTTGACCTGGCGTCTGCAGAGTCCTGGATTTTGGGGTATGTCATATTTAACTCACGCGCAAGCTTGGTGTTAGTCTAAACGACGGGCCCACAGTATTTGCAGAGCTCGCACTTGATTAAACCTACCATGTCGCGTCGACAGGCAATAAAACAAGTTTGTGCGCCTGGTCAACCTTTTGAACTCAAAGCCACCCATATCCGTGGGAAAGCCTGCAGAGTTTTCGTTAATGCACCTTTGACGATGCACGATCTGATTTTTGAGAATCAAAGCGACCTTGATTTTCTCATCTATAGAGAAGAGCGCTTGAGTTACGAGACGGTTTATCACCATGCGAGCGCACTCGCTGCGGCGCTGATTTTAGATTACGGAGTGGGGAAGGGTGATCGTGTTTTTATAGCGATGCGCAACTATCCCGAATGGGTCATATCCTTTTTTGCAATCACATCGATTGGAGCGATAGCGGTTCCCGTGAACGCCTGGTGGAATCGAAATGAACTCGACTTTAGCTTGTCCGACTGTGATCCGAGAGTTGTTATTGCTGACGAAGAGAGAGTAGCTCGACTAGCGGAGTGCGATCGCATTACGAGCAACACTAAGGTGATTCGGGTCCGCGCGCCGAAGCATCCGAAGCTATCAAGTGCGACCTGGGAGGCAACTATCGCGGCCTACGCTGGATCTGCTATGCCGGAAGCCGGCGTCGAGGCTGATGACGACGCGATCATTCTCTACACGTCTGGTTCCACTGGTCACCCAAAAGGAGTTGTGTCATCACATCGCAGTATTCTTCATGCACTGCTGTCCTGGGAGCTTGACTGGGAGTTACGTTCGCACATGGGCATTCATGAACTACCAGAGCCCCTTCATCAAGGCGGTATGCTTTTGGCCACGCCACTATTCCATGTTGCTGCGTGTCACGCAGCGATGCTCTCGTGTGTCCGAGTGCAGCGAAAGGTCGTCTGCATGTACAAATGGGATGCCGAGCTCGCAATGCAACTCATTGAGCGCGAGCGCCTAACTAGCCTGCTTGCAACACCTGCTATTTCTGGTGACCTGGTTCGAGCGGCAAAAACACACACAGATCACAACCTATCCAGCCTACTTGTACTTGGCGGCGGCGGTGCGCCAAGGCCACCTGAGCAGGTTCGTGAAATTAATCAGCTTACTGATGACGTGGTGCCATCGACTGGCTGGGGGATGACGGAAACTAATGCCATCGGCGCGGGTATAGCCGCGACTGATTACCTCGATCGGCCCGCGAGTTCGGGCCAATGCTCAGCGGTGCTTGATTTTCGCATTGTTGGTGAGGCCGGCGAGGAACTGGCGGCGGGTGAGTGCGGTGAATTGCAGGTCAGAGGTACTTCCATGTTTCGTGGATACTGGAACAGACCTGACGCCGACATCGAGGCTTTTGACGGAGATTGGTTTCGCACCGGAGACGCGGCTTATCTAGACGAGGATGGTTTCTTGTTCATCGTAGACCGTATAAAGGACATGGTGATTCGTGGCGGGGAGAACATTGGTTGCGGTCGAGTAGAAGCCGCATTAGTTGAGCATCCGATTGTCGTAGAGGCTTGTGTTTATAGCGTGCCTGACGAGCGACTCGGTGAAGAGGTTGGCGCCACCGTTTATGTGAGTGATGAGCTGAAAGACTCAGATTTACGTGAATTCCTTGAAGATCGACTCGCACATTTCGAAGTCCCTCGTTACTTTGAATTTCAGCAGGCACCGCTGCCTCGCATTGCTTCTGGCAAAGTTGCGAAGCGCGCAATACAGGCGGCAGCGAGACAAAAGTTATTGGGGAATGTCGCATGAGCATAAAAACTAGAAACCGGGTTTGGTCGCTGAAGAGCTGTTTGGCGACGATGGTCAGCCTATGTATCGTCAACCCGTGATGATCGTCTTGCAGTGATTAAGTGCGCAGGTTTTAACCATATGCGCAAAAACGGAATTTCTTATATTTGGATTTCTTATGACCAGAATGTATGGCGAGTACCGATCTCCGAAGCAGATGCTAGACGCTCAGGAGTATGACGGTCATCTGTCCATTCACGATGACCAAATGGCCGAGGATCTGGGTTTTTCTGGCGCGCCGATTGAGGGCCCGACTCACTTCAGTCAATTTGTACCACTGTTGCATGAGGTGTTTGGCGACGTCTGGTTTGAGAGAGGGTGCATCAGTGCTCATTATCAGAACATGGTTGTCGATGGCGAGGAGGTGAGGGTGTTCGCTGAACCTCGAGGGAGCGACTTAACGCCAATAGCTATCGGTGCTGAAAAGAGGGATGGCACACCGGTACTCATAGGTACCGCTTCAGTGGGACCGGACTACGGCGAGACTGAAATTGACCGTCGACTAGCTAAGTTAAGGCCCTCTGAACAGCTTGTCATTCTTGCTGATCTCAAGGTCGGTCAGCAAGGGGCGGCAAATCCCGAGGATGTCATCATGGAGTTTGATCAACACATGGGGCCAATGTATCCATTCTCCTTGAGGCAAAAGTTGGCAAAAATCACCGAGGCTCACCCCTACTATACGAGTTCGGATAACCCTTGGGGACGGCCCGTCATCCCGATGGAAATGGTTAGCGTGTTGACCCAGTACTCAAGTGGGGGAGCAGGGTTTCGCGTTCGCGGTCCTGCAATAGGCCTTTTTGCTGGGCAGGAAATTCGCTTGTTTGATGGGCCTCTTTTCGTCAATCACCCTTACCAGCTCGAGCGTGAGATCGTTGCTCTCAGCGAGAGTCGAAGAACAGAATCAAACTGGATCAAGACGTCTATTTTCGATGCAAAAAGTCGCGAGCTAGTGGCAGAGACGATTCTGAACTCGGCCGTACTGAAAGACTCGTACGCTGACTACGCCACTGAGGCAGCAGCACTCGGTAAAAAATTACCGACCACTGGGCATTAAAACACTACTCTCTGGCTTTTCGTGGCCACGGAAACATTGGCACAAACTTAGCGCTCTCCCTAAAGGGCTTTTCTTCCGTTTAGCTTGACCAGGTGCCGCAGAAAAAGTGGTGAGTTATCGGGACGTGCGAAGAAATCAAGCCAAAGGCCGAGCCAGCAAAGTCTTGGGCGAGACTGCAACACCCCGACGGTCGCTTCTACTTGGACCTACTCGCCGCGGAGAGACGCCTCGATCTGTTCTCGACTAGGCATGGCCTTTGCTGTGCCAATTTTGGTGGTAGAAAGTCCTGCGGTAGCACTTGCAAAAGCCATAGCCTCTTGCACACTCATATTTTCTGTAAGAGCAACAGCGAGACCTGCATTAAAAGCGTCCCCGGCACCTGTAGTGTCAACGACAGGGGTTTTTAAGGTCGCAACAGGACAAAAAAAAGCTTCATGCGCACTAGCGAAAAATGCGCCTCTCTCCCCAAGAGTGATGACCACATTTTTGACCCCCATGTCCAGCAAGCTCTCTGCAGCCCTGCGCGTATCATCATGTGTTTCAACCTGATGGTTGACGTAAAAACTTGCCTCAATTTCATTAGGGGTAAAGTAGTCGACAAGAGGGAAAACGCTTTTTTCGATACAAGCTGCGGGAGCGGGATTAAGTATTGTGGTCACTCCTAGGTCGCTCGCTTTTTTCAGCGCGTACATTACCGTTTCTTTCGGCGCTTCCAGCTGTGTAAGAAATATTTTTGAGTTTCTGATTGCTGGCTCGGCGTCATCGATGTCTTTTTTCGTGATGGCACCGGATGCGCCGGGATACACATTGATAGCGTTTGCGCCTGTGACCTCATCCACCATGATTGCCGCGGCGCCAGTTGAGTAATCTTCCGAGATGCTCACATTGGAATAGTCAACTTTGGCCTCGTCATACATCTCTATCGCCATACGCCCAAATTGATCATCTCCAATCTTGGATATGAAATGCGTTTTTACGCCGGCTTTAGATGCGGCCACTGCCTGATTGGATCCCTTGCCACCGGGCCCGACTACAAAATTATTTCCCAAGACCGTCTCTCCCGCCTGGGGGATTTTTTGTCCGAAAAGAACCAAGTCGGCGACGTAAATGCCTAAAACGGTAACAGCCACAGTTATGCGAGAACCTTATGGTTCTCTCTACTCGAGATGCATTGTCTGAATATCGATGATTGCCCGATCACGGTGTGAATAACGAAGTGATAGATCATGGCAACGTTTGTAAGATGAGTGGTCCGCAGGCGATACCGTATAGCCGCAAGCCTGACCTTACCAGTCAAACTCAATTTGTGAAACTGCCGACATACATTACCGAGGGGCCCTCGCCGGGGTTATCGTTTTGTGTGGTATTCAAAACAGGCTCGCTAAACGTTGGTGGATGAGCTCATCCGCCTCTCGCATGATGCGATCAATAAGCTCTTTTACGGTGGGGATGTCGTGCACAAGTCCGGCCACCATGCCGCAGGACCAGCCGCCCGCATCTAAGTCTCCCTTTTGCATTACTTTCGGATACACGCCAACTAATTCCTCAGCGATGTCGTTAAATTCCAGTTTGGGGCCAAGGGCTTTCTCTTTCTCTAACAATTTTTCGACCGCGGCGTTGTTTAAAACTCTTTCTGTATTGCGCAATGGCCGCATAATTAAGCGTGTGTCTAGCTCGCTGGCCGCGACCAAAGCCTGCTTAACATTCTCATGTACCGGAGCCTCTTGGGTGGCGATGAAACGGGTACCCATATTCATACCTTCTGCTCCCATTGCCAGCGACGCGACCAATGAACGTGCGTCTGCCATGCCGCCGGATGAAACGAAAGGGATATCGAGTTCCTCAGCGGCTCTAGGCAGCAAAATAAAGTTTGGGACATCGTCTTCGCCGGGGTGGCCACCGCATTCGAAACCGTCGACCGAGACAGCATCACAACCGATTGTTTGCGCTTTGAGTGCGTGGCGCACCGAGGTGCACTTATGAATAACTTTAATGCCTGCCTCTTTCAAAACTGGTAAGTATTGCGCTGGGTTGTTGCCCGCGGTCTCAATAATTGTTACTCCGCTGTCTATAATGGTCCGGACGAACCCCGGATAGTCTGGCGGCTTAATCGAAGGCAGAAACGTTAGATTGACGCCGAACGGCTTAGCAGTCATGGTTCTGCAGCGCTCGATCTCCGCGGCTAAGCCGTCAGGTGTGCCCTGCGTCAACCCTGTGATAATTCCCAATCCGCCTGCATTAGAGACTGCAGCAGCCATTTCGGCTAAGCCGACATAGTGCATCCCACCCTGAATGATCGGATGCTGAATACCAAACAGTTCAGTAATTCTAGTTTTCATGGTTACTCCAAGAATTTTGGTTCTTCCCACCATGGGAAGAAGTCGGGCATGTCTTGACTGACCTTATCGGGAAACTTTGCAGCTCGCTTTTCGAGAAACGCGGTGGTGCCCTCAGTCGCGTCGGCAGAAGCGCCGCGCTGCACCATGCCTTTAGTGTCGAGACGATGAGCGATAATAGGATCTTCGGCGCCCTGCATTCGCCAGAACATTTGCCGAATAACGGCGTTCGATACCCTTGAGTTCGCTGCAAACTCGCGTGCTAATTTATGCGCGGCCGTTAGAAGGTCATCAAGCTCATGGATACTTCTAATTAGCCCCGCCTCCAGTGCTTCCTCAGAACGAAAAATGCGTGCCGACATTGCCCACTCCAGTGATTTACTCATGCCAACAAGGCGAGGCAAAAACCACGAGGAGGCGCCCTCCGCGATGATGCCGCGTGCCGAGAAAACTAGGCCCATCTTTATATTTGGTGCGGCAATTCGAACGTCTGCAGCAAACGTCAGAGTAAGGCCGACACCGACGGCAGGGCCATTGAAGGCTGCGATCACCGGCTTAAGGCTGCGAAAGATGCGTCGAGAGGCAGCACCCCCACTGTCTCCTAGTTCCTCTATGTTTGGTTGGCCGCCTGCGCCTTTAAATGTCTGGCCACCTCCTGCGGATAAATCTGCACCAGCGCAGAACGCTCGGCCGGCACCGGTGAGGATAATTGCTCCGATGCCGTCGTCGGCGTCGGCACTATCGAAAGCAGCCAACAGATCTTGCAACATCTGTCTTGTCCAAGCGTTCAACTTCTCTGGCCGATTAAGCGTGATGGTCAGAACCTCGTCCTGCACTTCGTAAAGAATTGTCTCAAATTTCATAAGCTACCTTTGCGCAAGCCATTGCATAACTGCTCCTGCCGCGTTGTTTGTCTTCATGTTATCAGCGGGGGCGCTAATAGGCGCACCCATGCTTGGCGTGAGATGATCAAAATCACCCATCATCTACGGGAATGGGTGGCATAATCGTGCCAGCAGACATGCTATGCATTCTGAGTTGAAAGACTCGTGGCTATAGCATTGTGATTGGTCAGTTCGCTTAAATTTGTCACTCCTACCTCCGCGAGGAAATGTTAATGATTCAAGACTTGTTCTCAATGACCGGGAAGGTCTGTCTTATCACAGGTGGTTCAAGTGGCCTGGGCAGTTATATGGCTGCGGGATTCTTGGCGGCCGGTGCCAAACGTGTCTTTATTACGGGGCGTTCGGAGGACAAACTTTCAAAAAAGGCGGATGAGCTGTCAGCCCTGAGTGAAGGTCAGTGTATAGGGATATCTGGTGATCTGAGCGATCTTGAGGGGGTTCAAGCCCTTGCAGACACGATCTCGACGAGAGAGTCCCACCTTGACGTTCTTGTTAACAACGCAGGATTGGGGCTAGGCACCCAAATTGGGACCATGACAGCCAAGGCCTGGGACAAATCCATGAACCTGAATACTCGTTCGCCATTGTTTCTGACACAGGCGCTGCTCGATTTGCTCAAGGCGAACGCAACGCTGGATGACCCCTCCCGCATTATCTTTATCAGTTCGGTTGCCGCTAGCGGAGTCTTGCCCAGTGTGCTCGCTTACTCGACTAGCAAAAATGCCTTGGAACACCTGACGCCATCTCTAGCGCTTGCGCTCACCGACGACTTCATTCGTGTAAACGCAATCGCGCCAGGGCGCTTTTACTCAGAAATGACAAGAGGTGCGTGGGAGGACCCACACGCAGAGTCTTTTTTGGCAGAGCTTGAGCGCATACCTGCCCATCGGTACGGAGGACCAGAGGATATTGCGGGGGTCGCAGTTATGCTGTGCAGTCGTGCGGGAGCGTATTTTCACGGTGAGGTCTTAAACGTGGACGGCGGCTGGCGACTCCGACACTGAAATTCCCCGAGCTTCCCTCAGCTTTCAAATGGTTCCTTACGTACGATCTTGTAAACGAACGCATGCTGGCAAGGCCGTTCCGATGGCCCTTTAATCTCAAGTCCGTTACGGGTCATCGTGAAGTCAAGTTCCCTATCAACGCCGAGCATGCGCACTGACTCGATTTCGCTCGCTTCAAGACGTTTAATAGTTGCGAAGCTGGAGGACTCGTCCTGGTTGAATCGGATCACGCTATGCTCGCCAGGCCAGCCCAGGAACGTTGCATACAAAATGTTGTCGCGGCATGTGAAGCGAATATCTTCGGGCGTGTAATTGACCTCTCGACGCTCGCTGAAGTGACCTGTTGATTCCATTTCTGTTGGGCCCTCGCCGTAGGCCACCCAAGGCCGGGTCTCGAAGATCGCCTCACCATTTATCTTCAGCCAATCACCTATGCCCCTCAGGCACTCTGTAGCTCCGTCCGGAATCGTGCCGTCCGCTTTAGGACCGACATTCAGCAGCAGATACCCATTTTTACTTACATTGTCCACGAGGTTGTGAACGAGCGTACTCACTTTTTTGAAACCAGCCTCTCTCACGAACGACCACGCGCCCATGTCATCAACGGATGTATCCGTGATCCAGTCATAGTAGGTCAGTTGATCCATCCGTCCCAGCTCGTAATCAACAATCGCTGCCCCTGGTGCGAAGTCGTGTCCTTTATAAGTAACTGCTACCTGCTTGCCCCATTCCATTTCCTTATTGTAGTAATCGGCCAAGAAGCGCTTTTTGTAGTTCTCTTGCAGGAGTCGAATGCCAAAATCGAACCAGATGAGGTCAGGCTGGTAGCCGTCAATGAGTTCGTCAATCTTTGCCCGCCAGTTGTCCAGAAACGCTTTGCTCGGTCGGTCTTGTGCAAGCCAGTCGTTCCCATTCTGTATTGTTCCCTCAGCGAAGCCCTCAAGGTTGTGCAATTCTCCGTAAAGACCAGCATATCTTGGGTCTGATACGTCGCAATCGTCTCGCCAATGAGGATAAAACCACCAGTTTTCAGCGTGGTGCAGCGCTACCATGAAGCGCATTCCTGCAGCGCGGTAGGCTCTTTCGAGCTCGCCAGTGACATCACGTTTTGGCCCCATGCGCATGGAGTTCCACTCATTGACCTTGCTATTCCACATTGAAAAACCGTCGTGATGTTCAGCAACAGGGCCGGCAAATCGTGCACCCGACGCCTTGAAGAGCTGGGCCCATTCGTTTGGATCAAATTTTTCAGCTGTAAACATTGGGATAAAGTCTTTATAGCCAAACTGCGACGCTGGGCCGAAGGTTTTTTCGTGGTAGGCGGCTTGATCCCCCTTGCCGTTGCCGGGCCTATACATGTTGTGGGGATACCAGGTGCCATTTGGCCCGCGCTCCGGTACAGAGTAGATTCCCCAATGGGTGTATATCCCAAACTTATCGTCCTGAAGCCATTTTGGCGTGCCATGATTCCGTAATGATCCCCAGTCAGGGGTATACCTCTCCGTCATCAGTCGCTACTGCCCAATTTTAATTTTTTTCGGTCGACATCAATTATGACTTTCAGTGCGCTTTCGCCTTCTTCTTCTAGGTAGTCGTAGGCACTGGAAAAATCCTCAAAGGTAAAGTGCCTTGAGATTAGCGGCTCGGTTTGAATGTGTCCTGAGGCTATCCACTGTGCGGCTTTTTTGAAGTCCTCGCGGAGATACATCATAGATCCTTTGAGTATGAGTTCATGCTCGCACACCACCGACATGTCAACAGATGGGCGCTCGCCAAAAACCCCGACTAACACTAGCGTCCCGCCTTTACCGACACCTGCCACCAGCGCATCTAGGCTGTCCTCGACACCTGCCACCTCAACGGCGATGTCGTATCCGGCCTCGCCAAAAAAGCGCTTGGCTGCGTACTCAAGCGACTCTTCTGTTACATTGCAAACCGCGTCTATGCCGACCTCGCTTGCAACTTGAAGACGGTATTCGCTTATATCAGCGATAAGTACCTTGGCCGCACCGAGGCACTTGCAGGCCTGTCCTATGAAGTTACCAATTGTTCCGGCGCCAGATACCACGATATTCTTGCCGGTCAGGTTGCCTGCTAGGCCAGTGGCATGCACAGCCACTGCAACTGGCTCCACGAATGCACCTTGGTCTGGCTCAAAAGTATCGGGTAACACGATGACTTTGTCGGCTTCGGTAAGAAAATATTCTTGTGCACAGCCCGGTGCTTGAAAACCTCGGACCTTCAAACTCTCGCAGGCATTATATTGCCCACGTGAGCAAGGCGGGCAGCCACCGCAAGTCTCTTGCGGGGTAGCAGTAACGTTGTTACCTATTTTGATGCCCGTTACACCCTCACCGATTTGATCGATCACGCCGGCATATTCGTGGCCTTGCACAAGCGGATAAGTAACAAAGGGGTGCTTGCCGTGGAACACGTGGATATCCGAACCACAAATACCAATGCGCTGTATGCGTATTCTCACTTGACCGTTACCCGCGATCGGCTCATCCAAGTCGCGAAAGTCGATCTCACCTGGTCCTGTCACAATTGCCTGTCGCATAGAGTGGCTCCTGCAGTGGGCTACCGGGCTGCTTGGAACGCTGCGTAATCGTCGCGCGTTTCAAACAGTTGACTGTCGTCCCAAAGCAACCGCCAATCGGCATTGGCCTCTGGCCACAAAAACACCTGACCCCTGATTAAGCGATTGTTGGCCTCAATTCCTGGGTGCCCATCTGACCCGTCGCCTGATATCGCCAGTATTTGATGGTCAGATAAAATATCTTTAGTAGCCGCCCGCAAATTATCTAGCGTGTGCTCGGACCTCGTTGACATCACGACATATCCTCCACTCTTACCCTCTCGTTGGCCGGCCCAGTTCAAGCACACATGTCCTGGAGATACCGATAGTTCACGGGCAATTTCGCAAATAACCGGCGCTTCTAAATCGGTGCGGTGCTCTTTAAATGTGTCGCGAGCTGGTCGGTGTGGTGAACCGACAGCCATGTAACCCATGCAAACGATGTTTTCCGATTCATAGAAGCGCCGCAGTTCGGTTTGCTGAAATAGTGGGTGCATTTCCATTTGATTCACGAGCGGTCGCTCACTATCGGATACATCTCGTAAAAGCATCTCCATTTGGCCTCGCGTGTGGTTTGACGTGCCAATATCGACGACTTTGCCTGCTTTTTTTAGCTTTGCAATTTCATTCCATGTCTCGAGAAATTGTTCGTGAATATACGGCACCGAATTGGGGTTACGTTCGTCCCCGTGGGCCCCAGGGGCATGCACGTTTGGCCAGGGCCAATGATTCAAATACATGTCGATTTTCTCGATACCAAGCGCTCGCAGCGTGTTCTCTGCCGCCGGTGCTACCTCAGCGGGGTGCATGTGCCCGTTCCATAATTTACCGGTGATGAATAGTTCGCTAGCGGATCCAATGTAGCCTTTTTTGATGGCCTCACGAATGGCTTCGCCGATTGAAGCCTCGTTTTCATAAGCGCGCGCAGTGTCGATATGTCGCCATCCTAGTCGGATTGCTTCAACCGTGGCTTGCTTCATTTTGGCTTGTGCCCAATCGGAGTGAAACGTGCCAAACGAAGCTGCAGGCATTTGTGCGCCGCTGGCTAGCCGCAAAGTGTTGACGGTGGTCGGATCTATAGTATTTTCCATCGCCTGCTATCTTAAATATCGAGCGCACAAATGCCTATCATTGAGATTAACGGTGAATGACGCGCGCAAATCGCGACTTAGCTCCAGCAGTCTGCGCATGACGGGCCCTAGTTACCAAACTGGAGCCAAATTTTTGGGTGAACAGACGCGCCAAGCCTCGAGCTTTTCATTTGAAAATTACCTCAGCCATGTGGACTCCGCAGCAGAGCGGAATCTGTTTGCTCTGGGCTTGCAAGAATCCTCCTTACAACAAACGTCGATAGATACCCGCGTTGTTTGAGGCCACGGGGGCGAGTTCACAGCCGAACTTTGCTCGTCCGAGGTTAGACCGCGTTAATTTTTGGCTATGCGAATCACTAACCTGCTGCTTGGTTTTGAGAGTTTTGGGTCAATTGCCGGACAGCCAACCCTTCGCTTATTTACTCTCGGCACTTTTAACTTCCTGCGCCCACTGTGCAGAGCGACGCTCGCGCCTCTCGTTGACTGCCGGGTCAAACTTGCGCCCTGTCGGCAATACCAATCCCTCAGGATAGTCAGCACCCAAAGCACTTCGGCTCACCGATACGCTCCACTTTTCTAATGCTCTTTGCATTTGCGAGGCGCGCTCTGGGTACACATTTACGAGATCCTGCTCCTCACTTGGATCTCCGATGATGTTGAACAGTTCAACTGGCTCAGTTACGAAACCTCGCGTTGTGAACGAGACGTTTTGCACGAGCTTCCAATCGTTATCCATCCACATGCGGCCGTCACTTGCTCTAAAACCCAGAGGCTTATCCCGACGTGGGGGGTCTGAATGGAAAAGATCGATAATCGACACTCCGTCATGCACCTGGTTTATCGACTCCGGATCCAAGCCGGCGACATCTATGAGGGTTGGAAAAATATCGTAGGTCGCTGATGGGAAATTGGTTGCCCGTGGCTCGATAACTGCTGGCCATTCCACAAGAGTCGGGACCCGCAATCCGCCCTCGTAAAAATCTTTCTTGAATCCGCGTAAGTGACCGGTGCTGTCCGGTTTCGCACCACGAATGCAGCCTAGAGCAACCGATTCCTCGCTGGTAAGGTTCGGGTCGATCAAGTCACTGCAGTCAGAGGGGTATTCGATTACGGGCGGTCTGTCCCTGCCATCAGGGTAGGTAACGCCAGTATCGATATCAGCAGAACCGCCATTATCACTGGTGAACC
>CACOYM010000025.1 GCA_902631395.1 Halieaceae bacterium | reverse complement strand
CATTTGCTGCGATTGCACCATCCAGGGCCGACCCACCCCTCTTGAGGATGTCAATCGCGATTTGTGATGCCAATGGATGGGCTGTTGCCGCCATACCATTGCGGCCGTAGACCGGGCTGCGGCTCCAATTGACAGCATTCGGGCGGCCGCCACCACTCAAAGAGACTTGCACAGCACTTGACTCAGGTAACGTTGAAATCTCCGTCTCAGCCCCACAACCCACCAGCAAGATAATCAACAAATACAAACATCGGCTTTTAGGATTTCTCCAATCAACGCATTGACGCATTAGCTAAGATGCCTACAAGATCGCTGGTAGCTAAAAAATAGAGAGTTCAATCGCTGTGCGCCAACGTGCCATGGGTTTACACATCGGAAGTTTCTCGGCCTGTCAACCAGCTTGCCTGCGCTAACCTCAGCAATCTGAACCTCCACCTGCTTCTGGGGGCTCGTACCACACTGGCGAAGAATAGACTCGCTGCTGAACAGTCTCGGGCACATGAACTGGGCGCGGGATCTCGAACGCCGCCGCGTCGTAGGTGGTCCACCGAGGAGTCGGTATTTCCAAAACTCTTGCGTAATAAAAAGCCTGCTGCTCTGGATCAAAATCTTGATCCTTCCACAAAGTTCCCAACTCAGCAGCTCCAATTGTATTGGCATAAGTCGCATTTTTGACATCAACGGTGTTCCCCACCTCAAGCACGTGCCCATCCTCCTGCACTTTTCTGCCATCAGACAGTGCCACGTCATATACTCTCTCGCGGTGTTCTCCCTGATTCACCCAGCCTTTCACTATCTGGATTCTATCGAGATTTGCCCCTGTGGGATCTTTAGACGCCTTCACCAGAATACTGAGCTGTCCCGTTTGTTTGCAGGTGCCGTTTAACTGTCCACCCATAGGCACCCCCGCTTGGTAGCCCTGAACGGCGAAGTCAGCGTCATAAATCTCCGCACCCGTGAAGTTCCAGCCTGCGAAGAGACGTAATGTGATCCTTGGACCCGTGCTGGCATACACCTCGCGTCGCTGTAACGCATCGAACAGTGCTTCTCTCGTGTTGTCCTCAGCCCATACCGCGACATAACCCGACGAGGATAAGATTGCGTTGGACCACCTGCCGGCCATCATCAGACTAGTTCTGTCTATTGAGGGCTCCGAGTCCGCGAACTTTCCGAAGTAATTTCTAGCGTCTGCGGTGGAAAGTGCAGTATGTGAATCAGTACTACCTACCAGACCAAACTGATAAGGATTAATGCCAAGTGCGTCGTGGGTAGCGATACCCACCCCCAGCAGCGATCTGGCGTATTCCGTCACCAGCATGTCCGGGGTTTTTGCCTCGGTGGCTAAAATATTGCCGGCGTCCCATGTTTCAAAATCAGCGAAAGGGTCATCAGGAGATAGCAGTGGGTGGGTCTCTGCGTCGCCTTTTACTTGAGTCACCTCTAAAAGCGGCTCCCATCGCGCACTTTGGCGCGCATAAGCCTCCGACATTCCCTCTGAGCCCAGAGCAGGAAACATTCTGCCATTGCTCAAATTACTGTTATGAGGGATTGCCATCGCGCGCCCTCCGGTTAAGGTTTCATATGTGCCCAAGAAAGCCCACAAATCCTCAACATCTCGGCTATTCATTGCCGAAAAGGGAGCGAGGCTACCGGCGGTCTCGGCGTCATCGCCAAACAGCACTACACGATGAAAATTATTGCCGTCGATCATGGAAGTCCACTCGTAGCCAATCAATGTCGTGAACTCTCCGGGTTTGTTGTATTGGTCAGCCAGTTTGGCAGAAGCCTGCCATAGCGCGAGTACCGCCGCGTCGGGGAGTACAGCGTCTGCCGCCGGGTCAGAGGAGGAATTTGCGACAAAATCGTCTCTGGCCTTTTGGAATTGATCAGCCTCCATATACTTTGCCCAGCGGGAGCCAACCTCACTGCCGAGAACAAGTTGTTGAATATGTTTTGCCGGCGTGCTGGAACTCGCCACAGGCGCGACGGAAGCAAAAACGCCCAGATACTCGGCATGATCTGTCACTGCCAGAAAATCCAGCGGCCGATCCAGCTTAGCCAATGTGCCTGTTGAAGAGAGCACACTCTCTCCGGCGGCAAATTGATAGGCTTCGGAAGGCCCAAGCATTCTGTTTTCAAAAATGTAGGCATCCGGCGAGAGGTTGCTATGGAGATGCAGATCGCCCCAGAAGACCCGCTCTATCGCGGGCCTTGTCGCGCCGCGACCGGGTGAGGGTTCCGCGATACCGGCGTCTGAACACACCGAGAGGGCAGTCATCAGAATTGCAGCACATGGTCCTGAAAAAGGACTAGTGCCGCTCTCCCTGGGAGGCACCAACATCAGTCGCTCAGTGGCCAACAACGGGACCCTCTGAATCCGAGCTTGACCCTTCTCCCATGCCAACATAAAACATCAGCATCGCTACTGGGAGGGAAACTGTACAGACAACCGCCATCGACGCGCCGACGGCACCCGCGTCAGCAAATACGTAATCGGTAACCAGCGCGACGGAAGTCGGACCCAATGCCAGCCCAAATAAATTCACGATGACCACATAAATACCGGCAATCACACCGCGCATCTCGTTTGGCGTGACCGCCTGTAAACCGGTTGTAAAAAGCGCCATTGGCACGGTAACAAAAAAGCTGGAGACGGCGATGGCAACCAATGCCAAAGTTGTGTCGGCGGTAAACCCTGCAAAAACAATAGCGGGTAGCAATGCTGCCGCTGCCAACGTTGCCACCCTCAAGCCAGCATCTTTATAACCCTTTCGAGTGAAATGCTTAGCAAGCAAGGGGCCGCTCAGAACACCTGCAGAACCGCAAAGCAACGCAATGCTGCCGTAACTTCGGCCCGCATCTGCGATATCCATTCCGTGAACTCTGATCAGCAACGTCGGCACCCAAGCCTGCAGTGCGTATAAAGTAATGACGATAAAAGGCGCGCCCAGCAGATAGGCACCGTACACTTTTTTCCTGGAGCGCACGAAATTCGCGCCCTCGCTCCACGACACATTACTCGCACCTGTATCGGCCAGTGTCTCCTTTCTCATGGGTTCAGCGAGGGTGGCCAGAATCATGGCCAAGAAAATCCCGGGCAGGCCCACCGCGATAAACGTGAATTGCCAGGAGGCAATATCTCCCAGTATCGGCAACGTGACCTGATCCGCCCAACTAATGACCTCTGCCCCGATAATTAGCGACAGTCCCGCACCCAGGTAGGGACCCATTAAAAATATACTGACCGGCAACCCTCGCTTGTCCTCGGAAAAATAATCAGCAAGAAGCGACCAAGCAGCAGGCGTCACTGAGGCCTCTCCGGCCCCAACACCCATTCTGCCAATAGCCAATTGGGTCATCGATTTCGATAGACCACAGAAAACGCAGGCAACACTCCAGAAAATGATGCCGCCAATCAGCACTTTTACCCTGCTCACGGTATCAACCAATCGCCCGACAGGGATGCTGAGAATCAAATAGGGGACTACAAAGGCCAAACCCTGCAAGAAACTAATTTCTGTATCCGATAGCAGCAAGTCAGTCTTGATGGGTTCGACCAACAAATTGACGATTTGTCGATCGATAAATGAGAAAGTGTACGTAGCAGTGAGGACGATGGTGGCGTACCACGCCAGCGCCGTGCTCGATGCGAAGCGGCGCTCATTCATCAGCTGTCTCTCTAGATGCATCAAATTGGTCGGGACTTGAGAGCATTTCGATAAGCTTGAATTTCTGAATTTTTGTGGCGGACGCCGGCCACTCGTCAACAAATCTAACTATGCGGGGTACTTTGAAAGATGCAATTTTATTTTGACAGAACAAGATAATGTCCTCCTCGCCGCAATCTTTGCAATCGGCAAGTTCAATAAATGCCGCGGGCACTTCCCCAAGCCGATCGTGCGGTGCGCCAACTACCTGAGCCATTTTGACCGCAGGATGAGTGAGCAGAAGCTCCTCGATCTCGAGCGCTGCAACGTTCTCACCACCTACCTTTAGCATGTCCTTTAGTCTACCGCGGAAGGAAAGACACCCTTGCGCATTCAGCGCGCCGATATCACCCGTTCGCAACCACCCATCCTCTGTCATCACCGCTCGCGTTTTCTCGGGGTCCTTATAGTAATCTGTAAAGAGAGCGTAACCCCTCAACTGGATTTCACCCTCCTCATCAGTGCCACGTTCACTCTGGGTGTCCGGACACATAATTCGGGCGTCTATCCCGTCAAAAGTCCGACCGCAGGTGTGTGCTCTCTCGAGGTCGGTCTCAACAGCGCTACCGTGGCAAGCAACCCCTGAAATCTCGGTCAATCCGTAGGCACTGACATGCACCGCCTGTGGGAGTTTTGCCATATTTTCGAGAAGCCGCGACGCCGGCGCAACGTTATTCACCAACCGCACACTGGCCATTTTGTCTGCTTGAAAATCTTCGTGAGCAAGTAAATCTCCCATGATTGCGGGAAAAGCCGGAAATAAAATTGTCGGTTCCACGCGATAAATCTGCTCAAGTGCCCGATCGACGTCGAAGTGCGTGTCAGTCACATACTCCGCACCAGCCCACATGCTCGCTACCATGGGTAGCAGACTCGAGATATGGAAAAACGGCAAAGGATCCCAAAGACAATCATCCTCGGTAATCGCAAACCGCTCTTTTTCCGCAGCGGCATTTCTTACAAACGCACGGTGGGACAGCCTGCATCCCTTAGGAACCGATGTCGTGCCGGAGGTATAAATCATCAGGCAGATGGACTCTAATCCTGCGCTTACTGAGCGCTCAGTGAGTGTCTCATCGGTGACATCTCCTCCCCATTGGTCAAAATCTATCGATGAGATAAATCCGGGCTTGTGAGTTGCCTCAAACAAGACGATTGATTTAAGCAAGGGTGCCTCAGCGATTCGCAGCGCCTGTGGCTCTAATGACTCGTTGAGCTCCGGATAGCAATCAGTCAGTTGCGCACAGAAGTCGACTCGGTCGTCAAATTGCGACGTGGTCAGTAGCATTCGGATATCGCTGTCGGCGATAACCCGCTTCAATTCCGCGCCGCGATATCTTGCATTTAACGGCACTGCCGTGGCGCCGGCCATACTGATGGCGAAGATGAATTCAATATACTCAGGTAGGTTGAGTGACAGAATCCCAACGTGGTCGCCGGCCCGCACACCGCCGCCAACTAAGGATCGCGCCCTCCGCTTGGCACTAGCCTGTAGGCTGCTGAAAGTCAGCTCCGAATCAGGGAAAACTAGTGCCCGCTTGAGAGGCCACTTTGCCGCTGCAACATCGAGTAACTCATCTAACCTCATCAACTAATAACCGCCGCCTATATTTTGCTCACTGACATAGCTGCACCAGACTAAAAGGGCCCCGTATGGAGCCCTTGTTGGTAACTGCGACAATAACCCTCAGCTCGGGATGCGAGCCCCTTCAGAACCGATAGCTGATATCTGCGCCCCAAGTGCGCGGGTGGGCATAGTTTATCCGCTGGTTGGTGGCCGCCATCACAGAGTCATTGAGATAAACTTCGTCTGTGAGATTTTTACCCCACAACGAGACGCTCAAGCCATCGCTCAGCGCATAGGTCGCTCTACCATTTAATACCCCTGTTGATCGTTGACGCAGAGAATCTGAGGCTGGGTTCAGAACAAAGTCGAAGTAGTACTCATCAGTCCAGGAGTAGTTCAAATTCACCGAAAACGGGCCCGTCTCATAGTTGCCAGCGATAAAAAACGACATATCGGCAGCGCGCAAGAGTGGATGACCTTCCGCATTGAAGAATTCCAGCCCGTAGCCAACGGCGGTAGGGTCTCCGGTCAGGATAGTGTTGGCGACCCGCCCGCCCGTCTCATAATCCTCATACTCTGCATCCAGAAACTCGCCTCCGAAACGCACGGTCAGGTTGTCCGTGGCCGCCCAGGTGAAATCAAAGTCGATCCCTTTTACACTGGAATCAGCCGCATTTTCAGTGGTAACAGTACCCGTGCCCTTGGCTGCTCGGGTGACCTGCAAGCCCGTATAGTCGTAGAAAAAAATGGAGCTAGTCATCCGCAAATTGCTGGTCAGGTCTGCTTTGTAGCCCAACTCAATCATATCGAGTTCTTCGGGATCCAAGGCCTCACCACCTTGACGCGTGGGCGCGTTGTACCCACCGCTTTTAAACCCAGTGGAGTAAGTCGCGTAAGCGATACCACCACTTGCAAAGTTGTAAGTCAGGGTCACCTTAGGATCAAAAGAACTCCATTCCTCTCCATCCTCATTAGGCAAAAGTGCAGCGGCCAGGGTAATACGCTCGTTCTGCGCGTACTCAGTACTCGAAGGCCTCCAATAGATATCCTTCTCCTCTTTGGTATAGCGGCCACCGACTGAGACCGTCCACGCATCCGAAAGTTCGTAATCAACCGAGGCAAAGATGCCATATGTGTCGAGCCAATAAGTGCCCCAACCGGTAGACGCCGGCACGTTGCCGCCGCCGATCGCGCCAATACGTAGGTCGAAGTCATAATTGACTTCCTGATCGAAGTAATTCATACCAATGATCCAACTCAGCGGACCCGTGCCGTTGGATGAAATCTCGATGCCAGCGCTGGTTTCCTCGGATTGATTTTCCGTCATCGTCACGTCGATATCGTTAAAGGAGTTGCCATCGTAGTCGCCCCACCGCCTCTCATTGTTGCTGGCGTCAGTGAAATAGGCTGCGACGTCAAACGCACTAAAGGAAGCATCTAATTTAATAGAGCTGCTATACATGTGGTGCTTGGGTCCTTCGGGGTTCAGGTCAGGCCCGGTTGAGGAGCTCGCAATTTGGAAACGGTCTGTCGTAGTAATGCCGCCGAAGGCAATGCCGCGAGCGATACCAGAATCGGCACTCACCGCACCCATATTGGCCAGATCTTTGAGTGAGGCGAACATATGTCCCAACTCGATACTCACATTTTCTGTAACGTCCCACCGCGCCCGAATTCTGGCCATCAACGAGTCTAGGTCATCGTAATCGTAACCACCCTCTATGATGTTTTCCTTAAAGCCGTCTCGCTTCCTTTGCTGCGCAGAGGCTCGGATCGCGAAGTTATCGGTAATAGGTACATTGATCGTACCGCTGGCGTGTCGGTAGCTGTAATCGCCCGCGCCAACTGTGATATCCCCCTCTAACTGGTCTGAGACGGGATTACTGATCACTCTTATCGCGCCGCCCGTTGAGTTCCTTCCAAAAAGTACCCCCTGCGGTCCTTTCAAAACCTCAATGCGATTAACATCAGTCATACCGAACATAACACCCGATTGCCGCCCTACGTAACGATCGTCGAGGTAAACAGCTACACCAGTGTCTAGGCCCGCCTGAGACACGCGCGTGCCCACTCCTCGAAGATAAATTTGTGCCCAGACGCCGGTGTTTTGAAATGTCAGGCCAGGTGTAACTAACGCTACGCCGCTCATGTCGCTCACAGCGTACTTCTCAAGGTCTTCCTGGGAAAAAACGGAAACATCGATTGCAGCATCGAGCAGTGATTCCTGCTTTTTCTGCGAGGTAATAATCACCTCCTCGAGCAACGGTTGGGACTGCGCGAATGCCATTGAAGGCACGAAAGCGGCAATTACGAGTGCGGACGAGACTGCATAGAGGCTACTTATCAACCTAGTAGCAAGAATCTGGCTTTTGCGTAGTCGCTTTGGATAAGCGGTAGTGAGGGGCATAAACTTGGCAAACATAAGAGTTCTCCTGTCCTGTTGTTTTTATACTGCTGGGCCGCTTTACAAAGTCGCAGTCACTGGTCTCGCTAAAGTTATTTGCACTTCTATCAACGGCCTCTTCAGAGCCCAAGGTAAGCCAAAAAAAGCAAGTTTAAAAAAAATATCAACAGTTTTGATGGACGTCTGTTTAAGATAGATTTCACTTATACAAAGCCCCATAAGACGGGCAATTCGATTAACTTAACTTAGTGAGAAGAGACGATATGCTTACGGTGAAGGAGCTGTTTTACGTGAAATTGGTCGTGCAGGAGAGGAGCTTCAGCTCTGCTGCAAAACACGCAAAGATCTCACAACCGGCCTTGAGTGCAGCCATCGCAAAATTAGAAACCAAGCTGGGGGAGTCTCTTTTTTACAGAGACAGTCACACCGTAAATCCGACGTCGGCGGGTCGCTATATTGCAGAGAGGTCAGAGCACTTGCTCAATGAGTTCGAGAGCCTCACGTCCGAATTTTCTAACCTAAATAAAAGGGATCCGGGAGTAATTCCTTTTGGTGTTGGCGTGACGGTTGCTGACACGCTTCTGAAAGACGCTATCGTCTCCTTTGGGGCGGATAACAACTCTGTTACGCCAAAGTTTCAGGTCGACTATTGGTATGAGCTCCGACAATCCCTGATTAACGGAGATATCTCATTTTTTATTGCCGCTAATCACGAATTCGTAGAGGACAATGACCTGAACACCGAAGAACTATATGTCACCGAAATCTGTTTTCATGTGCGAAACGGTCACCCACTTACCAGAAAGAAAATCGTGCGCTGCGCTGACTTGGTTAATTATCCCTTGCTCACCTACCGCACCCGCGTAGCAAAAAAGCGGGTTAAAGAACGGCTGACAACTGAGGAACAACTGAGGGCCTTTCAAAAGAACTTTGTTGCCGGCACGTTACATAGTATGCAAGGTACGTTACCGTTTATTGAAGAGACAGACTACCTCGCAATGACCGAGCGCGGCTTCTACGACGCGCAATTCCCAGCGTCGAAGGTGCGGGAACTGGAAATCGAAGACTTTAGATTGAAGCTGCCAATCAAAGTCTGTTGGCGAGCAAAGCACATACTCTCTGCTCGGGAGCAGGTCCTGATTAACTGTTTCAAGAGTGCAGTTGAAGCACGTGTTAATAATTGAGTCACTAATAGGAGTTACCAAATGCCACTTGAGCTGACAGCGGAAGACTCAACTTTTCGCGATGTCACCCGGCGATGGGTGAGTGCCGAATGTTCGAAGCAATACTGCAGAGAACTGGAGAGGCAAGAGCATGTCTTTCCGCAAGAGTTGTGGAACAAGTTATCAGCCTTTGGCGCCCACGGGATCGGCATTCCGGAAGAATTCGGCGGACAAGGCGGCTCAATTGTCACGCAAACTCTGTTTGCTCGCGAGTTTGCCAGGACGGCGGCTGGAATAGGATGGGTCTGGGGCGTGACCTCTTTCTCCGGGGCAAAAACGCTGAGCTTCTGCGGCAACGAGAGCCAAAAGATGGAGTTCCTGCCCAAGATCGCGTCGGGGGAGCTGCGAACGGCGATGAGTTATACCGAAGCCAGTGGCGGCACTGATCTGTTGGGGGGGTTACGCACAACTGCGGTAAAAGGCGATGGGGGTTGGATCATAAACGGTGAAAAAATCTGGAGTACTGGAGCCGGCACAGCGGATTATTTGCTGCTCATGGCGAGAAGCGACACTGAGGTGGAGAAGCGCTCTCAGGGCGTTTCAATATTTTTGGTCCCCGCTTCCAGTGAGGGCATCACCATTGCCGAGATGCCAAAGTTGGGGATGCGGTGCGTCGGATCCTGCAGTGTGCATCTTGATAACGTCTATGTGCCCGATGCCCTTCTACTCGGCGAGCCCGGTAATGGTTGGTATCAATCAACCAGGACAGTCAACAATGAGAAACTGATCAACGCCGCCTTCTGTCTAGGCATGCTTGATGGCGTCATTGAGGACGCCCTAGAGCACATGAAGTCAAGGCAAGCTTTCGGTAAAGTAATTGGAGAGTTTCAAATACTGCAACACTATCTGGCTGATATGGCGATGTGGCAGACTCAGGGAGAACTCTTGGTCATGCAAACCGCTGAGTTACAGGCATCCGGGGCAAAAACCGCCACCGAATCGACCATGGCCAAGGTTTTATGCTCTGAATATGTAAGCAAGGCCGCAGACTTGGGCATTCAGATTTTGGGAGGCATGGGCTATTCGGCTGAAACCGACATGCAACGGTACTGGCGAGACTCGCGCTTACTGAGAATTGGACCCATAAGCAACGAAATGGCGCGCAACAAAATCGCGGAAGATCTTGGTCTACCGCGCTCTTTTTGAGATAGGAGCGTGGAATCTCTGAATTCAAGTCGAGCAGCCATCCTCAAGAAATTTCTGGAACTTGGGCGCGCCCGCGATCTTGCTGCGCTCAGGGCAATGGTCACCGAGGACATCCGGATTACGGAAGCAGAGTCGTTGCCGTTTGGCGGCGAGTATGTTGGATGGGCTGGTTATTTAGACCTCACACACAAAGTGTTCGGAAAAATCCGCAAAGTGCGTCTAGAGCTTATGGGCACTTGGGATGGGCCACAGCAATCACTCGTAGCTCACTTCATACTGAATGCGGTCAGCAAAAGAACTGAAAAAGAAATCAGCATGCCATTACTCGAAATATGGGAATTTAAAAACGACAAGATATCGGCCATCACGCCGTTCTACTTCGACACCCATCTACTCTCGCTGCTTCTCTAACCAAACAAAGATGCCTCTCAGTCTTCGGTAAAGCGGGCTGTAGGTTTGCTCATAAATTTGGGAGTAGCGCCCCGCGGTTTGTTGATTCGGCTCTACACACGCAGCCTCGCCCACCATTGCGAGACACGCGGCCTCAACAGAGGGGTACCAACCCACCGCCGCGGCACCCACCATCGCGGCACCCCTACCACTGGCCTCGTAGTCCTCAAAGCGCTCCACCGGCAAGTTCAAGACGTCCGCCACAATCTGTGCAACCTGATCACTTCGCGAGCCTCCGCCTGAGAGGCGAATCCGTGTGATGGGCGTTTTTGTGCGACGCTCAATGCGCTCTTTCCCAGAACGCAGGGCGAAGGCCAAACCCTCGATCAACGCTCGGTAGACATGCGCTCGAGTGTGAAAATCCTGAAATCCAATGATGCTGCCCCGGCCCTCAGAACCTGTTTCACCCAGTACCGGGTTCCAAAAAGGTTGCAGCACTAGACCACCGGCACCTGCTTTGGTCTGCGCCAATAGTTCGTCGAGCAGTGTTTCAGGAGCGACACCACTTTCTGCGGCCTGCCGTCGCTCAGCCTCACCAAACTGCTCGAGAAACCAACTGACCATCCAGAAACCGCGGAAAACCTGAATTTCAGTGTTGAAATGCTCAGGAAGGGCTGCCGGATAGGCGGGCATGAAGGGCACCACCTCGACGTATTGAGATCTTGTCGTATTAATAGTAGCGGTGGTACCGCAGGACACGCTAGCAACGCTGGCCTCAAGGGCACCCACACCCAAAACCTCGCAGGCCTTATCTGCGGCGCCCGCTATCACCGGTATGCCCAGAGGCAAACCCGTCTCCTCGGCTGCATAAGCCGTGATCGCACCCAACTTCTCCCCCACGGCGACGAGGGCGGGCAACATGTAGCGTTTGATAGCTATGCTGTGCCATTTCCAATCGGAGTCGGCGCACCAGTCCTGTGTTTTGAAATCGAAAGGCACATACCCTACCTGACTGCCTAAGCTGTCTTTGAATTCGCCGGTAAGCCGATAATTCAAATACCCAGAGAGCAGCAAATAGTGTGCAGTTTGCGCCAGTAAATCGGGCTGGTGTCGCTCGAGCCAATTGGCCTCGGCCTCGGCCTCGAGGTTCTCGACAATGGGCCGGATACGTAATAGCGCGAATAGCACTCGCCATGACCAGGGCAGGCGCCCGCGTGGTGGCGCACGGCGTTGGTCCGTCCAGATGATGGCGGGTCGCAACGGCCTTCCCCTCTCATCAAGGTTGATTACCGTGGCTCGCTGGGTCGTTACCACAACTGCTGCAATCTCTTTGGCATCGATGCCCTGCGACCATAACCCTCGACAACTACTTGTCAGCAGCGCCCAGAATCCTTCTACATTGTGCTCAGTAAAACCTCTCTCAGGGTGTTGATATTGATCAATAGGTAACTGATATTTAGCGCGACATTCACCAGATTTTGTATAGGCTAGTGCGCGGACGCTCTGGGTGCCAAAATCGATCGCCAAAATCAAAGAAGGATCATTGGCTGACGTACCGTTCACAAGTTGGACACTTTCAGTCCGCTTCTATGGGGGGCAGCAAATTGCCTGGGTTGAGAATGGCATGCGGGTCGATGGCCTGCTTAATCTTGCGCAACAGCCCAAGTCCATTTTCACCCAGATCATGATGGAGGTAGTCTCGCCTGAGACGACCTGAACCATGGTGGTGAGCAATGCCGCCCCCCGCCTCAGCCGTTGCAGTGAGGGCTCGATCCCAGCTTTCGAGGTAGCGATCGCCCATCACTGAGGCGTCCTTTGGCATGCAGGCAAATGTGAAATATAGATTGATGCCCGAGCGGTAGACATGAGAGCTGTGTGCCGAAGCATTCACACAATCGTGCACCGTCTTGAGTGCGGCGATTACATCACAATAAATGGCATCAATCTGACTCCAGGTGCCCGATACTTCTATGGTGTCGGCGATCAAACCCTGCTCAAGAAGATCCCGCCACTCCGGCACAGTGTTGCGATGGCTCATCCAACCCTCGGCGGCCGCGGCATCGGCGGGATTGAGCCCCATACCTGCCATGATCGATTCGACGGCCAGGATCTCGGCAGCCACCCGCGAGGTGGGTCCCTCATGTACTAGCAGGATCAGGCATTGTTCGTCTTGCATATAATCGGGGAACAACCGATTCACCTCGGAGGCGTCGTACTGCCGCATTACCGGCGGTCGCCAATCTTGCTGCACAATCTCGCGTTGAGCACGAAATCCCAATGCCATATCGGCGCAGTACCAGGCGCTAAAGCGCCGCATTTCTGGCTGTCTTCGCAACGACAACGTGACTGAGGTGATCACCCCATGGGTGCCCTCCGCTCCCAATGCCAGATGCCGCAGATCAGGACCGGCTGCCGCGCGAGGCGCCTTACCCAATGTCACCAGCTCGCCATCGGGCAGAACCATCTCAATAGCGTAGACAATGTCCTCAATGTTGCCATAAGCGGTCGAAAATTGGCCCGAGGCGCGAGTCGAAATCCATCCGCCGACCGAGCTGATCCCAATCGATTGGGGCCAGTGACCAATGGTCAGACCTAGCTCTGCAACAGCCTCCTCGGCAACGAGTCCGTTGACACCGGCTTGGACGGTTAGGAGCAAATTGTCCTCGTCAATCGATAGCACCTGATTCATGGCCTTCATGTCGACCAGAATTTGATCAGGGCGCGGCTCAATACCTCCGCAGACACCGCTTCCCAGCCCCCAAGGCACTATCGAAACATTATTTTCGGCGGCAAAGCGGACCACCGACTGCACGTCCGCAGAGTTACGCGGGCGCACCACACAAGCAGGCGCGTCCATCGCTTCCCCTAGCCAATCCTGCCAGTGCTTTAGGCACCAACGATCAAAACGATGCGCAGCGAGAACCTCTGCATCAGCCGAAACCTGCTCATCGCCAATCAGGTCAGCCAGCTGCGCGGTAATCATCAGCGACTCCTTCCGTCGTAACACCGGATAAAAATCCTGCCCGACTGGCGCGATCAATTTCACGGCAATTCTCGATTTCCATCGCTTTTCGGGTTTCATCCCAACGTAACAGTTCAGCCATTGCAGAAGCTGCCTGACTCAGGACGGGCAGTCCGGCTCCCTCGTCAAACCATGCTCGGCTACTGCGACGCGCCCAATAATCCTCGAGTCGCAGCGCGCCCTCCTTTTGCACCGCTTGCTGTACCTCTGCTTTTACCAGTTCTTCTTTGCCCATGCTCTTGATGAGGCCTCGTGCTTCTGCACCGTATAAACGTGCGAGGCGCTCTGCCTGAGCATCACCAACGCCTTGAAGATCGCTGGCAAAGACTTCGGTATCGCCTCCCGGCAATGGGACATCTGCCGTGGTACAAGCCATGCCTGAGAAGCCGTTTTTCTGCATAACAATATCGACAATGCGCTCAGCCATCGCGCGATATGCCGACAATTTACCCCCTCCCACAGAAAGGAGTCCGCTAGGCGAGGTCCAAACCTCATCCTTACGCGATAGTTCCCTCGAGGCACGGCCTGAGCCATCACCCACCAACGGGCGAATTCCTGACCACACAGAGACAATGCGATCTGCGGAAAGATTCGCCTTGGGCATTACCTTCTGAGTGGTCGACAGTAGATACCTGACATCCTGATCTGTGACCGGTGGCCAATACTCGCACTCGGGGTGGTAATCGTCGGTGGTACCGATATAGGTATACTGCCCCAATGGTACGGCGAATATTCTGCGCGCATCTGGGGTGCGCATGACTACGGTATTGCAGACTGGCAGATCGACTCGATTGAACACAAGATGTACGCCCCGGCTCAAGGCCAGTCTCGGCGCCTGCGCGTGCTCCAAGCCACACACCTGATCAACCCAGGGACCAGCCGCATTCACCACCGCCCTGGCTCGAATCGTCACTTCGTGATTTTCGCCGGGGAGAGCTGAAGCGACATCAACGCTAAATGTCTGTTCCCGCCGAATATGTGTAGCCTTAACATAGGTCGCGACTGTCGCACCGTGATCTATCGCGGATCGAACCGTCGCCACCGTGAGTCGCGAGTCATCGGTCAGAAATTCCGGATAAACCACCGCGCCGCTAAGTTGCAAACACTCAATCAAAGGCTCTTTTTCGGCGAGCTCATTTTTGGACCATATCTCGTGATAATCAGTCCGCTCGACACCGCCCAGCCGCTCATAGGCCCACAGAGCCGCTCTGAGTATGAGCTTGCTGCGCACGCTGCCGGTAGGAATGACATAGGGGGTTTTCTGCGCGAGATGGGGTGCGATCCGGTGTAGTGTGGCACGCTCAGAGGCAGACTCTTTCACAACCGCCATGTCACCTGCGACGAGGTAGCGCAAGCCGCCGTGAATCATTTTGGAGCTGCGACTCGACGTGCCGCTGGCGAGATCTTGCGCTTCAATCAATGCGACAGACAAACCCCGCATGGCAGCATCTCTCGCCACGCCAGAGCCCGTGATCCCGCCGCCGATCACAAGCACATCGAAGCATTGATTTGATAAAGCCTTCAAAGATTTTGTGCGATCGGTTTGATCGAAAAGTTTCTCAGCCATATTCACCCCCAACACATCGTATTCTAGCGGGTGTAAGCGATTAATTTCTGGCCTGCGCCAGTCCCCTCAATCAGCTGCCCATGGCGCATAGATAGCTGTCCCGCGACCCAAAAACTGTGAATACCTCTGGTTGGGCTATAAGGCGGACGCGCAAAGGAAACTCCGCCCGCATCGGGTTCCAATACCGTGGTGACGCCAGCCAGCAAATCAAGACGATACCCTAGCTCCGCCACGCTATGGGAATGCAGATTCATAAACCCGGTGCTGACCACCACATCGTATTTCGGCGTCGTCTGAGCGCATGCGGCTAACAGCAGTACGCCAACTGCAATTACCGAGCGCGGGAGCCAAGTTACAAGTCGCAGCTGCAGGTAGGTGCGCAGAATCAAAGGCGGCCCAGAGTACATTGCAATTCTCTAGTTCTGTAAATTTTTCCCCTCCCCCCTTAAGAGAAGATTGGATTGGGGAGCAAGTAATGATCCAAGAGCATGATAGGGAAGATCGCCATCAGATAGACGATGGAGAAGCGGAACATTTTCATAGCGTCGCTGTTTTTCATCGTGCGCAGCAACACCACTGCCTGGTAAATAAAAACGCCACCCAGCGCGGAAGCGCTAATCAAGTAAATCCAACTGCTGAGTCCTGTCGCGACGGGCAACAGTGATGCGACGAAGAGCATCAAGGTATACAAAAGGCTGTGTACGGCGGTATAGCGACTGCCATGTGTCACCGGCAGCATCGGAATTTCTACTTTGGCATACTCTTCCTTACGCGCAATCGCCAGTGCCCAGAAATGCGGTGGGGTCCAGGCAAAAATAATAAGAACTAGAAGGAGGGCATGCCCCTCAACTTGGTTGGTCACCGCTGTCCAACCCAGCAAGGGCGGCATCGCACCGGCCAGACCACCAATCACAATGTTCTGCGGTGTCGCACGCTTTAAATAAAGAGTGTAGATAAAAGCGTAGCCTACGAGGGATGCCAAAGTTAGCCACGCAGTAAGTGCGTTGACCCAAGTCGACAATACGACCATACCGAGCGAGCCCAAAACAAACGCAAAGACGGCCGCGCCCTGTGAATCGATTTTGCCTTTCACGATAGGTCGACCCGAAGTGCGTGCCATCACGGCGTCGACATGTTGATCTGCGAGATGATTGATGGCGGCAGCTGATCCGGCGCACAGCGCGATTCCGGTGCTAGCAAAGATCACGACGTCAACCGGTACGATACCGGGGGTCGCCATGCACATCCCCACGATCGCCGTAAGAATCATCAGCCACACCACATTGGGCTTGCACAGCTCGTAATAGTCTCGCCAGTTGGCGCGCTCTGTCAGACTGGATTCCATCAAAAGGGTCGACTCGTGGTTGAAAGTGTTGATGCTTCTAGCAATGGCATGGTAATGCATGACCACCCCAACTGCCTGCTCGGACAAGACATTTCCGCCGGCAATATTGACGCGAGAGGGATGCATTCGTCAGACTGATGCTCAGGATCGTAAGGGTAAGGATCCG
>CACOYM010000024.1 GCA_902631395.1 Halieaceae bacterium | reverse complement strand
TTTTGGGTAGAGTCTGAGAAGCGCTTCGTTTCTCTTCGGGTATCGTCTAAAGGCATGCGAATTATTGATAAGCGCGGTATTGAGGCGGTCCTTAAGGATTTGCGCGCCCGCGGCGAAAAAGTGTAAGGATTGAGTCATGCGTGAAAAGATCAGAATGAATTCAACGGCGGGTACCGGTCACTTCTACACCACTGACAAGAACAAGCGGACCATGCCCGACAAGCTCGAAATGAAGAAGTATGATCCCGTCGCGCGCAAGCACGTGATCTATAAGGAAGCCAAAATTAAATAAGTTTGGCTCTTACCCATCAAAAACCCTGGCCTCTTGCCGGGGTTTTTTGTTTATGATCTCTCCAGGCTGCGCCGTCGCCACTGCACAGGTGGTTTATTAGTTGCGTCGGTTGCGGATGAGAGACGCTTTTTGCACGTGATGAAGCATGCCTGAATTACCCGAAGTCGAAACGACCTGTCGCGGCATAGCGCCCCATATTCTCAATCGAACCGTGCAAGACGTCCATGTACGTGAGGCGCGGCTGCGTTGGCCGGTGCCGGCCACACTCGGACACACGTTGGTGGGTGCACGTTTCAAGGCAGTGAATCGCCGCGCCAAGTACTTATTGCTTGAGACCGATCGCGGGATTTTGATGATCCATCTGGGCATGTCGGGGAGTTTGCGCATTATGCCCACCGACACTCCCCCACTATTTCATGATCATATTGATCTAGTTCTCGATGACGGCAACTGCCTCCGCTATCACGATCCGCGCCGGTTTGGGAGCTTTCATTGGTTGGAGCAACTGGAACATTCGCTGTTGGACCACCTTGGCCCTGAGCCTCTGGCAGATATATTTGACGGCGCTCATATGTATCAGCGCTCCCGTGGACGACGTATCCCGGTTAAGCAATTTGTGATGGACGGAAAAATTGTTGTAGGTGTGGGTAATATTTACGCGAATGAGGCGCTTTTTATGGCGGGGATTCATCCTGCGCGCGCTGCGGGTCGAGTAGCGCTCGCCCGGTACGAGGTCTTGGCACAGACTATTAAAACGGTTCTCGGTGATGCCATACAGCAAGGGGGTACGACGTTGCGAGATTTTGTTGGCGGTGACGGCTCCCCCGGATACTTCGCCCAACAGCTCAGCGTCTATGGTCGTCAGGGGCACCCCTGCAAAGCCTGCAAATCGGCGCTGAAAGAAATCCGGCAGGGTGGGCGGAGTACCGTTTTCTGTCCCAGCTGCCAGCGATAAAATGCTGACAGTAGCCCGAGTTGGGCACGGTCGCGTGCCAGACTGCCCGGCCGTTCTCTGTTGGCTCAGGTGCGGGTGAATTTTTCTTCCAGAGCCGCTGCAACGGGTTCTGGCACAAAACCGTCGACATTGCCGCCTAAACTCGCGATCTCTCGGACAAGTGAAGAAGAGATGTAGGAGAGCTCGGCGCTGGGTGTAAGAAATACGCTCTCGAACTCTGGGTCCATCGCGCGATTCATATTGGCCAACTGAAACTCGTATTCGAAGTCTGCTACCGCTCTGAGTCCACGCAGCACGCAGTGCGAATTTTGTGCCGTAACATAGTCAATTAGCAATCCGTGAAATGGCACGACCTCTGCGGCCTGCACGTGTTGCAGCGTCGTTTGCGCCAGTGTGACACGGGTATCGAGATCGAAAAGAGGCGTCTTTTTTTCACTCGTCGCCACGGCCACTATCACACGCTCGAATAGCTTCGCAGCGCGCTCAACCAAATCGATATGGCCGTTGGTAATGGGATCGAAAGTTCCCGGGTACACCACGGTATGGGTCAACATGGCGCTTTTCCTCCAGATAGCGGGTTGAGCCTACACAAGTCCGCTTGAGCCGACAAACGACCGACCTAAGGCGCGGAAATCGGTGTTAACAGCCGATACAGCACATCTCCGGCGGTCTTTTCCCTATGCACTGCATAAAGGTTGTCAGGTACCGGTTCAGGGGTCGACGATCGCGTTTCAAAGTAGACCCAGCTGTCATCGTGCAGACAGCAATGGGCGGCGAGGTCCTCAAGAATTACCGTTCCTATTCTGCCGTCAAATGGCGGGTCGACGAACACGATATCCCAAGGCCGTTGCGCTGAGCGAATAAAAGTTAGCGCATCGACAATATCGACGCGCCCGCGAGGCGAGGCGTCTTCCAACATGTGCAAATTGTCCTGGATTGATTTGGCCGCAAGTGAGTCCGATTCTATGAAGTCGCAATGTTCCGCACCCCGAGATAAGGCTTCCACGCCCAAGGCGCCGGATCCCGCGAAGAGATCCAGACAGTTTGCCCCGGTAACCGCTGGTGCGAGCCAGTTGAAGAGTGTCTCCCTGACCCGGTCGCTTGTTGGCCGCAGGCCGGGCCGGGCAAGGAAGCTCAGCTTTCGGCCGCGCCAGGTGCCACCGATGATGCGCAGTTGTGACGGCTTGTCTCTTGGCGGTGCGCCTCGGTGTTTCATACTGTTACCTTGAAGCTGGTGCTAGACTCTTCCCGTAAGAGCGTCAGGTCGTCGTATGCAGTGGACCTGATGCCCCCAACTGAGTCAAACAGATCATGAAGTTATTCAAACGTCGGCCCAAGCCTCAGAGTAGCGCGCGCGCGGTGTCAGCTGATGGCGATGCAGCTGCCGATACCGACGCAGCTGCTACTCAGCCAAGTGCCGGGGCAGGCGCTGCCGCAGCACCCGCATCCGGCCCGACTGCCAAATCTCAGCCCGCCGAGGCATCCTCGGGGGTTTTCGGGCGTCTCCGAGAGGGATTAAGTCGCAGCCGAGATCAGTTCACAGAAGGGTTGGCTTCAATGGTGCTCGGCAAAAAACAGCTGGACCCCATGTTGCTGGAGGCCCTCGAAGAGCATTTGATCATGGCAGATCTGGGGCTTGAGGCAACGGATCGTGTGCTGGAGTCACTCCGTCAGCGGCTAGACCGAAAATCTCTGAGTGCTGAGGAAACCGTGATGACAGCGCTCAAAGAGACCCTCACTGAATTGCTGATGGATCAGGAGCAGTCTCTGGACACTCCTCAGCGCCGGCCCTTTGTTATTTTAGTGGTTGGAGTCAATGGAGCAGGAAAAACCACCACGATTGGCAAGCTTGCCCACCGCTACAAACAGCAGGGGTTGAGCGTCATGCTCGCGGCAGGCGACACGTTTCGAGCCGCGGCAGTGGAGCAGCTTCAGGCATGGGGGGAGCGCCATGATGTCCCTGTTATTGCCCAGCACACCGGTGCGGATAGCGCGTCAGTTTTGTACGACGCCCTTGCGGCCGCTCAGGCACGCAATGCCGATATACTAATTGCTGATACAGCAGGGCGACTGCAGAACAAATCCCACCTGATGGATGAACTCACCAAGGTGGTGCGGGTGATGCGAAAGCAGGATGAGACGGTACCCCATGAAACGCTCTTGGTGTTAGATGCGGGAACCGGTCAGAACGCTGTCTCTCAGGCGGTAGAGTTTGATCAGGCTGTGGGTGTGACGGGCGTGGCTGTGACAAAGCTCGATGGCACCGCGCGAGGGGGTGTAGTGTTTGCCATCGCCCACAAGTTAAAACGCCCCATCCGGTTCATTGGTGTCGGAGAGCAGCCGGAAGACCTGCGCGATTTCGTTGCCCGTGACTTTGTCGACGCGTTGTTCGATGAGCGCTGAGGTCCTTACCAGTTGATCGAATTTGATCGGGTCAGCCGCCGCTTTGGTGACATCCATGCGTTGCGGCACCTGAGTTTGACCCTTGATAAGGGCGAGATGGCATTCCTGACGGGTCACTCTGGCGCGGGTAAAAGTACCCTGCTTCGTCTGTTGCTGTTACTGGATCGACCCTCGGGCGGTGATATCCGTGTGTGTGGTGAGAGCACCGCAAAAATCCGGACAAGATCGGTGCCGCAATACCGGCGACGCTTCGGGGTGGTGTTCCAGGACCATCGATTACTCTTTGATCGCAACGTTCACGATAATGTGGCTTTGCCGTTGGTCATGGCCGGTTATGCCCCTCGGGAATCACAACGACGGGTGAGGGCGGCGTTAGACAAGGTCGGTCTGTTAGCCCTTGAGCGAGCGAACCCAGCCAGTCTGTCCGGCGGAGAGCAGCAGCGTGTGGGTATTGCTAGAGCGGTGGTCGCCAAACCGGAGTTTCTGATCGCTGACGAGCCCACAGGTAATCTCGATCCCGCTCTGTCCAGCGAAATCATGTCGCTGTTCGAAGCCTTCAATCAAGTTGGTGTGACGGTGCTGGTTGCCACGCATGATCTGCCTCTCATCTCTCGATTGCGCCATCGCATCCTGACTCTCAGCTCAGGCAGCCTTGCAGGCCCGGAGTCTGGTTAGTGGCGGTCGGTCGGCCCTCGGCAGAGAGATGGAGCGCCATAACGGCATGGCGTGCCCAGCATCGGGCTGCTGCTTTCAGTAGTTGGGAGAAACTGATGGCGCGGCCATTCTCCACTGTGCTGATCTGGTTAGTGGTAGCGATATCATTGTCTTTGCCCAGTACGCTTTTACTGTCGCTCGATAATCTGGGACGTGTAGTACCGGATTTGACGCGAGGCGCGCAACTGTCGGTGATGCTGCGGTCTGAAGCCGACCTGGCGACGGCAAAGCGTGTCGAGCAGCGCGTGGGCGCTTGGCCAGAGGTGTCTCGGGTGAGCTTGATACTCCGTGAGCAGGCGTTGATGGAATTTGCCGAACAAACCGGACTTTCCAGCGTCTTAATGTCGCTAGAGAACAATCCGTTACCCCATACTCTGCTGGTTGCACCGCAACCGGACATGAGCGAGACAGAGGTTATCGCTTTGATGGGGCGCCTGAACCAATTGGTTGTGGTTGAGCGCGTGATTCAGGATACGCGCTGGATGGCACGACTGCAGGAAATCCTGTTGGCCGGGTGGCGCTGGGTAACCGCCCTAGGCGGCGCCATGGCCTTGGGGGCGGTTTTGGCGTTGATTACCACCCTGCATTTGGCCATAGATGCGAGAAAGGAGGAAATTGAGGTTGTTAGTGTCATGGGTGGCTCCGCTGCTTTTATTCGCAGACCGTTTTTGTACACGGGCCTTTATTTCGGCGCCGGTGGTGGTGTTCTGGCGTCGCTGTGTCTATGGGTTTTCAGTGCCTGGCTGGTGCAGCCAGTCGACGCCTTGTTTGCCCTCTATGATATGGCCAGCCCATTCCGAGGTCCGGGGGCGCTTTATTCGTTTTGTCTGCCTGCTGCAGGCGCCGGCTTGGGCTGGTTGGCCGCGCTGATCGCTCTTCGACGCCATTTCAGCTTGCTCGAGATTCGATAAGCCTCTGTAAATTGGTAATTTTCTGGGTTTAGCACTCTGTGTGGGAGAGTGCTAAAATAACTACAGGAATAGCCTGTGGAGGCTTTAAACATGACACAGACTCAGCAAGCAGTCGCGATTCCCAATAGCGCGATTCTTAGTATGGCACCCGGGGCCAACCTGTCTGCCTATATTCAGGCTGTAGGTGGCATCGCGGTACTGTCTGTGGAGCGTGAGCGCGAGCTCGCCGAGCGTCTATATTACAGCGAATGCGTCGATTCGGCCCGTGAGCTAGTTCTCGCCCACCTCAGGTTTGTCGTCCATATCGCGCGGAGTTATTCCGGCTATGGGCTGCCTGAGGCGGACCTGATTCAGGAGGGCAACGTTGGGCTGATGAAGGCGGTAAAGCGCTTCGACCCCAACAAAGGCGTGCGGTTGGTGTCATTTGCCGTGCACTGGATTAAAGCAGAAATGCATGAATACATTCTGCGAAATTGGCGCATTGTGAGAGTGGCTACGACCAAAGCTCAACGCAAGCTCTTCTTTAACCTGCGGAGCCAGAAAAGATCCCTTGGCTGGTTGTCTGCTAAAGAAACGCGTGACATCGCCGCCGATCTGGGCGTTGATGAAGGCGAGGTGACACGTATGGAAGGACGTTTGTCGGGGCGCGATGTTGCCTTTGATGCACCGGCCGACAATGATTATGAAGAGAGTTGGCATGCCCCACAGCATTTTTTGACAGATGGGCAAATGGACCCCGGGCAGTTGGTTGAGGCTGAAGATTTTGCTGAGGACAGTGCGGCTAAGTTGCAGATGGCATTGGCAGATCTCGATGACCGAAGTCGCGATATTCTTGAGCGGAGATGGTTACTGGACGACAAATCAACACTTCACGAGCTGGCCGCCGAGTATCAGGTCTCAGCTGAGCGTATTCGACAGCTCGAAGCCAATGCGCTGAAGAAAATGCGCACGGCAATAATGGCCTGAGGTTCACGCCCTCCTGAAGCGATTACGGAGTTGTTTCAGCGACCGTGAGTCTGGCGGATATTCCAGTAACATCGCGTATTCGCAGTTTTGTAATACGGGCGGGCCGAATTACGCCCGGGCAACAACGTGGCTGGGATGAGGGTTTCCCCGCGTTCGGCCTGTTGGTTGAGGGCGGGATGCTTGACTGGGACTTTCAATTTGGCGAGTCCGGCCGTCGCGTTGTAGAGATTGGCTTCGGCATGGGCGATAGCCTGATAAAAATGGCTGAGGCGGACCCCACGACGCAATTTGTTGGCATAGACGTACATCGTCCGGGTGTCGGGCACTTGTTCTCACAAGTGCTGACCAAAAACATACAGAACGTCCGGGTGTATGCGGAGGATGCTATTGATGTATTTGCGCAGTGTTTGGCACCAGACTCGCTGGACGCGGTGCATATCTTTTTCCCAGACCCATGGCATAAAAAGCGGCATCACAAGCGTCGTTTAATCCAGCCGGACTGGGCCCATGAACTAGCTTTCCGTCTAAAACCGGGTGGTTGTTTACATCTTGCCACTGATTGGGAGCCTTATGCCGAGCACATGTTTGATGTGTTGGAAGCTCAGCCCGCTCTGGTCAACGCATCAGGTAAGCCGCGAACTGCCGTGCCACGACCTGACTACCGGCCGCCGACGAAATTTGAAGTGCGGGGTGAGCGACTTGGCCACAAGGTGCAAGACCTCATGTATCGCAGACGAGTGATTTAAACAAATGTCGCGACCACGCTGTCTAAAAAACGATACCCCAATGTTGAGGCAGCGAAGCGACCGCTCTCTGGGTTCAGCAGCCAGCCTCTCTCGATGGCTTCCGATGCAGTAGCCAACAAATGCTCAACCGCCAGACCTGTTCGATCAGGAAAGTAACTTAGCGGAACGCCAGATTTGAGGCGCAACGCATTCATCGCAAACTCAATTGAGAGTGCCGCTGCAGATATCTTTGTTAGCTGCGGTGGAGCGATTTTGTTAGCCTGCAGCTGATTCAGGTAATCTGCGGGTGATCGGGTGCGTTGTGTACGAGTGATCTGACCGGAGGAGTGGGTGAGCTTTCCATGAGCTCCTGCGCCGATTCCGACGTAATCACCGAACTGCCAGTAGTTGAGATTGTGGCGACTCTCTTGTTCCCGATGGCTGTATGCTGAAACCTCATATTGCGCGAAGCCTGCCTCGCTCAGCGTGGCCTCTCCTACCTCCTGAATGCTTTCCAACGTGCAGTCATTGGGTAAAATGGGTGGCGCCGACCAGAATCGTGTATTCCGTTCAACGGTCAACTGATACCAAGATACATGGCCTGCGCTAAATGCCAAAGCATCCTCTAGGTCGGCTTTTGCCAGCTCAACAGTTTGACCGGGCAGTCCGTGCATCAGGTCAATATTCCAGCGATCGAAGCCAGCTTGTGCCGCCATGTCGAGCGCACGTCGTGCATCGTCGCCGCTGTGAATACGCCCTAGGGCGTGCAAAAGTGCATCCTGAAATGTTTGTACACCGATACTCAACCGGTTTACGCCGGCTTCACGGTAAGCAACGAAGCGCTCTCGCTCGACGTTGCTAGGGTTGCTCTCAAGCGTGATTTCGGCGGAGTCAGCAATGATGAGTTGTTCGTGAACGCCTTCAAGAAGCCGTGCGATCCACTCGCCTTCAAACAAACTTGGCGTGCCACCGCCGATAAAAATGGATCCAACCGAACGACCTGATAACCAGTCTTGCTGACTGTAGAGGTCGGCGAGTAAAGCGTTGACGTAGGGTTGCTGAAGCTCAGGAGAGAACGCCTCATGGCTGTTGAAGTCGCAGTAAGGGCACTTACGAGCACACCAGGGCAGATGAATGTAAAGCGACAGCGGAATCGTCGCCGCAGGCATCATATTTGTAACTGTTTAATCAGGCTGTGAACGGCTTTGGCGCGATGGCTTACCCGATTCTTCTCTTCCGCAGTGAGCTCGGCGGCGTGCCGCTGGAAGCCCTCCGGGATAAAAAGCGGGTCGTAGCCAAAGCCGCCGTCTCCACGTGGCCCCGTAGCGATTTGGCCAAACCAACGCCCTTCGGCAATGATGGGGGTGGGGTCATCAGCGTGCAGAAAGAAAACGACTACCGTGATATAAAACGCTGCGCGCTGGTCCCCCGAATACTTGGCCATCCTCTCGAGAAGCAGCGCATTGTTGCATTGATCTCCTTTACCGGAGTACCGGGCAGAGTGCAGGCCTGGGTCGCCGCCCAGTGAGGGAACCACTAATCCGGAATCGTCAGCCAGTGAAGCACAGCCCGTGTTGGTGCAGGCATGCCGCGCCTTTAACAACGCATTCTCGACAAAAGTGAGTCCTGTTTCCGCTACCTCTGGGACGCCGAGCTCACCTTGAGGCGTGATCAGCCAACGTTTACCCAGTATCTCCTGAAACTCTTTGATCTTCCCTTGGTTGTGACTGGCAATCACCAGTCTCGGCTGTTCGATGTGGCTCACAGGCTAACCCTGCCGCCATAGCTGCACTTTCATTTTGTGCTCAAATGGCGCCTCGGCCCCCTGTGGCTGGAAGGCGAATTCAAAGAAGCGGTATTCCCGATCGAGAAACTCAAAGGGGATGATGTAGTACGTCGCGCGACCTTCGCGAATTTCTCTGATATCCATATCTCCCCCGGTGATTAAATCCCAGGTGCGGCCATCTATAGTCATGGGTCGGCCAGCGATCTCTCCCGAATCCACGTCTCGAACCGACAGGGTTAGTATGGCTTTGTCAGTGCCACGGGTAATGCCGTATTCCGCCGCGACCTCCGGTGAGAGGAAGGTGGTGTAAACGATGCTGTGATGGAGCTCGTATGGACCGAAGCGAGTCGATTGCTGCGCTAGCGCAGAGGTGGTCGCGATGATACTCAGCAGTACCCCTGCGATTACCCGCCCGAGCGACGAATACGATAAATGGCGCTGGAAGCAAATAGGTTGGGAAGCCACTTGCCCAGCGCATTCTGGGCAGATCCTGCGATGGTTGCTCTCTCGATAATGTCGATGTCTAATGCTGAGCACAGCGATTCAAAGTCCCTGACGGTGCAAAAGTGGATATTAGGTGTGTCATACCAATGGAACGGCATAGCGCGCGACATAGGCATCTTACCTTTTATTCCCAGGTGTAATCGGCATGACCAATGGCCAAAATTTGGGAATGACACAATCGCTTCATGGGCGATATCGACCATACGTTGTAAGGCAACGTGTGGATGGGTGAGCTCTTGGAGCGCATGGGCCAGCACCACGACATCAAACCGATTGGTCGTGAAGCAACGAAGGCCATCATTAATGTCTTCTTGAATAACATCCAGCCCTTTACCCACTGCGGCAACCAGCTTGTCAGGATCGATATCAACGCCTACTCCGATCACTCCGCGTTCATCTCTGAGGCGCTGCAAAAACCTGCCGTCCCCGCAGCCGAGGTCCAAGACGCGACTGCCTGTGGGGACCCAGCCCAACACAGTTTTGAGATCTAGCCGACTCATGATGGCCCTACCCGATGCATCCATTGAGACAACAACGCTTCATAGGTGACGTTGGGCAGTAGAAAGCCGTCGTGACCATTGTCTGTATCGATATTCGCGTAAGTCACTGACTTGCCTGCGGCCATCAACGCGTCACGAATCTCGACGGAGCGCTGCGGCGGGAAGCGCCAGTCGGAGCTGAAGGACGCAACTAGAAATGAAGCTTGCGCCTGCGATAGCGCCGTAACCAAGTCGCCCTCATGGTCCGAGGCGAGATCAAATAAGTCGAGCGCACGCGTCATTAATACATACGTATTCGCGTCAAACTGAGTGGAGAAGCGAGCACCCTGATGACGAAGGTAGCTTTCAACCTGAAACACCCACTCATTATTATTACCCGGCGCAAAGCCCCCTTCACGAAGTTCTCTGCCAAAGCGGTCACTCATGCCATCGGCTGACATATAGGTGAGGTGCCCTACCATTCGCGCCAGCGCGACCCCTCTGGTTGGGAGCTTATCTTGCGCAAGGTAATTGCCTTCAGACCAGTCTGGATCCGACAAGATTGCGTGACGCGCTATTTCGTTGAAGGCAATATTCTGTGCGGTCAGGCCAGGCGCCGCCGCCAGCGCGACGCAATGTTCCACCCAGTCTGGAAAATCTACGGCCCATTGCAACGCCTGCATGCCGCCGAGGCTGCCGCCCATGACCGCAGCCCATTGGCTGATGCCCAGATATTCAGCGAGCTGTTTCTGACTTCGCACCCAGTCACTGACTTGAGGCTGAGGGAATTGACCACCCCATGGTTCCTTGGTGGTGGGATTTATGGTGTTGGGCCCCGACGAGCCATCGCAACAGCCCAAGTTATTCGAGCAGACCACAAACAGTCGATTGGTATCGATCGGTTTCCCCGGCCCAATCGCCAAATCCCACCAGCCAGGTCGACGATCGTCAGCAGAGTGCAGCCCAGCTGCATGATGTGATCCCGACAATGCGTGACAGATCAACACCGCGTTATCGCCCGCGCTACTGAGCTTACCATAGGTCTCGTACACCAACTCATGGCGCTCTAGCACTGCTCCATTCGCGAAGGTAAAGGGCGAGTCAAAGCAGGCAACCTGAGGTTCGACATAGCCAACGCTCATTTCAGCTGACGGGGCGGTCATACACTACAGCCCAAAAACCAACCCGGGCGGCAGGCCTAAATCAAAGGCAAGATGCCGCAGGCCGATTTGCACGATGTTGATGCCGACAAACAGCAGGATCGGTGATAAATCGATGCCGCCCATATTGGGCAGCAGCGCGCGGAAAGGCGCCATGACAGGCTCGGATATCTGCCATACCAGCTCTATTGCCGGGTGGCGGCTACCGGGTGCAACCCAGCTGACAATGATCATCGCAATGAGAATAAAGAAGTACAGGTTCACTAATAGTCCCATCACACCCACCGCGCCCCATGCCAGAATTGTGGGTATGCTGGGCACGCTCCATTGATCACCGGCGAGCAATACGATTGCGGTCAGGATGAGCGCCTGAATCACTATGGCTAACACGATTGCCGCCCAGTCGATGCGCCCGGAGGCTGGCAGCGCGCCCCGCAGAGGCGTCAGGAGAGGGTTAGTCACACGAACAATGAGTTGAGAGATCGGGTTATAAAAATTGACTCGCGAGGCGTGCATAACGCCTCTTAGAACAATGACCAGCAGCAGCAAGGCGCCGACATTACGGATGAGGTAGAGCGATATTTCGGTGCCTGCGCCCACTAGCCAAACTCCTTACCCAATGCTGTGGCTCTGGCCGCACATTGTTTCACAGCCTCTTTAACCACGTCGTTAAAGTGATGCGCTTGCAGCGAGCGCAGCGCCTGTTCGGTTGTTCCGCCGGGACTAGTGACGTTCTCTCGTAGTTTGGCCACACCCTCGTCCGAGTTCAGCGCAAGCGCAGCGGCGCCCATTGCCGTCTGGAGAGTGAGCGCCATCGAAACGTCGGCGTCCAGGCCTAACTCAGTTCCGGTTTTTGCGATCGCTTCGATCAATGCAAAGAAGTACGCTGGGCCGCTGCCCGAGACCGCTGTAACGACGTCCAGCAAAGCCTCATCCTCGACCCAAACGGTTGTCCCCGCGGCGCTGGCGACTTGCTCTGCCAGCGCGCGGTGTGCCTTGCTAACGCTGTCTGATGCGAAGAGGGCGCTGGCGCCGAGGCCAATCATGGCTGGCGTGTTTGGCATGCAGCGGATGATTGGCACGTCCGGTCCCGCATAAGCCTGCAGAGAGGCGGTGGGTAATCCTGCCGCAATCGACAGAAGCGCTGTGTCAGGACCCAACTGGTCTCCGATAGCTGCCAGTGCGGAGGGGACGATTTGTGGTTTAACAGCTGCCACCACGAGATCTGCGCCTTCGAAGATTCTCTCCGGTGACGTGCTGACTTCTGTCAAACCTAAGTCTCTGAGATGTGACAGAGCTACCTCGTTAGGATCACTCGCTTTCAGTCCGGCAGGCGAAAAACCCTCAGCAATAAGGCCGTTGATCATGGCACTGGCCATGTTACCTGCGCCTAGAAAGGCTATCTGGAGCGACATAAGATGGCAGAGTGTCCAATTAAGTTCGCTTAATTATACCGCGCGCCAAAAATATCTGTGCCGACTCTCACAAGGGTCGCGCCTTCAGCGACGGCAGCCTCAAGGTCACCTGACATGCCCATGGAGAGGGTATCCAGCCCCGGTTGCATTTTTTGCAATGACATCAGAGTGTCACGCAACACCCGGAAAGGTTGCCGCTGCTGGTCGGCGTCGCGCGTAGGTGCAGGGATGGTCATGAGGCCACGCAGCACCAGATGCGGCAACTCTGCGATGGCCGCGATCAGTTCGGGTAACGCTTCGGGCAACAACCCCGATTTACTGTCTTCGTCCGACGTCTTGACCTGCAGCAGGATGTTCAACGGCGCTTTTTCCGGCGGTCGTTGCTCGCTCAATCTGCGGGCGATCTTGAGCCGATCGACGCTATGCACCCAGTCACTGATCTCAGCAACAATGGCTGTTTTGTTGCTTTGTATGGGTCCAATAAAGTGCCAGCTCAGTGGCAGATCTGCCAAGTTGTGAGCTTTCTCTGCCATTTCTTGTGCGTAATTTTCACCAAACGCGGTTAACCCCGACTCATATGCCTGGCGCACCAGCTCAGGCGTTTTGGTTTTGCTTACAGCCAGCAGGGCGACAGAGCCCCTGCGGCGCCCGGCCGCGCTTTCCGCGGAGCGAATGCGGCGCTGCACGTCTAATATGTTACGGAGGACGTCAGTCGAGATCATGATGGCATCATAAGGAAAGTGGTGCCGGATGTGTAAGCTCAACCTCGGAGAGATGTGAGATGGAGATCGCTAAACTGCTCGCTTGCAGCGCCAACTAGGGCGCGTCAGATCTTCATTTGTCCGCAGGTCTGCCACCGATGATTTGCGACCAAGGCGATGTGCGTAAGGTCAATGTGTCCGCCCAGACCAGAATTGTTGCTTAATAACTAATGATCGTTGAGCCAGGTGGAGAGGATGATTGCGGCGGCACGGTGATCAATCGGTTCAGAAATGAAATCTCCGCTGTGGCCGGCGGCTAGCGCGTTATTTTTCGCTTCACGGCTGGACAGGCGCTCGTCCACCAGCGTCACGGCGCGACCAAATCGACCTTCAAACTGCTTCGAGAATTTTTCTGCGCGTTTTGCCATTTCACTTTGCGTGCCGTCCATATTGATCGGCAGCCCAACCAAGATACGCTGCGGCCGCCACTCATCGAGTAGTTGGGAAAACGCAGCCCAGTCAGGCACACCGTCCCGTGCGCCAATGATCGTCAATGGTTGTGCGGTTCCCGAGAGCGTATTGCCAACGGCAATGCCAATGTTGCGCAAGCCGAAGTCGATAGCCATAACAGTTTCATGGCGCGATGCCATCATGCGTGCCCCGCGTCTGCGCTGAGCAGGTCGATGTCGATACCCAGTTTCTGGCCTGCCGCCGCCAAACGTTCAGAGGCCTCGCAGTGAAAGAGGATGTGGTGATCCGCGGGTACGGTCAGCCAGCTGTTTTCAGCCATTTCTGATTCCAGCTGCCCCGCCGACCAACCGGCGTAGCCCAATGCGATCAGATAATCCTCTGGTCCTTTGCCCGAAGCGATCGCCTGCAGGATGTCCCTTGACCCCGTGATGCATACCGTAGGCGTGACGGCTTGACTCCCTTCCCATCCTGCCGGGCCGTCATGGAGCACAAAGCCATGATCTGTTGCCACAGGGCCGCCGGCCAGGACGGGCATATCAGTGCACGTAACAGGCTGGATCTCGAGGTGTTCCATCATGTCCGATAGATCCACCCCGAGGAATTGATTCACGACGATACCCATGGCGCCCGCTGCACTGTGTTCGCAGATATAAGTCAGTGATCGGTTGAAGAAGCCGCTCTCGATAACCGGTGTGGCGATCAGAAAGTGATCACGAAGCGAAGTTGGAGTGGTCATGGAAGACGGGACAGACGAAGTCATAACGTGGAATCAGCGGCTAGCGCCTTAGAGAAAGTTGTAAATGGCGACAATTGCTGGACTGTGTCTACAGCGAACTGATCCAGCGCCTTGATGTCAGATCTAGATAGAGAAGAGACGTCAGCGCTTACCGTCATGCTAGGTAGAACATCACCACCACCGTATCGCTCTGCCAGACCTAGGCAGTGGGCACTCAAAAATCGCTCTAAGCGCGTCTGCCAATGGCGGAGGGAGTCACCATGTGCAGCTGCGCGTGCGGCGACCGGCGGGCTCCTCAACGGTGTCTGCGATGAAGTTATTGCCAGGCGGGTGGTTTTTACAGCCACAGCATTGTTCGAATTAGCCGCGCTGTTGGCTGCTGATGCGGCAGTGGGCCTCGGCGCGAAGTGGGGTTCACTGAGCAGACCTTGCTGGTTATCGGTGGCATCTGTCACGACCTCTCGCTTAGCAGCGGTGCTCTTGCTCAGCAATATCATTAAGGCGCGATTACCGACTTTCGATGCCGAGTCTGACCTGGGTGAGATCAAAAAGCCTAAAACGGCGCCTAGGTGAATACCGACGGAAAACAGTAGTGCGGGTGGCATCTCTGCCCAGACCGGAGGTTTTGCAATGCGCACGTTGGTATTCAGCGAGGTGACTCCCCTAGCGCGAGTGCGTCGAGCAGCTGGCCGGCGATGTTCAGGTCCGTTTCAGCCTCTATTTCTCGCAGGCAGGTTGGGCTGGTGACATTGATTTCGGTGAGGTAACTGCCTATGACATCTAGCCCTACAAAGTACAGACCGCGCGCTTTTAGTTTGGGCCCGACTTGCGCCGCAATCCAGTGATCTCTCTCGGTTAAGGCTTGTACCCTGCCAGAGCCTCCCGCTGCAAGATTACCTCGGCTTTCGCCCGCGAGGGGTACCCGTGCCAGGCAGTGCGAGACAGCTTCACCGTTGATCATAAGAATGCGTTTGTCCCCCTCGCTGATCTCTGGCAGATATTTCTGAGCCATGATCGTCTGCTGCCCTCTCAGCGTCAGCGTCTCAAGGATCACGCTCAGATTGGGGTCGTCCTCTCGCGCCCGGAAAATGGCGCTGCCGCCCATTCCATCGAGAGGTTTGAAAATCACATCTTGGTACTCAGCATGAAACGCTTTTAAACGGGAAGGATGACGACTCACCACCAATGGCGGACAACACTGGGGGAACTCAGTGGCAAACAACTTCTCGTTGCAGTCTCGCAGGCTCTGGCAGCGATTGACGATGAGTGTTCCTTGTCGCTCTGCGCGCTCCAGAAGATAAGTGGCGTAGATGTATTCCATGTCAAACGGCGGATCTTTTCGCATCAGAACGACATCTAGATCCGCCAGCGGTATTAGCGCTTCGTCACTGAGCTCATACCATCGCGTGGCATCGCGGAATACGGCTAATGGCTGGCAACGGGCCATCGCAGCGTCGCCTTCGAGAAACAACCCGTCAGGCTCAATGTAAAAGATCGCCGCGCCGCGGTCCTGGGCGGCCCACAGCAGCGCCAGCGTCGTGTCTTTTTGGTAGTGGATGGACTGGATAGGGTCCATGACAACGCCAATTTTGAGGCTCATGCCGTGGTTCTCCGAGTACTAGGCAGGACATCTTGCGATCATGGGAAAATCCCCGCAAGCTCTACCCGCCGCAAAAGCTGGGTAATTTGGAGCCTACAAGAAGCCTCTATGGATTATTTTTTTGTTGTAGTCGCTGCACTGAGTGCCCTCGGGGCTGTGATGGCTGTTCTGCAGGTTCGGTCGATCGGCTGGGCAGTTTGGATCTGGTTTGGTGTTGGCATGGTCAATGGCGAGCTTGCAGCCGGCCTGATCGGGGCACAACTGGTATTCATCGTGCTATGGATCGCAGCATTGGGCGTCGACACAGCGGGCTTCGCTTTGGGCTTGTCGCTCTTTATCGGTGCCTGGATGTTATTGGGGATCGCGCTGCGTGACGGACTTGACGCAGGCTGCGCATTCAGCCGTGCGCTCACTATGGCTTTGGGTCGAGATTATTTGGCGGCGTTACCCGCCTCTCGCCGAGAAAAGTTACAGCAGCATATTCATAGCCGCGAATGGTTGCGGCCCTTTCATTTTCGGCGGCCGGGTGTGCGTTACGTGCGTGATATCGCTTATACAACAGCGGGAAAGCGGGGCCTTCTAGATATTTACCTGCCGGTGAAGCCGGGAACGCGTCGCCCCGTTTTATTGCAGGTGCATGGTGGTGCCTGGATGATGGGCCACAAATCAGAACAGGCACAGCCGTTGTTGCACCGCATGGTCGAAATGGGCTGGGTGGGTGTTTCGATTAATTATCGACTGGCACCCCGCGATGCGTACCCCGCGCAGATTGTAGACGTTAAAAAGGCCATTGCCTGGGTGAAGCAAAACATTGCAGAGCACGGCGGTGACCCCGACTTTATCGCAGTAACAGGCGGCTCAGCGGGTGGGCACTTGTCGTTGCTGGTGGGTTTGACTCCAGGGCATGCGGACTGGCAAGAGGGCTTTGAAGGTGTTGATACCGCGGTTCAGGGAGTGCTCGCCATGTATCCGGTCGTCGATCTGACTAATCGCCATGGGATCCGGCAGCAGGACCGGATGGACAGCTTCATTACTCGACGTATTGTTCAGCAGACACGTGAAGTGGTGCCGCATGTGTTTGAAGACGGCTCCCCCTCTGCATGGATTCACCGAGAGGGCGTGGCGGTCGCAGCGCCGCCTTTTTGTATCGTTCAGGGAACCCATGATTCGCTGGTCTGGGTTGAAGAGGTGCGAAGGTTTGTCGCTGAGCTCAGCCCGCTTACGAGCCACCCGCTAGTTTATGCGGAGCTGCCCGGGGCTCAGCACGCTTTCGAGATTTTGCATTCACCGCGCACCAGTCACTTTCTCAATGCCGCTGCGATGTGGTTGGAGTGGTTGCGTGCGCGGCAGGGCCACTATGACGTACCCTCCGAGTTAACGGCTGAGGACAAAGCAAGCCCAGCTGACGAAGTAGCAGTCCATGATTGATGCTTGTGAGCGCGCGTTAGCCCAGCATCTCGCCCCACTGCATAGACAGCGCGGTGAGCGCGACAACCGGCGCTGTCTCGGTGCGGAGCACTCTCGGACCTAGCTGCAGTGGTGCAAAGCTGTTCCTCATTGCAGCGCTCACTTCGCCGTCGGTAAGCCCTCCCTCAGGACCGATCAGCAGCGCTGCGCTCCCCGGCGCCCCGGTTTTTTGTGATGGAACTGTGAAACCTCCGATGTCCGCGCAGTGCAGCACCCATTTCTCGTCAGTTGATACTTCCGCTACCCAACTCGTCAGCGACATTGGTTCGATTACGAGGGGGATTTTTACCCGCCCGCACTGCTCAGCGGCACTAATGGCCACCTGCTGCCAGTGATGAATGCGCTTCATCAGCCTCTCTTCCGGTATCGAGAAATCAACCCGCTCGCTATATAGCGGGACAATCGAACCGACGCCTAATTCAGTAGCCTTTTGGACTGCCCAGTCAAATCGGTCCCCCCTGCTGAGACAAAGACCCAGCACGGTATACACGGCAGATTCGGTGCCCGGCAAGGTCGCCTCACCCAGCGTTAGCTGCAGCTCTCGTTTGCCGGATGCAGTAATGGTTGCAGCGAATTCTTTACCATCGCCGTTGAACAGCGTGACCGTAGCCCCGACCCGAGCTCGCAACACCCGGCCCAGGTGCTGCGCCGCGTTGC
>CACOYM010000023.1 GCA_902631395.1 Halieaceae bacterium | reverse complement strand
TGATCTGCGCAGAGTGGGTTACCGGCGCCATGATTGATATTGATGGAGGCCTTGGTCTCGGTCTGACGCAAGATCCGGCTCTAAGTAGTTTGAAGGAGACTTGCGACAATGGCTGACCCAATCAGTGTTATCGTGACAACGCGTGAAGGTGAAGAGATAGTCGTAGCACAGGAAAGCGGCCAACATACACTAATGCAGATGCTCTATGACCAAGACATCGGCGTGGAAGCGATATGCGGCGGTTGCAGTTCTTGCGCCACATGCCACGTTTTCATCGATCCAGAGTCGATGGAAAAGTTACCTGAAAGAGATCAAGCGGAACTTATGCTTCTTCAATATGCGGAATTTTACGACCCTGATAGATCTCGGCTAAGCTGTTCGCTTCAGATTGTTCCTGAAATGGATGGGATGCGTCTTACCATAGCGCCCGAGGAATGAGCGTTTCCTCGGCACACACTCACAAAACACCTCTTTCATAAGAATCGATGACTGACCGTAATGCGCTAGCCGCCGCTAACACGATAGACATTCATGCCCATGCCGTTTTGGCTGCATCTATGGGCACCGCAGGCTCGCACGGTCCAGAGATTGGCTACACAGAGTGCGGTGCTCCTTGGTTTCGAGTTGGGGGTTATAGACTGGATGGGGTGCGATATGAGGGAAGCCCGTTCATGGAGGTCGATATTCGGCTCGAAAATATGCAATCTGCCGGAATAGATTACCAAGTGTTATCACCTAACCCTCTTACCTATCTGCATCACATCAAAGTGGAAGACGCGGTTTGTTTTTGTCAACAGCACAACGACGCGCTTGCAGCGCTTGTTGACGCTAACTCGTCAAAATTGGCTGCATTTGCAGCGCTACCAATGCAAGACATAGAAGAGGCATGTCTAGAACTTGAGCGCGCCACCAAGATTCTCGATCTCTTGGGCGCATATATCGGCACTGATATTGGACGGCCATTGAATGATCCGAGCCTAGACAAATTTTATGAGAAAGTTGTGGCTCTGAACGTGCCTTTAATGTTGCACCCCGCCCCGGCAGGTATTGATGGTCCAGCAGGCGACCCTAACTTAAAACAATTTGACCTCGATCTTCTTACAGGCTTCGCAGCGCAGGAGTCGATTGCTGTTGCCACGTTGATTTTTGGCGGTGTACTGCACAGACACCCAGATATTGATATCTGCATAAGCCATGCGGGCGGAAATATGACTTCACTGATTGGTCGCTTGAATCGTGCCTGCACAAAGCGGCCGTGGGTTCCTGATCATTTGCGATATGAAGGCGCCTTTGAAGAAGCTCTGCAGCAACTGTGGTTTGACACCCACGTGCATGATAAGCGAGTTTTGAGCTGGTTCATGGAGATCGTAGGTACGGGACGGTTGCTCATGGGCAGCAATTTTGCTGGATGGGATCAACATCACCTGGTTCATGAAATTGATCCAGCACTGGCAGAAATTATGTCGACAAATGCCAAACGTCTGTTAAGAGCTACGCCCTGAAATGATAAGCGACGGTAGGGATGAGTTAGCACAAAGGTGGCCGCTGATCATGGCGACCTGCATGGGCATCATTAGCAGCTCCTTCGTACTGCCTTACTACTCGATTGGCGCCCTCTTAACGCCAGTGACTCAGGAATTCGGTTGGAGCCGAGCACAGTTTCAAGCGGCGATTCTGTTCAGCTCAGGCCTAGGTGCACTCACCTCGCCCATCGTTGGCTGGCTTAATGATAAGTACGGCCCGCGTCGGGTTGCCCTGCCCTCCATCCTTGGGTTGTCACTGGGGCTAATAACCGCCTCGCAGATTCAGGGCGATCTATGGATGCTCTTCCTTGCCTACGGCATGATGGCCTTGCTGGGTGCTGGCACCATTCCCGTCACCTGGACACGTGCCATCGCAACCAGCTTCTTTAAACGACGCGGCCTCGCCTTAGGCTTAGCCCTGACGGGAACCGGCATCTGCGCCTCAGTAGCGCCCCAGTACACCGTGTGGCTCACAGATCAATACGGCTGGCGGGGCGCCTACATCGGTCTTGCCATGGTACCCATGCTGATCGCCTGGCCGACTCTTTATTTTTTGTTCAAACCGCTCGATACGCACGGCAACGCCACAACCGTTGAAACCGGCGCATCGGCGGCGCTCGAGAGTGGACTGACGCTGGGTGAGGCAGTGCGCGGCTACCGTTTCTGGATATTGCTGTTATCGATCTTATTTGCCTATCAGGGCTTCTCTGGCATCGGACCAAATCTACTTGCCTCCCTCACTGACGATGGCTTTACCCGGGAACACGCTGCATCGGTTCAGAGCGTGTTCGGAATGTCGATCATCATCGGCCGCGTGGTAGTGGGCTATCTAGTGGATCGACTTTGGGCGCCAGGGGTTGCAGCCTTTTGTCTAGCAATTCCAGCGGTAGGGGCGGCCATGTTGCATGGCGAGCAAACCTTCGGAGCTGCGGCATTGGCCGCCTTTTTGATCGGATTCGCAGCAGGCGCTGAGCTTGATTTAATGGCGTTCCTCGCGGCGCGCTACTTCGGTCTAGCGCACTATGCGAAGATATATTCGATTCTGTACGCCACGCTCGCGGTGTGTTCGGGCACAGCACCCATGGTCTTTGCCTCAGTCTACGACGCCACAGGCAGCTATGACCTCGGCTACTCAGTCGCAGCTGGGCTTTTTATGGTCTCAGTGATTTTAATTCTGCTGATGGGACGCTACCCCACAGAATATCAGGGCGGACACTAAGCAGCCGCCCTCAATCGATGCTCTGGGAACCAATTGGCGCCCAGGCTAAAAGGCTACTATCGTTGCTAAAGGTATTGGGAACCAGCTTTATACCCCCCGCCTCAGCCAGGGCTACGTAGTCCATCCAACTCACTACCGCAACAATAGGTGTGCCCGGTCCGGTGTCGAAGGTCAATGGACCGTAGACGTTGGCGGTGTAAATAAGATCGTCCTCAGAAACGCGCTGAGTCGCGTCATGTCTCGCACCAGAGGGCTCATAGAACCACGTGCCCGGCCCATACCCTTGCGGCGGGCCTGCACGCACACCCAAAGCGCCCTCTAGCACAAGGAAATCGGAACCACCAATATGATTATGAGGCGCCGCCACACCGTTGTGACGAACCATCAGCGAGATGTAACCCGTCTCCTGACTTACACGCAACACTTTTAAGCCAATGTCTGGTAGGTCCGGATTAATGACCCACGGTACGGCGCGACAATCTATAAAGTAAGGGTGTTGAAATGTATCAGCGGACGCCGTCATAACACTCGCAACCAAATGCCCTGAGTTCTGACCTGCAATGGCCAGAGGCGCACCATCACCTGTGTATGGCTCACGCTCGACCATGCACTCTGCAAGCGTGTTGGGCACCATATTGATACCTGACTGCAGTGCCATTTGCCTGATATCCGCGCTAGTGATCAATCGCTGAACCTGATTATCCGGAGTTAACAGTGCAAAGGCGCCATAGCAATTGACCAAAAGCTCCGCGTCCTCGGTGGCGGTGAGTCGCTCCATGCAGGTGTTGGCCGACAGATAACCCCATATACCGGGCTCTAGATGGCTTTGACTCTGATTGTCGACGAAGTCCAACGCGCCTGAGAGCACCAGCAGATCCATGCCCGATAGAGCCAGCAAGCGATCCAAACTGGCCCCTTGCTCCAGACGAACAATCAAACTGAACATCCCGCTTTCCATACTTGCCCTCAAAGGCTTCAGCGAGAACCCCGTAATACCGGCAAGCGGCAACCATGGAAGCAAGTTGGTATCAACGCCGCCCTCTGCCCCATCAGGATCAAACTCAGGATTAAATGCCAAAGACCCTTCGCTCATAAAGACTCTCCCTCTTAATCTCTTAATCTACGCTAACGCATTCAAAGGCATCTCAAAAGACGTGGTCCATCCCATCTTTGTTATTTGCCCTGCTGGCACGGCGACTTTGCACCGTCAGCAAAACTGGCGCTTGTAAGGAGCGAATTCCGCACTTAGTTTGGACCCTCTGCAAACCGCAAGGCCCGCACGATGAATAATCTGCCCAGCGAAACTGAAGGTTTTGTCTTTAATCAAACTATGATCAGGATCAAAGACCCAGTGCCGTCACTCTACTTTTATCAGCAAGTGCTCGGCATGGTGCTATACCAGCGGGTTGATTTTGCCGAGATGTCTTTCTCACTTTATTTCCTGGGGTATCCATCCAATCACGCAAGTCAACCAATACCAAGCGATCCCACAGAGCGCTCTCAGTTTACCTTCCAGCAGAGCGCATTACTGGAACTGACCCATAATTGGGGAACAGAAGACGATGAAAGCTTCGATGGTTACCATGACGGTAACGCTGACCCTCGCGGATTTGGGCATATCGGAATCACCGTACCCGATGTGGACGCTGCCTGCGAACGCTTCGAAGAGTTGGGGGTAGAGTTTGTCAAAAAGCCAAATGACGGCTCAATGAAGGGTCTGGCTTTTATCAAAGATCCCGACGGTTATTGGATCGAAATACTTAATGCCAAATCGATTACGACTTTGATCAATGAGCACGGGTCATTGAGTAACTGACCTCTAACCTGCACCTCGGATTAAGTTTGCCCTGACGCACGCCGTCTTGTTTCGGAAGGCGACTCCCCGTAACAAGCACGGTATCGCCGGCTGAAGTGAGAGACATTGCAGAAACCCCAAGCATATGCAATTTGACTAATTTGCAGAGCGTCGCCATCAGGCCTAAGCAGATCATCCTTACAGCCCGCCAATCGCCTGAGGATGATGAATTCGTTAACGGTTACTGCTTGATCACGGAACAGCCAGTGCAGGTAGCGCTTGGAAATTCTGTGGACGCGCGCTATCTGTCCGACGCTAAGGGCAGGATCCGGTAGGTGCTGCTCAATATATCTAACCACTTCCCTGCGCTGTTGCTCCCGAAGATTATTGTCTACGGGAGACACGCCGGGCAGTGCACCTAAAACAAAAGTATTGACCGCATCAAGAATCGTGTCCGCCTCAATCTCGGCGTCGTCAAAATCGGGGTCCGCGACAGCTTTTATTAAGTTGCGCAGCAAAAACCGACTCCCTGAGGACGGATCAAACTTGCGAGGCATTTGATTCAGCGCCGATAGCGCCTGGTGACTTAGCAATCGCGAGGGCATGGCCAGGGCCACTTTATGCAGTGGCTCATACACCTCAAAATTCGTAGCTTGCGAACTATCCCACACAAAGGTATCGCCTGCCGCGACGCTGTAGCGCTGCCCACCGAACTCGATATGCTCACCACCAGCAAGGTAGCTCAACAAAATCACCGAGGGCTCGTTGATTTGTTCAGCATGCCGGTCGGTGCGGTAACCGCTGCATGGATCACATCGGCTTTCGATGACGTTGATTTCACCAATGACTTTATGCCGCAGAGACGCGCTGAATGGGCCCACTGGAGTTTTACCAGGACACCAATCAGAACCCTGGGCGGACATTAGTTTGTCTACCCAGGCCTCGTAGGCGTCGGCACCACGGGCTCCGCCCGACACCCAAGACTCTCGCACGAAACAATTCATTTATCAGTCTTATTAGTCTCGCTTTCCGCTCACCCTACCAATTCAGGCAGCGCCGTCAAGTCGACCGAACAGAGCTACTAGCGCCCAAGCTGTTTCACACAGAGAAAAATCGTTTGTCCCTCTGAACACATGCGACCGAGGTCTGCATGCATATACTGACTGCGTCGTTACAGACTCTGTCTACAAACCGATAATAGAGGACAGCCCATGCAAATCCGATTATCCCATCCTATGCATCGCTTATCTTTCGCTGTCATGGCGTTTTCTTTGGGCATCAGTCTCGATGGCGCTCCGACTGCTCTCGCGCAGGGTGCCGCGTTAGAGGAGGTCATTGTCACGGCCAGGAAGCGCGACGAGAATCTAATGGACATACCCGAGTCGGTCTCAGCCATCGGGGCACTGGAGGTTGAGCGCCGCAATATCAAAGGCCTAAATAAGATTGGCCTGGCGGTTCCCAATCTTAACCTCTCGATGCGAACAGATGGTTATCCCAACGTGACCATCAGGGGCGTTGGGGCCTACGGCATGACCCAAGGGGTCGGTTTTTATCTGGATGATGTGCAACTCTTCAGCGACGCGTCATCTAGGTTTGGTGATATTGAGCGAATCGAGGTGCTGAAGGGCCCTCAGGGCGTTCTATATGGTGGCAGCAATATTGGTGGTGCTGTGAAGTACGTCAGTAAAACACCATCCACCGAGAGATTAGGCGGCAGACTGAAGGTTATGGCAGGCGAACAAGGCATCTGGGACATCGAGGGTGACATTAATATTCCGCTCTCTGATAAATGGGCGCTTCGGGCCTTCGCATTCACTCGGGAAGATGACGGCTTCATGACCAACCCAGGTTCACTCTCCCCTGTCTTTGAGGTGGACTCCAATCAACCTGCAGATGTGGGAGCCTTCGAACAATCCGGTGGGCGAGTGGTGCTGCATGGGGATATAACAGATCGAGTCAGCATCACTGCGTCTGCCCGATACAATGAGTACGACGGCCCCGTGAATAATTGGGCCAGAGAAATGGGCACACCGGGAAATCTGCAGTATCCATTTACTCTAGATACTAACCTCAATCCGACTCACGAACGGGAAACATTTGGCGCACGCTTTGAGATCAATGCGGAATTCGAAAATTTCGACTTCAAAAGCATCACTTCCTATACAGATACCGAGAGCGATCGACATACCGATGTAGACCTAACACAGCTTTGGTTCTTCAATACCTTCCGACCTGAGACCATGGAGGTCCTAACGCAGGAATTCCGTTTCTCATCTAATTCAGATGGGCCCTTCCAGTGGGTTGGCGGGTTCTATCTCATGGATTTCAAAGAAACCATGAACTCCTTTCTCGATTTTGGATGGATCATCCTCGACGCAGATGATCCGTCAGTCCACGTCCAAGTGCCTTTTGAAACCCGTCGTGAGGACAAAGGCAACCTGGCAGCCTTCGGAAATGTCACTTATGAGACAGGGCCGTGGGAATGGGGCTTAGGGCTCAGAGTTGATCGCTGGGAATCCGATGAAGAAGCAGTAGATATTGGACACGCAGCATCCAAAGATGACGTGGAGGTTCTACCCAAGATTTCGCTGACACGCCACTTCGATAATAATTCGATGGCCTATCTCACAGTGTCAAAAGGTTTTGAGCCTGGAGGCTGGGTTGGCATTGCAGATGGTGCACCCCCTGTCTACGGACCAAATGGTGAAAAAACTCTTGCTGGCTTCGATCCTGAGGAAGCAATTCAGTACGAGCTTGGTTGGAAAGGATCGTTAGCTGATGGCCGTGTTCAAGCAACTGCTGCACTATTCTTCATCGATTACGATGACCGTCAATTTGAATTCATCGTCCCGAACCCAAGCGGAGACGGCACGCTGATAGATGGAATTGAAAATATCGGTGACTCCGAGCAAATGGGTATCGAACTCGCTCTAACCTGGCAGGTCAGTGATTACCTTCAAATCGCCGCAGCATATGGGTACATAGATGCTGAGTGGGATAGCGGCACAGTTTTACCGGACGGCAGTGCCAATATCGGGGGAGTAACTCCGCCACAAATCATAGAAGACAGTACTACGGTTACCGCAAACTTCCAGATGCCCGCGTTCGGCGACTTTGACCTGATTGCAAACTTGCAGCTGAGCCACAACGGGACGATGGAAGGCGGCAAACCCTCAGGTGGTACTGTCCAGAACCCTACGTTCACGGTGCTAAACATCCAAGCCGGTCTTGCGTCAGATAACTGGGAGCTGATGCTAAATTTAGATAACGCCTTTGATGAACGGTACTATACGGACATCGAGCCATTCCCCAACTTTGGTTTTGGCGGTCTGATTGGCACAGAACCTGCCGAAATCATCATTGGCACACACGGGCATCCCCGCCTGTTCACCGCAAGTGCAACCTATCGATTCTGATAAAATATCCATTTAGGTTACTTTGGCAGGCGAACTATGTCTGACGCGCTGGAACTCGCGAAGCGCGCACTTAAACATTTCAATGAGGGCAGCACGGACCGCGCGCCCTCACAAATGCGCATTCCCCTGAGTGCTTATACAGACGAACCAAGATTTCAAGCAGAGCGCGAAGCCGTTTTCTTTGACAACCCAATAGCCGTGGCTTTATCGCTCGAAGTCGCAAAACCTGGCGATTTCCAAACGCAAACAATTATGGGCGTGCCGCTTTTGCTAACACGCGATCGCAACGCGACGGTGCATTGTTTTATCAACGTCTGCCGTCATCGAGGAGCGAAAATTTGTCAGGAGAAAAAAGGGCATCAGACCCGTTTTAGTTGTCCTTACCATGCCTGGACCTACAACAATAAGGGCAAGCTGGTAGGGGTGTACGGCGAAGACAGCTTCGGCGAGGTCGACCGTGGCGCCATGGGATTGACAGAACTTTCGTGCGAAGAACGGGCGGGAGTAATTTTCGTTTGTCTTACCCCGGGAAAGAGCTTTGACATTGACACATGGCTGGGTGGATTCACGGAGAAGCTCTCTGATCAGCAACTGGCAGATTGGCATCTTTACACCGAGCGCTATTTAGATGGAGCTGGGTGGAAGGCAACAATGGATGGTTATCTAGAGGTTTACCATCACGACAGCGTGCACGGTAAAACAGTGGGGCCCCACACTGTCGGCAATTTGTTGGTCCACGATACCTGGGGCGCCCATCAACGGATGGCATTCGCAAGAAAGAATATTCAAGAACTCAACCATGTTTCGCCCGAGGCATGGGAGCAACCCGAATCATATATTCGAGTCGTCCACTCAGTTTTTCCCAATTTATCGATCTCCGCAATTTTGGGTGGCCAGTGCCTAGTTGGATTCATCTTTCCCGGCGATAACAGCGCCACTACTGTCACTCGTCAACTTATCTTAAGCTCAGAGGTCCCGACAACAGCGGAGGAGCGCGCGGCCGTTGAAACATTTAGTCAAATGACGCTGCAAGCCGTCAGGGACGAGGACTACGCGCTGGTTGCAACCGTTCAGGGTGCGTTGCGTTCTGGGGCCAATGAAAGTTTTCTGATTGGTCGTAATGAACCGGCTGTGCAACACTACCACTGGGAAATCGAAAAACTGTTCAATGCAAGCAGAGGTGATTAGCCAGCAGATGATGAACCACAAGTCTCAGAAGCAAACCAAAATAGTGCTGTTAGCACAGGTTCTAATCATTTCCACTTCCACGGCCGCCTGCCCCGACTCGTTCGTCTCTGAGAATAGGTGGTCTACCATGTCACCAGAGTGGTCCTCAGACGTTGTCTTCGTGATAGCGAACTTCAGCCTATCGAACGATAGTGGGGGGGATGTAGATTTCAGTTCGCTCTCGATGGCGGAGACCATTCAAGCATGGGTTCCTATCCCCCAAGGTGCAAATCCCTATTACAACGAGATTTACAACTTTGATGTGGGCGATCTCTACTTTAAGACTGCTCCAGCAGGAGAAACTCACGCAGACGGAGCAACTATTTCCTGGGATCTGGCTTTCGACGTCTCTGGAGCTCCGCTAACCTATCCTCGAAAAATCAGCTTGAATCCCTATGAGGGCAGTGTATTTGGGCAGTTCAGCTATACAATGCTGAGCGCTGCTTTCTACTGCAGTGAAGGTGAGCCATTCTACGCAGAAATCACGGAAGCCGACGTAGATCTAGACGAGATCGTGCTTACGGCCTCTGCCGTTGAGGGCAGTGCAACGATTACCAGCTACGATGCGACGTGCGAGGATTCTGCTGGCAATACGGTAAACGGGTCTAGCGCCAGCACGTCTATCACCGTCACGGACCTTGATGCTGGAGAGGACTATACCTGTGTAGTGACAGCCACCAACTCTGTTGGCACCAGCGTTCCATCGGACGCCACGGGCACACTTACGCCAACATCTAGCGGCTTACCAATCTGGTTGCTGCATGAAGCTAGTACCCCTTAAGCGCTCAATAGAGCGCTGCGAACATGTAACCCAGACCAAAATAACTTTTTGGGGTTCAACCTTGCAAAGACTGAAAAAATTGTTTTACGACCGAAGTTTTGGCGAAAGTCAGCATAGGATCTCCCAGAAACCAGTGACTACGAGAGCACTGTGCGCTTCTTGGTAACCGGAGGAATTTTAGGTGCGAGTTCACGTGCCAACCGTAATCCTGCTTTTGAGTAAACCAATAGAACTCGCCGCCTACCCCTCCGAGTTATTCGTTGATAACTTGGTCTCTACCAAAAACGCAGGTTGGTCATCCGAATTTGCCTATATTTTAGCCTCCCGCAACATTTCAAACGATGTCGGATCAAATTTCAGCCTTATTGGAGCTCAAGTCGTCGCCGCTGACGACAAGAGCACACTTCTCTCAGAGGAAACTACTTTGTCGCAGGGGCTACCTGTCTGGCTCCTCTTCATAGCTGCCGAAATCACCCTTTGTAGCAAAGACTCCGACAACGATCGTTTGAGCGACTGTCATGAGACAAATACTGGGTTATTTGTCTCAGCGTCCGATACCGGCACAGATCCAAACAACGCAGACACAGACGGCGACGGCATATTAGACGGTGACGAAGTTTTGGGTACTGTTGCAGGACTAGATTTGCCCGGTATGGGCGCAAGCCCGGTAAAAAAAACGATTTTCATGGAGTACGACTGGCTCAGCGACGACACCCAAACGTGGTATGACAGCAGTGCTGCGGCTTATTCCAATGCCCCTCACAACCATCGGCCTACGGCAGCCGTTGCAGGTTGGGTTGAAGAAGCATTCGCCAACGCGCCGGTAAACAACCCCGACGGATCTACCGGCATTCAAATTATTCAGGATTATGGACAAGGAGGACTCTTCACAGGAGGTAATGAGATTGCCGATACGGACGGAAACCTCACCGAGGATGTGTTTGGTAACGATTTCATCACGAAACGATCCAACAACTTCGCGGCAAACCGCATAGGGTATTTTCACTACACGATCTTTGCTCACAAGTACAACAACGGACTCACCGAGAGTTCGGGTTACGCGGAACTCCCAGGAGATGATCTTATTGTGACGAGTAATTGGTGGGTCGATTACTATCCGGACGCGGTTGCATCGACAATCGTTCATGAACTGGGGCATAACCTCAACATTCGCCATGGTGGAAATGTAGACACCAACAATAAGCCTAACTACAACTCGGTAATGAACTATGACTTTCAGTTTGCAGGTATAGACACTGACTGCGGAGGGTGCGGCCCAGACTGCTCAGACGCAGTTGATAAGTTCATCACGGGTGACGCAATCGCTGATGCGGGCTTACCGGTCGGCACTCGAGCAAGAATCGATTTCTCACGCGGCTTGCGAGCCGATTTAGATGAGGCATCTCTAGATGAGTCAGTCGGCGTATGCAGTAATGTTGCGCTGGATTTCAATCGCAGCGGTGCCATCGATGCCGGGCTTGTAGCTGCTGACATTAATAACGACGGAGTGAGCGAGACCCTTTCTGACTACGACGACTGGTCAAACATTTACTACGACGGACCGGCTGATGCAGCGGGCGCCGGCGCGGGTTTACGCTCGAAACCATCGGTTTGTGACAACGCACCACCCCGACTTGCAGATTAGCAGCTCACATGCGACGCGCCGTCTAATGCTGACCTCAGCACTTTGTATCGCGGGCGCCAGCTCACTGTGTGACCGGAGCCTGCACGCAGCTAACCCCTCGACATCGGATACGCCATACCTTACTGCAGCATCAGCCAGCGAGTGTCGCAGGGCAGGCGGGCGATGGGTGCCTATTTCTCGCGTGCCGGTTGACGTTATGTCCTGTGCAAAACCGACGCCTGACGCAGGCGAGTCCTGCAACCATAACAGGGACTGCTCGACTCTGTGTATTGCAAAAACAGATGGAAGTTCCTCAGAAAATATCTGCTACGGGTGGTCGTCGGCTATAGGCGAATGCCTTCGACTGGCCGAAAACCCAAGTCGGGAGACTTGTTTTGACTGAATTCTCGATCACTTAGAAATTACAGGCGTCACTTATGGGACTAATTCGTTACCAAAGCGATTTAAGCGTTCTCGTTTCTATAAAGGGGCACCCTTTTGACCTGACTGCTTTTGCCAATATCTTTGAATCTTTTCCAGAGATTGGTCATACCTTGGTAGAGCAACCCGCATCTCAATCTTTCCTTAACCCTGAGAGCGCTGAGCCATACGACGCGATAGTTTTTTATGACATGCCAGGCATTGATTTCAGTACCCAGCCCCCCGGCTTTGTCGCGCCATCAGAAAACCTTAAGAGAGGCTTCATGGACCTTCTTTCAACTGGTAAGGGCATGGTCTTTCTCCATCACGCCATTGCAGGTTGGCCGCTATGGCCCGAGTATGGAGAGGTCATCGGCGGGCGATTTTTCTACGGGCCCACTGAATGCAGAAATCAGCCTGTCCTCGATTCAGGCTATCGGCATGACGTATCGCACAACGTGAGAGTGCTAGACAAGGACCACCCAATCACAGCAGGCCTTGATGCCAAGTTCCCACTGACGGACGAGCTCTATCTCTACGAGGTATTCGAGGACAGCGTCACCCCTTTGCTCAGTAGCAATTACACTTTTGACCGCGAGCATTTCTATTCAGCCCACCAAGCGGTTTCTGGAAACATGTTTTGCAACAATAACTGGCCACATAGCGAGGGGAGCCCACTAATCGGCTGGCATAAGAAACATGGGAACAGCCGAATCTGTTACCTTCAGCCAGGCGACGGACCGACAACCTTCTCTTCACCTCACTATCGTAGGCTTCTGAAGAACGCTATTCTTTGGGCCGCGGCTTAATGCTCGTTGGGCTGGGGCGCAGCTACGGAGCGCTTACAGACTTGACTATCCTCTCGTAAAACAGATCGAACGCGTAAGCATAGTCCACGTCATCTCTAATGTTCCATCCTGTAAAGACCGCGATTAAGTCGAGCTCAGGAACAATCAAAGGAAACTGCCCTCCCCAACCCCAACCGCCATACATTTTCGGGCCCGAGGCAGTTCTTTGACGGTATATCCACCACTGATAACCATAACCCATACCATCGGGCTCATCAGCATAAACAGGAATACTCGAGGTTATCGAGCGTGCAACCCAATCAGCCGGGATGATCTGCTCACCCTGCCAAACACCGTTTTGCGCAAACAGCCATGCAAAACGCGCCAGATCCAATGCACGAAGAAATAAACCACCGCCCGCGTTGGTATACCCCTCTGGCGCAATGTTCCAGTGGTAGTCACGGATCCCTATAGGTCTAAATAGGTGTCGCTCGGCATAAACATTGGTCGGCAGACCGGTCGCCGTCGACAATATTTCCGAGAGCGCCTGACTAGAGGCGCTGTTGTAATCAAACAGGGTGCCTTGCTCTACGGTCATCGGTTTGGACAACAAATAACCCACCCAATCGTCTCGAGCTTCCGACACTGTCGCATCATTATCTAGACTGAAATAAGAGACTTCCTCTTCCCAGTCAATGCCAGCGGTCATGGTAAGCACGTTTTCTAATCGCACTCCTTTAACGGCAGGATCCGTGAATTGTCGGTGAGGCAATAACTCGCCTAGAGTCGCGTCTGTGCCAGGCAAGTCACCTCGCGCTATCGCAATACCAATCAGCGCTGACATCACGCTTTTGGATACTGACTGCAAGCTATGGAGATCGGTATTGCGATGGAATGGGTAAGCGTCACTATTGAAATAGTCCCACGGGGGTGCGCTCGGATACGTGAGACCTATGTGCTGCTCTTCGTAATCCCAAATATACTCCTGATCAAACAGTACCCGACCATGCCGAATGATCGTCATAGAGTCGATATTCCCGTGCTTGCCGGCACCTATCTCTGCGCTCAACCTTTCAATTGCCTGCGGATCGAGTCCATGCGACTCCGGATCCGCTTTCACCCATTGTCTTTCGGGCCATACAGCATCTGCTACGCTGGCCTGAGAAAACAGAAGAGCCGTCACGATCACCCGCCGCGACAGTTTCAATGAGCTGAGAAAACCCCGCACTGGCAGGCGAAGCTCTGTTGAGTCTCGATCTCTTGCGAACATTTGCAGCATCCTCTCACAAGCAGATTTAATTCGAGAGCCGGCCTCGGCTATCCAAGTCGCGAGGTTCGCGCTCTACAACGGAACGACTACAAGGTAACCCGCAGCGGTTTATTGATAGGCTGAGTCAGCGTTTCGTGAGTAACTTAGAAGCCGATAATGGGGCTGTATACCGTTGACTGCTTACAATGGATTAGCCCCTCTTTCGCGGCAACCTTGGACCCACGCTGACAGTAAATCGAATCGCCATCCTTGCGCGACAGGATAATTTTACCACCAGTCACATAGACTACTGTATCAAAATCATGACAGTGCAATTCGGCCTCCTCGTCAGAAAATTGACCGGCACAGCGCGGTAGCACATTGCCTCGATTTCAAAGTCAACATGCGCTTAATCTTCAAAACTCAAAACGTCGCTCAGCCAGACTATTCGTTCGTACTAGAAGTGTACGGTATCGGCATCTAACTGTATTGCACAGCTACTTATTTCCACTTCCTCGATACTGATATGGTGTGTCGATGTCTGAGATAACCAACCTATCGGCTGCTAATCTGTCGCGCTTAATCAAAACGCGAGCGCTCTCCTGTGTCGAGCTAATGGGTGCGGCGTGCGATCAGATTGACCGACTAAACCCCGCTCTGAACGCAATTGTGAACGGCCTGTCAAAAAACCAATGTCTGGCTCTAGCGCGCGACGCCGACGCTGCGCTGAGTCGGGGTAAGTATCGCGGTTGGCTGCACGGCATACCGATTGCGGTCAAGGACCTCTCGCACGCCGCAGGTTTCCCAACCACCTATGGCTCTAAACTTTTCAGCAACCATATCGCGAATAGTGACGACCCCCATGTTGCACGCATTCGTGATGCGGGAGCAATCGTACTCGGAAAGACTAACGTACCGGAGTGGGGTTTGGGAGGCCATACCGACAACTCGGTTTTCGGCCTAACTCGTAACGCACGGGACACGCGCCTAAGCGCGGGCGGCAGCAGCGGTGGCGCGGCGACGGCATTGGCAAGCAATATGTTACCGCTGGCGGATGGCAGCGATATGATGGGGTCACTCAGAACCCCTGCAGCCTTTCAGGGAGTCGTGGGCTTTCGGCCCACGCCCGGTGCGATCCCCATTGCCCATGACATGGATCCTCTGAAACTAGGTTTGGTCAGCATCGGCCCGATGGCGAGGTCAGTCGAAGACATCGACTTACTATTCTCAATCATGTCCACGCAATCATCGGCATCGCAACCCAAGTATGCGTTAGACCGATTGTCTGGTCTTAAAATTGGCTGGCTAAGCAATGCAGATGGTGCCTGGCACACGGAGCCCGGGGTATTGAGTGATTGCGAAAATGTCCTTAAACAACTTGACGGCGCCGGCTGCCTGACCGTCCCCTGCTTCTTACAGCTCGGTACAGAGCGCTTGTGGACGTGCTGGACGCGGCTAAGACAACTCGCGCTATCCACTACTAAAAAACTCTACGACGACCCAGCCAAACGTAGCCAAATGGGGCCGACTTGGCAGTGGGAAATCACTCAGGGTTCAGCGCTCACAAAAGAAGAGATAGCGGACGCGTATCGAATCAGACAAGAATGGCTTGCTGCGCTTGATCAACTGTTTAGTCAATTTGACGTCCTGGCGGCTCCGGCGTGTCAGGTTTACCCCTTCCCTGCTGAGCCTGGTCCGCCTATGCATGTCGAGAACATTTCACTGGACACCTATCACCGCTGGTTAGAGGTCAGCATCCCCGCATCTCTTGGCGGTCTCCCAACAATCTGCTTGCCGGTGAGTGTCGACCCCCAACGCGCGGCCGGTATGCAGCTCATCATGCGAAGTGGACGAGACAGGGCGTTGCTGGACATTGCCGCCGCAATTGAGCACCTCACCCCGAAATGACCAGGCATTTAGTGAACTCTCTTCGGCGTAAATAGTTATTTAAAGATAACCCTTTAACACTTGGCGACGAGTCCATAGTCCGGCACACATTAGAACCGCTCCGTATGCAACAGCGAGCAACAGCTCACCTCTCAACCATCCACTATCTGTGGCATCACCTGCCATTTGTTCAGTCTCGCGATACGGAAGGGCATAAAACCAAACCAGTAGGAATGACATCGCGCCACCCAACGCCACCATAACTCGGGTCCAGAGCAGCGTTTGCGCTACTGCAATAGGGTCTCGCTCAATTGACGGCATTTGATGCAGGCGATTCCTGTATTCTCTCTCAGCGTCCGATACCCGACCCGCGCGCGATACGGCTTCTGCAACCAGATAACTGCTCGCGACACCAACCAATATCGGATCAGCAATCACCGGCCACCGCACAACTTGCGCCAGAGAGAGGGCGTTCATACCAACGTTTGCAGTAAAACCTGCCACCATGCCCCAGAACGCGCCAGATTCCGTCAGTCGCTCACTCCAGATACTCATAAATGCAATTACGCCCCATGAGGATGCGAATAGCGGGCCTGCAAAATGCGTGAGCCAATAGATATTCCGGGGAAGGAGCAGCGCTAAACCAATTACTGACACACCCACCACCAACATCGCCGCTCTAGCAGCCGCCAAATTGGGAGCCGGCGCGACATCGCCGAATTTAGACGTGCTCTGTAAAATATCGTGACTCACGCTGAACCCAACCAAAGACAGAAAGGTCGACCCAGAGGAGAGGCCCGCAGCTAGCACCCCACAAATAAGCACGGCGCCTAGAGTGGCTGGCAACAGATTCATCGCCACCCAAATCATGGTGCTTTCCGCGGGCGTAACGTTAGGCTCGATCAGGTTGACAGTGGTCGCTGCGAAGTTCGTCACCAAATAAAGCAACAACATCGCTATCAGCGCACCGCAGGCAGAGCGAATGACCACATGCTCACTTCGCGCCATTAAATAACGACTCGTCTGCCAGGGGCTGACGGCGACCACAATGCCCCACGCCACGCCCAATATCGAGGCCCAAATCAGCGCATCAATCGGGGTTTGCCAGTGAACGTCTGCTCCCACGCGGCCGTGCCAGGCAATCAAGTCTGGCTTATTGGTGTATTGGGCCAATCCTTGAATGGCATCAAACCAGCCGCCGGCAGCGTCGACAATAAAAAAGGATGTGACCAAAATGATGCTTGAAAAAAGTAAAAACATCGCGGTATCAGTCAGAATGACACCCCGCGACCCCGAGTAAAGAGTAAACGCGGTGTAACTCATCCACACCATAATGATCGCGGTGGTCTCACTAAATCCCGAAACTTCAGTGATGATAAGAGCCATACCCCAGGTAACTGCCAACAAATACGCCGATAGTCCGACGACAATCGAGACGCCCGCAAACATCTGTATACGCCGACTATTGAATCGAGCCCTAAAAAAATCGGGTAACGTTAGTGACCTGCCGCGCCGTAAATATCGACCAAAAAATATCGCCCCAATGACATAACCAAGGCAATTGAAGCAGGTCATGATGAGAACAAGCGGTGCGTGCCCCATATAGGACATACCCGCCTCCCCCATGAAAGCGTTAGTGCTCATGAAGCTTGCCACCAGCGTGCCCAAAATCAGCAACGTCGGCGCGTTGCGGCCCGCCACAAAAAAATCCTCGAGGTGCTTCACCTTTCGCCCAGCGTACCAACCGATAACCAAGTAACACACCAGGCTCGCGATAATGCCGAGCTGAAAACTGTTCATCTTTTAACCTTCCACCTCAGCAACACACTCACTCCGGGAACAGGACGATTGACTATTTCTCGCCTAACGACCCGAAGTAATCGCTTCAACAATCAGCCCCTCGAGCTCACTGACACTGGCAGGCCGAGGGTTGCTCATTGCCGCTGCATCCTGATAGGCCTTTTGTGCAAGCGAATGCGCTGCCTCCAATGGCACGCCAATTTCTGAGAGAGAGACCGGAATCGCCAACTCATCTAGTAATGCACAAATGGCGTCGTAAAAAGCCGTGAAGTCGGTGCTATCGATACCGAGGGCGCGAGACATTTCGGGGACTTTATCGGCTATATGGTCTGCGTTAAATCTTAGTACCGTTGGTAGCACGATGGCATTTGTCAGACCGTGGTGAGTGTCGTGTTCTGCCCCCACCATGTGACTAATGGCATGGACAGCACCCAAACCCTTCAGAAATGAGACACCTGCTAAGCAAGCGCCGATCTGCATACCACCGCGAGCGGCCAAATTTTCAGGCTCTTTCACCACAAGGGATAGGTAGCGGCCAATCAATCCTAGCGCTTCCAGTGCGATGCCATCACACATCGGGTGGTAAACGGGCACGCAGAAGGCCTCAATCGCATGCACCAATGCATCGACACCCGTCCATGCCGTCAGCGAGGATGGCAGGCCCACCGTCACTTCGGGGTCCAGCAGCGTCAACGAGGGCTTAAGTTGCGGGTGCCAGACACATAACTTCATGCCGCGATCGGTGTCCGTCACCATAGCGGTGCTTTCGGTCTCTGCTCCGGTGCCGGCGGTGGTGGGGA
>CACOYM010000022.1 GCA_902631395.1 Halieaceae bacterium | reverse complement strand
GACCATGTCCAACTCAAAGTCACTGAGTTCATTATCTTGGGCTGTTTCCCACGCCTGCTGGCCTTCTTCTGAAGTAAACGTGAAACCGTGCTTAGCGGCAATCTCGCTCACCTTGGCGCTTTCAGTCATTAACGCTGATCTGATCTCTCGCTGCACATCTTCGTTTCGAGAAACGTAGTCACGGAACGCATTTGCTTGTTCTAAAGACATTTGATTCTCCCCTCGAATCGCAGAACTCAGTTGATCCTACTCCCAATAAAAAAAGGAGCCAATACAGGCCCCTTCAATCCACCAGGAAGTGCCAGTGGCACTCCAACCCACCGCTGCCCAACTAGTCTGCCTAGTTAGGCGCTAACTGCCGTTGTGATTGTGATGGTTACCGCCCAGATACACTGTGAGGTGGGATTTGAAAACGGGTGAGCCCCTCGTTACGCTAGTTGAGGGAGGGGATACATGCCCAACGCGGCCATCACATGCTATTGCGGTTCATGTTCAATAACCCTAGTAGACGGCGAGGCCACATGCCTTTTTCAGTGTGGGTGCAATTCGTGCCGTCAGAAGATTCAGTTTGGACAGGCTAATGGTGGTCGGAAATGCTCGCCCTTACCCAAATTGGTCTACATGCCGTCCTTGATAGATACCGTGGACGGACAGCACTTGATGCAGGCGTTTAAGCTGAGAGAGAGTGCAGATTCAACTCAAGTCTATTGCACCAGTTGCTGGGCGATTATTGGCGTAGATCATGTTGGTTACCCAGAAAATATCTTTATGAATTTTCCGGAATTTTGCATAAACAATGGTGATTTGTCGGTGCCACTTGCTGCTTATATCAATATGGCGGACTACGATGATGACGTAGGCCCCGAGCCGTCAGAGGACGTCCCGTTATTTGAATCGATACGATATAAACAAGAGAGAGAAAGGCTGTTCCGAATACCTGAAACCAAACGAACATTTACGAGTCCCCACGACCCCGTGCAGGGCTACACGTTTCGTTCGTTGTTAGCTGAGATTGGGGCGCCGACCGCGCTTAACCTTGAAGAAGGTGTAGATGTGGTAGCGACCGTGAGAGGTTGGTTGCAAGAGCGTTCAGATAGTCCGATTTAAATTCAAGCAATATCTGAAATGTTTCAGTCTTCAACGTTCAGGAGGAGGGAGCTACCCGCCGTTGTGATTGTGGTAGTTACCGCCCAGATACATCAGGGGATGAAGTGGGAATACTCAGTCGCCACCTCTTTAAAGCAACAGGCCACAAGTCTCCGTTACTGTGCCAGCCGGGTATTCCCAGATTTGGATGACAGTGCCCGGCGAGCCTAGAGCAAGAATATTGCAGTGGTCCCACTCTGGATTCACCTTCCAAGCCTGTCGGTCATTGAAGCGCAAAGTTACCCTTGTCGGTGCGACGTCAAATACATTGGCATCGCAGACGAGGAACAGGTGCTCTAGATTCCCCTTTTCTACCTGAATCCCAATTTCATCTCGGCTGAGCATCCAGAGAGATGCTGCATGGTCTGCGCTAAAAGGGTTGACCTCTGACAGCGGCAAAGTAAAACCGCTCGGTCTATTTTCGCCCTCTACTGCCTCGCTCCAAGCATTGAAGTCCTAAAAAATGGTATAGAGCACCTGCGACTCGCGTCCACAAATCAGTTCCAAATACTCGACATCCACTCCGCGAGAGCTATTTTATTCGATCCTGCCGCATACAAAGCATCTGGGCCACCGAAGCTGGGGATGTTTCTATAACCCCACGTTTCCCCAGTAAGACGGGAGAAAGCGCCAAATTCAATCAGAGTGAATTCTTGTTTCTCATTGGCTGAAGTTCAGCTCAACACCGTTCCCTACTGGATCAATTACCTCTAGCTGGGTGAAGACCACACTATCTAAATCAAAATCTCGACGAGTATAAGATACGTCTAGATTTTTGAGTTTCGCAATGAAGTCCTCTAAGCCGTCGCACGAAAATGCTATGTGGTCGAGGTACCCCCTCTCAAATTTTGGAGGCTGCGATACATCACTCCATTCCATCAAGTGCAACACAGGTAGTTTTCCAAGGTAAAGCCAATAACCATGAATCGGCGCATCTGGCCTAAAGCCCTCTGTAAGGCCGATGATGTCCAAATAAAAAGTCTTCACTTCCTCCAACAGCAACTTCGGTGCGCGAATGTTGAAGTGGCTAAATCCTAAAACACCCATCTAAATCTCATAAACATTGCCATGAAAACGGCGTAGAGTAGTTCACCCATCCTCCTCATCAAACCGCTTTTCATTCTGCCTATATGCGTACCGGATGAAGGACAGCGTCCCGATTATTCCCACTGAAAAAATTGTAAAATAAGCGATTTTGGTAGGAAGTGTTAAGGTCTGTACGAACAGTTGTTCGAACTCTTTCGCAGTAACAAATGTCCGGATAACCTCTTGCCAAAACGTAATCCCTTTAACGGTAGCTATCATGCGAAAAAGGACTAGGGCGTTGAAAAACAAATACAAGGCGCCAATAAGAACGGCAAATTTGGAATTGATAACTCGTGATCCCAAATGACTCGCGACAATCACCGCAAATGTCGCTGTAAGCCAAAATTCAAATAAGCGATCAAGGGCCACCAATGATCCCTGGAAAATTGAAACCGCTTGATGAAGTGTAATTGCGTCCAACGAAGACCTCCTAACAAAAGCTTACCAAAGGCACCTCTGAATGTGAGAGGTCATATCAGAACAACGAGGATACAGTGAACACCGTTGCCTTTATGGTTGTGTTATTCATCGCGCTATCATTCTACTTGACTGAGTTTTTTCACCTGCCTGTCGAGGGCTTGAAGAGATACTCATTAAAAGCGACTTTTCGGTTGAGAGTTTTTAATGATGCTAATTAAGTTTGCAGCATCTAAGCGACTGTGAGTTTGTTCAAATCAAAAGCTAAGGCTGGCCGATGAGAAATTCGTTATGAGTCTGGATGCTCGGACACGAGCGCTATTTGCCCTTGAACAGAGTCAGTTACGTTCGCCCTATGGTCTATATCGACAATGGCGTGAGATAGGACCGGTAGTATATCTAGAGGACCAGGATATCTATGTGGTCACCGAACATAACCTTATCAAGTCAGTGAATCGGCAACCGGTGCTGTTTTCCAGCCAGAATCCATTGGGTCCGTCCTCGATGTTAGCTGCTAACGCGATCGCAGCGGTGTTAGCCGACTTTCCCGAGGAGGCCCTTACCCGAGCGACTACTGTGCTGAATCGCGGCAATGTACTTTTTACTGCCGACCCCCCACAGCACACACGTCATAGGCGCCTTTTGAACGTCGCCTTGAAGCGTTCCGCAATTGTTCGCATGAAACCTGACATTGATCTAATCGCTCAAAATGCCGTGGCCAACATCGAACGCGATACTTATACAGATCTAAACCAAGCGCTGGCTGTGCCCGTGCCTATTCACTGTCTGGCTAAATTATTGGGTGTGCCAGTAAACTACTCGGACAAGTTCCACCGCTGGGCCGAGGCGATTAATGCATCAATCGGATCGGCAATGTCCAAGGATCAGATCCGCGAAGTAATTCAGGACCAGATGGACTTTTGGTCATTTTTTGAAACAGAGATACTGTCGCGGGAGCAAAGCCCTTCCCAAGATCTGTTGTCGGCTATTGCCACCGCAACATCCACCATAGACGCTCCCTTAACTCTGTCTGAGAGGGTTGGCTTTTGCTCACAACTAATTGGTGCGGGTGCGGACACCACAACAAAACTCATTGGCTTTGCTACGCTTGCACTGGCGTCGGATTTATCACTACAAACAAAACTGCGCCAATCGCCTGAGAAAATCGGCCAGTTTGCCGAGGAAATATTGCGCCTCGAGCCGCCCGTGCAAGGAATGTTTCGCGTAACAACGGCTGACACTGAGTTGAGCGGGATTAAAATACCCCAAGGAAGTATGGTGTGGTTGCTATACGGAGCGGGTAATCGCGATGATAGCGTCTTTGTTTGCCCCAATGAGGTCAGCCTAGATAGACCCAATTCCAAAGATCACTTAAGCTTTGGCAGCGGTCCGCATGTATGTATCGGCGCGAATCTCGCGCGAGAAGTGGCACAGAGCGTATTAGTGCAACTTCTGTCACAAACTCGGTGGGTTACGCTTGCAAAAACTGATCAGCAACCAACGGTCTCGCCAAGTTATGTGATGCACGGTTTGGCATGCCTTAACGTCAAGCTGACCTAATTAGAGGTATTTGCTGCGGCATCGATCAGATAAAGAATTTGGTGCAAATGTTTGTGCATTACACCCTTTATAACTCGTAAGCCTTTTGAAATTAACCACATCGTTTTTAGAAGTTGTATTTACTGAGTTTCCAAAAGTGGTTTCGCAAAGCCGGACTTGGATCGGCAGGTTCTTAGTGAGTAGGAGATTTTAAATTCCGCGCAGCGCGGTTTTCGCTGCAGCGTAACGCTTGCGTTGCAAACGTCTTGACTACCCTCTAAGAAACACCTCACCTCTTCTTTTGGAGGCCTACACCAACTACTGCTCAGGAAGTTTCTTCATCGCTTCAAACAATGCATCCATGATGTCAGCTACATCGCCCGCCAGCTCCTCTCGCTCATTCATGGGTGCACTACTAAAATCAATTGCGCCCTGGAGCTTCCGTAACCTATTCATCACTTCTTGAAAGTCAGCTTTCATGCTCTTTACCCGATGCGGCAGATGTGCACACCACTATATCAGGGGCTATTTGACTCGCAATTAGCTGACTCTTGCAGCGAGTAATATAGTCACTCTCCATAGGATGAATTTGCTCTGGATCCTGATTAAGCTAGGGGCATGACAGAACTGCGTTTTTGGAGCATCACGGCTACAGCGGTAATAGCTCTCTCCTCAATACCAATTGCCTATGCAGGTAATTGGGGTACGGGCAAGTGGAGTCAGATGTACTGGGGTTCAAACCCAGAGACTGCCCCAACCGTAGCGCCCTTGGTCAACGCTCAAGGTGATGGCACAGACATCACTTTTAATCTGACCAACCTGCTGACGGGGCGAGAGCTTGGCTGGTCTGCCATTACACACTTCCAAGTTACCTGTCACGGCATGGCAACAGTAATCGTGTCTGCAGACGAGCCTCGACTTTCCGACTTAGAACCCGGCGCCGATTACACCTGCTCTATAGTTGCGCTGAACGAGGTGAACGGCAACATAGGCAGAAGCCCAGCGGGCACATTCACAGCCAGAACGGATTCGCTCGGTGGCTTACCTGTATGGCTGCTGTACCGAGCAACCCAGTAATCTGGACGAAAAATAAGGTTTTCCCTTCTTCCGCTGATTTGCGAGTCACGAGGCATCGTTAGTCATCGATCCGCTAATCGCCGTGCAATACAATCGCTCTATGCAAAACCGCATCAAAAGGTTCTTCATAGAAAAGCTCTATAAGATCGCGCTTTTGGAGGTACGTACCCTCAATAACGGCATGCGGTAACTTCAACCCCCTTCTAAAATCCCGATACTTCTCGCGGTACCACTTCGCATTGGCCTGATTGGAGTTTTCTACGGTGATTTCATTACCCGCAACTCGCTTCAAAGATGCTCTTAAATTCTGAAAAAATTGCTCAAACCTCGAGAGAAAAACCCGTACTTTCGGTGCCTGCATAACCCGTGTACCTCTCTCAGGGGTTGTCATCGCTTCACGAAAGTTCAGTCGCAACTCTGCGGCGATCTCGTGGATCGATTCAGAGAAGCCAATCAACGACCTATCCTCGAGCTCCGCGATGAATTGTTCGCGCAACTTGTCTACAGTTAGTTTATAAATCAGCGTTTCGGTTTTGTCGGCGACCTCTTTTTCATTTAGAGGCCTTGATCCATAGCCTTGAAAGAAAGATGAAATATGTCTGTCAATCGGTTCACGAAAAAGGGTGATCACATCGAGAGGCTTACTGTGGCGAGTAAAATAAGCGTCCAAGTAACCCTTTAAGTCACCATCCCCAAGTCCGAGCTGGTTGACCTGATGACAGTGAACTGCCCTGTAGCCACTCGCACGCAGGCTGTTACGAATCGTTTGAGTCCCTGTTTTATGCGAGCTGAAAACAAGAAAATCCAAATCCAATAGCAAAGGATCGCTTAGCATCCCCCGTCAGCGCCTTGCGTTACTCAAGAGCACCACGCTCGCTCTTTTGGCTTACAACACGATCCAAGCGCTCCTGGTTTTTTGCGCGAGCAAGTTCCTGCATGTCGGCGACCGCATCACTTTCGTCAATGATCTCTCGGCCTAAAAGGGTCTCGATGGCGTCCTCAAGGGTGACTATGCCGGCTGTTTGGCCAAACTCGTCCTCTACTAAGAACAGATGGGCCCGTTCACGAATAAACCGGTCGATCAATCGATATACCGGTAACTCTTCAGGCACACGAACCACGGGCTGCGCGAGCGTGGCAATCGATTGGCCTCCCCCACCCGATCGATCCGCTTCGAAAAGTTCAACGCGGATCACCATACCCGTTACGTTATCCGTGGAGTTGCGATAGACAGGGACTCGGGTAAATTGACGACTTGCATCCAGTTCCAGCGCATCGGAAACCGAAGTCGTCTCGTCCAGCATATGCACTACTGTGCGGGGCGTCAGAATTTCGCTGGTCTGGACATCATTCAGATTTAGCAAGTTGACGAGGTAGTTATTTTCCTGCGCTTTGAGCGCGCCATCCTTCCGCCCTAGAGAAGCCAGAGCCAGAATTTCTTCGCGCGTAATTTCGTCCTTGTGGCTTTTGCCAAGCAGCTGGGTCAAGCGAGTCGACACCCAGACCAGCGGATACACCAAACGAACCAGCGATCTGATCGTAAGGGCTGCAGGTACCGCCAGCTGCCGCCAATAGGTCGCACCAAGTGTTTTGGGGATGATTTCAGAGAAGTACAAAATAGCCAGCGTGAGTAAAAAAGCGATCACCGTCTCCGCCTCGGGACCGAATACACGGAGTGCCTGCGCGCCGACGCCCGCTGCGCCCATGGTATGGGCAAAAGTATTGAGAATGAGGATACTGGACAGCGATTCGTCCAGCCGATCTTTTACCGATTGGATGGCTTTTCCGGACTGAGGTTTCTCTTGCTTCAGCTGCTCAAGGTAACTCGGCGTGATTGATAATAGCACCGCCTCAAGCACTGAACATAAAAACGAAACGCCGATGGCGATGGCGAGATAGATCAGCAGTAAAGTCACAAGATCAGGCCGGTTTGTGAACGAAAAGAAGCTATGCCCATGACGCTATGTAACAGAGTGTATTCAGCCGTAGTCTAACCAGACCGCTAAGCTGTGACGACAGTCTGTGTGCCCAGACCTAGAGGCCTCGGAATTCAACGACGCCACGCCCAAGGCATCAGATTGCACCATGAACTGGGTACCACAACTGCCGCAAAAATTACCCGTCACCTCTCAACTTTAGTCAGGGTCATGCGCATATAGTCATCGGACCTGCTTCTAGATGGAAGCTCGACGTCGCTGGCGTTAACGAGAGTCGCCTCGCTCTGTATTGTCAGAATTCAAAGAGTCAGTCTTGGGGCGTTGCGACACCATACAACGGTTGATTAAAATCATGCATCCGGTGACGACAACCACAAACCCCAGCGTTATTAACATAAAAAGCATAGTCTCTTTACCTCAGCCTAGTGCACGGTTTAACCACATCCAATGTGTTAAAACACCCAACACAAAAACTGCCAAGAACGCGAGAGGGCGATTTTTTCAGGGCGCCCAACCATAACTCTGAAGGGCGCTTTACAGTGACTAATGCCCTAGCAGCGGCGGAGCCAACACAGCCGGTGGCGCCAATTAGTAAGACCACTACTCACCTGCAGCCTTTTCAATAGAAGTGAATCCAACTTGCTCTTCATGTTGGCACGCTGTGTTACGGCTCGATACCGAGATTATAAAGGCAGAAACTAGCTATGTCTGAATTGAAGACGCAAGTACACTATCCATTGTAACCACGCGCAGTGTAACTTGCGTCATGATCTGCCGCGGCCTGTGGGCGGTGTGTTGAAAGGAGGTATCATTGCATCATCTCGGCTTTTTTGCGGCCAAGGGCAGATTCGCTCCAGATCGGTACAGCATGCAACTTGCGCCGGTTGCGCGATCGTTCGCTATTGCAACACTGTCTTTTTTATTGGGCTGCAGTAATCAGTCCGGCGCACTCAAGGCCGAGCTCTTTCCCGAAACTCAACAGCCTTACTTCAAAACCTGTGCGGCACGCTTAGCCGGCACCTACAAGGAGAGGCAACTACAGCGGCACTTTGTGGTCGACATCTACAAAGATCCGGCCCCTGATGAGGGGCCGATGACTGATGAGTGCATCACTCGAGAGTGACAGACCACTCTTTTTACAAATGTGACTCCGTCGGAAAGTGACGCTTCACCACCTCAAGTCGGACTCGACGGTGGGCGCGGCAGGCTTCTCCCGCTGCGGTCGCTACCGATACTGGCTCCGTAGGCACTGGAATCCCGAAAGACTCCAGTGCGCTTTTATCGGGCTCAACCCATCAACCGCCGATGCAAGAATCGATGATCCCACACTTCGACGCTGTATCGGCTTTGCTAAACAGTGGGGGTATGGGTCACTACTGCTAGTAAATTTGTTTGCATGGCGGGCAACCGACCCCCGCGATTTGCTCGACGCTCCGGACCCCGTGGGCCCGCAGACAAACGAATGGTTACGGCGTGCTAGGCAAGAATCGGGAGTGGTTGTAGCGGCGTGGGGTAACGGGGGCAAATTAGCTGATCGTGCTTACGATGTGGCTACGCAGCTGCGGCCTTTGCATTGTCTGGGCACTACTTCCTTGGGTATGCCGCGCCATCCACTTTACTGCCGCGCAAATTGCGCCCCTATCCATTACCTGCCGCCGTAGCCCCATCAGAGATACATCACAGATATAGATGACGGCTATCCACTCCTAAAGTTTCACTTTTCCGCTTGCCCAACGTCATCCATTTTTGTCGATCGGCTGGCTCTCCTATCGAGTTTGGCTAACCCGAATGGCCGGGGCGACGGACTGCCTTGGGCGGGAATGATATTTATTACGGAGACGTTCCTGTGAAACTTTCCTCTATTCATCGTAACAACCACTTCAACACACAACCCGCCCCACTGAGCGTCCACGGCATCCCAAGCTGCAAGAGGCAGACAAGCACCGGCTTAGGGGGGACATTTTAAGATGCGTCGCAGCACGGCTACCGGACGTGTCGCTCTATTTATGCACGCGCATCGCAGTTAAAAGCACAGCATGAACTATAGAGCACCACCATCTGCGTAATTGACCGCCTATCGAAGGGCGACCTACTGCGACTCCGATCAGAAAAAGTATCCGGGGTGATACATGTCAGTTGAATCGCGTCGCGGCGGCGACTGCGCGCTAACGACATCAACTGTCAGTCCACTCTGGATAACGTTCGCAAACACCGCTACGCGCTTATGTTTGAAAAAGCGCTGGTTGCCTTTTGAAAGACTAGTCTGAGAGTTAGGTTATACGGAGGTAAAAAGTTTTTATAGCGCCCTGTGGCGCTGAGAGCGCGCATTCACAGTGATCTAAAACCGCTGTTAATTTGAGAACCAGCCCAATTCGGGTAACAGACTCTCTTGCCAAAGGCCATTCGTGTCTTACTCCGGAGACAAATAGCCAAGCCGGGCGTAGACCCAATACCCAACCCATTCATGGATGGCGCGCGTAGAGCGCGCCAGCCGATCGTAGGTGGGTAACCAACCTGGCACGGGGCCTACTAGCAAAGGCAACTGATGGTCCGTTGCCACGGCGGTGACAACGAAACCCTGTGCAGTGAAGACCTCCGAGGCACGTCGCATGTGGCTGGCGCTGGTGACCAGCAGAATATGATTCACGCCGCTGCCCTCAAGAAGCGCGCGTGTGAATTGACCATTCTCGCGCGTAGTGCGGCTTTCCGGTTCCTCAATCCATGCGGCCTCGATGAGTCCTAGGCCCCTCAATTTCTGGGCCATCATCGGGGCCTCTGGCATACCCCCCTGCAGAGAGGTACCACCCGACAGAACAATAATCGGCGCCTTGCCAGCTCGATACAGATCTGCCGCCCGCCACAGGCGATCCGCGGCCCCATTGAAATCGCCTCCGAGACCATAACGTGACTCACCCGTGATCCCTCCTCCCAGAACTACGATGGCATCAGCAGCCGGTAAGTCTTGGTTAGCAATAGCCGGATAAGCCGCTTCCAGCGGCGCAGCAAGGGTATCAGCGCCAAATTCTGTCGCACAAAAATAAAGCCAGACTGTCGCCAGCACAGTTAGCCAGTTGGCTTTGGCGCGAGCGCCCAACAATCTTAGCAGTAGCGCGAACAACAATAAAAATAAGCAGAAAGACAGCGGGTAGATCAGTGAAGACAAAAGCTTACTTATAAGCAGCATTAATCAGCCGACGAAGGGATGTCTAAGAAGAATAGTCTCTTCTCGGTCAGGGCCAGTGGAAATTATGTCGATTGTCGCGCCCACTGCTCTCTCAATGCGCGCGATATAAGCACGCGCATTTTCCGGCAATGCTTCGAGAAACTTGAGTCCAACGGTCGAATCGCTCCACCCCGGCATCGTCTCATAAACGGGCTGCAGATTTTCATAGTCCACGGCATCGATGGGATTCGGTGCAGTCTCGCCATTGGCGTCAACGTAACCCACACAGATCGATATCTCATCCAACCCGTCAAGCACATCGAGCTTTGTCAAACAGAGGCCTGAGACTGAGTTGATGTTCACCGCAGTCCGCAAAGCAACGGCATCGAACCAGCCGCAACGTCGAGGGCGCCCGGTGGTAGCGCCAAACTCATGTCCTCGCTGCGCAAGGCGAAGCCCAGTTGCGTCGAATAACTCCGTAGGAAATGGACCAGAGCCGACCCGGGTGGTGTAGGCCTTGGTAATACCCAGCACGTAATCCAGGTAGAGCGGTCCAAAACCCGAGCCGGTAGCGGTTCCGCCCGCTGTTGTGTTTGAGCTGGTTACAAATGGATAGGTACCATGATCGATATCCAGAAGGGAACCTTGCGCCCCCTCAAACAGCAATCTTGCTCGTGTGCTGCGGTACTCGTGCAGTAGCGAGGTCACATCGGCCATCATCGGCAGCAATCGATCACCGTGGGACAGCGCCTCATCCAGCACTGCCGAGAACTCAAGCTTATCGACACCATAATAGTGCGCAAGCACGTGGTTGTGATAGTCGAGTACTTCTTCCAACGTGGCACCGAAGCGAGCCGGATCGCGGAGATCACCGAGGCGTAACGCCCGTCTTGCAGCTTTGTCCTCATAGCAGGGGCCTATCCCCCGACCGGTTGTGCCAATTTTATTTTCACCGCGTCGCACCTCGCGGGCCTGATCCAGCGCTACGTGATATGGAAGAATCAATGGACAGGCCGCGGAGATTTTCAGGCGATCCTGAACAGGCACACCGTTATTCTCCAATGCATCAATTTCCTTCAATAGCGCTTCAGGAGACAGCACTACACCATTTCCTATCAAGCACTGCACGTCTGCGCGAAGCACACCGGAGGGAATAAGATGCAGCACTGTCTTCTCTCCGCCAATCACAAGGGTATGGCCCGCATTATGGCCACCCTGGAATCGCACCACCGCATCGGCTTGCTCCGTGAGCAAATCTACAATCTTGCCCTTACCCTCATCGCCCCATTGAGTGCCGAGTATGACAACATTGCGACTCATAATGCTGAATCCCTCTCTATGACCCATTGACCTCGTCGCTCCACGAGTCTATCGGCTTCAGCTAAAGCCACACCCGGCGGTACATCAATCACAACCACCCTCCCTGCTAAACGCAATTTCGCAATGGCCTCGCGCAAAGCTGGATCGCCTGACTGCGGTGCGATTATCGGCAGATCATCAGTTTTTTGCCGTTCCGCATCGTCAACGAGCGCTTTGAGGTCGATCGCGAAACCTGTTGCTGGCCGATCACGGCCAAACACAGCACCGATATTGTCATAACGGCCGCCCTTCGCAATCGCCGACCCTCTGCCTTCGAGATAAACCGCAAATACTAAGCCGGTGTGGTAGCGGAAACCTCTGAGTTCTGTCAGATCAATGTAGACATCGACGTCAGGGTAAGATAGCCGCACCAGCTCCAGCGCCGCCTCCAGTTCGTCCAGTGCCGCAACGACGACCGGCTCGCTGCCCAGTGCTTTTCTGGCTCCGACTATCACACTAGTCGACCCGTGCAGGGCAGACAGCGATAGTAGTTTTCTGCTTATATCGGCAGGTAAAGTGCTCGCAAGCCGTTCGATATCAGGCACCGATTTGCGCTGTAATGCGCCGAATATTTGCGCCTCTAGGTCGGCATCTAATCCCGCATCCAAGAAAAGCGCGTCATAAATGGCACTGTGGCCAATATCTAACGTCAGACTTCGCTTCACGCCGGCTGTCTCAAACATCGAAAGCATCAACGTAATGACCTCGGCGTCAGCTTCAACGCAGTCGCTGCCGTAAAGCTCAGCACCTAGCTGGATCGGTGCCCGCCCGCTTCCAACGGGTTGCGGCGTGCTTTGCAGGGTAGAGCTCGCGTAGCACAAGCGCGTCACGCCATCTTCCGCGATACTGTGGGCATCCATACGTGCCGTCTGCGGTGTGATGTCTGCGCGGACGCCAAGCATTCGCCCACTCATTTGGTCGATGAACTTGCAGGTAACAACATCCAGATCTGCGCCCAGGCCAATCAAGAGTGAGTCTGTAAACTCCACTAGAGGCGGTATGACATAGCGATAGCCCCATGTCGTACACTGATCCAGCAAACGCCGGCGTAGGGATTCGAGCTGAACTGCTCGCTCCGGCAGCAGCTCATCTATCCCCTCTGGCAAGAGCCAGCGATTCTCAGTCGACATGGTGATATTCCGTCAGGATGTAGTGCCGCAGAATGCGCTCAAAGTGAGAATAACATAGGGACCTCGGGAGAAACGGGGCGCGCAACGCACGCCCAACTATTCACAACCAATACGGAGGCGCTTCAGTCGTCAGATCGCGGATCCCGCAGGTATTGAAAAAATTGGCTATCCGGCTGCAACAACATCACATCGCCGCCCGCGTTAAAGGTCTCACGGTAAGCCTGTAGGCTTCGGATGAAGGAGTAAAACTCCGGATCCTGATTAAAAGCGTCAGCATAGATACGCGTCGCCTCTGCGTCCCCATTACCGCGAATAATTTCGGCATCACGAAACGCGTTAGCCTCAATCACCGTCACCTCTCGGTCCGCGGCTGCGCGAATACCCTCAGCGAGCTCTTTACCCTCAGAGCGGAGCTCACGCGCTTCCTTCTCGCGCTCAGCGTTCATCCTACGATAGACCGACTCTGAAACATCGGGCGGTAAATCGATCTTCTTCACTCGAACGTCAATAACCTCCACACCGAGTTCATCATTGGCCAACTCATTGAGTTGCGCCGTGATCGCCTGCATCAACTGGTCCCTTTGCCCGGAAACCACTTCCTGTACCGTGCGCACAGCCACCTGATTACGCAAACCGTCGTTGATGCGCTGGGATAACAGTCCCGCGGCGCGATTCTCTTCCCCATTAGTCGCAGTGTAGTACTTAGCAGTGTCCGTCACGCGGAACTTGGCGTAAGAATCGACGATGAGCGCTTTCTTTTCTTGCGTAAAGAACCGCTCAGGACTGCTATCTACGGTCAGAATACGACCATCGAATTTCCGCACGCTGTTGACGAAAGGCACCTTCATATGAAGACCAGGGCGCAAGTCTGGATCTACTACCTCACCAAATTTCAGTAAGACGCCCCGTTGTGTTTCCCTAATCACGTAAAGGCTATTGGAGAGCACCACGACAATGATGGCGATCAAGATGCCCACGAGAGATTGCTTAGTCATAATTAGCGCCCTCCCCTGCGTGCAGCAGCATCCAGATCTCGTCTCAACTGCTCTGTGACCTGATCGGTGATCTCGCGCATGTCGCGTTCGCTCACTCCGGCGCGCCCCGCACTGCTCCGTGGCTCGCGAGCATTCGGCACCATCTTGTCCAGTGGCAGATACAGCACATTGTTGCCGCCATCAACGTCGACCATCACCTTATTCGTGTTAGCGAAGACCGTTTGCACTGTGTCAATGTAGAGACGCTCCCGCGTCACCTCGGGCGCCTTACGGTATTCAGTCAGCAGTTGTTCGAAGCGCTGTGCCTCACCGTCAGCACGGGCAATCACCTGATCGCGGTAAGCATTGGATTCCTCTAGCATCCGCTGCGCGCGACCTCTTGCTTCAGGAACAATACCGTTTGCATACGATTGTGCCTCATTCTTTACACGCTCCTCATCCTCGCGCGCCTTGATCACGTCATCGAATGCTCCCTGTACCTGCGCTGGAGGCTTTGATTCGTCGATATTGATAGTGGAGACGCGAATCCCCGTGGTGTAGTCATTTAGGTATTGCTGCAAACGATCGCGCACATCGAAGGCGATTGCGGCACGCCCCTCGGTCAGCGCCAGATCCATTGTGGTACCCCCCACAACATGTCGCAAAGCACTTTGAGCAGCATGCTGCAACGAAACTTCAGGGTCGCGAACCTGAAGAACAAAATCTTGGGGGTTGTCGATAACGTACTGTACTGACATGCTCACTTCGACGATGTTTTCGTCCTGAGTCAGCATAACCTCTCGTAAGCCGGCAGCGCGCACCTTGGTGGTGTTCACCTTGATGACTTCGTCCACCAAAGGCGGATTCCACTGTAGGCCGGGCGTTAATGTGGAGTGGAACTCACCGAACCGCAGCACAACAGCTCGTTCCTGCTCGTCGAGCTGATAAAAACCCATCAAGCCCCAGACCGCCACGATCCCGCCAAAAATCATACCGAGCAGTGCTCCGGATACGCCGCCTTTCGCGGGACCCGCACCTCGGCTACCGCCAAACAGGCCTGCAATGCTCTGCTGAAGCTTCTTGAACGCCTCATCAAGATCGGGCGGACCCTGATTGCCGCCACCCCAGGGATCGCGGGGGCCTTTGTTGCCGCCACCGGGCTCATTCCATGACATAAGTCGCTTCCTTTCTTTGATTGATATTACAGTCTAACAAACCCAGCCTTTTTTCGGACGTGCAAAAATTAATCAGCACCTCTTAGTCTCAGAACATTTACGACCGCTACTGAGCCTCGTTCGAATCGCCATAAATGACCAGTTGTCCATCTAAGATTTCAAGGATTCAGCCGCCGCCAATCAGAGAGCGGCAAGCGTACATGTAACCGGCTGCTGCCGTCTGGCTCCCACTGCTCAGTGCAAACAGCACCCATCTCATAGAGCGCTGCCCGAAGCTTTGCGCGCTGCGGATTAAGCGTGATCTCCTCGTCAAAAAGCGCCACAGATAGCCGTTCGCGGATGGCCTCGAACAGAAGGTCCAAACCTTCACCGGTAAAAGCAGAGATATACACAGCCGTTGCAACGCCTGATTCATTGCGCACAATCCGCGGCGGCTGCTCACGTAAGTCCAACTTATTAAAAACCAGCAGCTGCGGCAATGTGTCCGCGCCTATCTCACTCAATACCGTCTCAACATCGAGCATCAGTTCATCGCGGTTCGAGGCCGAAACGTCGACCACATGTAGCAACAGACTCGCTTCAGCCGTCTCCTCCAGGGTAGCCTTGAAAGCCTCTATGAGCGTCGTCGGCAGGTCAGAAATAAAACCTACCGTATCGGCAAACAACACAGGTCCCAGGTGCTCGATATCGACACGAGCCAGCGTCGGATCAAGCGTAGCAAAGAGCTGATCTGCCGCGTAAACCTCAGAGGTCGTAACGCGATTAAACAATGTTGACTTGCCCGCGTTGGTATACCCCACCAAAGACAGCACCGGTAGCTCCGCGCGGCGGCGAGCGCGGCGGCTCTGCTCCCGCTGATTCCTGACGCGCTCGAGGCGCGCTTGAATGGATCTGATGCGCGCTCGCAATAAACGACGGTCCGTCTCAAGCTGCGTTTCACCGGGCCCACGGAGCCCTATGCCCCCTTTTTGCCGCTCAAGGTGAGTCCAGCCGCGAATGAGACGAGTGCTCAGATGAGTCAACTGTGCCAGTTCCACCTGAAGCTTTCCTTCATGCGTTCGCGCACGCTGCGCAAAGATATCGAGGATCAATCCCGTTCGCGCCAAAACACGGCAGGACAGTGCCTGTTCAAGATTGCGCTCCTGGCTGGGGCTCAGCACGTGATTGAAGATCACCACTTCGGCCTCGTGCTCACGACGGGCGTCAAGAATTTCCTGAAGCTTCCCCTCACCCACAAACGTGCGCGCGTTGGGCGCAGTGCGCGACCCTGTTACGGTAGCGACCAGCTGCCCACCTGCCGACGTCACCAGTTCCTCAAATTCGTGCAAACTAAGATCACGCTTCTCACTGGAAAACTGTATTTGCACAAGGACGGTGCGTTCACCACCATGATGGCGCTCGAAAAACACGTTAAGTCAGTCTCGCTCCCGAGCGGAAGCGTCGTCTTCAGTCTCCAGTCGGAGCCTCACCATCAGCAGCGGGCAAACGTACATTGCGTGCTGGCACCACAGTAGAAATCGCATGCTTGTAGACCATCTGTGAAACGGTGTTCTTAAGCAGCACAACAAACTGATCAAATGACTCAATCTGGCCCTGCAGCTTAATGCCGTTTACCAAGTATATCGATACGGGAACCCGTTCCTTGCGCAGGGCGTTGAGGTAAGGGTCTTGTAGGGTGTGCCCTTTAGACATTGTTACTCCTTGTCTCTTACAAAAACAGCGCTCTTCACGAGAAGCGCGTTACGGCCGCCAATACGCTAGCGACAAAACAACCCACCGCAGCGGGGTGTAGAAAGTCTACTACGATTCTAGCTTCCCCTAAAAGTTCCGCAATAACGATTCAATTCGGTGTTTCCAGCAGGCTTGCAAGCTTTTTGAGGACACGTTTCTGCCACAATCCATGACTTCTGTGGCGTTGTGGCGACTTTGGACAAGGCGCCCCTCTCCGTCGGTTATTATCCAAGTCAAATCCGGCCAACTGCGTAGCCAGGTGAGCTGCCGTTTCGCTAGCTGCCTCGTGGCCGCCAGAATCCGGTCGTGGCAAGCGGCGAGATCGATCTCTCCATCAAGTAGCGACCAAACCTGCCTATAACCAACCGCACGGATTGCCGGCAAATCAGTATGGCAGTCACCCCGATCCCGCAGGGCTCGCACTTCGTCGACAAGCCCCTTCTCCAGCATGTCATCAAGTCGCTCTGCAATACGCTGATGGAGCAACGCCCGCGGTTCAGGGCACAGGGCGACACACTCAAATTGGTCAGCGATAGAGACACTGCCCGCTTTTTGCCAGTCACTCAGAGGCACGCCTGTACTGCGATAAACCTCCATCGCCCGGCAAATACGCTGGCTGTGATTAGGATGCAGTTTCACTGCGAGCTCTGGGTCGACTTCGACCAACTGCTGATGGAGCGCTGGCCACCCTAATTCACGGCCCTCACGCTCAATGGTCACTCGAATATCCGGATCAATAGCGGGGATGTCGTCCAGTCTCTGAAACAACGCCCGAAAATACAGCATGCTGCCGCCCACCAAAATGGGCCGCCGGCCCCGACCCAGAATATCGGCCATGCAAGCCCTCGCATCGGTCGCGAAATCGGCGGCCGAGTAGGTATCGGCGGGCTCGCGGATATGAACAAGGTGGTGAGGATAATCAGGCTTGGCCGCACCAATGGACAGCCCCTTGTACACCAGCGCGGAGTCGACACTGATCAATTCGCCGTCGTATTCGTCTGCGAGCTTTTCAGCTAGGGCTGACTTACCCGAGGCAGTGGGCCCCATGAGCGCCAAGAGTCGTTCGGCCATCTCAGCGGCCACGGTGAAACAGTTTATCGAGCTCGGACATCCCCACTTGTACCCAAGTTGGTCGTCCGTGATTGCACTGACCTGAACGCTCTGTCTCCTCCATGTCTCGGAGCAAGGCGTTCATCTCGGGCAGGGTCAAACGTCGATTAGCTCGAACGGATGTATGGCACGCCAATGTCGAGAGCAGTTCATCAAGCGAACTGGCGATCCGATCGCTGGTGCCAAACTCGAGCAGATCACTCAACACATCGCGCACCAGCGCCTCAGCGTCAGCGTCCTTCAATGCCGCGGGCAACTCGCGGCAGATCACTGACTCTTCACCCGTCGCCTCAATCAAAACCCCCAGGGACGCGAGCTCTTCAGATTGCTCTGCGGCTATGGCCGCCTCCCGATTCGAGACGGCCATCGTCAACGGCACCAGCAGGGGCTGGCGGGTAATACCGCCGCCCTCCCTGGCCTGCTTGAGCCGCTCATAGGTGATGCGCTCATGCGCCGCATGCATATCCACCAGAATGAGCCCATGCTGGTTCTCGGCGAGGATGTAAATACCGTGTAACTGTGCGACTGCAAAACCCAGTGGCGGTATCTCCGAGGGCGCCTGCGTAATGTCGGGTTGCGCAGCTTCACCTGTCGATACCTGGCGCCATCGGCTTACCTGCTCGCTGCTCGCGAAGTCACTGTGAGAGACAGCCCCACCGCTAAGCAGCACCTGCGCGATTGATCCAGAGGGGATCGGAGATCCACCTGAGGCCAGATGCATCCCACGCTGGAAGGCACCCTCATCCCCGTGCATCGATAGCGTAGCGGGCGCATTCTGGCCCGGCCTAACATCAGCTAAGGCACGGGAGAGCGTTCCAAACAGAAAATCGTGAACACCTCGACTGTCGCGGAACCTTATCTCGTGCTTTGTTGGATGGACGTTCACGTCGATTCCCGCGGGATCCAGCTCCAAAAATAGGACGAAGGCAGGGTGCCGGCCGTGAAACAACACATCGCGGTATGCCTGACGAATCGCGTGTGAGACCAGCTTGTCGCGAATGACGCGCCCATTAACGAAAAAATACTGCAGGTCTGCCTGACCCCTAGAAAAGGTTGGCTCTGCCACCCAGCCCCACAGATGCATTGGACCCGCCTGACGCTCAACCACTACCGTGTGTTCAGCGAAATCCACACCACAGATTGACGCAACGCGGCGACGTTGCTCCATGTCAGAGCCCGCCTCGTTGAGCAAAAGTGTTTGTTTACCGTTGTGTCGCAGAACGAAGGTCACCTCGGGCCGCGACAGCGCCTGACTTTTGACGACTTCGTGGAGATGACCAAACTCTGTTTTTTCGGTACGCAAAAATTTGCGTCGGGCAGGCGTGTTGTAAAAAAGGTCACGGACCTCCAACGTCGTCCCACGCGGGTGTGGCGTAGGCTTCACCGATACCGCCATATCCCGGCCCTCACAAAACGCTTGCTGCCCCTGCGCGGAGGTTTCCGACGTATTGCTGGTCAAGGTCAATCGCGAAACAGACGCGATGGACGCCAGTGCCTCACCCCGGAACCCCAGTGACTGAACGGCCTCGAGATCTTCGATACTGTCAATCTTGCTGGTGGCGTGACGCGCCAAGGCGAGCGTCAGGTCTTCACCAACAATGCCAGCACCATCATCGCGAATACGGATCAGGCGGGTGCCACCGGCCTCGACATCAATCTCGATCCGGGTAGCGCCAGCATCGAGACTGTTTTCGACCGCCTCCTTGACGACCGAAGCCGGGCGCTCAACAACCTCACCGGCGGCAATTTGGTTAGCCAGTCGGGGCTCCAGAATACGAATCACGCTCACCCCTCCGGAATCACCAAAGTCTGACCGATATAAATCACGTCGCGGGTCAGACCGTTGTTCGATTTAATCGATGCCACGGACACCCCGAAGCGATCGGCAATCTCCGATAGCGTGTCACCCGATGCAATCGTCACCTCGCGACCTCCTTGCTCGCGCTGCCAGGCTAGCAACGTGCCGGGCGGCGGCTGTCGCGCAAACCAACTCTGGATGCCCCGGCGAATAGCACGCGCCATTTTGTCCTGATACGCGGGCGTGGCCAGTCGCTCCGCTTCACCGGGATTGGAAATAAAACCCGTTTCGATGAGCATAGAGGGCACATCCGGAGACTTCAGCACCGCAAACCCCGCCTGCTCCACCCGTTTTTTATGCAGCCTCGCGACACCCCCAATCTGCTCTAGAACCAGTCTTCCCAGGCTGAGACTGGTATCCAGGGTGCCTCTCATGGACAAGTCTGTGAGGACTCCCGCGAGCATCGGATCCATGTCGCCCAACCCTACGCCACCGACCAGATCGGCCGCATTTTCGCTGTCGGCCAGATATTGCGCAGTAGTCGATGTCGCGCCGCGTTTGGAGAGAATGTAGACCGACGCGCCGTGCGCCGACTTTTCTCTGAAGGCATCGGCATGGATGGAAACAAACAGATCAGCCTCAAGTGCTCTAGCTTTCTCTCTTCGGTTCCTCAGGCTCACATAGTAGTCTCCTGTGCGAACTAGCACCGGCTGAAAACCTGGCACCTTCGCAAGCTGACTTTCCAGCCGGCGCGCGATTT
>CACOYM010000021.1 GCA_902631395.1 Halieaceae bacterium | reverse complement strand
CTACCGCGGCAGTAAAGCGGCCCTCAATATGATGTTGAAGTGCGCTGCGCTCGAATTGCGGCGAGTGAACCCGCAGGCGAAAATAATGGCGTACCATCCAGGAACCGTTGACACGCCTCTGTCCAAGCCGTTTCAGGCCAGCGTCTCCTCCGAAAAGCTGTTCAGTCCGGCGCGCGCGGCCGCAGCGCTGGATCAAGTGCTTAGCGGATTTGAAGTGAAGGGCGAGTTAGCCTATCTCGACTGGCAGGGTCAGCCGATACCCTGGTAAGCGTTGCCCCCGCTAATGTAGATGTTTTCGCTCTACTTGCGACTTGTCATGCTTTGCTCTAAGTGCCTGGCACGGCTGAGTTTGACTATAGGATTTGCTTGCTCTCGTAGTCTCACCAGCCTGTTTGTTCAGGCTGTCTCCACAACCGAAAAGTGAATATCGACGCTGGGCAGTCGAGCAAGCAACGAATCGCCCAACGCGCTGGCAGGGGTCCAGATACCGCCGCCAACGTTCAGTTCGTCCTGAGTGAGACAGAGCCCGGCCTGCGCCAGCATCCGCGACGTCGCCCCGTAGCCTGGGTCGCGTTGCCCGATAACTTTCACCCGAAGCGAGTGGGTACCGTCGGTGCCGTGCGCCCAGAATTCAAAAAAACCATTGTCACGGGTTGTCTGCTTTGGGCCTTCACCGGGGTCGGGTAGCAACTTCTTGAGCAAAGCCCGCGTTGGCGAAAAAAATGTTCCAGCCATCAAAGTGCCTAACCCCGCAGCACTCAGGATTGCCTTGGCTCTGCTTGAGCAAAGCTGCGATTCGTCGTATCGGAAGTCGGGTCCGTAGGGCAGTCCGGCTAGCGCATGGGATCGCCTAACGACCTTGGTATTGATCGGGGCCATGACGAACGGACCGGTCCATGAATCAAAGTGGTTGTCCCAAGAAACACCGCTTTGATCTGGCACGTCTAGCCCTTTCTCAACACCCGCCGGATAAAGTGCATAAGGGTCCATCACGAGTTCGCGAATCGCAGGTTCCCTCGATGCTTGCTCAGCCACGTACATCAAGCTCGACACCGTGCCGCCACTCACCCCGCCTGCGGCTTTGCCCATTCGGCCCGCTATGTGCGTTGCGTAGCTACCGAATCTTGCTTTGAAATGCTTTTGAAGGAAAAAAACAGATAAGTCAGAGGGTATGGAGTCAAAGCCGCAGCAATGTATCAATCGAGCACCGCTGGCTTGAGCGATGGGATTGATACGCTCATAAACCTGCGCCATCCATTGGGCTTCACCAGTGAGGTCGCAGTAATGTGTGCCCTCTGCTGCACAGGCCTCGATTACCGGTGTACCAAATTTGGCGTAGGGCCCCACGGTGCTGATCAGTGCGCGGGTTTTTCTGGCCATGGCGCTGAGTTGATAGGCATCGCCACTGTCGGCAATGACAATGGGTAGGTCAGGTACCCCGAGCTCCCGTCGCAGCCCATCCAATTTTCGCTCATTCCGACCGGCAATCGCCCAAATCAGATCATGATGCTCCGCGGCGAGGTATTCTGCGACCAGCCTGCCTGTGAAGCCCGATGCCCCATATAGCACGATCTCGAATTGACGCTCTGACATCACGTAATACCCAATGCGGAAGAGCGTCTAGGTTAGCAAGCCTATTACGTATGACCGGGTAAATAGCGTGGTACTTCTTCGCAGTAAATTGTTCTAGCTGCGCTGCATCCTTCACTTTAAATGGGGGATCATTGGGCTGGATGCGACTTAATCCCCGTGGAGTGGAAAATCCCTGCGCGTTAGAATGTGGCGGGTTCGGGCATTGGCTAGCAACCTACTCCTGTTTACGCAGTGGTAGTGTGACCGCTCCGCCTTCGCCCCTGTCGAGGAGGTGCATATGGTCAGTGAACTGAAGCGAGCCGCGTTCCCTGTAGTGATAGGGCTGGTGGGAGTGGCTGTCTACGCGCTGCTGCAGATTACGAAGCCGCAACCTGCTCCGAAGCTAGAGGCACCGCGACCGATCAGCGTAAAGGTCGAGCCAGCAATCAGAACTATAACTCGACCCACTGTGGTGGCCTTCGGTGAGGTGCGTCCTGCGGTTCGTACTGAGTTGGTCGCGCAGGTCGGTGGGAAAGTTGTGGCAACCTCTGCTGCCTTCATTGAGGGCGGACATTTCGCTCCTGATGATGTATTGCTGTCCATCGAAGACACTGACTATCTGGCTGCTATGGAGGAGGTCGCAGCGCGTGTCGCTGCTGCTCAATTAGAGTTAGAGCAGGCCTCGGCCGACGCAGATGTGGCGCGAAAGCAGCTTGCAGCTAAGAGTGACCCCTCCCCTCTGGCACTGCGGGAGCCCCAAGTTGCGAGAGCTGAGTCGGCGCTGCGAGCAGCACAGACTAGTTTGTCACTCGCAAAAACTAATCTTGAACGAACTCAAATCAGGCTGCCTTATACTGGAAGAGTCGAAAACAAATTTGTTGACCTCGGGCAGTATGTCAACCCTGGCAAGGTTCTAGGAACTGTGTTCGGCACAGATGTCGTGCAAGTCAGATTGCCGTTGACTACCAATCAACTCGTCGCTCTCGCAGTTCCCATCGGTTATCAAGCAACCGCAGACGGTGGATTAGCCACGACACTCACTGCCACACTTGGAGGTTCAGTTTACCGATGGCAAGGAATCTTGACCGGGCTTGATGCTTCTATCGACTCTGCAACTCGGACCGTCTATGGCACAGTCATAATCGAAGACCCCTACAGTGAATCTTCCTCGGCGGGGGATATGCCTCTCGCGGTTGGGTTGTATGTCGATGCCGAGGTTGAGGGGCGCCTTATGGTAGATGCTGTTCAGATCCCGTCGGAAGGGCTGAGGGCTGGCGATAAGATTTTTGTTCTTACCGGCGAGGGGCTATTGGATATTCGTCAGGCGGACGTTGTTCACCGGTCACGCAGCAACGCTTTGCTGTCATCAGGTGTGGAGCCGGGGGAGCAGGTAATCGTGTCAGCAATCCGCAACCCTGTAAGAGGTATGCGCCTTCAAACAATTGACGGCGCTAAGATCGCTGACAGCGAAGTCACTGAACCTGCCAACAACAATAACGAGGCGTAAGAGGCGCAATATGGAGTGGCTAGTCCGTTGGTGGGTGCGTAATCCGGTTGCTGCTAATCTCCTAATGCTAATTGTCATCATCGCAGGATATTTGGGACTGCGTGACATTGAGAAAGAAGCCTTCCCTACAGTTCAGCCGGATATCGTTCAGGTAGTGGTTATCTGGCCCGGCGCAGCTCCAAAGGAAGTAGAGCAACAAGTTGTTCAAAGAGTTGAGGAGGTCTTAAAAAACGTTCCTAACGTTTATCGGGTGACCTCGGATGCCCGAGATAGTTATGGATCAGTCACTGTACAAACCTTCCCCACCGTCGACCTGGATAGTTTTCTAAACGATGTCAAAAATGCTGTCGATTCGGTAACGGCTTTCCCGCGTGACATTGAAAATCCCATAGTGCGTCGACTGGATTGGCGCAAGACAATGATGCGGGTCGTCATATCAGGCGAGATTGGAGAGAGAGCACTTACTCGCCTTGGAGAACGGTTACGTAATGAGGTAGCGAACCTTCCTTATATCTCGCAGGTAGAGGTTGCGGGCTCGCGTCGAGAGGAAGTCACTATTCAGCTGTCAGAGCGGGATCTGCAAAATTTTGGACTTAGCTTTTCTGACGTGGCCGACGCAATTCGTTTGGACTCGATGAATGTCTCAGTGGGCGAGGTCCGAACAGAAACTGGCGATGTGCAACTAAGAGCACAGAATCTAGCCGATACTCAGACCGACTTTGAACGGATTGTGATCCGCCAAACTCCAGGCGGTGGTCAGGTGCGCGTAATGGACGTTGCCACTGTGATCGATGGCTTCGAGCAAGATCAGATTCTGACTGCCTTGAATGGACGGTCGGCAATAGTTTTAGAAGCCAACGCCACAGAAGATACTCAGGAGGTGAAAGCCAGTCAGGCGGTTAAAAACTGGATATCTATGACTCAGCCGACTTTGCCCGTGGGGGTGACGCTGGAACTCTGGTCCGACAATGCTGACGTTTACGAGAACCGGATGGATCTTATTGCAGAGTCCTCGGTCTTGGGCCTTCTGTTGGTCTTCTGTGTGTTGGTCTTGACGCTGGAGCTCCAGGTAGCCCTGTGGGTGACTGTGGGAATCGGCGTCAGTTTTTTGGGCGCGTTCGCGTTACTGCCAGCCAACGAGGTGTCACTAAATTTATTGTCGACCTTTGCATTTTTGTTGGTCCTAGGAATTGTTGTGGACGATGCGATTGTGGTTGGGGAGAGTGTCCATCATCACGTTTATCAGCGTGGGTTGACTGGTGAGGAGGCGGCGGTTCAAGGGGCGTTGGCTGTAAGTCGCCCTGTTATTTTTGCGGTGTTGACCACTATTGTCGCATTTGCACCTTGGTTATTTGTTTCCGGCGTCACTGCGCAGCTCACGCAACAGCTTTCTATTGTTATCACTTTGGCCCTAGTGTTCTCTCTAATTGAAGCTTTTTTAATTTTGCCTAGCCATCTGCGGGATATGAAGCCCTCTATTTCAGACTCGAAATGGAAGATTCGGCAAGAGCGTATTGCTAATTCAATCGGATATTTTGCTGAGCATACTTATCGGCCTTTTCTAGAGCAGTGCCTAGAGCGGCGTTACATGACGACTTCGGTGTTTTTCTCCCTATTTTTAATTTCACTCGGACTATTTCATAGTGGTTGGGTTAAGTTCTTTTTTAGTCCCGAAGTAGAAGGGGAAGAGGTTGTTATCAGCGTTCGCATGCCACCAGGGACGCCGTTTGACAGATCGATGGAGGTTCTGGGGCAACTGCAGCGTGCCGAGGAAGCCCTAGAGGCTGAAGTGCAAGCCGATGCAAGCACCGAAGAGACAAAAAATAAACTCATTGAGGGTTGGACCACTGTCGCGAAACGCAGCGAGGTGATGGCAATTCTTCAGCTAGCTCCCCCTGATGACCGTCAACTTGGTACTCGGGAGGTAGCAGAGCGGTTAGCCGAGCTTGTCGGTGATATACCCGACGCTGACGAGGTCAAACTCAGGTATAGTTTCAAGGACAGCGATGCAAATATTACCCTCTTATTGCAGCACGACGATTTAGATACCCTCCTCTCCGCTAGTGTCACGCTTCAGCAGCATCTGTCCAGTTTCGATGAGACATATTTCATCCGAGATGACCAATGGGGTGCGCTACCTGAGCTAAGATTCAGCCTGTTGCCCGGAGCGGAGAAGCTGGGGATTACAATGGGTGCCGTATCGACTCAGATACGCCAAGCCTTTTATGGAGAGGAAGTGCAGCGTTTACCCCGCGAAGGCGGGGACGTTCGGGTTATGGTTCGCTACCCCCCGGCTGACCGTGAGTCTCTAGCCTCTTTTGAGGATGTTCGAATTCGAACAGACGACGGCAGGTTAATACCACTTTTAGCTGTGGCGGAGGTAGCAGAAGGATTAGCGACGCGCCGCATCACCCGCCGCAATGGTGAGCGGGTCGTAACTGTTAACGCGACCGTTGAGCCAGAATCACTCGGCGAAATTAACCGGGCGGTACAAGAGAGTTTCGTCCCAAAATTATTGGCGATGTACCCGGGCCTGCGAGTGCTCGAGGGTGGTTCACAGGAAGAGGAGTCAGAATTTTTTGACGAAATCGTAACGTTTTATACCATCGCCCTGTTTGTGATCTACGCGTTAATTGCCGTTGCCTTCCGATCTTACAGCCTTCCCATACTGATTATGACCGCGATGCCCTTTGGCTTCATGGGCGCAGTCTTCGGCCATCTTATTTTCAATGAGCCCATGGCAATGTTCTCTTACTTCGGCATTGGCGCTGCCGCGGGAGTTGTTGTGAATGACAATCTTGTTCTCATTGACTACACACGTCGGCTGGAAAATGAGGGTAATCCTCCACCTCAGGCAATTCTAATGTCCGCGATGAGTAGATTTCGGCCCATTTTCTTAACGACTGTTACAACCTTTGTGGGCCTTATCCCCATTATGGCGGAGCAATCCACAGGCTCGCAGTTCCTTAAGCCTGCGGTACTATCGCTGGCCTTTGGTGTTTTCTTTGCCCTGTTTGTCAGCCTACTACTGGTGCCCGCCATGTACTTGGTTGGGTATGACTGGCGGCAGTGGCGTGACACAAAAAAGGCTCGCAGGTATGCGAAAAGCTCTGTTACCGGGCCGATCGCGCCGTCTGTCTAAGCCAGCGCACATCGAGCATCAGCGTTTTAAGCTGGGTTAGAGAATAATTAGTACTGCGCTGCCAGTGAACCTGATCTTCGGCGATTGCCAAAACATTTTTGTACAAGCCAGTCAGCTAGCGCAGCGGCCCAGTCCAGTGGGGACTCTCTGGCTGGTTGTATGGTGATGGTGGCGATCTGCGCCACGACATGGGAGGAGTAAGCAAATGCCCCAAAACGGATGCACGTTACGATTTTCCAATTAAAATATGGGTGAAATACTTATCCAGAGTCTTTGAAAAGGTCTTGAGTCCGAATCAGGATGACGGGCAGTCAAAGGAGGGAAACGCTGTGTCTTTTATCGATGTGCGCGGATTGAAGCCTGTTGGCGAATTTGGCTCACGAGAGTGGTGCGAGGCCTGTGCCTCATTCGGCGCGAAGATTCTCGAGATCGGCGATATGCCTGCAGATCTCTGCTGGGGTTTCAGCGAGGTCTATACATGTCCACCAGAGCGACTGATAAGCCCTGAATGGCCTCAATCGGGCTATTATTTCATGGTGGAAAACGGTGTTGTGTCGGGTGGCGCAGAAATTCCAGAGGTATGCCTGGCAACACCTGGGTTTCATGTCAGCATTCGTTGGGCTTTTGTTTGTAATCAATCCAGGAGTCTCTACGGAATGGCGGGGCAGAAGCAGCGGGGCATTGAAGAAGCGCAATTGACCCGGCAAATGTCTGAATATATCGGTTACGAGCCCGACCTTGGGGGCATCTCCGAGGCCTTTTGGCCGGCTCCAGTCGTGTCCGCCCTAACAGTTGGCGTCGAAGAAGGTTCGGGTTTGCACAATATCGCTGCAACACTGCAGAGTCCTTCCCCGGAGTTCGCCGAACTCCCGACGACAGAACTTGGTGTTCCAGACTTTTCGAAAATGAGCACGGAACAGAAAGACAGCTTTATTGATCTGTGTCGGATTGACAGGAAGGCCTTATCTGTACCCTGTTAGAGAATGGGTGATTATTTAGATAAATAGGCTAGCGCAGTGAGGGGGCATTCGAGGGAAAAAAATGAGTAATGACGGACAAATTATGGCGCCCGAGGGCTTTGCTCAGTTTCTGTGTTCTGATGAATTGGGCTACGACCTAGGTAGAGTGGGATACAAATTTGTGCGTGACATGCTGGTAGGAATACAGCGCACCAGGTCTGTGAACCTGACAGATATTGCCAAGAGTCTCGACGAGAATATTCGCCTGCATGCCACGCACAAACGCCTGTCTCGAAACCTCGACAACCCAGCGCTCGCCGCGGCCCTTTCAGATCGGCTTCTGCGGCTGGGTGCAAAAAGGGTAGCGAGCAAGACACGGTTGATAGTTCACCTGTACGAACTTAACAAGAAATATGCGCGCAAGGTTGAGTACCTGTCGGAATCGGCGAATTGTGTCGATTCGGGATTCAAGGTCTGCGAGGTACTCGCAAGCGATGCTGATTCTGAAATCTTCACGCCGTTGGTAGCAGCGGTCTGGTCAGACCAAGTTCCGGGTTTTAATAATGATGCTGAGGAGGTAACGAAATTACTGCGCCGGGTGGCCCAAGCTACAAACAACCGGGGGCTTTTCTACTTTGACGACCAAAGCTTTTCCAGTGAGTTCCTAAAAAGCATTGTGGCGGATCCCAGCCTTAACTTTCTAGCGATGATGAATGGTGTTGATTTGGATGTGTTTTATCGAAATGAACCCGTTTCAATGAATGAACTTGTGAAAGATGTGCAAACGCCATACGGACGTACGATGTTCAAGCTTATTCCCGAAGGTGTGTCGGGTATGTCAAAACGTACAGACCTTGATGTTTTTCTTCACGCAGGTGCGTTGCCTATCAAGTTGCCAAATTCGAATAGAAACCTGCGGCTAATAGCCCTGAAGTCAAAGAGCCGATTTGTAGGCGAAATCGTAGCTCCGATGATCACAACCGAGACGAACTTGCGCTCCCGAAAGGGTCTGATGGGTTTGGTAGAGTCTTTTCTCTCCTTGCAAGATGTTTTAAGCGCGCATCAAGCACTCCGTGACAGCTTTGATCCCTCTAGTTTTCGTGTGCTGACTTACCACCGCCTTAAGTTTCTGATGACTCTTTTACAAGGCGTCATACACTACGAGGTGACCTTCGCTGGTAGCGGTTCCGTCAATGACCACCAGTTTTCACACACTCCGCATGACGGCGAGGTTAACAGAACGTACTTCCTGCCCGAAAAGCATCATGCTGTGCAAGGCCAGTTAGGGTGAGTGTGGGCCTCATCATTGGAACGACACGGACTTAATCGATGGCAAGTCTAGAAATGCAGAAGTTCCTGGATAGGAATGCAACCGGTCAGGATAAGGGTAAGGATCTACCCATTGAGGTCCAACGACGGAATTTCGATGCGTTCATGGCCGGTTTGCCGCTTCCAGAAAATATACTGATCGATGACTATATGTTGGCAGGGCGCCCAGCGCGCAAATATTTTACGTCAGGTGTTCGTGAGGATGCTTCACTGCTCTATTTTCATGGCGGTGGACACTTAAGTGGCTCACTAGATTCACACCATTCCTTCGCTGCACATTTGGCAATTGCCTGCGGCACGGCTGTAAATGCTCTGGACTACCGGCTCGCGCCCGAGCACCCCTATCCTGCCGCGGTTGATGACGCTGTTGCTGCGTATTCAGAAATGCTCGAGTACACAGCAAGTGAGAATATCATGCTTGCCGGTGATTCAGCTGGCGGAAACTTAGCTCTTGCCTGTTTCCTTCGCATAAAACGCGAGGATTTGCCGATGCCGGGTTGTGGAGCGTTGCTTTCCCCAGTGACCGATTGGACCGGCGAGACTATAGAGTCCGGCGAGATGCGTGAATACAGCTTGGTGAATGCCGGGCTCTACGCTGGAGAGTGGCCTTTAGACACGCCTGAAATATCGCCGTTATACGGAGATCTGACTGGCTTACCTCCGCTGCTAGTTCAATATGCAAAAGATGAATTTCTCCGAGAGGATTCAACTCAGCTTGGCATTCGTGCCCGTGAAGCTGGGGTCCCTATCGAACTGCGCGAGTATGACGAGGCATTTCATGTTTTCCAGATATTTACAAACTTACCAGAATCCCGCGACGCTCTCGCCGAAATCGGTGCTTTTTATAGGAAGCATATCTAATGTACGAGCGCATTAAAGGTAGCTTGCATGCGCTGAAAGCAGAGTATGACCGCGACGGAGTTGTCGTTGTGCGTGGCTTTTTGGACGAGGCTGAAGTCAGTGAGTTGCGGGGTAGAGCGTTGTGGTTGGCTGATACAATAATCAGTCGGCATCAGGGTGGAGGAAAGTACAAGAACGTTCTCAAGTCACTTCACCAATACGATAGCTACTTTGATGCTCAATTGAAGAGTGGCAGACATGTCCAGTTTTTAGAACAGTTATTGGCCTGTGAGCTTGAGGGCCTGTCAGTAGCTTGGTTCGGTCGTCCAGAAGGCGAACCTCAGGGCATAGATCCTCACGTAGATGCGTTCGGTCGTGACGGCGATTCGAGAGGTGGCGCGACGATCTGGTTTGCACTTGACCCTGTCAACATCAAAAACGGTTGCCTCCACTATCTACTTGGCTCTCACAGAGAGGAGTATTTGAACGTTATTCCCATTCCAAATATTGATAGGGAGTCCGCGGACGTCATTGCCGCAGAACTCGAGCCAGGAGATGCAGTAGTTCATAGCGCCCACACGGTTCATTGGTCTGGTGGCAACCACTCAGGAGAGCCACGCAGCGCTGTCTCTTTTTTCTATTCTTTTTCCAATGATTCCGCCGTGCAACAAGTGCCGGGATTGCGTTAGGTGACGCATACGGAGCAGCAACATTTCTCAGAGCATTTGGTCGCCACCTATCGTCATTTGGAAGCGATAGGGCTTATGGAGTTGGCGACTGGTAACGTGAGTTGCCGAGTAGAAGGTGGGATGTTGATTTCCTGCTCTGGTGCAACCGCTCAAAATCTCACGCCAGACCGTGTTGTATTCGTACACGAAGACGGCACGTGGGCAGGGGATATAAAACCCTCCTCAGAATGGCGCATGCATTCAGCGGTATACAAGAACAGCGACAAGGCAAACGCGGTGATTCATGCCCACTCGGCTTATTGTGTTGCTATGGCTTGCAACAACATGCCCTTGCCTGGGTTCCACTATATGGTCGGTATGTTCGGCGGTTCAGACGTGCCATGCGTACCCTACTCGACTTTTGGAACCGAAGAGCTCGCAGAAAACGCGGGCAACGCATTGCAGGATCGCGCGGCCTGCTTGCTGGGTAATCATGGAATGATTTGTCGTGGCGCCAACTTTGACACAGCAATCAAAAACGCGGAATTGCTAGAAATCTTGTGCAAGCATTACGTGCTTGCTAGGCAATTGGGTGAGCCGGATCTGTTGACCGATGAACAGTGGGATGAATTTTTTGGCCGCGCGAAAAAAGTGGCGTACAGCAAGTTCATATAGCGACGCACAGCTGTTTCGAACTGAAAAAGACATTGATAATTGTTGGTGCGGTACTGGTCTGCTGTGCGAGTGTAAGTACTCTTTTTACTCACACTATAGGCAGCATTCACCGAGAACGGAGTTCGTCATCGATGGCGTGACCCAAGAATAATATTTGTTTGTGCCAAGTAATGAGGCATCGGCCCCTAGTGGCCTGATCGTTACCCTGCAGGGAGGAAATGCTGATGCAGGTTGGCGCTTCCTCTCGCAGTACTGGGAAGCGATTGCTGAAGAAGAAAACATGATCATCGCCTTACCTTCCGGCTACACCTATGGTGACGATGAGGCAGCGTGGGTGCTCAACACTGAGGCCACATCAATGCAGGACATCAAATTTTTCAATGAGATGATTGCAGATATTTCCGTGCGACATTTTGTCGACTTGTCCCGAGTTTATGGGGTGAGTACTCCCTTGGTTCTATGTTCGCGGATGAGCTGGCATGTCATATGGGGGAGGGTTTTGCGGCTATCGCGTCATTTGCTGGCACTATGCCTGTGAATGTTAAATCTTGTGAGCAAGCGCGCAATGTGTCGACTATGCATCTTCATGGTGTTGAGGACCCTATAATCGCCTATTGCAACTCCTCGGAATGGAGAGCGTGTGATTATGTCGGGGCTGTGCGTGACATACCTAGTTTGGTCGTTTATTGGAGTGAGAAATACGACTGCCAGTCAAAGGTTGAGACAATCAGAGAAGACGAGTCGCGGTTTTTGTATAGCGATTGGGCTCAGGACGGCAGGGTAGAGCATTATCGGATTTAGAGAGGGAGACACGATCTGCCAAAGACACTGCTTGGTCAACCGACGAGCGAAGCTACTTGGTCATTTTTAAATCACTACAATTTGGCCGGCAAAAAGCCCAGGCTTAATAGTGCAAATTGAGTGCCTAGCGCATCAAGTGGAGTCCTTCCAAGTCCCCGCGAAAATCGTAAGTAAGCGGTTTTAACGCAAGGCAAGTTAGGGGCAATCAATTTAGGTTAGAAGATTGGCAATGGCGCCATGACTGTGTCTCTGCTCAGCAAAATTTGGGGGAAGGTAATCTAGAGATTGCAGTATCGTGCACGAGGTGTCATGCCTTGTGAGAGATTTTTGCTACTCTCTCGTAATCGTGACCGGCAATTTATGGGGGTTAAAAAGCTTGCAGGATTTGGAAGAATTTCGTGTTTCAACACGCCGTTGGCTGGAAGAAAACTGTCCACAAAGTATGCGACAACCAATCACGGAGCAAGACATTTGCTCAGGCGGACGTCGCTTCGTCTTCCAGAGTGATGATCAGAAGTTATGGCTTGACCGAATGGCCGAGCGCGGATGGACGGCTCCGGCGTGGCCTCTAGAATATGGCGGCGGCGGCCTAAATCACGACCAAGCCAAGGTATTGCGGGAAGAAATGGCAAGCATTACTGCTCGCCTTCCCCTGCAGGGTATGGGCATCTCTATGATTGGTCCGGCAATTCTAGAATTCGGGTCAGATGCCCTGAAGAAACAGCATCTGCCGCAGATTGCGAGAGGCGAAATTCGCTGGTGCCAAGGTTACAGTGAGCCAGGAAGTGGTTCGGACTTAGCCGGACTGCAAACGCGTGCAGAAGACCATGGTGATCACTTCATTGTCAACGGGCAGAAGGTCTGGACATCGAACGCTGACCAAGCCGACTGGATGTTCTGTCTAGTCCGCACCGATTTTGAGGTAAGTAAACACGCAGGTATCAGCCTGGTGCTCTTTGACATGGAGTCTGCGGGTGTAACAGCAAGACCGATACGTTTGATATCGGGAGCCTCAGTTTTTTGTGAGACGTTTCTGGAAGATGTCCGCGTTGAAAAAAGCCAAGTCGTGGGTGATGTCAACAATGGCTGGACGATTGCTAAATATTTGTTAACGCATGAGCGAGAAATGATTGGTGGCATCGGCACGGCGGCGGGTACGAGGACACTCGGTGAGCTTGCTACCGAAGCGATCGGGTTAAGTGATGGTCGGTTGTCTGATGAGTTGCTTCGTACTGAAGTTGCGACTTGGGAGGTCGACTCGTGCTGTCACCAACTGACTATGGAACGGGTTCGTGACGAGATGACTGCAGATGGCGTGGGCAATACGTCCGCGATGATTAAGTACTATGGCACTGAAATGAACAAACGCCGTTTTGAATTGCTCATGGCACTTGGCGGAAGTGATGCGCTCCACTGGAAAGAGGGCACAGATACTCAACGGTGGTTGCGATCAAAAGGGAACTCGATTGAGGGTGGTACCTCCGAAATTCAGCTCAACATCATTTCAAAACGCATTTTAGGTTTGGGCTGATGCAAAAGCTGGTTTTGACCGAAGAGGAGCAGATGGTCCGGGAGTCAGCGGCAGATTTTCTCTTTAAGAAAGCTGGTCCTGGCGCTCTGCGGGAGATCCGGGATACCGCAAATCCTAAAGGATTCTCAAGTGAGGTTTGGCTGGAGATGGTGGAGCTCGGGTGGCCATCAATTCTGATAGGGGAAGCGCAGGGTGGACTCGGTTTTAGTCACGTCGCGATGGGTCAGATCATGGAGCTGTGTGGCAGCACACTCGCATGTTCGCCGCTATTCTCGACGGCGGTTGTAGGCGCATCTGTACTGTCCTTGGGCGGCGATAGGTTAGCGCTTCTCCCAAAAGTCGCTGCTGGTAATCTGACGCTGGCGCTCGCTATCGATGAAGCTCCACGACACAACCCTCAAGGTATAGCCACCAGAGCCGTCAGGCGTGGCGACGGCTACACACTGAATGGAGAAAAGACTTTTGTCGTGGATGGCAACGTTGCGGACTATCTGGTTGTCTCTGTGCGAGCGGACGAAGAGCCTGAAGATGTCTTGTTATTCCTTGTTCCTCGCGACGCCGAGGGGGTTGCGATAACTAAAACAGAAATGGTCGACAGTAGAAATTCGGCAACTGTGCAGATTAACGATGTCACCGTTGAGTCTGTTCAACGGATTAGTCATTCAGGCGCCGGTCTGGCGACCCTGCAAAAGGTGCTTAATATCGCGAACGTCCATCTCTCGGCTGAGTTGCTCGGCATTGCGAACGAATGTTTCGGTCGGACTTTGCGGTATCTCAATGAACGCAAGCAATTTGGCGTAGAAATCGGTTCCTTCCAAGGATTGCAGCATCGTGCAGCCATACTGTGGACTGAAATTGAACTCTGTAAATCGATCGTATTGAAGGCGTTGCGCGCACTTGATGAATCGCCAGAGCATGCGGGACTGTTAGCCAGCACTGCTAAAGCAAAGACCTGTCAAGTAGCTGAGCTTGCATCGAATGAGGGTATTCAGATGCATGGTGGTATCGGTATGACCGACGAGTTTGATATAGGGTTCTTTATCAAGCGTGCTCGTGTTGTACAGATGCTTTACGGAGATAGGCGCTACCATCTAAACCGTTATGCTGAGTTGCGAGCATACTAAGTACCTGCCTAGCTCGGTCAAGCGAACCAGTTAGGTCGCTGTGTTTAATCCGGCGCTGCGGGCAGCGGCCTAGATCCGAACGCGGGGGCGAGCGCGTTTATCCGCGCGTAGATGCTCGGCCCGAACACCATAGTGACTGCCATCAAAAGAGTTGTCGCGCCTAAACTCCAAAGCATGATCTTTAATATTTTTCTCATCGAGTCCTTCTGACGCTCAACGAACAGACCATAGTGTTAAAGCGGATCGGCCATCGTTCATACGTGGCTGCCGGCATCACTTTGTTGTCAGTATTTGTGGGAAGCGCGGATTAGTTCAATGACATCCCGAAAATAGTCGCTAATGGCGTTACCCCCTGCAGCAATTTCTTTTGATTCAAATACTGCCTATCACGCCTTTGAATCACGGTGTTTCGCTGTCAATTCTGAGGTGGCTTCTGAATCAGTTCCAACTGATGTCCATCAGGGTCGCGAGCAAACGCAATGATGGCCCCTCCCATTGAATCTATGACTTCCGGCTCTCTCTCCACCCGACAGCCTGCGCCACGGATAGCTTCGATTTTTTCAGGGACGTTGTTGACGTAAAAAACTAGCTTGCCATCTCTCTTGTTGTTCTCGTGTTGTGTACCGTCGGTATACTTCATGAGTATTACTGCAGCGCTCCGCGTGCCCTCAAATCCCAGCACTATTTCCTTCATCGTTGGAAGTGTGATGGTTTGCAAAGAGGTCATCCCAAGCGCGCGCTCGTAGAAACCCACAGCCAACTCTAGGTCAACAACTGCTATTCCGACTGCGCTTAGGTACTCAGCCATGGGAGTTGAAAGACCTAATTAATAAGCCCATTCAAAACAGTGTTTTCGATTCAGCTGGCGCGGCCTCCACCGGTACGAAACCTAGAACAGCTTTTTTCTCAAGGAATTCCTCCAGACCCCACTCACTAAACTCACGTCCATTGCCGGACTGTTTGTAGCCGCCGAAAGGAGAATTGATATCGAGTGGTGCGCCGTTTAAATGAACATTGCCGGCACGAAGGCGCGCGCCGATCGCCCGAGCGTGGTCGATATCCCCAGAGCTAACATATGCGGATAGGCCGTAAACAGTATCGTTAGCGATCTCCACCGCATGGTCCTCATCTTCATAAGGTATAAGAGATAACACAGGGCCGAAAATTTCTTCGCGCGCGATGGTCATGTCGTTGCTGACGTTAGAGAAAACTGTTGGCTTTACGAAGTAACCCTTATCTAAGCCATCTGGTCGACCTACGCCGCCAGTTTCTAACGTCGCGCCCTCATCGATGCCTTTCTGGATTAGTGCTTGCACCTTATTGAATTGCGTCTCGGACACTAATGGCCCGACCTTTGTATCTTCATCATTTGGGTCGCCGACGGCTATTTGCTCTGCTGCGGCTCTTGCAATTTCTGCGGCTTCTGCCATTCGGCTCGCAGGCACTAGCATTCTTGTTGGCGCATTGCAGCTCTGACCTGTATTCATGCACATTCCAAAAGTATCTCTTGCGATAGCTTTCTCGAAATCGGCATCTTCAAGGATTATGTTCGCTGATTTGCCGCCCAGCTCTTGTGTGACTCGCTTAACCGTTACGGCAGACTCTTGTGCTACTGAAATTCCAGCGCGCGTAGACCCCGTAAAAGACATCATGTCAATATCAGGATGTGATGAGAGCGCGACGCCAACGGTCGGGCCATCACCATTGACCAGATTAAAAACGCCCGGAGGAGTACCAGCCTCCTCCATGACCTCCGCAAACAGTATGGCGTTCAGTGGGGCAATCTCAGATGGTTTTAGAACCATTGTGCATCCTGCCGCCAAGGCGGGACCAACCTTTGCTGTGATTTGGTTGACTGGCCAGTTCCATGGAGTGATCAATCCACAGACCCCAATAGGTTCTCTAATAACGCGTGAAGTGCCAACGTCTTCCATAAACTCAAAACTTTCGAGCGCCTTCTGCGCATAAATTAAATGTCCTAACCCAGCAGGCGCTTGTGCGGCGTTGGCGAGGCCCATTGGGGCCCCCATCTCCATAGACACTGTCTTCGCAATCTCATCCATCTTCGCTTTGTATGCGTCGATGATGCGACCAAGAAGATCCAGCCGTTCTTCCACCGAGGTTTGTGAGAAAGTTGTGAACGCAGTTTTTGCCGCAGAAACAGCCGCGTCGACATCCTGTTTACCGCCTAAAGCGATACTTGCAATCGGTTCCTCTGTGGCCGGATTGATGACTTCACAGGTTTCTTTTGTTAACGGTGCAACCCATTCGCCGTTGATGTAAAACTTGTCTGTGTTCCGCATCTGGTCTCATCCTTTAGCATTATTTTCTCATTAAGATTGTAAAATCTACCAGCCTCACCGAGTTTGGCAACGCAGCAGCACGCTATGCAATCGCCGCATCGCGGATTCTCCCCCAAAAAGCAAGTGTATCGACATAAATGCAAGCCGTGGATAGTCTACCTCGGTCTTAAGTAGAGGGAAGCCTAATGCCAATATATGACGCCTTGAGTGCTTTACCTAATGGGGAGCCCAGTCCGTGGGGGGACCCGATTAAAATTTCTTACGGGCAACGAGATGTGCTTCTTTACGCGGTTGGTATCGGCTCGACCGACCTGAGGTTCACCTACGAGGGGCACCCTGACTACAGTGTGTTTCCAACGTTCCCCATTCGCTGGGGTGGCATGGGCGCGCCTGTTGATGAGCAACATATTCCTAGATCTCCACTGCCACTCATGATTGACGCTGAGCGTTACCTAAGCGTTGAGAAACCACTGCCACTCGAGGGCACGGTTACGCTTCAGTCGCGAATCGTAGGCGTCCACCCGCGGGGCAAAGGTTACGGATTCGTTGAGTGCGAAACCTTGGTAACGGATCTAGATGGTGAGGTCTGTGTGCGCATGGCAAACGGTTCATTTAGGCGAGGGGTCCAAGTGCTGGGTGATATCGAGCCTTTCACAGGCTCCGGCCAGACATTCTCCTCGAAAATCGAAGTACCCGGTAAGATGCCTGACGTAACGCTTGAGACAAGAATCTCTGTCAATCAGGCACAAATATACCGTCTATCAGGCGACTACAACGCATTGCATGTTGATCCTGCGGCAGCGAATTTTGGAGGATTTGAGGAGCCTATTCTCCATGGTCTGTGCACATTAGGTCATGTTGCGAATATGTTGCTCGGCGCTTTTTGCGGGGGGGAAAGCAAGCTTTTCCGCAAACTGAAAGTGCGGTTTTCGGCTCCTGTCTATCCGGGCGATACACTTGGTCTCCGCGCTTGGCACGATGGAGATGGTCGAGCACTATTCGAGGCGTATGTCGGCGAAGTCGTTGTCATCAATAACGCCTACTTTGAGTACGCAAGCGCCTAGCGACGCATGCCTGAGTCAAGGTCCGCCAACGTTATCTGCTTCGGTGAGGCACTTTGGGATGTGCTGCCTAGTATGCGCAGCGTAGGCGGCGCACCAATAAACGTCGCCTATCACCTAAAAAAACTTGGAGTGCGCGCCTGGCCAATGAGCGGTGTCGGTAACGATCCCCTCGGTGCGGAGCTTAAATCACAAATAGAACAGTGGGGGTTGCCCAGTGATTTGATCTGCTCAGTGGCTGATAGGGAGACCGGCCGCTCGCTGGTTACTATCTTAGAGGGAGAACCCAATTTTGAAGTTCTTAAAGACGTGGCCTGGGATTATATTGATGTGCCGGAGAACTGGCCGGTCGAATGTCAGCCTGCGGAAGCTTTAGTTTTCGGCAGCCTCGCGCAACGGTCAGCCCGAAACCGCGCGGTTCTAGATGCTATGTTTGTGGCTATGCCCAACGCGTTGAAAGTTTTGGACGTCAATTTGCGCGATGCCTTCGAAGACTATGAGCAAATCTGGGCCCTAGCGCGATCGGCGGATCTGGTGAAGCTTAACGATGAAGAAATGCAAGCACTGATGCAGACAACAGCAACGCGCGCCAACGCCGAAGATTGTGTGCGTAGTTTTCAGCGTGAAGCGGGCTGCGAGACGGTTTGTATGACGATGGGTGCGCAGGGTGCGGGTCTTTTGCGCTGCGATGAATGGCATTGGGTCGATGCGGTTCCAGTCAAGGTGCGGGATACGGTTGGGGCGGGGGACTCATTTTTGGCCGGACTCATCTACGGATTGCTCATCACCCAAGAGGATGCCACCGCAACCCTTCGACGATCTGCCACGCTGGCGTCATTTGTCGCCAGTAGTGATGGCGCAACACCAGACTACGACATAGGCGAATTTGTTGCACAGCCCGGTTAGTGATTGTTCCGATGTGTGAGCGGACAGCAAGAGCCAATCCATATCTATGTTAGGTTTTTCCCGTACCGGAGTTATGCTCTGTTCTGGGGGAGGAGAAAGCGATGGAACCTAAGAATAAAGTCATTGTTATCACTGGTGGTAGCGGCGGCATTGGTAGCTCGATGGCGAGCGCTTTCTTGCGCGAGGGAGCTGAGGCTGTCGTGATTTCTGACCTGGATAGCGCGCCCGTTAAAGCCTGCGCGGACACATTGGGGTGTGACTGGCGAGTATGCGACGTCACCGATGAGTCACAAGTTCAAGGCTTGGTTGACTACGTGATAAGCAAATACGGAAGGGTTGATGTTTATTGCTCTAACGCGGGCGCAGCCGGTTCCGACTCCGGTGTGCTCACGGATGCCAGTAACGACATTTGGCAGAAGCAATGGGATTTACATGTGATGGCTCACATATATGCATCACGAGCGTTGTTGCCAGGCATGATAGATCGTGGAGAGGGATATTTTTTAATCACTTCTTCTGCCGCTGGTTTGCTGGCAGCCACTGGCTCGGGTCCTTATACGGTGACTAAGGCTGCCGCGATTAAGTTTGCAGAGTGTCTAAGCATTACGCACGGTGACGATGGTGTAGGTGTCGCTGTCCTATGCCCGCAAGGCGTTGCCACGGCGATGGCACCAAAGAGTCTCGGCAATGGGCAGACTGACGGTATCCTAGAGCCTGAGACCGTTGCTGCTGTCGTGATTGAGAGCATGCGCGACGGTCGCTTTCACGTATTGCCGCATCCAGAAGTAGAAGGTTATGTTCGCCGCAAAGGCGACGATGTCGACCGGTGGCTTGGAGGTATGCGACGGCTGCGCCGCCGTTCACTAGAACTTCAAAGGTAGAAATCATATAAATGTGACGGTTTGTGACGCCGTCATGTAGGAGCGTCTTTAGGTCTCGTTCTTGCTATCTTTCCACATTGCTTATCATGCGGCGCGCGATGATGCTGCGTTGGATCTCGCTGGTGCCCTCGTAGATTCGAAACAGTCTTACGTCACGATAGAAGCGTGTAACCGCATACTCTTCCATGTAACCCGCCCCACCGTGAATCTGTACCGCGCGGTCAGCTACCCGGCCCACCATCTCGCTTGTGTATAGCTTACAGCAGGACGCAAGCATGTTGACGTCCTTGCCCGCATCGCGCCTTCTCGCCGCATCCAGCACCATGCTCTCGGCGGCATAGCACTCAGTTTTGCTATCCGCGAGCATGCCCTGCAGTAATTGGAATTCGGCGATCCGCCGGCCGAATTGTTGACGTTCCGTTGCATAATCGACTGACATATTTATCAGTCTCTTGGCGCACCCCACGGCTAGAGCCGACAGATGTATGCGGCCTCTGTCCAGCGTTTGCATTGCCGTAGCGAAACCTTTATTTCGTCGCTCAGAGCCACCGATTATATTTTCTTGCGGCACCCTACATTCGTCGAAGATCACGTCGCATACATGAGCGCCCTGCTGCCCCATCTTTTTATTGGGGCTGCCGAGTGAAATTCCCGGCGTAGATGTATCGACTAAGATAGCGCTTATGCCCCGTGAACCTCTCTCATCCGGGTCAGTCCGTGCAAAAACTGTGAACAGCTGAGCCCTAGTGGCGTTGGTAATATAGCGCTTGGTACCGCTCAGCAGAAAATCATTTGCGTCAGCAACAGCCTTAAGAGAAATTGCTGCAGAATCTGATCCTGCATCAGGCTCAGTAAGCGCGAATGAACCTGTTATCTCGCCGCTTGCAAGCTTGGGCAGGTAGTGCTGACGTTGCGCCGCAGTTCCATGCAGCACTAGACCCTGGCTACCTATGCCGTTGTTGGTGCCGATGACAGAACGAAAGGCTGGTGCCGCGCGCCCGAGCTCCATCACAATCCTGCACTCTTCCTCAGTATTTAATCCGAGCCCTCCGTACTCCACTGGAATTGTCAGACCAAATAGACCGAGCTCGGCCATTTCGGATATGACTGTGTCAGGAATTTTGTCTTCCGCAGCAACTTGCGCCTCAAGCGGTATTAGACGCTCATCAACGAACTTAGCGACTGTTTCTATCAGCGTTTCCAGCGTGTCTGGATCCAGTGCCATAGTAGTCACTCAGCCTTCATTTAATCTGGGCACCTTGAGCTACGAGTTCTGGATGTCTCGCAGGCTGCCGCCGTCTGCGACTAGCTGCTCGAGTAGGGGAGACGGTTGCCAATACTTGTCACCGTATATATCGGCGAACTCTCGAATGCGATCTAGGATTTTTTCAAGCCCCACAGCGTGTTCTGCCCAATGCATGGGGCCTCCGCGCCATGCGGGAAAACCATAGCCATTGATGTAAACAGTGTCGATGTCTGAAGCGCGATAGGCCATACCCTCGTGCAAAATATTGCAGCCAACGTTAAATAGGGAAAAGAAACAGCGCTCAATAATTTCCTCTTCGCTAATTTCACGTTGCTTTATGTTGAATTTTTCTGCAGCTTCGGCAAGCAACTTTTTCGTAATAGAGGACGGCTTCGGTGTGCGGTCGCCTGGATCGTAGTCATAAACGCCAGCACCTGTTTTCTGTCCGAGGCGGCCCATTTCAACGAGATTATCGTAGAGGTAGGCCGATTCGACATCATATTGAGTTTCATCCAGGGCTTGGCGCATGCGATATCCGATGTCTAGGCCAGCCAGATCGGCCATAGCGATTACGCCCATGGGCATACCGAAATCATAGAGCACTTGATCAAGTTGGTGCGGAGCGGCTCCTTCCAACAACAGTCGATTGGCTTGACTTGCGTAGCCTGACAGCATGCGATTGCCGATGAAGCCGTGGCAAACACCTGCAACTGCGCCGACTTTATTAATGGCTTTGGCAAGCCTAAGAATTGTTGCCAGCACATCGGGCGAAGTCTTTTCGGCGCGCACTATTTCGAGGAGGCGCATGACGTTGGCGGGCGAGAAAAAGTGCATACCAAGCATACGCTCGGGCTTTTCAACAACGCTGGCCAGCTCGTCAATGTTCAAGTATGACGTGTTGCTCGCAAGGATAGTCTCTGGCCGAACGGTATTGCTCAGAGTCTTGAAAACTTCTTTTTTGACGTCCATGTTCTCAAACACCGCCTCTATCACTAGATCGGCGTCAGCGAGCTCGCTGTAATCTGTGGTCCCCGTCAGCAACGCCATCCGTTTTTCGACTTCAGCCTCACTGAGGCGGCCTTTCCGGGCAGTCGCATCATAATTTTTCTTGATAACTCCAAGGCCTTTTTCAAGCGCTTCGTCGTTCATTTCTAGTATTTTTACAGGGATACCCACATTGGCGAAGTTCATCGCGATACCGCCGCCCATTGTCCCTGCACCGATAACTGCCACAGAATCAATCGATCGCAGCGCGGCATCTCTAGCCAGGCCTGGCACCTTGTTGGCCTGCCGCTCTGCAAAAAAGACGTGCTGCAGCGCCTTTGCTTGCGGGTCACGGTGGCTCTCGAGTGACATCTCACGCTCAACCAGGACGCTCTCGGCGAATGGCAAGTTGACTGCCGCCTCTACACAACGAATGCTCCGCTCCGGAGCGTTTAGTCCGCGTGTCTTACGTGCTATGGATTCTCGGAATCTGGCGAAATATTCCTCGTCGTATTTCGCCTTGTCTATTGTCATGTCTTGGATTGGACGTCGAGGCGCTGCAGCGGCGATCAATTCTTCCGCATAGTTAACGGCGTCCTCGATAAGATCCCCAGCGGTTACACGATCCACGGCTCCAGCCTCCTGGGCGGCCTCGACGAGAACCGGTTCTCCGGATGTCATGACTTTCAATGCGAAGTCGACGTTAGCCACTCTCGGAAGACGTTGCGTGCCATGAGCGCCAGCAAGGATGCCCAACTTGACTTCTGGAAGCCCTACTTTGGATCCTGCCTGAGCAATACGGTAGTCACATGCGAGCGCTGTCTCAAACCCTCCTCCGAGCGTCGTACCGAAAATCGCGGCTACCTTTAAAATTGGACTCTCACTCATTGCCATTACAACTTCTGGCAGACCTGGTGGCTTTGGTGAGCTCCCAAACTCGGTGATATCTGCACCGGCCATAAAAGTTCTGCCACGACAAGCGATGATGAGTGCCTTGATCTCGTCGTCATTTACCGCGACGTTAATTGCATCCATCAAGCCTTGGCGCACTTCGTGAGAAATGGCGTTTACTGGAGGGTTATCGAACCATGCGATCGCAACCGCACCACGTTTTTCTATCGAACCTTGCATTCACAGCCTCCTTGACTTGCCCAGCAGTCTGACCGTTCCAGCTGGCAGCGACAAGAGGGTCGTCCCGGTAACCAAACGAATTCACCCATCTGGTTCGAGCCGCGCTGGCAACCAGTAACGGAGGAAAATGGGTGAGAGAACATATCCCGATTAGACAGCCATTTGTGCAAATGTTCATAAAGCGGAACAATCGCTCGCATGAAGTCTAAAGCAGCCGTTTTGTATAAAGCCGGACAGCCCTTCGAGGTTTGTGAGGTTGACGTGCAGTCCCCGAAAGCTGGCGAGGTATTAGTAGAGATTGTCGCAGCTGGCGTGTGCCATACCGACTACAGCGTGAAGAGTGGTCAGCTAGCCGCCCCCTTACCTGCAATTTTAGGGCATGAAGGGGCTGGCATCGTTCGGGAGGTGGGCGAGGGGGTCACAACAGTGCAGCCGGGTGACCACGTTATTGCCCTCTGGCGCCTGTCTTGCGGAGATTGCGAATATTGTGATGCGTCCCGACCAGCACTTTGTGCCGCGGGAACGGAGATCCGTGCCTCCGGCCGATTGCAGGATGGGACCAGCCGATTCAGCCGTGCGGGGAGGGAAATAAAGCACTTTGCAGGTGTGTCCTCATTCTCAAACTTCACCATTATTCCAGAAGGGGCGGTGCTAAAAATTCCGAGAGATCTTCCACTCGAGCTGGCGGCACTGATGGGTTGTGCGGTGATCACTGGGGTGGGTGCAGTGATGAACGCTGCGAAGGTTGGCCCCGATAGCCTAGTAGCAGTATTTGGTGCCGGCGGTGTTGGGGTGAATGTTGTACAAGGTGCGGCTATGGCGGGGGCCAAGATGATTATCGCTGTCGATCGTTACGAGACTCGTCTCGATCAGGCACGTGAGTTCGGTGCGACGCACTGTGTCAGTGCCGCAGGCGGTGAGACAGTCGCTGCAATTCGTGCACTGACCGGTGGTCGCGGTGTTGACTACGCTTTCGACGCTGCCGGCCTAGAAGTCACTTTGGAGCAAGCTTATGAAAGTCTTGCTAAGTGCGGGGTCGCTATGGCCGTCGGCATTACGCCTAACAATGCAAAGATCAGCATATCTGCCGCCGCTTTAGTTTATGAGGAGAGAGCAGTGACTGGCTCGCTTTACGGCTCTGCTGCTCCAAGGAGAGATATTCCACAGCTAATTAATTTGTACCGCGACGGTGATTTAAAATTAGACGAGTTGTTGACGCGTATCTACCCGATCGAGGAGATCAATGAAGCTTATGCTGCTATGGAGTCGGGTGATACCTTGCGGAGCGTCATTAAGTATTGAACGAAGTCTAACGAATTCGCTAGTTGGCGAACGCGACCCCACCGTCGACCGGGATCGTAATGCCGACAAGATAATCGCCCGCTCGCGAGCTAATGAAAATTGCAGTGCCAGCCATGTCGTCGGGTCGACCAATGCGTCTGGCGGGAATCCGCTGAGTAACTTCCTCTGGATTATCCCGAGCCCACACATTCATGTTGCTGGCAAACGCCCCAGGTGCAATTGCGTTCACATGAATATGCTCTTCCACGAGCCGTTTCGCCATTCGTCGTGTCAAGTGAATGACTGCGGCTTTGCTAGCTGAGTATGAGTAAGTCTCTGGGCGCGCGTTATGGATGCCATCAACTGAAGCCATGTTAATGACCTTGGCGGGTTGCTCTGCAGTTGCGCTGGCACGCAACAGCGGTGCAAATTTCTGCGTCAGAAAAAATAGCGATTTGACGTTTAGATCCATCACCTTGTCCCAGCCGCTCTCTGGGAACTCGTCAAATGGGACGCCCCAGGCTGCACCTGCGTTGTTAACAAGAATATCAAGCTGTTGTTCGCGTGCCTCAACCTCTGAGACAAATGACTCAATACCTTCCATTTTTGAAAGGTCTCCAGGCAGGGCTATGCATTCACCAAACTCGCTCAGCTCTTCCGCCGTTTCCAGGCAGGCTTCCGCCTTGCGCGCTGTGATATAGGTGCGTACGCCACGTCTCACAAATTCGGCGGCGATCATCTTACCAATACCACGTGAGCCGCCAGTTACCACTGCGATCTTCCCCGAGACATCAAACATGTCAGTCATAGTGTTGCGCCAGCCTCTTTAA
>CACOYM010000020.1 GCA_902631395.1 Halieaceae bacterium | reverse complement strand
CGCCTTTCTATCTGCTTCCCGGTACCACGCCCTTCAACGCCGCACCGAACTGGAGCTCATAACCGGATTTGAACCGGTGACCTCTTCCTTACCAAGGAAGTGCTCTACCGACTGAGCTATATGAGCAAAACTGCTGCCCCCGCTGGAGCGGGTAGCGGGGATCGAACCCGCATCATCAGCTTGGAAGGCTGAGGTTCTACCATTGAACTATACCCGCGATACCTACGCTTCCATCCCGGGACCCACACCGCCCGCCTGAAACTCAGCCCCCCGCCGACTCTAACCTTGGTGGAGGGGGGTGGATTCGAACCACCGAAGCTCGCGCGTCAGATTTACAGTCTGATCCCTTTGGCCACTCGGGAACCCCTCCAGAAGGGCGCACATTCTCTAGATCTGGACCCCCTGTGTCAACAGGCTTTGAGGGGGAATTCTTCGGCATGAGTGGCACAAGCAGTCCTGCGAAAACACTCACCCGGGCCACAATTTTTAAGCTCTGGAAATCGCCCCTTGGGAAAAGCAAGGGGGCGAAAATGGAGCTGGCGAGAGGAATCGAACCCCCGACCGGCTGATTACAAATCAGCTGCTCTACCTACTGAGCTACGCCAGCTAAAAAACGCCTACTGAGGCAAACTAACGACCTCAACAGCGGGCGCATCATCTACTCAGGCGCTCGTATCGTCAAGCGCCTTCGACAACCAGACCCAAAGGCCCTCCAGCACTAGTTCGGGGCGATAATCTGCCGCCACCCCTAAGTCTATGAGTTCCGTCGCACTGCCACCAGTCAGGATTACGCGATGTGCCGAGTAATCTGCAATTACGGACCGCACGCCCGCACAGGTTGCGCGCCACACTCCAGCGTTGACACAGTCTGCCGTAGATTGCCCGGGCGCGAGGTCAGGCTGTGATTCCGCATCGAAACGGATAAGGCCGGTATCCGTCATCAAGGCGCGGCGCATCATAGCTGGCCCGGGGAGGATATAGCCGCCCAAATGCTGGCCATCCGCGGTCACGATGTCGATGGTAACGGCGGTCCCGGCATCGATAACGCAAAAAGCATCCTTGGAACCATCACGCGCCGCCAGCATGGCAAGCCACCGATCGACCCCCATGCGCTCGGGCTCGGCATAACTGTTGAGAAGACCGAGGCATGCGCTCTCCGACTTCGCAGTGAAGATGGACGCAACGCTCATTGCTGACAAAGTCTTGTAGAGTGCTACACGGGTATCGTCGCTTCCGACACTGGATATCCCAACTGCGCCCCAGCTGAGCGGCTTCAGAAAGGGGCTTAAGTCCTCGGCACTCTCGACAACACCGCCTTCACCGCCAAGTCCGTTCGCATCCGCCATTCGCCACTTGATCGCAGTGTTGCCCTGATCGATTAACAACCAGGGGACGCTCGGTGTCATAGGCCTGCCCCTATTTCGAGTATCGATGCCTCGCCACCTGCGACAGTGCAGTGACCGGTTTCGGTATGCAGGATTAAAGCACCCAAATCATCGATACCAGCGGCGACCCCCGCCAAAGGCGGCGAACCCTCCACAACAATCGAGCGGCCCCGTAACCAGTCCCTGCGACTCCAACGGTCAAACCAATAGTCACGGTAAGAAGCATTAAGATCCGACAAACCCGAAACCAGCTGGTCGAGCACTGTCACGGCCAGTTTATTACGATCGATTACCTCTCCAGAGGCCTTGGATAAATCTGTCCAGGGCCGATCAATCACGGCAGCCGCGGGCATTGGCATCGTGACATTGAGGCCTATTCCGATCACCACGACCTGAAACCCCTCAAATTCTCCAAGTGACTCAATCAATACACCGCCGAGCTTCCGCTCTTCAAAATACAGATCGTTGGGCCACTTCAACTGCACCTCGACGCCGCAACTTTGGCTTATGGCCTCAGCCAGCATCGCACCGACCATCAAACTCAATCCGGATAATGCGTCGAGTGAGCAGTTGAAATGCCATCCCAGAGAGCAATACAGGTTACTGCAGTTGGGGCTGTGCCAGACACGCCCTCTCCTTCCGCGACCAGCCGTTTGCTCCTCTGCAAAAATCGCTGCGCCGCGGCAGGATCCTGACTCGTGAAGATCCCGCACAATGTCGTTAGTTGAGCCCACTGATTCATATATCTGAATCACTAATGCACTGCGTGAGCTAGTCGCCAATTGGGCATCGATCACATCGGCGTTAAGTGGTATGAGCTGCATGTCAGACATCATACCGCTTCTCGTCTCCGCGCGAGCGAGCATCTCTTTTATCAGGCACTCGGCTTCTCACTATGTCGTCGAAATGTCATCATCGCAGCGTGTTGTGCCGGGACGAGCGGAGTGCTCATGGCGGAGCCGCCAAAACCGCTGTTTATCACACAGATCCAGCAGCATGCCCGCCTGTTCGCTATGCTGTTGGCGTTGACCACCGGTGTGCTACTAATTAGTGATCTCTGGGAGCGAGCGCTGACAAAGGACGCCATAGCATCGGCCGGCCGCGGCGTGATTTTTATCCTGCTAGCACTCGGGCTCATGGGAACACGCCGGCTTAGCCTTGCGTTGACAGCATTGCTTTGCGGCACAAACGCAATGGGTCTGCTAGACGTGGGTCGCGCCATCGCGCTAACCGATTGGCTCGAGCTGCTGATGCTGATCATCTGCTGTGGCTGTCTGTTCATATCAACCGGTAGTCGCGTTGAGGTACGTCATGGACCGTCAGAGTGAATTATGAGCTCCGCTATAACCCCTGTATTAGCAAGAACCGAGTGATTGCCCATGTCTGAATTCAAATGCACTCTAGCGTCTCCGATCGGATTGCTACGTCTCGAGGCAACACATCAGGGTCTCACTGCTGTACGTTTTCCGCATAATGTATCCGTCAGCGCAGAACGCACCATTCACAATCCTCTCGTTGCCGAGGCGAAGCAGCAACTCAGCGCCTACTTTGATGGCAAATTAGACACGTTCTCTGTTCCACTCGACTGGTGCGGCACGGCCTTCCAGAAGTCGGTTTGGTTGGCGCTGACCAAAATACGTTACGGCGATACTATGACCTACGCCGATATCGCTCGCGCCATCGGGCGTCCCCGCTCTGCGCGGCCCGTAGGCGGAGCAGCAGGCAAAAACCCGCTGCCAATTATCGTCCCTTGTCACCGAGTTATCGGCAGCGATGGCACTCTCACCGGATTTACCGGCGGGTTGGATATCAAAATGCGGTTGCTACAATTGGAGGGGCACAACTTTTTTTGAGCACCCCGTTGGACCCTAGGCGTTGAGATCAGGAATCATCTCGTCTTTAAGCCGCTCAATAGCCTCTTTCAAGCGAAGCTTTTCTTTCTTAAGTCGCTGCACCAACAGCTGGTTCTGCCAGGGCCGGGACTGCAGATCGATAATCTTATCGTCCAGTGCCCGGTGCTGCGTTTGCATCAACGCCAGTCTGTCCTGAGGTGAGAGTTCTTCATTCGCCGCCGACTGATCTGGCTCTACGCGCTCTGTCATGCAATACCCGGCACTTGTCCATTTGAAGAATCTAACTGTGGTTGGGCCGACCTGACAAGCACTCAGGAACCCACCTAGCAGATAACTGGGGCCAGCAAGCAATGGCAGCACTCTGCTTGCGCGCCGGATCAAAGGTCAGGATCGGGAATCAGCTCAACATAATTGATCTGGGGATCTGCAGCAGCAACAAAGTTAGGAGCCTTTAAACTTTCCCACTGGTTGTAGCGGATCGGTGTGCCTTCCAGAGTGGTGACAAGGCCGCCAGCAGCGCGCACGAGCGCATCGCCTGCAGCAAGGTCCCATTCATAGCAAGGCGAGGTTCTCGGATACACATCTGCCGCTCCCGATGCTACATCACAGAACTTAAGTGCACTCCCAGCATTGAGCCGCTCAGCACCTCGCGCAAGATCGGACAGACTTCCCAGCATTAGCTGCACACGCTCCTCGCGATGTCGGGCGCTGGCTGACATCACCAGAGCTTTATCCCTACTAAGGGATCGTGCTGACAGCCTCTCCTCAGCACCATCATCGAATAATGAGAAGCGGCGCGCGCCCCAACCGGGCACGCCCAGATCAACATACCCTCGTTCAGGGACAGCAATCAGCCCCAGCACCGATTCCGCATCGACAATCAGCGCGATGTTCACCGTGAACTCGCCAGTGCCGTCGATAAATTCCCTAGTGCCATCTAACGGATCAATCATCCAGCACCTTGGCCAATCACGACGCCCGATCAACTGCTCAAGCGTCGATTCCTCTGACAGGATGGGGACATCCGGCGTGAGCCGCTGAAGTGCCTCACAAATCAAGCGGTGCGATGCATGATCGGCCTCCGTCACGGGACTGGAATCTGACTTTTGACTCACCAACAAATCCCCTAGGACAGCGTATAAATCAAGGATGCACTTTGACGCATCCGCAGCTAGCCGTCGCAATGACTGCAAGAGACTAGGAAAAGTTAGGTTTGCGTCATGCAACATCGCATCGAGCGCGCTGTTGCCGCTATAGTGAGGGCCTCTCATTTTAGTAGGGTAGCACTCGATGACGCTGACTGTATCCTCCTGCCGATCTGTGGAAGGTGTTGAGTGGTCTCAGCTAGACACGATTCTGCTGGATATGGACGGTACCCTACTCGATCTAGAATTCGACAATCACTTCTGGGGCACCGTTATTCCAAGCGAATGGGGTCGGCGACGTGGACTCGATATCGCGACCAGTAAGGAAACGCTGGCGCCACTCTTTGCCGAGCAGCAAGGTCGGCTCAACTGGTATTGTCTGGACTTCTGGGGCAAAACGTTGAATATCGATATCCTACAGATCAAGTCGGACTGCGCCCATGGCATTCGCTGGCGCCCTCAAGCTGAGCGTTTCATGCAACATCTAAACTCCAGTCACTTGGATGTAATCATGATTACCAACGCGCACCCTATCACCCTAGAAATAAAAGCCGAACGTCTGTCTCTAGCCCACTACTTTGACCTCATGATCAGTTCCCATCGCTACAACACGCCGAAGGAAATGCCAGCGTTTTGGAACCGGCTCATGGCCGAGAGGCCTTTTGATCCGGAGCGGACGCTGTTCCTAGATGACTCGGAATATGTTCTGGAAGCCGCGGAAGCTTTCGGAATATCGCACTTGATTACCCTCAGACAACCCGACTCGACGGTCCCGCCGCGCCAGGCCACGCGTTACCCTGCGATTCACCATTTCGACGAAATTATCAACGGTCTGCCAGCAATTGACTGAAAGGCCAGACAACGTGGAGAAGGTTCGCATCGACAAGTGGCTTTGGGCGGCGCGATTTTTTAAAACGCGAACACTGGCCAAAAACGCGATTGAAGGTGGAAAAGTGCAGCTGGCGGGCCAACGCGTCAAAGTCTCGAGGGAGATCGCACCCGGCGATCTACTGCGGATCCGTCAAGGCTGGGACGAACGAGACGTCACTGTCAAAGCTGTCAGCGAGCATCGGCGTGGCGCATCCGTTGCGCGAACACTTTACGACGAAACGCCAGAAAGCGTCGCTCGCCGTGAGAGAGCGGCTGAGGCGCGCAAAGCTGCTGGGGCAATGGCGCGCCCCACTCAACGCCCGGGCAAGCATGAGCGGAAAGTGCTGGAGCGGCTCAGAAAGCAATTTGATACGCCTTGATCATCGCTGCATTTAGCCCTCGCCAAGGCCAGTTCTTGGGGTATGATCAAAGGTATGATTGAGGATCTGCCCACTATAAAGCCAGACACGCCACTGCTAGACACTGTCGCGGCAGACCTGAGTTTGTTGGACGGTATCGACGCGCAGCAATTGGTGGAGCTGGCGGAAGAGCTGCGGCACGATCTGCTATACGCCGTAGCGGGAACGGGCGGGCACTTCGGTGCAGGACTCGGCGTTGTAGAATTAACAATCGCTCTTCACCACGTTTTCAACACACCGCATGACCGCATCGTCTGGGACGTAGGACACCAGACCTACCCTCACAAAATACTGACCGGTCGCAGAGACCAAATGCACAGTATGCGCCAAAACGAGGGTCTGTCGGGGTTCCCTAAGCGCTCCGAGAGCCCGTTTGACACCTTTGGTGTGGGACACTCGTCGACCAGCATTTCAGCTGCCATGGGTATGGCCCTAGCCGCACAGCGTCAGGGGATAGATCGTAAAGTCATTGCAGTTATTGGAGATGGGGCCATCACCGGGGGCATGGCGTTCGAGGCACTTGCACACGCCGGCCACGAGAGACCGAATATGCTGGTGATTCTTAACGATAACCAGATGTCGATCGGACACAATACCGGCGGTCTTGCCACCTATTTCGCCAAAATATGGGCCAGCAAAACCTACACGGCCCTGCGCGAGGGCTCTAAAAGGATACTAGAACATGTCAGAGGTGCCTGGGATCTCGCAAAGAGAACCGAAGAGCACATGAAAGGTATGGTTGCACCGGGCACCATGTTCGAGGAGCTGGGATGGCACTATATCGGACCACTCGATGGCCACGACCTACCGCAGTTGGTCAATACGCTCAAAGTTATGGCCGAGCTAAAAGGGCCACAATTTCTGCATATCCGCACAGTCAAGGGAAAAGGTTTTGCGCCAGCCGAGCGCGATCCGATCGGCTACCATGCCATCAACAAGCTAGAGCCCGCCAAGGCGGCCGTCCCAGCCGAACCCAAGGCGCCGAAATATCAGGACGTCTTCGGGCAATGGTTGTGTGATCTGGCGGCGCAAGACGATCGCGTCGTTGGGATTACACCGGCCATGTGCGAGGGTTCTGGCATGGTCCAATACGCGGCCCAATGCCCCGAGCGCTTCTTCGACGTGGCTATTGCCGAGCAGCATTCGGTAACACTGGCCGCCGGCATGGCCTGCGACGGACTCAAGCCCGTGCTCGCCATCTACTCCACTTTTTTGCAGCGCGGCTACGATCAGCTGATTCACGATGTCGCACTGCAAAACCTCGATGTCACCCTGGCGATCGATCGCGCGGGACTCGTCGGCGAGGACGGCCCTACTCACCATGGTGGTTTCGACTTGTCCTACCTTCGGTGCATACCCAATATGATCATTGGCGCGCCAAGTGACGAGCGCGAATGCCGTCTGATGTTACAGAGCGCTTGGCTGCATGAAGGACCCTCGGCGGTACGTTATCCTAGAGGCGAGGGCACTGGCGTTGCGATAGATTCCGGGCTGTCCACCATGGAAATCGGGAAAGGCCATTCGGTCCGCGAGGGAGCCGGTATCGCCATCCTTAACTTTGGTGTACTGCTAGATCTAGCACTGGCTGCCGCAGAATCATTGAACGCCACTGTCGTCGATATGCGCTGGGTCAAACCGCTTGATAAGGCAATGATACTCTCACTGGTTGAGGGGCATCATGGGCTGATCACGCTAGAAGAAAATACCATTGCAGGAGGCGCGGGCAGCGGTGTTGCCGAATTTTTGGCAGAGGCAGGCGTTCGTTGCCCCGTGCAGCACATCGGCATTCCCGACACCTTCATCGCCCATGGGCGCCAAGGCGAGTGCAGACAGATGGCGGGTCTGACAGCGGCTGCGATAATTAATGCCGCGGCGGACCTCGGTGCAGCTGAGCTTACGTCGCACACGCAGCAAGCGAGCTAACCGCGAACCGCCAGGAACTCTGATACGTGCCGAAAATGACTAAAGGTGACGCCGCCCCCAGCATCACGCAGCAAATGAATGAGCTCAGCGAGCTAGTAGAACAACTAGAGAATCCCGAGATCGAGCTAGAGGCAGCTCTTTTGCTCTACGAAAAAGGCGTGCAACTGAGCGGCAATATTCAGAAGACGCTGGAATCAGCAGAGCAGCGGATCGCTCAGGTATCCCCCGATGACTCTTTGCTCGAGGGGCGCGACCCGGCAGACGATACCTGACCGCAAATGAAGCCCTTCGCTTGGATCAGCTGCCCTGCCCCACGACTGGCCGATGCCATCGCCTATCTGGCAAAGCATCCAGGCAAACAGTTGCGCAGCCGCCTCACACTGCTGTGCGCAGAGCTCATTGCCGAGGAATCCGCGGACGCCGCCGTGATAGCAGGCGAAGCCATCGAGCTTCTGCATACCTACTCGCTTGTGCATGACGATCTCCCCGCGATGGACGATGACGATCTGCGTCGCGGACAGCCCACCTTGCACTGTGCTTTTGACGAGGCCACAGCCATTTTGACAGGCGATGGCCTACAAGCTGCGGCCTTCCAGCACTTAGTTAGTATCGAGTCCCTGAGCGATACACAACGGGTCGATCTGATAAGGGTGATCAGCAAAGCGGTTGGCTTCGACGGGATGGTAGGTGGTCAGGCGCTGGACATCGCCGCTGAGCATAAGGCTCTAGAGCCCAATGCGCTAAAAAACATTCACAGACTTAAGACCGGTGCGCTGATCGCAGCATCCGCCGAGGCTGGCGCAATATGCGCGAATGCCTCAGCAGAGCAGCGTAACGCGCTCGCTCAATTTGCTGCGGCAGTAGGCTTGGCGTTTCAGGTCACTGACGATGTCTTGGATGTTACCGGTGATAGTGAGTCGCTCGGCAAAACCGCAGGTAAGGACATTAAGGCCAAGAAATCGACTTACGTCAGCGTACTGGGTTTAGCGGGCGCAAAAGAAGAGGCTGACCGCCTTCTGAACGCAGCACTTAAAGCGCTCGATATTTTTGATGATAGAGCTGATCCATTGCGTGCTCTGGCCCGCCAAATGGTGCACCGGCAGACCTAACAAGCTGTCCGCATGAGGCTGTTAAGCGGCCGCGATGCCAATCAGCACCGCCGTGATACAAAAACCGGCCATCGCGCCCGCGGCGACATCGTCGAGCATAACGCCCAAGCCTCCTGGCAGCGAGCGCTCCAACTGATTGACGGGCCATGGCTTGGCAATGTCAAACAAGCGGAACAACAAAAATGCCAGCAGAAGCAGCGACGCGTCAGTGACGCAGTGAGGCGCTAGGGTCAGAGGAATCAGCACCGCCAACCACAGTCCTACCACCTCGTCGATCACGATCGCAGGATGATCGACCACCCCCCAATCTCGGCCTGCGCGATCGGCAGCCCAAATGCCTACTGATGTTGTCAGAGCCAGGGCTATCCAATGGGCCGCTATGTCGGCTGCCATTGTTGGCAGCAGAAACAGCGCAGCAAGCGCACTCCCTGCAGTCCCCGGTGCTACGGGCAATAATCCAGAGCCCAGACCGGCAGCGATCAGTGTTGCAACACTATTGACGCGGGCGGGCGCGATGCTGGCGGAATCATCATGCAAAGTGATCGTAACCTCGACTTGCTGGCGTTTGATCACAGCTCACTCCAAGCCCATCCGTGACACGACCGATTTCCGTTAACTCACAGGGCACGGGCTCATCCGGCGGTAGCGTCACCAGCAGCTCATAATCGTCGCCACCGGCTAATGCCCATTGGAGAATTTGACCAGAATCGGCCAGGCCTCGCATCGCGGGCGACAGAGGTATCTTATCGCTGTTGATTTCAATCGCTACAGCACTGGCTTTGGCGACATGTTCCGCATCTGCAAGCAACCCGTCCGAAAGGTCTATGGCAGAGGTCGCCACACCGAGCAGAGATTCCCCCAGAGCCAGCCGCGCCGTCGGTCCAGTAAAACGTTCCTTGAGAAACTTAGCGGTGGCCTGATCGCTTGTTTTGAGACCGCCCTGGATAATCGCCAATCCTGCAGCGGCGTCGCCTAACGTTCCGCTTACGCACACACGATCCCCGGGGCGCGCGCCATCCCGGCGTAAGCCACTCGCAGCCGGCGTTGATCCCAGCACCGTCACAGTCAGCGACAGGCTACCCCGGGTGGTATCACCTCCTACCAGCAGCAGGCCGGTAACATCGCTTGCTGCCCTCAAGCCCTTAGCAAAGCGAGACAACCATGCCTCATCACAGGCGGGCAAGGTGATCGCTAGCAACATCGCGATAGGCGACGCACCCATTGCCGCAAGATCACTCGCGGCAGCCATCACAGATCGGTAAGCGGCATCAGCAGGCAGTAGGTCGCGCGGAAAATGCACACCCTCAATAGCTGTATCGGTGGATATCTGCAGTAAATGACCATAAGGCACTCGAACGGCTGCAGCATCGTCGCCGATACCCAGTTCGATAGCTGCCTTCTCACCTCCGTGGGCGAAGAATTTTTCAATCAGCGAGAACTCACCAATGTTCATTGGCCTTCTTGCGCAAGCTCTACCGTGCGCAGATCTCTGGCGATCTTATCGAGCACTGCATTGACGTACCTGTGGGAGTCCGTCGCGCCAAACTTTTTTGCTAACGCAACCGCCTCGCTTATGACAACCCTGTAAGGCACATCAAGTCGGTCTCTCAGCTCGAAGGTCCCCAATCGAAGAAGGTTGCGCTCAATCGGGTCGAGCGCATCCAAAGACCTGTCTAAAAAAGGGAAAAATAACTCCTCGAGCGCCTCGACGTCTTTAGTGACGCCTCTCAGTACGGCACTGAAGTATTCACCGTCGGTATGCTGAAAGTCATTGTCGACAAGGAACTCAGCCTCAATATCGGTCGCGGTAGCGCCAGAAAGCGTCCACTGATAAAGCGCCTGCAATCCAAAGTGCCTCGCTTTACGGCGCTGTGCGGCTGTGGCGTTATGCTCAGCCATCAGTCTCGCAGCGCCCTCAGTAGATTCACCATTTCAACAGCGCTCAGGGCTGCTTCGGCGCCTTTGTTTTCCTCGTTATCCCCTGAACGCTCCTCAGCCTGCGCCAGGGTATCGACCGTCAGCACGCCAAATCCAACGGGCTTGCCCGTTTTAAGCGCGATTTCTCCGATACCTCTGGTGCACTCTCCCGCCACGTATTCGAAGTGAGGGGTGTCACCGCGAATCACCGCACCCAGCGCAATCACTGCGTCACAGTCATCCCGTTCGGCAGCAGCCAAGCATGCTAGCGGGATCTCGAATGCGCCGGATACCTGCACAGTTCGCACTTGAGCATCACCTATTCCCGCGGCAGCCAGCGCGCGTTCCGCCCCAGTCTGAAGCCCGCTCACAATTTCAGCGTTCCAACGCGTGACCACAATCACATACCCGCCATCGTTGCCAGGCACTTGCGCGGGTGAATAATTAACCCCCTTGCCAGACATAAGTGAACCTCCTTCAGCGGCTATCCGACGCCGGCGGCGCCACAAAGTCTGTCACTTCAAGACCAAAGCCCGCCAAAGCATTGTACTTAAGCGGGGCAGCCATAAGCCGGATTTTACCTACGCCGAGGTCCCGCAAAATTTGAGCACCCATCCCAATCTGGTTGTAGGCATCGGCACCACTGGCCGTCTCAAGCTCAGCCGAACGCCATAGGCGGTCAATGTCAGAAAGCAGATCGTCCGGCGTCTCGGGTTTACTCAAAAGCACCAACACACCAGCTTCTGCCTCGGCAATCGTCTTCAAGCTGGCGTCAAAAGCCCAGGACGTGCGGCCATCCAATGTTGTACCAACAAGATCCCTGAATATCGCAGTCACGTGAACCCTCACTAGAGTAGGCTGATCGGCTTTAATCTCGCCTTTTTTCAGGGCCAGATGCACCCGCCCCTGCGTGGTGTCCTGATAGGCTACAACATCTAATGCGCCGTGCCGCGTTTCCAGTGTGCCCTTGCGCACGGCACTGATGGTTTTCTGATTCGCTAGTCGATAAGTCACTAAATCCGAAAGCTGCCCCACCACCAGCTGATATTGTTCAGCAAAAGTAGTCAGATACTCTGAGCCCGCTACCGCGCCCTGAGCATCGAGCACCTCGGTGAATACTGCTGCAGGAAGCAACCCCGCCAAGGTCGCTAAATCGACCGCTGCCTCAGCAGGAGCGGTACGGGTCAGCACGCCACCGGCGGCCGCAGCGATGGGGAAGATATGCCCGGGTTGAACCAGATCGGCAGGCTGGCTGTTCGGATCAACGGCGACCTGCACAGTCCTGGCACGATCCGGCGCGGAAATGCCAGTGTCAATGCCCGTCGCGGCTTCAATAGACAATGTGAAAGGCGACAGTGAGTCATCTCCTTCGACCATTAATGGCAGTTCGAGCGCCGCACAGCGTTGCGGCGTTAACGCCAGACAGACAAGACCTCTTGCCTGACGCGCCATAAAAGCGATGTGGTCGGCCTGACAATGCTCAGCGGCCGCCACAACGAAACCCGTCATACCGCCAGCACTATTGTCATTGAGCAGCAAACACGTGTGCCCGTGCCGCAGTTCGCTCAGTACTTTATCGATGTCAGCGAAATCACTCATCCTGAGCTTACTCTGGCTCGCGCTGGCCAAATTGGCTGAGTCGCTCGAGGTAGCGCGCGATGACGTCGACCTCCAGATTGACTGGACTACCGACCTCGTAATCACTGAATACGGTCTCTTCCCAAGTCTGCGGGATAATCGTGAGACCAAACGAGGCACCGTACACTTGATTTACCGTAAGACTGGTGCCGTCCACACAGATGCTACCTTTCATCGCAATGTAACGCGCGAGGTTCTCGGGTGCTGCCACCTTCACACGCCAAAATCGCGCGTCCTCGATGATCTCCTCTATCTGGCCAACGCCATCGACATGTCCACTTACCAGATGCCCACCCAGGGGAGTACTCAGAGTGAGTGATGTTTCGAGATTCACTGGATCGCCTTTGGATTTGGTGCCCAATGACGTCAGTGACAGCGTTTCAGGAGAGACGTCTGCCCAGTAGCCATCGCCCGGCAACTCTGTCACCGTCAGACAAACCCCGCTCGTAGCGATACTGTCGCCCAAAGCCACATCCGCCAGAGGCAGTTTTCCTGTCTCGATTCTGAGGCGGATATCCTGCTCGCCCTCATCTATCTGGGCGATACGGCCCACCGCTTGTATTAATCCTGTAAACACATTGGCTCCCTAGAGGAATTATCGCTACGCGGCCGATCGTCATTCTTGGCCTCGCCTCAGCGGGGTTGCAATGATACGCAGATCTGAACCAATGCGGGTCACTTCTGTAAACGTCAGTTCCACCGCGTCGCTCAGCGTGTCCAGTGCCATTGTGGCGAGAGGGCGCGCCGTATTGCCGAACAATTTAGGCGCTTGATACACCACCAATCGGTCGACCCAACCTTCTTGGAGTAGCGCACCCGACAGTGTAGGACCTGCCTCAACGAGAATCTCGTTGTACGTTTGGGTGCGCAGAAACGCGATCCAGTCCGCCAGATCGATACGGTCCTCAGCGTTAGCACGGACTCGATGCACGATCGTCGGGGCCGGGTGCTCACAGGCTTGCGTCGTGATAAGAACGGTGGGCTCGCCCTGCAAGACCTTTGCGTCCCGAGGGGTCCGTCCATGAGAGTCCATCACCATCCGTGTCGGTGGGTACGACAGTGCACGTGTCTTGTCGTCATCCGACAACGGCAAGGCATCGCTGCGCAGTGTTAGGCGGCAGTCATCCGCTAGGACGGTGCCTGTGCCGGTCACAATCAAGTCCGATTCAGCCCGAAGGCGTTGTACATCCTGACGCGCGTGCTCGCTGGTGACCCATTGACTCTCACCTGATGCCATCGAAGTGCAGCCATCCAGCGACGCGGCCGTCTTCAATGTAATGCGGCCGTATCCACGCCGCATCCGCAACAAAAAACCCGCTAAATCTTGTTCGACTGCTTCAGCGCCTACGCCGACTTCCACAGCGATGCCCGCCTCGCGGAGACGACTCAGACCTTGACCGGAAACTTGGGGGTTGGGATCTTTGACTGCTACCACGACGCGCTCTAAACCGGCCTCAATCAATGCCGCGACGCAAGGTCCAGTTCGGCCTTGGTGGCTGCAAGGTTCAAGAGTGACGTAAGCCGTGGCGCCCTGAGCGGCGTCGCTGCCACGGACATTGCAAGCCGCTTCGATTGCCATCACCTCGGCATGAGCGTCACCGGCTGGCTGTGTAAAACCCTCACCGATAACCAAACCATCCTTTACGAGTACACAGCCTACAGGCGGGTTCGGTGCCGACCAGTATCTGGCACACTGGCCAACAGTGATTGCGTACTCCATGAAGGAACGATCTTGCTCAGAAATCACTATGCACCTTCCCCGCGCGGTCCAGCATCATCAGGTTCTGGCTCGCTAGGTTCAGCCTCTAGGGATTCAATGGCGTCCCGGAACTCAGCCAAATCCTGAAAGCTTCGGTATACGGAAGCGAAACGCACGTAGGCAACATGATCTAGTGCTTTTAGCGACTCCATCACTTGCTCTCCCACCTGCAGTGATTTCACCTCGCGCTCACCTGTGGCGCGCAAGCGATGTTTGATCTGATCGATTTCAGCTTCGATGCTCTCGACCGAAACAGGCCGTTTTTCCAATGCACGCAACAAACCTGAGCGAAGCTTTTCTTCGTCGAACGGCTCTCGACTACCGTCTTGTTTAATTATGCGCGGCAGCACTAATTCGGCTGTTTCGTAGGTGGTAAAGCGTTCGGCACAACTCAGGCATTCCCGACGCCGGCGCACCTGGGCGCCCTCTGCCACCAACCGTGAGTCGATGACCTTGGTTTCGTCAGTGCGGCAGAAGGGACAGTGCACGATGCTCGGCGCCGCTCAACAGCAGCGTCCTACTCCCTAGCGCGCGTAAACAGGCAGGGTGGCGCACAGCGCCTTGACCTGCTCACGAACAGCGGGGATCACCTCATCCGAATTCCCCGCCTCAAGTGAGGCCAACACTTCGCAAACCCAGCCAGTAAGCTGCTCGGTTTCCACCACACCAAAGCCCCGCGTGGTGATCGCCGGAGTCCCTAGACGCAAACCGGACGTCACAAACGGAGATCGGGGATCGTTGGGTACCGCATTCTTGTTGACAGTAATGTAAGCATCACCCAGAGCGGCATCGGCATCTTTACCCGTATATTCCCTGCCAATGAGATCTAGCAACATCAAATGGTTATCAGTGCCGCCCGAGACAATTTTGTGCCCGTTGGCGACAAAGGTCGCGGCCATGGCCTGTGCGTTGCAAATCACCTGTTTCTGGTACTCCAGAAAATCCGGTGACATAGCCTCTTTGAACGCAACCGCTTTGGCGGCAATCACGTGCATGAGGGGGCCACCCTGAGCGCCCGGGAAGATCGCGGAGTTGAACTGCTTCTCCAGAGACTCATTGGCGCGCGCTAAAATCAAACCAGAGCGGGGACCGCGCAATGTTTTGTGCGTTGTCGTCGTGACAACGTCAGCATAAGGAATAGGGCTGGGGTAGACCCCTGCCGCCACCAAGCCGGCAATGTGGGCCATGTCGACCAACAGGTAAGCACCGACCTCGTCGGCAATCTCGCGGAATTTAGCCCAGTCCATGACCCGGCTGTAAGCCGAGAAACCGCCAATGATCATCTTCGGCTTGTGGGTGACCGCCAGCTCATGCAGCGCGTCGTAGTCAATCAGTCCCGTGTCCTGATCGATGCCGTATTGCACTGCGTTGTAAATCTTGCCCGAGAAATTCACCGACGCGCCGTGGGTCAGATGCCCGCCGTCAGCGAGGCTCATACCCAGTACTGTGTCACCTGGTTTTAGCAGCGCTTGAAACACCGCAATGTTGGCGCTCGAACCTGAGTGGGGCTGCACGTTTGCGAAGTCCGCACCAAAAAGCGCCTTGGCGCGTTCGATCGCCAGCGTCTCGGCCTGATCAACGAATTCACAGCCGCCGTAGTAGCGCTTACCCGGGTAGCCTTCTGCGTACTTGTTGGTCAGCACGGAGCCCTGCGCCTCAAGGACACGCGGACTGCAATAGTTCTCGGAGGCAATCAGTTCGATGTGCTCTTCCTGGCGGATCGTCTCGGCGCTCATGGCGGACCACAGCTCCGAGTCAAACGCTTCAATGGTTTGAACATCCCGGTCGAGGTACTGCGATAAGTGTGTTGCGGCTTGGTTCATGTTGGCGTCCTGAGGCATTCACCGGAGTAATCCGATTGCATTGATGGTCCTGGGGGGCGAATGGTAGCCGAACGGGGCTCTGTCGTCAGGCTTTTGTGTTGAACGAATATGTCCAATTCAGCGGATGAGCTGTGACTCCCTCGCCGCGCGGGCCCCGCGCTATTTGTGTGCGCCGCCATCCATGGGGATAAAATCAACGGCATCAAGATCATCCGCTGGGTGCTTAAACGCGTCGATGCCAAAAAGCTGCGCGGCCCACTGATCGCGATTCCCATCGCCAGTGTCTACGGCGTAATCTCTTATTCGCGATATCTACCCGACGGTAGAGATTTAAACTCATGCAAGAAATCGGTTCTAATTGCACTCACGGCATCGACCTGCATACGAGCGGCCGGCGCCGTAAGGACTTCCCGCAGATCCGCGCAGAGCTGAACGACCCGGTGGTGCGGGCGATGGCCGAGGCGTTTGGTGCCTTAGGGAGGACAAGTCCGCGAAGTACAGGTTGTCGGCCTAATTTCCGACGCCCTAGGCATTCAGGAAACAAAAATTATCGCGTCTTCCGCCAGTGTCATTATCGGTCGTTCCAACTTGCCGCTCGTCTATGCGGGTGATGCCCTCTTCCACATCGCCGATATGCTTGACGAAGACACTTTTGAAGCGGAGTCCTCTCACGAGTAGCTGATGCCTTCAGACTATTAGGAAAAGCAGGAGCCCAGCAGCGCACCGATTGCGATTTAACTTCCCTGCAGCGCGATCGCTAAAAAACATGCCGATTGACCCGATCGGTGGCGGATAGAAATAGATAGTGTGAAGCTGTGTACTTCACAGAATCGCGGCACTCAGCAGTCAGTACTCAGAACCAGACGGTTTCAGGTCATAGAAAAGTGAGCCCACTTTTGGGCGACTTGGTGTTCCACAAGCGCCGACTCGCCTCTCGATTTGAATGTAGCCAATTAGCAAAGAAGCGAGGAACAGGGATCGTGCCCAAAAAGTTCATGACGTTTAAACATTGGCAGACAGGCGAAACTTAAACCATTGAGTTCCGCGAAGTAGACGTGCACTCAAACCCCAGCAGCGACCCACTCGTTGTGTGGAACGAAACCGAGCAAAAACTCGAGGACGTCATCAAGTCCAAAATCGCGGAAATCCGAGAGGAAGGAGCGGGCATCTGAGATAAACTACACATCGGTAAATTTAGTGCCGGCTTATACGACACGCAAATTATGTTTGATTTTCACAAGCTGTTTCAGCTCTCCGACCCTATTCACGTGACCGATATCGGCGCTGCCGCGATCACCGAAAAACCGATCTACGCAAGTTTACTGACCGCAGGCGCTGCCCAGTTGAGCACTTTTGATGGCGACGAGCGTCAGTGGAGGGGGATCTCGGAAGCGTTCGGGCCAAACGTTAAACACTATGCGGAATTTTTGTTTGATGGCACGCGGCAAACGGCGCAGATAACGTCACCTGCGTCTGGAATGTCCTCTCTTCTGCAGCCAAGAGCGGCTGCGCTCAGCTTCTTTAACGGATTTTCACAGTTCGGCGCCGCAGAGAAAACACACGAGGTACAAACCTCCACTCTAGACAGCATTGCAGAGCCACCCGACATCGATTTTTTAAAGATGGACGTTCAGGGTGCCGAACTCACTATACTTCAACACGGAACATCAAAACTCGCCTCATGTGCCGCGCTGCAACTGGAAGTCCCCTTTATCTGCCTTTATGACAATCAGCCGGGGTTTGGCGACATCGATGTGTGGCTCAGATCACAGGGATTTATGCCTCATTGTTTCTTGGACATAAAACGTCGGTCGATTGCTCCCACCATTTTCAATCGCAACTTTCGAGTTCCGGGGAACCAATTACTAGAGGCGGACATCGTCTACGTTAAAGATCCTCTTGCGATGGATCATTTTTCAGATCAACAACTAAAAAAACTGGCCGTCATCAGCGATATGTGTTTACACAGCAAGGATCTGTGCGTGCACATGCTGCGGGAACTGCGGGAGAGAAGATTGGTTGAAGACGCCGCAGTTGACTTATATTTAAGAACATGTCGCCGAAACCCAACCTAACCCAGACTTCGACTGAACTGCGAGACCTGCAGGGCTGTCTATAGAGGGACTGCAGTGTAACCATTGTGCTTCTATTCTTCCCACAATTTGGAACCTACCAAAACTATGTGTGCTCAATACGTCTACACCATGAATCGGGTCGGGAAGATCGTTCCGCCCAAAAAGGAAATTCTGAAGGATATTTCGCTGTCGTTCTTCCCGGGCGCCAAAATTGGCGTGCTCGGGCTTAATGGTGCGGGTAAGTCAACGCTTCTGAAAATTATGGCAGGTATCGACACCGAAATTTTGGGTGAGGCGCGCCCACAGCCCGACATTAAAATCGGCTATCTACCGCAGGAGCCACAACTCAACAGCCACAAAGATGTGCGGGGCAATGTTGAGGAAGGTGTTCAAGATGCAATCGACGCGCTGGCAGGGCTCGAAAAAATCTACGCGGACTATGCCGAGCCCGATGCCGATTTCGACGCACTGGCGAAAGAACAGGGGCGACTGGAAGACATCATTCAGGCGAAGAACGCACACAACCTCGATACACGCCTTGAGATTGCCGCCAACGCACTCCGTCTGCCGGCCTGGGATGCCAACGTGGATACGCTATCGGGGGGTGAGCGCCGCCGCGTGGCGCTGGCGCGACTCCTGCTCTCAGAGCCAGACATGTTGCTACTGGACGAGCCGACCAACCACCTAGACGCAGAATCAGTGGCGTGGCTTGAGCACTTCCTTGAGGATTTTCCGGGCACGGTGGTGGCCATCACACACGACCGTTACTTCCTAGATAACGCCGCGGGCTGGATTCTTGAACTGGATCGCGGCCGTGGCATTCCTTACGAGGGGAACTACTCCACCTGGTTAGAAGCCAAAGAGAAGCGCATTGAGCAGGAGCAGCGACAGGAAGCGTCTCACCAGAAAGCGATCAAAGCGGAATTAGAATGGGTGCGCTCTAACCCCAAAGGCCGACAGGCTAAAAGCAAGGCGCGACTGCAGCGGTTCGAGGAACTGAACTCACAGGAGTTTCAGAGCCGAAACGAAACCAACGAAATCTATATTCCGCCGGGTGCTCGACTGGGCGATAAAGTCATTGAAGTGAAGGGGCTACGCAAGGCATTCGGCGATCGGCTGCTATTTGAGGACGTCAGCTTCGTGGTACCGAAAGGCAGCATCGTTGGCATTATCGGCGCCAACGGCATGGGCAAGTCAACCTTGTTCAGAGTTTTGATGGGGCTCGAGACACCTGACGGTGGCGAAGTCGTCGTCGGTGACACCGTCGAGCTGGGTTATGTCGATCAATCTCGCGATGATCTCGACGGCAGCAAAACCGTTTGGGAAGAGGTTTCCGATGGACTCGATATCATCCGCATCGGGAACTACGAGGTCCCCTCTCGCTCTTATGTCGGACGATTCAATTTCAAAGGCTCCGACCAGCAAAAGTTCGTCAAAGATCTCTCGGGCGGTGAGCGTAATAGACTGCACTTGGCCAAGCTTCTCAAGCAAGGAGCGAATGTGTTGCTGCTGGACGAGCCAACCAATGATCTTGATGTCGAGACGCTTCGCGCGCTCGAAGAGGCGTTGCTCGCCTTCCCCGGCTCCGCGATGGTGATTTCTCACGATCGGTGGTTCCTGGATCGCATCACAACGCACATCCTCGCCTATGAGAATGACGGCAGTGTAGTCTTCCACGAAGGCAACTATTCCGAGTACGAGGAGGATTACCGTCAGCGAGTCGGTTCTGAGGCCGCAGTCCCCAGCCGCGTTAAACACCGCAAGCTGAAATAGGTCGCAGTGTACTAGCTAATAAATGTCGCTATTGAACCGCTTCCAGCGCCTCCGAGAGCCGGGTTACAGGGATAACCTTCAGTCCGGATATGGCCTTCTTGGGGGCGTTGGCTTTGGGAATAATCGCCAGCTTAAAGCCATGCTTGGCGGCCTCTGAAAGGCGCTCCTGCCCACTCGCGACGGGTCGGATCTCACCAGACAACCCTACCTCGCCAAATACCACCCAGTCTCGGGGTAGCGGTTTATCTCGTAAGCTTGAGACCACCGCCAACAGCAACGCCAAATCGGCAGAGGTCTCCATCACCCGCACGCCACCGACCACGTTTGCGAATACGTCCTGGTCCCCCACTTGAATGCCGCCGTGGCGATGGAGCACCGCCAACAGCATGGCTAGCCGGTTTTGCTCAAAGCCCACCGTCACGCGGCGGGGGTTACCCAGTGAGCTGTCATCGACAAGCGCCTGAATTTCTACTAGCAATGGCCGAGTGCCCTCCCAGACAACGACCACTGTTGTACCGGGTGCGATGTGCTCTGAGCGATCCAGAAAAATTGCAGAGGGGTTGGTGACCTCACGCATTCCGGTATCGGTCATGGCGAAAATACCCAACTCGTTTACGGCGCCGAAACGATTCTTTTGGCCGCGAAGTGTTCGGTAACGAGAGTCATGCTCGCCCTCAAGCAGTATCGAGCAATCGATCATATGCTCGAGCACCTTGGGGCCCGCCAAGCTGCCATCTTTAGTGACATGCCCCACTAAAATCAGCACCGTGCCGGTCTGTTTGGCATACCGGGTCAGCTGGGCCGCGCAATCGCGCACTTGAGAAACACTACCCGGCGCCGAGGTCAGTGTCTCGCTATGCACCACCTGTATTGAGTCGACTACGAGTATCTTGGGCTTAAGGGCATCAGCCGAAGCTAGAATCCTATCAACGTCTGTCTCAGCCATCAGCTGTAGCGCGTCGGTGGGCACGCCAAGTCGGTTAGCCCTCATAGCAATCTGCTCAGATGACTCCTCACCCGTGACGTACAGTGCGGGCTGTCCCTCGGCTAATCGGCATAGTGTTTGGAGCAGCAACGTACTTTTGCCAGCGCCCGGGTGTCCTCCAATCAAGATGCTCGAACCTGGGACCAAGCCACCGCCCAGAACCCGGTCAAACTCGTCAAAGCCTGTACCTAACCTCGGCAAATCGACAACCGCCACATCCTCCAGTCGCTGCACCGAAGCCACCGTGCCCGCATAACCACTCCGAGTGGGCGACCTTCCTGCGGCCTTGCTCGCCGGCGCGCTCAAGCGGATTTCTGATAGCGTATTCCAGGCGTGGCACTCGCCACACTGGCCCTGCCATTTCGGGAAATCCGCCCCACAGTCATTGCAGACAAATGCGGTTTTTGCCTTCGCCACGCGAGGTTCTCCGGAATCTGATGGTATGTGCTGTATTGCAGGATGTAAGTCGGTATCCTATCAGACCCATATGCGCGCACAGCATCTCCATGTCTTCCGTTTCACTCATTCCTGACCGACAACTGACCTTTTCTCCAGAACTGGCAGAAACCATTGGTTTGGAGGAAGCCGTGTTGCTGCAGGCGCTGGGTACGCTCTTCGAAAATAATCAGAGCTGGACGACGGTCAGAATTTCACGGCTACAACACACGCTGTCATTTTGGTCTGTTGATCACATAACGAGTCTGATCGACAAACTCGTGTCACTCGGCATTTTGCGCCAACAACCGGGTGATACCGCGGATAGCGTTTTACTGACCGCCCTGACAGACGAGCCTCACACCCCAAGCGGAGCAGCGACACCAAGTGCAATACAACAGCAAAATGTCGCGTGGCAACCCTCTGCAGCAATTGAAGAACTGCTGAGCCTCAACCACGGGATCCCACCTCAATTTATCGAACAGACGGCAGCGCAGTTTGTTCCTGCGGAAGGACGCGAGGTAGACACCCAGTTCCGACAATTCGTGCTGGGGCGCTGGCGTGAAAAGCAGCAAAGTCAGACGCCACAACCATCCGCATTTGAAATCAGCACACCGCTGCCATTTGGCAGGAATTGGTTGCCCAGTCAGGATGCCCTAGATATCTTGTCGCAAGCGGGCATCGATATTGTCTTTGCCGAGTCCGTGCGCGCGGAATTTATCCTTTACTGGAGTGAGCGTGGCGGCCCTCCGAAGGAAGTGAATTCCCGCTTTGTCGAACATGTCAGACGACGCTGGCTGAAACACACTAGCCAAATGCGCCACAGCACCGAACCAACCCGCATTGCCCGTAATTGGCAGCCGGATCCGTCTGTATATGAAACGCTTGAGCTAGCGGGCATTGAGGAAAACCACGCGCGAGCACTCCTCCCGGAATTTGTGATGTACTGGTTGGATAGCAATGAGGTGCACACCTCATGGAACAGCAAGTTTCTGCAGCACGTGAAACGACAGTGTCGTGGTGCAGGGCATGGAGATCAGGATGGCAGACAAACAGGACGTGGCAACACTGGCACAGGACATCGCTCAAAAGACCGAAGTCTCAATGACGACCTCTCCGACACCAGCTGGGCCAAATGAAGCAATAAAGCCACCCAGCGAACACCTGGTTGAGGTGATCAACCAAGTGTTCGCTCTATTTCGCCTCAATTATCACAACCAGTACTACGCCGCATGGTCAGATGCCGAGCAGGTCAAACAGGTGAAGAGACTATGGCTTGAGGCACTGGAACCCTACCCGACCGCCGTCATTCTGCGCGCGGCACAGCACGCCCTAAAGCACAGTGACTATTTACCCACGCTTAATCGGATGATTGAAGCCTGCAGACTGTGCCTAACCGATCTCGGTCTCCCATCACCTTACGACGCCTACCGTGAAGCCTGTCTGGCACCGTCACCAAAAACCGATGCCGCCTGGTCACACGCCGCTGTATATTTGGCGGGACGCGATAGCGACTGGTTTTTTCTGGCCAACGAGCAAGAAAATAAAACCTGGAACGTGTACCGAGAACATTACGAGCGCTGGGTACGCCGGGCAGCGCAGGGGGAGGAGCTCAAAGGACCTGAACGGACTGCCTTGTCAGCACCTGAAGACTCACCACCCAGCGTTGATGAGCAAGTCACTCACCTGGCGCGGTTACGGAAAGAAATCGGACTCTAGAGCTGGGAGCCAACCTTACGCAGTGAGATTGTCAGGAAGAGGCGATCCATCCTTGATATCAGTGCAAAAGCGCTGAGCCTGAGAACAGCATTGCCTGCGGGTTAGCAGCTGGCGCCCCTCACACGATGTGCAATCTGGCGCGATAACTCTGCGTCGCGCTGTATGGGCGAGTGTTCGCTGTCAGATCTCTCGGCCTCTGACTCGGCACTAAATTTTTACAGCAGCGCTGCAATCACGGATCGGTCGCCACCCAGCACGTCCAGCACTGCATCGAGTTACATAGATTCTAAAAAACTCATTAGCGGTTTGAGCTACTGTTGGTCAGGTGTCAGCGATAGGGGCCGGTCTCAGTAACCCACATAATCATCGCGGGCCAGATTCTCAAACCGGGTGAATTCACCTTGGAAAGCGAGTCTGCACGTGCCAATCGGCCCGTTTCGCTGCTTACCGATAATAATCTCCGCAACGCCTTTATCAGGAGAGTCCTCGTGGTAAACCTCATCGCGGTAAATAAACATCACAACATCGGCATCCTGCTCGATAGCACCCGATTCTCGAAGATCCGAGTTGACCGGCCGCTTGTTGGGCCGGTGCTCGAGGGAGCGATTTAGCTGTGAAAGCGCGACCACTGGGCATCGAAACTCCTTGGCAATGGCCTTCATATTTCTGGAAATCTCTGAAATCTCAGCAGTCCGCCCTTCACTCGCACCCGCCACCCGCATTAACTGAAGATAATCCACCATGATCATCGCCAGATCGCCATGTTCGCGGGACAGCCGCCGCGCTCGTGCTCTTACCTCTGTGGGTGTCAGCGCAGGTGTATCGTCGATAAAGATTGAGGTCTCTTTCAGCTCAGCCATAGCAGCGGATAACTTTGGCCAATCATCCTGCTGCAGTTTGCCGTTGCGGAGTCGCGACTGATCGATTTTTCCCAACGACGACATCATTCTCACCACCAGCTGCTCAGCAGGCATTTCCATTGAGAATACGACGATGGGCTTCGTAGTATTGGCGGCGGCATTTTCAACAAGATTCATCGCGAAACTGGTTTTACCCATCGAAGGGCGGCCCGCCACAATCACCAAGTCAGAGGGCTGCAGACCTGAGGTACGTTTGTCCAAGTCAATAAAGCCTGTGGTCAGACCCGTAATGTCACCGCCCGAGTTATAAAGCTCTTCAATTCGCTCCAACGCGCCAGTCAGTAATGGCGCCATGCCTTGAGGCCCGCCTAGCTTAGGGCCACTCTCTGAGACCGCCATGATGAGCCGCTCGGCTTCATCAACCAGCTCTTCGGCGCTGCGCCCTTCCGGATTAAAGCCGGCCGTCGCAATGTCCTGCGCCGCGCCAATCAACTTACGCAATAGTGCTCGTTCTCGAACCGCTCGAGCATAAGCACTGACATTGGCAGCTGTCGGGGTCTGTTCGACCAGATCGGCCAAATAGGTATGGCCGCCTGCGGCGTCAAGCTCGCCGGTAGCCAGAAGTCGGTCGGCAACAGTAATAACGTCTATAGGTTCGTTTCGATCAATCAGCAAGGCGATCTGTCGGAATATGGCGCGATGCTCGGGTCTGTAAAAGTCGCCGGCGTCGACCAGCTCTGCAATTGCATCCCAGCTTTCAGGCGCCAAAAGAATGCCCCCAATAACGGAACGCTCGGCCTCCACTGACTGGGGCTGCATGCTAATCCGTGAGATATCAGGATCTTGGGATTTGACCGACTCCAAGTTGCTGCCCTTCGTGCTCGTATCAATTTACCTGGGCTGCATGACTGGCTGACCACTCAAACACCCGACGACTAGATAGATTACCTCTGGTAACCTGGAACTACCAGCAAAGAGACGGGTTGGAAGCGGCGCGATTGGATTCATCGCGCCGACTGCTTGAGGGCTCGTGCGGAGGAAGATACCCCGACTCAGAAAATCACTCAGAGATGATATGAATCGCTACTGAGGATGAGACGTCAGCGTGCAACTGGATCATAATCTCGAACTCACCCAGCTCGCGAATCACGCCCTCGGGCAGTCGAACCTCGGCCTTATCCACTTCGCAGCCCGCTGCGATCAAAGCTTCAGCAATATCGCGCGTGCCGACCGAGCCAAACAACTTACCTCCTTCGCCCGCCGTTGCAGCGATCTGTAAAGTACCCAGAGCGGTGAGCGCCTCTCCGCGCGCATGAGCTGCAGCCAACGCCTCTGCCGCAGCAGCTTCAAGTTCTGCACGTCGCGCCTCGAATTTAGAGACATTGTCTTCGGTAGCAGGTACCGCTTTACCCTGAGGAATCAGGAAATTGCGGCCGTAGCCCGGTTTGACATCTACCTTGTCGCCTAGGGCGCCTAGGTTGCCAATATTTTCGAGTAAGATGACTTCCATGGTTCTTTCCTCTGATGGCCGCTCACGCAGCGCTGTCTACAAAGTCGTCAAGGCTTTCTACAACCTTAACGCTTCCAATAGGCTCGACTGTTACGCTTCGCTCCCGCGCTTCAAGCTTCACCGGATTCGTCACCAGATGATGCAGACCGTCTGGATCTAAAATCTACAAATGCGTCAATCACAACGCACGCCAGCCACAACCACTTTATTGGATCGAGCACGATCCACAATACATACATCAGGACTAACCAACCCATCCCTTTGCCTGTCCGCGCTGCATAGGCATGCACCAGCGCAAACCCCACTACCGTAATCGGCAACACCACGACAGCGCTCCATATGCGCCACTCGGGCCCCGCAAACCACAGCAACGAGGCTACGCTCACAATCGCCAAGACCGCGCTTTGTGGCATTTTCAGTGCTCGAAATTCGCTGCCAAACCCGCCAGGGTTATACAACAGCGCTTGCCAGTAACGCGCCAACATCAAGCTCAGTAAGGCAATCGCGGCATTGCCCGTGGCCAGCAGTGCCGCGAGCCGAGACACCGAAAGCGCACCGAACGCTAACTGCCGCGGTCCCTCTGGCTGCATATCCTGCTCCAGCTGAGACAGCGCCTGATTGAACGTCGCGATCAGCTCTTCCAAAAACGGGCCGTTGAAGACGGTCAATGCCAAGCCACTGATTACTGCCAACGGCACGCTGGCCATCACGGCCAAGGAGAGATTGACGGTCTCCCGGAGGACCACAGCCAATCCAAAGGCGCCCGCAAGCAGAATTACGCTGCCCGTGTCGCCTGTCATGGCAGTAATGATCACTGCGGGCAACAACGCCCACAGTACCAACCAACCGCCAGCGGCTGTTCCCCTCCTCAGAGTGACTAGTGCAATAGCTGCTGCACTGATCCAACCAAACAATACACTACCTGACCCTAGGACAGCGACCCCAAGAGCTTGCCACCGGCCACGCATGATAAATTCAGCGAGGCCGCGCATCATAACGCTCAGTTATGGGCGTCGGTGTAGGGCAACAGCGCGAGATAGCGCGCACGCTTGACTGCAGTAGCGAGCTGGCGCTGATACTTTGCCTTGGTGCCAGTAATACGACTAGGTACAATCTTGCCTGTCTCGGAAACGTACTGCTTAAGAGTATCCAGGTCTTTGTAGTCTATCTCGGTCACGCCTTCAGCGGTAAAACGGCAAAACTTCCTACGTCGAAAAAAACGTGACATGGTTTATTCCTCAGTCTCGGTAGCGTCAGCAGCAGGCTCTTCCGAAGCGGGAGGTGCCTCGGTGGTCTCTGCAACGGCGCGGCGGGCGTCGTTATCCTGGCGTTCCTGATATCGAGCCTTGCGCTCTTTATCCTCACGCTCAGCTTTCATGATCAGAGACTCTTCCAGCACGGGCTCATTACGACGAATCACCATGTTGCGAATAACCGCGTCGTTATAACGGAAGGTCGTGGTCAACTCTTCCATCGCCTCATTGGAGGCTTCCACGTTCATCAGAACATAATGTGCCTTGTGGATTTTATTGATGTGGTATGCCAACTGCCGTCGTCCCCAGTCCTCGAGACGATGCACCGTACCGCCATCTTTCGTGATAACGTTGCTATACCGCTCGATCATTCCCGGTACTTGTTCAGACTGGTCTGGATGGACCATGAACACAACTTCATAGTGTCGCACTCGCGTACTCCTTGTGGATGACAGCCACCCGAACAACGGTGTGGCAAGGAGGGTGGGCCTTTTTCAAGCCCTGCCGAATTTTGAGGTGCGGAGTCTATAGAGCCTGCCGCTGCTTTGCAACGTTGCTAATTAGGCGAGCAATATAGGGATTTTTTCGGTTTTAAGCTGGGTTAGCACCTCGCTGGCGCACTGCCTCAAACAGGCACACTCCCGCAGCGACTGAGACATTTAAACTCGTCACCGCACCCGCCATCGGGAGCTTGACAGTGAAATCGCAGAGCTCACGAGTCAATCGCCTCATTCCCGAGCCCTCCGAGCCCAGCACGATGGCACAGGGGCCTGTTAAGTCGCGCTCGAACAGAGATTCTTGGGCCTCACCATCCGTTCCGATAATCCAGACGCCGGCATGTTTCAATAACCTGAGCGTCCTGGCAAGGTTGGTCACGCGAAGCCATGGCACTGTGTCGGCTGCGCCGCTCGCGACCTTGCGCGCCACGTCGGTCACGTCTGCGCTTTTATCCCTAGGAAAAATCACCGCCGTTACACCAGCTGCGTCGGCGCTACGTAAACATGCACCTAGATTATGCGGGTCGGTCACGCCATCGAGGATCAAGATAAGCGGCGATGATGCTCGCTCTATGAGCTTCGTAAGCGCTGACTCAGATATTATGCTGGCAGATGCGCCCTGCAGGGGCGGCTGAAGCAACGCAACGAACCCTTGATGCTGCCCATCTACCAGTGCATCAAGATCTGATCTGGCGCACGTCACCACCGTTACCCCCTGATTTCGCGCGAGCTCACAGAGTGACTGCATGCGCTTATCTCGGCGATCATTAAGAGCATGGATAGCTTGAATGCGGTTCGGCTCGTGTCGGACAATGCTTTGCACGGCATGGTAGCCAAATACAGTCTCACTCATATCACCGCCGCTTTTTACTGTCAGAACCGGTGTGCCTGGACCGACTGCCCCGGGCCTTGCCTGTTTTAGTGCTCTTTGCCGGTTTGCGGGATTTCGAGGGTTTCTCAGATCTCGCAGAACGGGCCTCTGCAGAGGATCCGGATGGCTTAGTTCCTAACTTTTTGGCTTCCCCGCCGCGCCCGTGTCTCTCATCCAACCCCTTTTCACCTCTCCGATCCCTCTCGCTGCGCTGACGTGAGGGAGGGACGTCATATTTTGTTTTTCGTTGCGTAATCTTGCCCCCTTTTGACGGCACGATACCTGCTAATTCCAGGTCAATCTTTCGGTCATCGAGATCGACGCGGGCGATCCGAACGGTAGCAGCGCCACCCAACTGAAAAACCTGCCGAGTCCGCTCTCCAATCAGTCGCTGTTTGGCCTGATCAAAGTGATAGTAATCCCCGGGTAAGGCACTGACGTGTATAAGTCCCTCGATATACAGGTCGCTTAACTCAACAAATAAACCGAAGGTGGTAACAGCAGCAATGACGCCATCGAACTCTTCACCAATGCGATCTTTAAGAAACTCACATTTGAGCCAGGCATCGACCTCTCGCGTTGCATCATCAGCCCGGCGCTCGGTCATGGCGCACTGCTCGCCCAAAGCCACCATCGCAGCGGTGTCATAGGGAAAGATCCGTTCTCGTTTCAGCGGCGTTGCGCCCTTCACGCGTTTGATATGATCGGTTTTGCCCAGAGCGCGGATCTCTGCACGAATCGCGCGATGAACCAGCAAATCGGGGTAACGGCGGATTGGCGAGGTGAAATGCGCGTAGGCATCGTAGTGCAATCCAAAGTGACCGACGTTTTCGGGTTGGTAGACAGCTTGAGATAGCGAGCGAAGCAGCATGGTCTGGATGATGTGACGGTCGTCGCGGCCCTCGACAGTCGCAAGAAGGGATTTGTAGTGCTCTGGCGTGGGCTTAGGCCCGCCAGCGAGCTCCAGCGCTAATTCCCCTAAGAAAGCCCGCAAGTTCTCTAGCTTTTCTAAGCTAGGCCCCTCGTGCACCCGAAAGAGCGCTGGTTTTTCGAGCACTTCCAAAAACTTTGCAGTGGCAACATTAGTAACCAACATGCACTCTTCAATCAACTTGTGCGCATCGTTGCGTTGCATCGGTTTGATTGCCGCGATCTTGCGTTGATCGTCGAACACGATGCGGGTCTCCTGTGTGTCAAAGTCCAGCGCGCCGCGCTGCTCACGCGCAATACGCAACACTTTGTAAAGCCGGAATAACCGGTTGATATCCTCAACGCGCTCGGCGGGTACGCGACGACTCCAGCCCTCTTCTATAACCTCACCAACATCGGTGTAGGTCAGCCGGGCATGAGAATGAATCACCGCCTCGTAAAAGATGTAATCCTGCAGCTGACCGATTTGATCAATCTGCATCTCACAGACCATAGCTAGGCGGTCAACCTTAGGCTTCAGCGAGCACAGACCGTTTGAGAGCACCTCTGGGAACATGGAGACTACGCGCTCAGGAAAATATACCGAGTTACCCCGGATTCTGGCTTCCTCATCAAGCGCAGATTCCACGGGAACATAATGCGACACATCCGCTATCGCGACGCGCAGCTGAAAGCCCTGCGCGTTCTCCTCGCACCACACTGCATCATCAAAATCTCGCGCATCCTCGCCGTCAATCGTTATGAATGGGACGGCGCGTAAATCAACCCGATGTTCTTTATCGGCCTCTGCCGGCTCCTCGCCCAGCGCACCCGCCTCGCGGAGCACCTCATCTGGCCACTCCCACGGAATTCCATGGGCTCGAATAGCTAAATCGATCTCAAGACCTGGATCCAGATGATCACCCAGGACTTCTATAACCTCTCCCTTGGCACCTAGGGTCGCTGACGGATAGTCGGTTAACTTGACCGAGACAAGCTGACCATGCCGCGCCCCAGCCTTGGCTTTGGGCGGAATCAAAATATGATTGCGAATGCGCGTATTGTGCGAGAGCAAGAAACCAATACCGCTCTCCTCCATGTAACGCCCGACTACCTCGGTGTGCGCACGGATCAGCACCTCAACCACCTGGGCTTCAGCACGCCCTCGACGGTCTAAGCCCACCACAGATACCAGCACCTCGTCGCCGTCAAACACCTGGTGCATCTCGCGTGTGGAGAGAAACAAGTCGTCACCGCCCTCCTGTGGGCGCGCAAAACCGTAGCCATCGCGGTGTCCCACGACGCGGCAACGCAACAAGTCCATGCGCTTTGGCAAACCATAGGCGCCGCGACGGCCGGAGATAATTTGCCCGTCACGTTGCATCGCACGCAGCCGCTTACCCAATGCATCCAGGTCGCGCTCATCTGTCAATCCTAGTTGCTCCGCAATATCCTTAAAGCCCTTGGGCGCGTCGGCTGCTTCCAACAACGAGAGGATGCTCTCTCGACTTGGAATCGGATGGGCATAACTATCCTGCTCTCGGGCCTCGTGGGGGTCAGAGGGAAAATTCGAAGCATTGTTGCGACGTGGCGCCAAAAGCGTATCCAATGGCTCGAATCAGCCGGCAGGAGATAGTGCTTGATTATACGCGCGAATCAGAATCGAGATCGTTGGGTACTTTTACAATCAAACCATAAGCAGCAAATTGACAGCGCAGTGGCGAGGCAGTAGTCTGCGCGCCCTTTGGTATCGCAGAGATTCCCCGTTGCCCAGGTGGTGAAATTGGTAGACACGCTAGCTTCAGGTGCTAGTGCTCGCAAGGGCGTGGAGGTTCAAGTCCTCTCCTGGGCACCACTCCCAACCCTTTTTATCTATGTAATTCAATTATTTGTGGATTAGCGAAAGCTTCCACTCCCCAACCCACTCCCCAATATCTCGGCCAAAGATCATCGATTTCCACAGGAATAACCCTCGCCGGTTTTGCCGGGGCGTACTGTGCTTTTGGCGTGTCTGAGGATTGTTGTAGGGCCGGCAGGGGCTCACTGCCGTTGTGATTGTGATGGTTACCGCCGGGATACATTAGGGGGTTATGATCGGAATCGCATAGCCCCTCTT
>CACOYM010000019.1 GCA_902631395.1 Halieaceae bacterium | reverse complement strand
TCATTCCGTGCAAATCTCACTCACAGCTCGCCTGGGTAAGAGTTAGGGATGTTGCGGAAGCTCCGTTAAGCACTGGTGTCGTTGATTTTGCAGGTTGCTCGTGGTTACCCGGAGCCACCCAAGAAAAAATGGCTGCTGCGGACGCGGAAATGAATAGCTTCCTTGATCAAGTTGGAATCACTGCTCGCGTTTATAGGTGGTACCCCATGCAAGGCAATGCGGCCGATGGTTCGGATTTTTATCAGGCACGATGGCATGACTCACTCGCAGCGAAGGGCAGCGATAATGATCTGTATGTTAGAAACGGTGGTGTTCAGCTGGAGGATAAGCTTTACGACTCAATGATGAAGTGTTTCGGCGGGCCGTCTGCTTTGTTCACGGCAGTTGGCGGTTCTGAGTAAATTGAACCAGCCCCTCCCGTTTTTGCGGGAGGGGTATGTTTTCGTCAATCCCACCCCCCTAATGTATCAGAGCGGTAATCATAACAATCACAATGACAGTTAATCCCCACGGGGGGTGTTTTAGTGAAAAATAGGTGACACACCCATCACAACCCGCTGCGTCTCTTGGCAGGGAGATGGTCTTTTTTATTGATGTTTTTCTTGTGGCTAGATGTATTGAGATGTAGAGAAAATTAATAGCCCAGCACTTTCCAACCTCGGCCTCGGCTTAACTCCCTTGTCAAGGATCCTCGTGTAACATGTGATCTCTTCGATCTGCGTCGGGTGTATATTGGCTATGGTCAGGTTTAAAGTTCTTATGGGCGCCGCGATGCTGTGTTGCGCGCCAGTTGAGTTATCTCTGGCAAACACTGCGATTCAACTTGGCGCCGACATAGATGGCGAAGCCCCCGGTCACGCGTCGGGCTACTCCGTATCTTTATCCACCGACGGTCGCCTGATTGCAATTGGGTCTCCGGAGGCTCCTCCTGAGGAAATTGGGAAAACTCAAGTTTATAAGTACTCTGGTGGTGTCTGGACTCAGGTCGGCTCGGATATTGATGGTGAGGTAACACAAGACCGCTTAGGTTTTTCCGTTTCCCTATCAGGAGACGGGAGTCGCCTCGCCATTGGAGCACCATACAACAGTGGCAACGGTTTGAGTGCGGGACAAACTCGGGTGTACGAGTTCGCGGGTGGGACGTGGACTCAGCTTGGGGCAGATATCGATGGCGAGACGGCGGGGGATCAGTCGGGCTATTTTGTTGCTTTATCAAGCGACGGAGCTCGCGTCGCCGTTGGCGCGCCATACAATGACGGCAATGGCGAGGACGCTGGGCATACTCGGGTGTTCGAGTTCGCGGGCGGGGTCTGGACCCAGCTCGGCACAAGCATTGATGGCGAGGCCGCTGGAGACCTCGCGGGTGAGTCTGTTGCTTTGTCGAGCGACGGCAGCCGTGTCGCCGTTGGCGCGCCATACAATGACAGCAATGGAATGGACGCGGGACATGCTCGGGTGTACGAGTTCGCGGGTGGGGTCTGGACTAAGCTCGGCGCGGATATCGATGGCGAAGCCGCAGACGATTTATCAGGCGGCGCTGTCTCGCTGTCCAGCGATGGCGATCGACTGGCCATCGGGGCCATTGGAAATGACGGTGCCAACGGTATTTTATCTGGGCACACTCGAGTATATGAGTATGCTAGCGGTGCCTGGACTCAGCTGGGCGCAGACATTGATGGCGAGGCCGCCGAGGATTTCGCAGGTAACTCTGTTGCTTTGTCTAGCGACGGTACTCGTGTCGCTATCGGCGCACCACTTAATGACGGAGATGGCGATCGGTTAGGACAAACTAGAGTATACGACTTTGTTGGAAACACTTGGACTCAATTCGGCTCAGACATCCCAGGAGAGGCCGACGGGGACCGCTCAGGGCGCTCCATATCACTGTCTGCTGATGGAAGCACGGTTGCGGTAGGCTCCATAAACAACAGTGCGAACGGCGCAGCTTCTGGGCACACGCGCGTATATCAGTTAACTGAGGAGACAAATACGGGCACAGGTTCAGCCATCTCAGTAACCGCGCTACCGTTGACCTTGCTGGCCCTCCTCGCGAGCATGGTAGCCCTCCTAGCTTCCCATCGACTCTACTGGAGGACCGAAGCTACGGCGTTGGTTCATGTTTTCGGTTCAGTAGCCGAGAGGGACTCAGAAAAATAATAGATGCAGTGAGATGTAACGATAAGTGGCAGCCAAGAACTTAACATCCACCTACCGTAAAGACCGTGCCAGCTCAAATGAGGCTCTAGATGCCATTTTAGCTTGATGATTTTAATTTACATCGTGTAGCCGCCTGATTCTTAGAATTAATTCCTGACCTATTTGTGCGGCGAATATTACAGTTGAAACAGCCAGACACAATTGAACGGCCCCAAATTTTCTGCAATCTTCCAAGACTTCCACTTGCGCTCCTCTTTTCTGTAAGCTTCCCGGAAGTGTGAAGTTGTTTTGGCCTGACAGTGTTTTTGGATCGCTTCGCTACCTAGGAGCACCGCAGTGAAAACCTTAATCCTTTCTGCCGCTTTCTTTTTTTCTGGGCTTTCGCTGGCTCAGGGGCTACCGAGATTCGGATCAGCAATATTTGGCGGAGCGGCATTTGGTTTGGTCACACCGGCTTATATCATCCCGACAATGCCACTTTGGGCAACCGTTTTACTTGCCGCAACACTATGGTTTCTCGCGCATAAAATAAGGTTTTAAGGAGTCGTTAAATGATCCGTTTCCTCTCCGCAATAATCATCGTTATCAGTTTTCAAGCTACCGCTGAGACCCAGGTCACCTACGTATTTGAGGACGGCGGAGTTATTGATGCCGATCAGTTCAATCAAAATTTTGATGATTTAGAGAGCGCGATAGATGACATATCTGCGTTGGCACAGGGCCCGCAGGGAGAGAAAGGTGAAACCGGCGACACTGGTCCACAAGGTCCGGCAGGTCCGCAGGGAATCGCCGGTCTGCAAGGTCCCCAGGGAGACACCGGCGCGACAGGAGCTGTTGGTCAGCAGGGTCCCACTGGACCCACTGGGCCTCAAGGACCTCAGGGCCCGGCGGGCAGCGTTGACTCAGACGGCAGTCAGAATACTTCCATTGGATCAGACGTGCTGACCAACAACACGGGTGTTAGGAATACAGCAAGTGGCTATCGAACCCTCTATAACAATGTAGGTGGCTCGACCAATACAGCCGCAGGTTATCAATCTCTCTATAACAATATATCGGGGTCTGACAACACTGCTATTGGACACGAGGCGTTATACACTAACTCGACTGCGAATCGAAATACTGCGGTCGGTGCTAATGCACTAGATTTCAACACCACAGGGACCGGAAATACTGCCATCGGTTATCAGGCTGATACCCTTTCCGTAGATCTGCAGAATGCTACCGTTATCGGCAACGAAGCTCGGGTAGATGCCAGCAACAAAGTACGAATAGGTAACACTTCTGTGACAGTGATCGAAGGCGAGGTGGCGTTCACGTCCTCCTCGGATGCTCGACTGAAAGACACCATTAGCCCCGTCAATCAGGGTTTGGCGCTGATCAATGACCTTAATCCGGTCAGTTACCACCGGATTAACAATCCTAACTCCGATATTGAAATGGGATTACTAGCACAAGAAGTAGAAGCCTCGCTGGAAAAAATCGGCCTCAGCAATAGTGGGATGGTGCATCAGCCAACTGAGAACTCGCACATGTCTTTGCGTTACAACGATCTCTTCGCACCGATTATCCGAGCAATTCAGGAGTTAGATGCCCAGCATCATTCAGCTATTAAAGGTAAAGACGCAGAAATTGCCACTCTTCACGAGCAAATTGAGCAACAGCGAACAGAACTCCTTATCGTTGTTCAGTCACAACAAAAACAGATAGCCCAATTACAACTAATGATGGAGCAACAGTTCGCTGCTAGGTGACACTGGTCTCAAATTGCAGACAACCCCCAACTGTTTATGGGCAGTGACCATTATAATTACAACGATACTCAGAACCCTGGTGGGGTCATCTCGCTAGTGATAACGCTAACGCCCGAAACACACGGTTCTTGCGGAGGTGATGGCCACGAACCGTTCCACTCTGAAAAGCCATGGTTACAGAGCACTATCGCTTCTGAACTTTCTGAAGTTTCCTTTTATAAACATTCGAAATCTGATAGACCATGAACCGGAAACTGTCTTATGGAGATTAGCAATGAGGCCGACGTTTAGTCACATGTTCGAGGCGCAAACAATTCATCGATATTGGCGAAGTGCTAACCATCGGTCAGCCACCGTCATAACAAGTGCAGTCATCACCATCTTATTGTGCTTGTTACATCCACTTAGCGAGCTCAAAGCGCAAGGATTAGTTTACGACGAGAGTGACTAATGGCAGGAAGGTAATACCGCAGAGCTTTGGGAATGTAGCTTGCGCGATAATGCGAACCTTACTTCTCTGAAAGGTGTTGTAGAAAGCTGGAATAGCTGCGCTGATGCTGCCGGTTTCACTGACTATAGTGCCAAAATATTGCTTCCTATTTTTGCCAGTGATGTTGATCTAGATAAGTCGGTTTACTGGTATGGCAAATGGTCAGAGAGTGGCGGTGGCGCTGACATTGACGGCTCACTCAGGTCTGGCGGCGAAATTCAGCGTCAATTCCAACCTGTAATCTCATGCTCCTCAAGAGTCCTTTTCGGTAGCTGGGATGTTCGAAGTTCAATTTAGGCCGACAGTCTTGATGCTAGTGTCGTGACCATATCCGAGTGCGAGTATGTGTCCAACTGGGACAATCTCAGAGGCTTATTGAAAAGCAAATTTGACGACGACTTAGCGGCAGCAAACCGTGAACTAAATGGCTTCTTAGATGAAATTGCGGCCGACCACAACATCACTCAACTTTGGCCTTGGATGGGACGGTCGAAAGACACTCTCAATGAGACTTGGGATATTAAGTGGATGGAGGAGTACAAGTCCGCAGAGCATCTAATAGCGAGCGAGTTGAGTGCGGCCAAGAATGGCATATTTACCCTTGAGAGCAACGTCCTAGATCCTGTTGTCCAATGGAAGGACCCAGAGGTATTCTCTGCAATGGTGATAAGGAGTGGAAAATAGTCAGCTTTGCGTATTTTTTCTAAGGACATTTTCCACATCAGGGCTCAAGCAATGATAATCCTCAGGGCAGGTAAATTCCTCCCCGAATACGCTTGCCCTGACATGGCCTCCTAAATAAAGGCAAGCACCTAGTAAGGAGTTACGCAGGGTGCATGTGCAAAGGGGAAATTTTGGTTCAAGTTTATCTGTTGTTAACAAGTCAGGCAGTTTGTAGGTTGCTAGGTGCGATGTGCGTCTGTGCATCCTTGGCGATGAGCTGTCCCGATGCAGTAGCAGCTAATAGTAAAAATTTGGTGAAATTAGAGCTAAAAAATGCCCATGGAGGCTGGATAAAAACTGGCATTTTTTTGGAACGTAGTGATTCATTTGAAATTGAAGCAAGTGGTATCTGGGATGCGGAAGGTTTGATCCTCGCACCTCGACACGTGCTCTGGTATCGAGTAGGTCAGAACGGGACGGCAAGAAATTTACCGGGTGATGATTTCGTTTCGGTCAGTGAGCGCAGTGGAGAACTCGAAGTAGCTATTCGCCCACCAAATTTCTACTGGTTTGACAAGCGAGGCACTTTTCCGCCAGAGATCTTAGAAGCGCCTGAAATCGCTGTATCTTTCACTTTGGGGATACAGAAATTTGTCTTGTTGGACAGTGTGCGGCAAATTGGTGATGAAAAGAATCTGAGTCAGATGCCGAGTGGCGCGGAAGACAGACCGCCTAAACACTTTGAATACCTGACTGTGCTCGGTGAGTCAGAGGTCTGGAGTGGCCGGCGTGTGGGTGACGAGTACTTTATTAAGGCGAGGCTGGAGAATGATGTCGGCATTATAAAAATGCCAGTGGACATAGAGCTTTCTCGAACCATGAGATTTTCTTTCGACTGGCTATACGAATCCCTGCCGTCCGTATTGCCAGAGACGTTGATCGCCGGTCATGACTATTTGAGCATCGCCTTGGAGTTCGATAATGGCCAGGATCTAACGTGGATGTGGAGCAAATTTCTAGCAAAGGGAATGAGCTTCCGATGCCCACTGCCTTGGTGGAGTGAGCGAGAGACTCATTTTGTCCTTGATAGTGGCACTTATGGCTTGGGCAAGTGGAAGTCACACAGCAGAAATGTTTACGATGACTACTCTGAAGCGGTTGCAGGAGACCCTCCAAGAAAAATCGTGGGTATTTGGCTCATAGGGAACAATCTCTTTGCAAAACAGTCCACGCGTGCCCAATTTCGCAATATCCTTCTTTCGGACGAGGGTGAGATTATACTTTCTTACTGATGTGCAACTTACGGCGGCCCCGCTCCGGATCCAATCAAGAGCAAAATAATGAGAGCATGAAGTCTGGCTACTAGAGTAGCCTGGGGTCAACCGACACCTCCCTCAGCAGTTAACCCCCTCGGATGTGCAAGTTAGTGGCACTTCGGTACTTTTAACTTGAGCTTGTCTTTGAATTACTGATGAAGGATTTACATGCGACTTGTGAAACTGATTATGGCTCTGTGCATCTTTGTTACTGGCACAGTAAGCTTCGCTTATGAAATGAACGCCTCAACCGAGGCGCTTGCGGTTGTGCTGGAGCAACAGCCAGATCTCGTTAAAGCTAGGTACCCTCACAGAAATCCCCTTGAAACCCTAGTTTTTTTTGACATTGAGCCTGAAATGACAGTGGTAGAGGCGCTACCAGGATCTGGATGGTATACGAGGATTCTAGCGCAATACCTGGGGCAACAAGGCGTCGTGATTGGAGCGATGTATGCTAAGGATATGTTGCCCTTATTTGGAATGTTCTCTGATGAGCGCCTAAAGGAACTGGAGAGTTGGACGGACAACTGGCCCGCAGAGGCAAGATCCTGGGTAACCACAGACGCAGCAGAGTTTGATGCAGTGGAGTTTGGCTCCCTTCCTCCGTCTATGTATGAAAGAGTAGATGCAGTTCTTTTTATAAGAGCGTTGCACAATTTAGCTCGTTTTGGCGACCACAGAGATTACTTGTCTGAGGCCCTCAACGACGCATTAATGCTATTGAAGCCTGGAGGTACCCTTGGGGTGGTGCAACACAGGGCTCCCAGCAGAGCGACTGCAGGTTGGTCTAACGGATCCAATGGGTATCTGAAGGAAAGTTTTGTGATTGAGGCTGCACAGAGCGCGGGATTCGTATTCGTGGATAGTTCGGATCATAATTCCAATAAAAAGGACAGGCCTACAGAGGGCGACGTGGTATGGCGACTGCCCCCGACTCTGGCAGGGAGTGAGGGTAACTCAGACCGCACTTCTAGGATGCTAGCTATCGGCGAATCTGACCGCATGACCCTCAGATTCATGAAGCCCCTGTGACGGTTGCCTGAGCGTTCCAAATGTCAAACTCAACACAACCCACCAAGAAGAACATTATGCCCAGAGACGGGCTTACGATTCCCCCTCACGGCTAATTATCAAAGGGCGATGGAGTGTTTCAGGAATTGGCTACTGTATTTTCTAGACTGAGGGCGAGGTTAAGCCGCATATCCTCACGCGATGTATCAGCGTAGTCATCTGTATTAGCGACAGACGCTATCTAGGTTTTCTTATTTCTAAAGGTTGGAAGGGCACTTGCTTAAATGTGAGAGCGAGTTCAAGCTTTTCCGCCTGCGGCTTATCAGTACCCAAGGATTAATTCCAGATGTCAGAAACTCAGAGCATTAGATACCGAACGCTGCTTTTACTTGAAAAAAGCGAAGACGGAGATCTTAAAGGAAGGTTAATAGATATCGCGATCTTGACTTTAGTGCTCCTCAATATTTTTGCAGTGGTAATGGAATCGGTGGACTCCATTTTTACCCGCTACGAAATCTTTTTTTATTACTTTGAGATTTTGAGTGTGGCTATTTTTTCTGTCGAATATTTTCTGCGTCTTTGGGCTAACGGAGCAATCCGATATGAAGCAAGAATAGGCATTAGCAATGGTAGTCTCAGATACGCTCTTAGTTTTCATGGAATGATTGATCTAATAGCAATCCTACCTTTTTACCTTCAGATGTTGCTTCCGGGGCTTGACTTACGGGTACTGAGAATTCTCAGACTTATGCGGGTTTTCAAACTTTCGCACTATTCAACAGCTCTTGAAGATTTGTTCAGTGCGATCTGGCAAGAGCGCAGATCGTTCGCCGCCGCTTCTTACCTCCTGCTGCTTGCCTTGATACTCACGTCGTCGATCATGTTCTACGCTGAGAGTCAGCATCAACCAGATAAATTTTCTTCAATACCAAACGCGATGTATTGGTCGTTGATTACGCTGACTACAGTTGGCTACGGTGACGTGTCTCCAGTCACTTCCATAGGAAAAGTCATTTCCATCTTTACCGCCTTTCTTGGAGTTAGCATCGTCGCCATGCTGACAGGTATTGTCGCGAGCGCTTTTAGCAATCAAATGGCTCGCAAGAGAGTGATCTATGAAGGGGAGCTTCGCCGTGCGTTAGCTGACGGGGAGATAGATGATGATGAACGAAGGCTTCTGGACGATCTGAAAGACCAATTTGGATTATCGGATGATCAAACAGAGCTATTGTTCGAGCAGGTCAGAAAAGAGAGTGTCTAGCAGACGTGACGAAAGGACCTAAACTATCACTCAGCGTGCATACTCCCTCGGCTAGCCTAAGTCCAAAGCGTTCAGATAATTAATGTGGGAGTCTCTGTGCCGCTTTGGCGTCCGCACCGGCCAGCGCTTTAAGTTATGTCGGTGTTTACGTGACTTTGTTGAAGCGTTTCGAGGGCATCAAGGGCAACGTCACAGAAAAAGCAATAGTACTGCGATACTTGGAATTTACTTGGATGCGCGGGATTTGGTAATGCAGACGCAGGCACGGGTGCTGGACGCTAATGACCTTTGCCTGGATTAGGCATCGCGGACGAAAGCTGGAGTATTACAGCGCTTTGGTAGACTCACCCCACTAGTTTGTCGGCCTCTTCTATGAATGGCCTTTGATCAGGTGAAGGGATGGCTTTGCTAAACCTAATAGTTCCCACGTCCGAGTCCGCGGTGATCTATAGCCGCTGGAAATTAATTGGTCTGGCTCTTCTTTTATGTGCAACATGTGAGGCTAACGCAAGTCCCGAAAGTTTGTTTCAGCGGTTGCTTGGACAAATACAAAGCTTGGCGCCAACGACGGTCCCAGATGATTCGGTGGGCTTACAAAGTGAGCCTGATTTTTCGGCAGTAAATCAACGATTCCAAGATTTTTTAGACGATAGTGACATCTTTGATGGCATTAGCTATGCGTTAGTAGATTCATCCGGTTCAATTTATCTGAAGGCATTTGGAGATCATTCTGAAGACTTGGTAACAATGATAGCGTCCACGAGTAAAGTGCCGGCTGTAATGACGCTGCTGGCCCTAGAGGAGGATCCCAAGTCTAATTTCAGAATGGACATGCCAATTGGTGAGGTGTTTCCTGTCCGAGGCTTGTACGGAGACCGAACGCCATTACAGCTCGTGAGTAATACTTCAGGTATCCCCGGCCTCTCTTCAATTCTCACTTATGGCGTGCATTTGTGTCAGTTCAGCTTTAATCCGAACATAGATTTTCAAGAGTGCGGCCAAACTCTTTTTACAACTGGGCTTCTGAATACACGAGAGCCCGGCGAAGCGTTTGATTATGGTGGCAGCCAATGGCAACTCGCTGGGGTTGCCGCTGCGCTTTCTTCCAACAAAAATTGGAATCAGCTGGTCCACGAGTATTTGGCTGCTCCGTGTGAACTTGAAGTTTTCACTTTTGGCAATATGTGGGAGGACTTAACTCAATGGAACGGTTCACCCGATGGCCTTCTTGGCATCCAAAATCCGAATGTCGAAGGAGGCGCAATCACGACATTATCTGACTACGCCAAGTTGCTAAGTGTGCATCTCAATGGTGGGTTCTGCGGAGAGCGAAGGATTCTCAGTGACAAATCTTTAAAAATGATGCAAAGCGATTATGGCAGCTTGGTCCCTCTTAACCCTACACCCTATGGGTTAGGATGGTTTATCGCGTCGGATTATGAGGGAGTGTTCTATGATCCGGGAGCGTTTGGGTCGGTGAGTTTCATTGACATTGGGAGGGGGATTGGCGGTTTTGTTGCGATAGACGAATATTTTCAAGATGACTCTACGTCTCCCGTAAGGTTTCTATTGAGTGACATCTTGCCACTCATACAGTCGGCTTTTGATAGCGCGTTTACGCCGTGATGTGATTTTGTTGGCGGTCTGTCAAGCTAAGAATGCGGTGCGCGTGTATTTGGGGCATCCGACACTATATGCCTGTGCAAGATGCAAACAATGTCCGCAGGGACAGACTTCTGATCCACGTCGGCCGTATTCCTCATACTCACAACGTTATCCTCTCCTTTGCGTACCCTTCTCACTCTCATACTAACTCTTACAATGAGGCAGTCCTTTGGTAGGCTACTGCATGAAGATGCCCTACTGGGTGGAACTCAAACTCTCGTTATCGACCGAGCCATTTGTTATCGACACGCTTGCCCTTTAACGCGGGCACAACTAACAACCGGAGGTACTGGCAGGGATGGAAACCATAGCCATTTTTGGATCCAGCGGCGGGCTTGGGTCAGTGATTGCTCAAACTCTGTCTAGTCATTATCGATTAATACTGGGGTATCACACTAATCTTGATACCGTCGAGACCTTGGCAGAGAAGATAATTTCTGCGGGCGGTGGGGTCGAATCAATAGCTGTGGATGTCCGCGATTCGAAGTCGGTGGCGGAGCTTTTAGATAGAGCGGAAGGAACATCAAGCCGACTAAGAGGCGTAGTTAATGCGGTGGGTCCGGCGATACCTCTGAAGCCTTTAATAGATGTTGCTCCGACAGAGTTTGAGCGTATCGTGAGGTCCGATGTTCTCGGGTCTTTCAACGTGTTGACAGAATCAGCCCGGCGGTTGGCGAGAGGAGAGGGCGGAGTCATAGTGCAACTTCTTACGACAGCGGTGCTTAGAACTCTGGAAAACGACGGGATGTCAGGCATTCCAAAGACTGCTGTGATGGGCATTGTTCGGCAACTAGCTAGAGAGGTAGCCAAAGACGGTGTGAGGGTAAACGCAATCGCGCCCGGCGTTATAGACGCTGGAATCGTGCACTCGTCATTTACGACAGATGCGGTTGCGCAGGGCGTCATAGAACTCTGCCTCAACAGAACACCTACGCCACGGCTTGGTAAACCTTCAGAAGTTTCTTCCTTGGTTCATTACTTGTTGGGCGACGAGGCCGCCTATATAAACGGACAAATAATAGGAGTTGACGGCGGTTACAGTGCTTAACTTTTCTATCCTATCAATACACCTAGGTTATCTTTGATTGGGAATTCGCGATTGACGTTTATAGTTTTGCCGGCCTTGCTTCATTAAATCCGCATTTAAAGAAGTTAAAACGCCTTTCGAGATCAGCATATTGAGTGCGAAGTGTGAGCGCGGCATGGCGTATCGGCTGACGCAAGAGGCATTTCCTCAGAAGCAACGAAACCACCATTAAGCATAGCTGCTTACCATCGAGCAATCACAATAAGACCAAATAGCCCAGCCACAGCAGACGGTGTAGCAAGGGTTTACTGCGTGGCGAGAACAGCCTGATATTGCAAAACAAAATCGCAATGTATCTGGACGGCAACAGTCCCAATTACAACTACGGTTTGGCCTCTGGGAGCATGTATGACGACGTACATTGAGACCGGCATTTGGTAAGATGTACGCAAGACAAGCCCTAGGGGCAGACTCGGTAAGGAGGCGGCCTAAAGGTGGTTCGCATCACTGATGGGCGCTATTAATTAAATTACTGCAGGACTTTAAGTAGACTAGAGCCGCAGCCACCTTAAAGGTAACTAGTATGTCTAATCACAAAGCGTTAGAGATGTTTGGTCGATCGGGTAACCCCTCTCTTAGTGCAGAAACCTTTTCCAGCAGCGCGGTCGACGCATCATTCGCAACTAGTGCGCCTCCAGCAACAATGACGCTGCAAGGCACGGTCAACAAAACGGGCATCTTGCTTGCATTAGTCGTTATCTCGGCGTCCTACACATGGGGAATGTTTTTCTCAAGTGGTAACCCCGGCACAGTTATCCCGTGGGCTTTTGGGGGGGCAATTGTCGGCCTAATCTTGGCGGTTGTGACCATACTTAAAAAACAATTTTCAGGCATAACAGCCCCGTTATACGCAATAGCAGAGGGACTTTTTTTAGGGGCGATTTCGGCCATCTTCGAGGCACAGTATCCTGGAATTGTTATACAGGCGGTAGGACTCACCCTAGGTACCCTCGCTTCACTGCTGTTCCTCTACAAAACCGGTATCGTGAAACCCACAGAGAACTTCCGACTCATGGTTGCGTCCGCAACAATGGGCATAGCGGTGCTTTATTTGGTCAACATACTGATGAATATGTTTGGCTTTGGTGATATCGGTTTCATTCACTCAAATGGTTTGTTTGGCATTGGTTTTAGCCTTTTCGTTGTTGGAATAGCGGCTTTAAATCTGGTGTTAGATTTCGATTTCATTGAGCAAGGTTCGGAAATGGGCGCCCCGCAATACATGGAATGGTTTGGCGCATTTTCCCTGATGGTTACACTAATATGGCTCTATCTTGAAATGCTACGACTTCTTGCAAAATTGAGAAGTAGATAGTGGATTTAAATACTTTGCTGTTTGGAGGGTTATCGATATTGTCCCTCGCCATTTTTTTCTACCTGGGCCGTTTTAGGGCATCATCAAGACAGACTAACAGAGAGGATCGCATAGATTGGTCTTCCCGAAGTTTTTCCCTCTGGAAGGTATTCCTATATTGCCTGATTGCTGCGGTAGGGGTGGCAGTCCTAGCCGCGCTAGGCTGAGAACGGTTTTTGCAGCGAGTAGCTCCGTCGTTAGTTTTCTGGGATTAATGCCCAGCCTTTTGTATGTTCACTAAGATCTCACAGGTCTTCTATATTTCAGGAGCGGGGTGGCGCATAAAAAGCTGCTCCAAAATACTTGCCTGACGTCTACATGCCGAGAGGATCGCGTCTTTTATTTGATAAAGAAAATCCTAAGTTACCTTGGTAACAGTGGTTGCCCCGCCCACGCATTCGACACCACCGACGATTGCGGCTGAGCCCCGTCGGATGTCCAACTACCACTTATCAACAAATATGGTCTTCGCCTCCCGTTCGTTTTCTCGGTATAGGAAAAAAATAAGCACGAGCGTGAAAATCAAAAACGCCGCTTGCTTCCAGTTTGGGCTGGCATAGACAAAGACGTACGCGGGCCCGAAAACGAGAGCCCAAGCGCAAAAATATAATAGTGGAGCGACCGAGGAGAGCGGTCTGCGTCGTCGAAGATAGTTCAGGCTGAAGGTGGCGAAGGTGGCAAAGGCTGCTGAGCGCACCATGAATAAATGCAAATTAGACTCGTCTATCGATACGGTGATGAGTTCGCCTTTGCCAATCAGTACCAAGTCCAACCCGTAGAGCGGTAAAGCAGCCATGAGCGCCATCAGCAGCGCAAGTGACGTCAAGACAGCGTTAAAGATTCTCATGTTTTCCTCCTCGCCCTCCAGTTGCGGCGATGACTCCTGCATGGGTTCTCTGAATCTCAGCTCAGTGTGTGAAGTCCTGAGTCGTCTTTCAATTTTGTGTGCATGTCCACGGTATCAGACTTTTTCATCGGGAGTGAGACACATCTATGCGGATACCTCACGGTGCCCTAGATTGCGGCAACCAGTAGTATCAAAGCCTTGGCTAATATTGATCCCAGAGTCCCCAGCATTGACAGGGGCCGCAAAATCATCGGAAATCGCCGCGAGACGATCATGACGTAATGCACGAGCCGCGATATCAAGAGGGTTGATCCGAGTATCGTTATCGTCGTTCTTGAGGTTCCGATCAGGTCATTGAGCAGTAACAGCAATAATGCGATTGGGACGTTCTCAATGAAATTCCCGTGCGCGCGGATGCGGTTGCGAAGTTCGATGTCGCCGCCGTCTCCCATGCTGATTTTGCGGCGCATTCGATATCCGCCCACGCGAAGTGTGAAAAACACGTGCAGCACACCAAAAATAGCGGCAAAAAACAGGGTTGTATCAATACTGAGAGATTCGATCATTTTTGTCTCTTTTCCTAATTAGCAGTCTCTAGTGTCGAGATTGTTCAGCAAGGCCGTATGTAACCAGCGTGCTCGCCGAGCTCGGAGCAGTGCGTCACCCTCGTGTTTACAGGTTCTGTAGTCCGCACAGAGCCATCAAACTGTGGTCTACCTAGATCATTGAGGCGTAAGTAGCGACAGATTCATCATAAGGTCGTCACTGTGAAGCGTTTTATAATTGCACTGTCCCTCGGCGTTATGGCCTCTGATTGCACCCAAGCTGCGCCACCAATTCATATTGTTATACCTGAGGACGGTCTAAGTGAGCATCTGGCCCATGACGGCGCTATTGCCGCAGTGCCAGTGGGAACCTTAATGCGCATTTCCTTCAATTACAGTGAGTATGACACGCTGCATCCCTATCTAGTTGCCAATCAATATTGTGGCGATAATCAGTTTCTGCAGTGGGGCACAGCCCCGCATCCTTCACTGGGTGATATAGATTTGATCTGCGTTCGAGGTCCGGCCATGCCCGTCCGGTCGGTTGCTGCCGCCGGTAACTAACGTCTAGTAACTCACTCGGCTCAGGGCTAAGCACTGGCGTCCTAAGCGGCGTTCTCAGCAGACGCCTTTGCGGGGCGCCATACATATGGTTACCAGTCAGGCTGAGATGTTGTGAGGGCGAAAGCAGGAGCACACTAGTGGCCGCCTTAAACTGTTTCCATTTGGCGATTCCGGTCTCGGATCTTGATCAAACACCGGCGTTCTATGAGATCGTGATCGGCTGCTCTCGAGGGAGAGAATCTGATTCCTGGATTGATCTCAACTTTTTCGGACATCAGCTAGTTCTGCACAGGGTAGGTCAAGACGCACAGCAGGACCGGGGCACGCTGACAAACCCGGTTGACGGAGAGGAGATTCCGATTCCGCACTTTGGCATTGTGTTGGAGTGGGCGGCGTTTGACAGATTGGTTGCCCGGATTAAAAGCGCAGGGACCGATTTCCTCATTGCGCCCACGACTCGATTCGAGGGGCGCGCAGGTGAGCAGCGTACCTGCTTTTTGATAGATCCCAGCGGCAATTGTCTGGAATTTAAGGCCTTCAGAGATTTGGGCAGGTTGTTTTCAAAGAATCTCGGAGAATACGACTAAGTTTGTTGTGATGCAGTTATTTTAATGCCCAGCATCAGGCGCCAGAGCCGGCGCTTCTGGGCAGAGATTAGCCGGCCTGGCATGCTAGAATTTTAAGGTTGTTAATTTGCGTGTCGACACAATGAATCAAGATGCCGTGCTCAATATGTTGCAGATGCAACACCGCATGAATACCCGCGTGCACGAGCACTGGGTAGGCCAAAATTTTGACTGGTATCGCGCTGCATGGATCGAATGCGGTGAGTTGATGGACCATGTCGGATATAAGTGGTGGAAGAAACAAACTCCAGATATGGAGCAGGTTCGTCTGGAGGTCGTTGATATTTGGCACTTTGGTCTGTCTGCGCTGTTTGACTCCGAGACCGAACTTCCGCAGTTAGCCAAGCGCATATGTGCTGACTTTGAAACGATTCCAACTTCCGAGAATGGTTCGGAGTCGATGGTGTCGCGGATACACGGTGCCACCGAGGCTTTGGCGCAGCATGCACTCGCGTCAAAGACGTTTTCTGTATCACTATTCGCTGCCCTAATGCGCGCCTGCGGTCTGTCAGCTGACGAGCTGTACCGCCATTATGTTGGGAAAAACGTGTTGAATTTTTTCCGTCAAGATCATGGGTATCAGGACGGCACGTATTTAAAGCAATGGCGGGGACGCGAGGACAACGAGCATTTATCAGAGCTACTGGAATCATTGGATGACGCCGCTCCGGACTTTCCTGAAATGGTTTACCAAGCACTTGAGTCCCGCTACCCAGGCGCCTCATGACCCAGTTCGAGGAGATTTTTCACGCAACTAACGATGGATTAAAGCTCTACATCCGCGATTACTCGGGACCACGTCCTGATTCGCCTGTGTTGCTGTGTTTGCATGGACTGACAAGGAACAGTCGCGATTTCCATGAACTTGCGCTGCGGCTCAAGGAGGATTTTCGTGTCTTGGTCCCTGAGCAGCGTGGCCGTGGCCGGTCTGAGTACGATGACGACCCCGCTCAGTATAAGATCATGCGGTACGTTGCAGATATGCGCGGACTTTTAGATCAGCTTGGTATTGAGAACGTTGCGATTGTGGGGACGTCAATGGGTGGCCTAATGACTTTCGCCCTGAACGCGCTCTATCCGGGTTTGGTCACACGTGCAGTGATTAATGACATTGGACCGGAAATTGCTGAGGCCGGGCTGGAGCGCATCAAATCCTATGTTAGCGTTGCAGGCCCCTTCGATGATTGGACTGAGGCCACGTACTATCTGAAGCAGGTCAGCGTTGATATCTTCCCCTTGTGGCAAGACAAGCAGTGGGCGGATTTTGCGAGGCAATGTTACGTAGAGCGTGACGATCAAATCGTGATTGATTATGACCCCCGTATCGCCGAGCCCCTGGCTGGCGAGGGTAACGACACTGAGGCGCACACCTTGTGGTCTTTATTTGAAGCTATGGCAGCAATTCCCACCTTGTTGGTCCGCGGTGCATTGACAGATCTGCTATCGCTTTCGTGCGTCGAGGAGATGCAGGCGCGTCACCCGCAAATGGTGATACATCAGGTCCCGAACGTAGGCCACGCACCGATGTTAAACGAGGCTGGCGTAGCGGCGACAATCAGCGCGTTTTTGAATCGATAGACGAGAGGCTCGGCATCACACTGCGCCGGAGCGCCTTAGTGACCAGCCTGCATGTTGCCGAGGTAGTCGAGCTTCTCCAAAGGCACGCCGAGCTGCGCCAGCATGGCGGAGGCGGTCGTGACATGAGAGCGGACGGTGGGTTTGGAGAACGTCGCCAAGACGTTGTCGGTTGTGATAGTTACCTCGTTGTTGCCGAATAGAAAGAGTACATTTTGACCGGAGCGTGCCTCGATACTTAGCTGGGTTCCACAGGCCACGGCGCTTTGCGCTTCTCAGATGAGCCTTCGTAAGCCCGCAAAGTCGATGCGGGGTTTTCCGCATGGGGCGTCAAATAAAGAGCCGCGCGCACATACTTAAAATAGCGCCGAGGCAGTAAATCCTGACTGAGATAATTTGGTAGCTAAAGGGCAGCATGCAGTCATTCAGCTTGTAATTAGCTATATCCGAGAGTGTTATACCGTTGATGTCGGTGTGCCAGTGGCCTGGCTATGGAATTTGCTGTGCTACCCAACATCTGGTGATGGCGCGCTACGTTGGCGCAATAAAATAGAGTTGCATTGTGAGCTCCTCCTAATTATCCGTTGAATGGCGTCGGAGGTAGGTTGGTGTATTCTTCCGTTGCTAGGTAGTGGTCAATGCTTCGCGCTAATTCGAAATCCCGATTCGTCAGGCCATCGGCATCGTGGGTGGATAGTCGAATTTGCACAGTGCCGTATACGTTATACCAGTTGGGATGGTGATTCTGTTGCTCGGCAACATCGGCGACGTAGTTCATAAATCGCCAAGCAGATACAAAATTAGGAAACTGGATGTCTCTCGCCAAGTGTCCGCTTTCAGTGCGCCAATCCGGGTGCTGGCTTAATCGGGATTCAATAATGTCCGCATTGAGTGAGTCCATATTTATCGCCTCGTGAGGATCACACCTGATTCAAGGTGATGGGTATAAGGGAATTGATCAAAAAAAGCTAACTCGGATATCGCGTGGGTGGTCGTCAATGTGCGGAGGTCGCCGGCAAGTGTGTGGGGATTGCAGCTGATATATAGGATCCTGTCTAAACCTGCGGCAAGATTAATTGTTGCGTCATCGAGTCCGGCTCGGGGTGGGTCTACCAACAGTGTGCAAAGGTTGTATTGATCCAGTGGTTGACGAAGATGAGACAGCCTCCGGTAGGGCCGCTCGCCGGCCATGGCGCTCGTCATTTCCGCTGCAGAGAGTCGGGCGAACTCCACGTTAGCGACTTTGTTGACCTCAGCATTACAGCGCGCTGCCTCAGTGGCAGGTTTGCTCAGTTCCGTGGCGAGCACGTACTGGAAACGCGAGGCCAGGGGCAGGGTAAAGTTACCGATGCCGCAATAGAGCTCGAGCAAGTCGCCGTCACTCCGCTGCGTGTGCTCTAACAGCCAGCTAATCATCTTTTTATTGATGCCGCCATTGGGTTGCGTGAAGCATTGCTCGGGCTGCCGATAGCGAAATTTCTTGCCCTCAATGTCGATTACTTCCTCAACCCAATTCTGATCGAGGACCAGTTTTTGCTTGCGGCTCCGACCAATAAGCTGGCAATCAAGGTCAGCAGCTAATGTAGTGGCGTTTTTATGCCAGGCGTCACCGAGGGGACGGTGGTAAATCAAAGTGATCAATAACGCGCCGCTAAGTGTCGATAGGAATTCAACCTGAAACAATTTGCGACGCATTTCCGCCGAGTTAGTGAGCATAGCCCTCAATTTAGGCATAGCCTCAGTGATGCGCGGTGCTGCAATGGGGAATGTTGTAATCTTCTGTGGGGATCGTGAGTCTCCTGGTGGAAACATCACATAATCGAGGTTGCTGCCGTCGTGCCAGATGCGGAACTCGGCTCGCAGTCGAAACCCGCTGGGCTCTGATTCAAAGAGTCGAGGTTTAGGATCATCTGATAATCCCAGGCTTAAAAGCGCTTGCGCAACTTTGTCTGCGAACAATGCCGCGCAGCGATTAGGCTGAAAATGGGTCATTTGCACAGAGGATTACAGGCAGTTTTTGGGCTTCGGCAGGCCGGCAATGCGGCTGCCAACTCGAGCGGGAGAGCCGGGAAACAGGCTCATCAGGTAGATACTAGTGCCCTGATCTCGGCCGACATGGGCCTTGACGTAATTTACTAACGCTCGGTTGGCAGGTGAGTCACCGAATTCACTATGAAAGTCACGCAGACATTCCAAAATTTCCCAGTGGGCAGCCGTGAGCGCTATACCCTCCTCTCTAGCAAAGGCTGCGGCGATCTCGGGGTTCCAGTCATCGCGTTCAATTAAAAAGCCGTTGTCATCACAGAGTGGCTGAAGGATGCCCTCTCTCATCGCGCTCAGCGCCATGCCACATTGTGAGTGTGAATACACACTAATTCCACCCATTCAGCGACGGAGATCTGCGCTGCAGTCATCACAGTCGCGCTCACATCCGAAGATGCCGAGCAGGGTTCGCAAAGCACTGAGACAGGGCAGGGTAGATCTTTGAGGCGCCCGGATTCAGCCACGATGATACCGGGATCCATCACTAAGAGAGTATCTCGCTCAGATAGGAGTGCTAGGCAAGCATCTAACTGCCCGCTACTGTGAAGCATGTGCAATACCATTAATAGTGCACCAAAATATCTGCCTCGAGCGCTGCTGCATGCCACTCTGCGTATGACATGGCAACGATGTTGAGGTCGTCCCGCCAAGCGCGAGATGTATCGCCTCCGTGCAACGCGTGAACCGACTCGATATCGTAATAGGGAAGTGACCCAAGAAGCCGCCACAACGCATCGTCACCCTCTATTGTCGAGTACAGCAGCTTGAGCGCATCTCCAGCGAGAACCAATGTTACTGACTGCCCGAATGCGCCGGCCGCCAGCGCCAGATCAGTACCCGCCCGCAGGCTGATGTCGCCAGCCCCAGATAACAACAGCAACCACTTTCGAACGCAAGCGGTGTCAGGGCTGTCAGACAAAACTGATGACCCTGTCGGCCCTTACGCCGGCCTCAATCAGGGCGCCAAGCCCGCCTATCGCGAAGGGTAAGTTGGCCGTAATCCCGAAGTTTTCTGCAGCTTGGCTGCAGAGTAGCAGCTCTGCGCCAGTCTCCTCAGCCAACCTAACCCAGCCCTTTTTAGCTTCGGGGAGCACGGCGGACATCACCCCTTCGCTTTGAAAGAAGCATTGAATAACAGAATGTCCCATGCTGCTCGCGGTCTCGATAAAGCGTTGAGCTTGCTGCCATCTCTCCGCATCTTCAGGTCGGGTCCGAATGATCAGTAGGAATTCCATAAATCAAAACAAAAAACCCCGGCTAAGCCGGGGCTTTCACGCGCCGGTGACGCGCTCAGTCATCTCCGCCTGTGAATACCGCGATCAGGTGGAGCAGATGGACGAAAAGGTTGAAGATGTTTAGGTAGAGCCCTACCGTTGCGCGGATGTAATTGGTCTCACCGCCGTGGATGATTCGGCTGGTATCGAACAAAATTAGCCCCGCCATAATCATGACAACCACTGCTGACAGCGTCAACGAGAGCGCAGGAATGCCGAGAAAGATGTTGGCGATCATTGCAACGACAGCGATGATGAGGCCCGTCATCAAGAATCCGCCTAAGTAGGAAAAGTCTTTCTTGGTATTCAGCGCGTAGGCTGACAGTGAGAAAAAGACCAAAGCCGTCCCCGCCAACGCTTGAAGCACCATGGTGGGGCCGTTGTTCATAGATAAATAAAACGACAGCATCGGGCCAATTGAGGCACCCCAGACACCCGTAAACGCGAAAATAGCGGGTAGGCCTCTCGCCGTGTCAGCCATCTTATGGACCACGAACAACAAAGCAAACCCTACGATCATGAGGACCAACGCCATGCCTCGAGGCATGTCAGCTACGACAGCCAAAGTCGCTGTGAGAGAGCTAAACGCCAGGGTCAGACCCAAAAGCCAATACGTGTTGCTTAAAACTTTGTTAGTGCTGGCAATTCCCGCCGCGCGGTCTATCGTCGCTGCAGAAGAGAAAACAGGCTTTTCACTCATAATGAATATTTCCTTGTGTCCTTTACTCATCAAATAATAGGGCCGAATGCGAACGAATCCAAGTGCCTCATTGAGATGCAGAAAAAACGACAGACACAGTCGCGGATACCGATAGCTGGCCCGGTTCATAGCGTGGCGCAATCTCAGCGTCCATAGCTACCGGGGCGGCGCGATGGGCTGGTCGGAAAATAGGTGGCCTTTGGGAACCTACACTGATTTTAGCAGGTGGGCCCAGAGCTAGGCCGGCCGCCGAGGCTAAGCTGTTAGCATCAAGTTTGGCGTTGTCGTAGGCAATGACGAGCGCCCGGCTTCGAGCATCATCGGTCCGAGCACTGCCATATTGAGGTGGTTGAACTGCCGTGGCGCCTTGTTCGGAAAGCATCTGCAGAGTCTCGCCAAGCGATTCCAGCGAGATCAGTCTAAAACCAAGCACTCGGGTTGCCTCGTAGCCCTGAAATTCCTGTGTCTTCAAGCGTGGGCTCCATCGATACCTCGGCTGGATGTTGATTTTTCCCGCATCAATACTGCTGGCATCGACTGGCAACTCTGATATGCCAGCCAGCAGCTTTGACACGATTCGATCTACCGTCGCCTGTGCCACCGGCGCGCTATCAGCAGTGTGACTGACCGACGCACTGATGCGCGCATATTCAGGCGCTATCTCTACCGTGCCTTTGCCTTCTACTGAGAGCGTCTGCGCTCCCAAGCAGGCTGAGAACATTGCTACTGAGAAGACTAACAACAACAAAACGTTCCTTTGAAAACCGGCTTTTGCCATAGTGAATACTCCGTCTTTTATGCGTGGCGTCCCAAATTGGGACTGCTCAGGGTATGTTTCGGTTCCCTCAGCGGTATTACCGCACACAAATCCGAAGCTCAAACATCGGCATCCGTCCGGGGTATTTGCGCTGCTGGATACGCCGTCACATTTCGGCGTCATTGAAGTCCCAAAAGTCTAAAGCTGTCCGCAAAAAAAATGCGATTAGGCAAGCGATATGTTTTGTTGTGGTGACTAAATTTCCCCGAAAGCCCGGCAGGACGGGAGTCATGGTTGATCTGTCACCGGGTAGCACTCTTCGTTGCCCGCCAAGTTGCCAACTGCGAACAGATTGATTTCATGTTAAACCTAGCATCAGCGACATAGCTGCTCGTAGATAACTTAGATGAGGAGTACACATATGACACTGCCCTAAAATTAGCGCACCGATACCGGCATCGCCAAGGTGTTACCTCCTTGCATCGAGGACTGCTGGGAGAGAATTTTAGCTTCGGTTAAGGGCCGAAAAAAAATAGAATATCGTTGCTAAACATAACTTTAAGAGAATTATCTAAGAAGCGATTCCGATGATCGAAGATCCACTGACCCTGCCATGTGGCGCCGAACTCCGCAATCGGTTGTGTAAAGCGGCTATGACTGAGGGGCTAGCTGATCCTTCGGGTATGGCCACTGAGGCCCTGAAGCGCCTTTATGGTATTTGGAGTGACGGTGGCGCGGGCTTGTTGTTGTCTGGAAACGTTCAGATTGACGGGTATCATCTGGAGCGTCCGGGCAATGTCATCGTCGATTCAGAGCCGTCAGAAGCCGCTAAGGAGGCGCTAAAAGCCTGGGCAAGTGCAGGCACGCGCGCCGGCAATCATTTTTGGGCGCAAATCAGCCATGCCGGTCGGCAGTGCCAGAAAATTGTGAACCCCCGACCTAAAGCACCGTCAGCGGTAAAATTGACCCTGCCAGGCGGCCAGTTTGGTGAACCCGAGCCGATGTCAGAAGACGACATTGAGGCAGTGATTGCCGGTTTTGCTCGTTGTGCAAAGGTTTTGGTCGACGCAGGGTTTACGGGTGTGCAGTTGCACGCGGCACATGGGTATCTATTGTCTCAGTTCTTAAGTCCTCGCAGTAATCAGCGAACAGACCAGTGGGGCGGACCGCTAGAAAATCGTGCGCGCCTGTTGTTGTCCTGCGTGGCGAATGTGCGCGCTATGGTCGGGCCACGGTTACCCATCGCTGTTAAACTGAATAGTGCCGACTTCCAGCGTGGCGGTTTTGATTTTGACGAAAGCCTGCAGGTTGCGAAGTGGTTGGAAGCAGCCAGTATTGACCTGATAGAGATATCGGGCGGTACTTACGAGCAACCTCGGTTGCTCAACCTTGAAGGCATGGAGCCGGTAGAGGAACAGTCAGTTGCAGCCTCGACGCGCGCACGCGAAGCTTATTTCGTGGATTTCGCAGAGGCCATGCGCCGGGAAATCAATATCCCACTCATGGTTACAGGAGGGTTGCGACGGCTCGACGCGATGGACGCCGCGTTAGAAACGGGCTGCGCCGATATGATCGGTATAGGGCGCCCTATGTGCGTCATGACCGACGCGCCCACACAGTTGCTTAATGGTCTCAGTGAGCTCCCTCGTTTTGAGGATGCCCTCTCTTTGCTTCCAAGGGCGCTTAGCTTTTTGAACGGTATCAAGTTGCTCCGGACCATTGGTGCTTTTGCTACCCAGTATTGGTTCTATGAGCAAATTGCGGCGCTGGGTGAGAGTGGCACTACTCGGGTCAATATGGGTGTCATGGCGGCGACTAAAGCACAAACCAAGGCGGCGAATGTGTGGCTCCGGGAACGCAAAGCGTTAGTTGGAGAGGCGCTAAGGGCAACGACGTGATATCTGGCGAATTAGAGCTCTCTCGGTGCGTCAGTAGAGGCTTCGTCTGAATGGACATCAAAGTGTTTCGATTACTTTTGCTCGCAGTTGTGTTTTGTTTCGGTGCAAATGTCACAACGGCGCAAGTGCCGTCGCGTGAGAGCCTTGCGCATGCGGAGTTGCTTCGTAAGCAGGCACTGGCGGGAAGTAATGCCATGGCAATTGTGACTTCGCTGACTACCGAGGTCGGGCCGCGGTTGGCGGGTACTGAGGCGGAATCTCGAGCCCGCGCTTGGGCTGTCAATGCCCTCACTGAAAAAGGGTTCGCCAATGTTCGCACCGAATACTTCGTGATGGACGCGTGGAAGCGGCACGCAGAGAGTGCTGAGATAGTGGCGCCGTATGCTCAGCCTCTCGCAGTCACAGCCTTGGGTGGCTCAGTCTCCACTGAGGAAAATGGTTTGGTTGCGGAAGTCTCGATGTTTGAGACCCTAGACGAATTAAAGCGGGCGCCAGAAGGTAGCCTTGCGGGTCGCATTGCTTATGTGGGGCATGCCATGCAGCGGACTCAGGATGGCTCATCCTATGGGTATTTCAATAAGGCTCGCACCGCAGGACCCAGCATCGCGGCCAGCAAAGGCGCGACGGGGTATCTGATCCGTTCGGTGGGTACCGACAGTCATCGTTTTCCACACACGGGTTCCCTGCGTTACAGAGAGGACATGCCGCGGATCCCGGCATTGGCACTGTCCAACCCAGATGCTGACCAGCTTGAGCGGATTGCTGCGTCGGGTAAAGCACTCTCGGTTCGAATCAACGTGAACAGCTCTGAGCTCCGTGCGGCCGAATCAGGCAACGTGATTGCGGAAGTGGTGGGTCGTGAGACACCTGAAGAAATCGTGGTAATCGGCGCCCATCTAGATAGCTGGGATCTCGGTACGGGTGCCATTGATGATGGCGCGGGTGTGGGTATCACCATGGCCGCGCTGGAACTGATAAAAGATTCTGGTTTGGCGCCACGACGGACCATTCGATTAGTACTGTGGGGCGCCGAGGAGGTCGGTTTGCTGGGGGCTAGTGAGTACCGAAAGCGACACGCGGCCAAGCTCGGGCAACATGTGATTGGGTCAGAAAGTGATTTTGGTGGCGGCAGGATTTGGAAGATTACTGCAGACAGCCAGACCGAGGAGGGTGACAAGCTATTTGCCGAAATCGCTCGACTGCTTGCCCCAATTGGTATCGCACCGGGAAGTGACGACCAGCCAGGTGGTGGACCAGATCTGTATCCGTTGATTGCGGCGGGCGTGCCCACACTCCGGCTGCATCAGGACGGGCGAGACTATTTTGATCTGCATCATACGGCAGACGATACGGTAGACAAGCTTGATGCCGAATCGCTGGATCAGAATGTTGCGGCCTTTGCGGTCTTTGCATGGCTCGTGGCCGACAGTGATGTGAGTTTCAGGGCGTCGCCAGAGTAAACTGGACGTCCATCGCGGTAAGGTGGCACGCTGGTTCGTCCGGCACTCGCTAGCTGCGCCTAAACGCCCACCAAAGAGTCGGATTATGATCAGAACTTTCCTTTTGCCTTTTTCAAAACCTGCCGTTGTGACGACGATTATCACATCACGCGAAAAAGCCAGTACGGCCGATATAAAAGTTGTGATCAGCCCGCCCGCCACAAGACGTCTTAGGAGCTGATGCTAGAAGGTTTCCGCGAGTCACCGCGCGGATAGGCAGAATTTGGGGTGAACTATGAGGTAATCAAGCGGCAGATAAAAAAACTCAGCAGCCAAGAGTAGGGCATACACCGCGGTTGGTGGCTGGAAGCTATGGACTTTCTGTTAGGATCGGCTATTACTTCCGGCGGTACGTCGAAAGCGATAAGGGCGGTACCGTCGTACTTGATCTGATAGGCATTCAGTCTGGCAGCATTGCCCGGCGCGGTGCGGCAGGCCAATGGCCCGAGAACAAAAGTTTCGAGGACGACCGTAAGGGGCTCACCATCACGGCGGTAAAGAGGTTGCTAACACAGTTCCCACCAGACTTACTTCCCCGCGTCGCTAAATTGCCATAGATGAGAACCCTGCCATTTGGCAGGGCTATGTATGGTTTAGTGTTATGTCAGACTGCTCTGAATTGACGCAGCCTTTAGGAGGTGTCGCGGCAAAAGCCCCGGCGCGTGCTTATCTCGCAGTGTCAACGGGAAACATCAGGCCGTAACCGAAACTTATACGATCTGTTCGGGAGTAGACGCAGTGCCATAGTGGCTCTAGGTCTGTTCTGAAGCACCTAAAATTCCAGCCCGAACTGTCCCAGCTGGTCTCTATCTGATTAGTTGCCGGATCTAAGTAGCGAAAATAAGACTGCTCAGCGACAGGAGTGTGGCTGCAATAAAGTCTGAATCCTTGCACATTTGCGTTCGTGTGCCACCCCATGTATCCGTTTGGAGGGTACCAATTCCGCCCGCTCTGGAAGAGCCTCATCACTCTGCGGGGTTCTAATAGTCTCTCAAGCGTCACCGCGAGTATTCTGGTCAGCTCGCTGAACCTAACGTTTCCAAATTTGATTTGGTTAGCATCGTGCCCTGCAACGAAGCGATGAGCATCCTCTGCCTGAATGGTCCGCAGATGTGACTCTGACAGTTGCTGCTCAATCTCTGACGCATTGATATCTGGGTTGTAGCTCTTGATGTTGAGCTTAGAGCGATTACCTAGTAGCCAATCCTTAGCGGTATCGAGGCCCTCTATCAGATCAAGATCGTCATGCAATCGCAGGGTCGCAAAATGACCCTCAACAAGTTGATCTAAATTGGAGTCGGTGATCCGTGCCGAAGCCGCTTCTAATATGTCTCTTTTTGTTAGGGAAGGTTCGTTGCTCATATTGTTTCAGGCTGAACCTGGTCGTAGCGTTGTATGATATCACTCACATTGCGCCCTTTTTGCTCATAGTGACAGTCGGGGTGTCGTATTTTGTAGATACAGCTCTCATACGACGATAGCGCCTTTTTATATGTGGCGATAGTTGGTGGCTTAGGCACGGTTATTGGGCGTGGTGTGTAATAAGGAGGGCTAAAGGACAATCGGCCTAGGGGTGACCGAGAACACATAATTACGATAGCGCTCGAGCTTCTTGAGCAGTACCCGGTTAAATAAACCTCTGGCTGACGGTCAGTTGTGAAAAAGGCGTCGCATCAGTCACCGCTAGTGCGCTTCTGAAATCAGAGGTGGTTTTTATGAGTTTGAGATCAGATCGATCAAAAAGGTCGCCCATATTAGAGTCCTTTCTATTTGGCTGTGTAACAAACCTATTCATTTAATTTTTATCCCGTGAAAGGCTAGTCTGCGGTGAGTAGTAGGGAGGGTCGCTTTGTGAGGGAGATATGGGGCGTTGGAACGCCCCGCAGTTTCCGCCCAATTTGGGTTTGTGAGGAAATGGGACTTGAGTACCGGCATCACGCTATTGGCCCTAGAACAGGTGAGACCCAGCAACCTGCTTTTACCAAGTTGAATCGTAAGCAGAAGATTCCCTTTTACCGTGACAGTGAGGTAGCGCTCTCGGAAAGTGTCGCCATCTGCCGTTACCTAACTCGGCATTCTGACAATGGTACGTTTTACATACCCCAGACGAAGAAATCATTAGCTGAAGAGGATGAATGGTGTGCCTATATTTACGGTGAGATAGACCAGAGCGGGCTTTACATCATACGTCGCCATGGTGATCTAAGCGCTATCTATGGGGAGTCGCCGCATGCGGTAAGTTGCGCGGCTGACTATGTGACCAGGCACTTGGGTGTGGTCGCAAGAAGTCTGGAGGAGCGAGTCACGTTAATGGCAGGCGGATTTGGCCTTGCGGACATTATATTGATGAGTTGCCTCGACTGGTGCATCGCTTACGAAGTGGGTTTACCAGCGGAAATTCAGCGTTACTATGAAGTCCATGCAGCCCGACCGGCTTACGGTCGGGCGATGAGAATAAATTATCCGGATTCGTTTGGGGGTGATCCGTGAGCGCACTCAGAGGGATAAAGGTGCTGGACCTGACCAGCATGGTGTCTGGCCCAGTTGCGGCAATGATGCTAGCGGATCAGGGCGCTGAGGTAGTGAAAGTAGAGCCCACCATAGGCGAACAGATGCGACACATTGGCCCGACAGTGAACAAGGTTACCGCCGCGTTCTTTTCCTGTAATCGTGGCAAGCAATCAATTGCCGTCGACTTGAAGTCGGAAGACGGTAAGAACATTTTATTTGATCTGGTGAAAAGCGCCGACGTGCTCATTCAGAACTTCCGACCCGGCGCGATGGAGCGCATGGGTTTTGGGGAACCCGTGCTTAGGGAGCTCAACCAGAAGCTGATTTATGTGTCGATCAATGGTTTTGGAGAGGAGGGGCCATACGCCCAAAAGCGTGTATATGACCCTGTGATTCAGGCACTGTCTTGCGCAACCGATATTCAGGCCGATCGCATCACGGGCCGACCCCAGATGTTTCGTATCATCATCGCTGACAAGGTCACCGCCATCACCGCTGCCCAAGCGATCAGTACCGCTTTGTTTGCTAGGGAAAGGTCAGGGCAAGGGCAGCACATTCGACTATCCATGCTCGACGCGATGTTGAGCCTGTTCTGGCCTGAGGCGATGGCGGGTCTGACTTACGCCGATCACGAGTTTGATGTGCGCAAATATCAGGGCGCAATGGATCTGATCTTCGAGACACAGGATAGATTCATTACTGCGGGCGCGATCTCCGACACAGAATGGCAGGGCATGTGTCGAGCGCTCAATCGTGAGGATCTGATCGATCACCCTAATTTCAGCACCGCACAAGGTCGGTTTTCTCATAACAGTGAGCGCAAAGAGATCACGGCCGAAGAAATTAAAAAGTGGCCTAGCGAAGAAATCCTGGCACGTTTTGATCAGGAGGGGGTGCCCTGCGCTCCTATCATCGATCGTTCTGAGCTATTAGACCACGAGCAGGTTATCGCTAACGGATCTGTAGATCACCTGTATTTCGAGGATTTTGGTGAGGTCCGTCAGGCACGGCATGCTGCGCGTTTCGACAAAACTCCTGCCAGCGTGTCGCGGCCGGCGCCGAGATTGGGTGAGCACGGAAGAGAGGTGCTTGAGGCCATTGGCTACGATCAGGCCGCAATCGATGCGCTTATCAGCGCCGGCACAGTTTTGGATTAGAGAGGAGAGCGAGCATTGGCCGCAGAGAAGACTTGCTTGGTAATTGGTGCGGGCGCGGGAATTGGTGGCAGCGTTGGGAAGAAATTTGCCGCCGAGGGTTACCATGCGGCACTGTGCCGGCGCAGTGACATCGACGGACTGAATAAGATGGTATCGGGCATTCAAGAGGCGGGGATGTTTGCTAGTGGCCATCTTCTTAACGCCGTAGACAACGGCGCGCTTGAGGGACTCATCGAAGAAGTTGAGGCGATCGCCCCTATCGATACGGTGATCTATAACCTCGGAGCCCAGATCGGCAACCGCTCCTTGGACGACACCCCGCTGAAGACCTTCGAGCTGGGTTGGAGAATGGCGTGTTTTGGGCTTTTCCGCGTGGCAAAGGTACTCGTGCCGCTCATGATCGAGCGCGGGCACGGCACCGTTCTGGTGACTTCTGCTACCGCAGCAGTTCGGGGTAACAGCGGCCAGCACTCTCACGCTGCAGCGATGGCAGGGCGACGCCTGCTTTGCCAAAGCTTGAGCGCCGAGTTTGCGGCGCAAGGGGTCCACGTGGTGCATATTGTTATTGATGGCGCGGTAGACGCGCCCGACACGTTGGGCAAGATGTTGGGCGCTGAGAATTTCGAGGCTTTGAGAGAGGCCAAGGGTAAAGATAAGGACGGATTGCTGCTGCCCGAGGAGATAGCGGAGACCTATTACCACCTCGCGCAGCAGCATCGCTCCGCCTGGACCCACGAGCTCGATCTGCGGGCCTACTCCGATCTGGCCTGGTGGAATCATGCCGTTAACATTTAAACGGCCACAGACTGGATCAGAGGTAGCAGCAACCCAATGAGTTTGACAGTCCAGCCCTCTGGCGCGAGTTGCGGGGCAACCATTACCGGCGTGCAACTGAATCAGTCGCTGTCGGATGATCTGGTAGCGGAGATTCGTGAGCACTGGTTGGAGCACAAAGTCGTCGCATTCCCCGATCAGCAGCTCACGCCCGCACACCTAGTCGGGTTCAGTGAGCAGTTCGGTGAGATCGGTGAGGATCCGTTTTTCGGTCATATCGACGAGCATCCCCAGGTGGCGGCCATCCAGCGCAACGCTGACGAGACAACCACCATCTTCGCCGAGTTTTTTCACAGCGACTGGAGCTTTATGCCGGTCCCTCCTGCTGCGACGGCGCTTTACGGCGTTACCATTCCGCCAGTGGGCGGGGATACGCTCTTTGCGGATCAAGTGGCCGCTTATAAGCAGATGCCCGATGATCTGCGGGCGCGAGTAGAAAGTCTCACCGCCATCCACTCGGCGGCACTGGGCTACGCGCCTGATGGCGCCTACGGTGAGGCTGATCAGGAGCAGGGGCGCAGCATGAAAATCCTGCCCAGTGAGCGGGCGCTGGAAACCTTCGAACACCCCTTGGTCAGAACCCACTATGAGACGGGTAAGCGCGCGTTATTCTCCTCCGCCGCTTATATCAAAGGGTTTGTCGGGCTGGAGAGAGAAGAGAGCGATGCACTGTTGGTAGAGCTCTACGAGCACCAGACCAAACCCGAGTTCGTATACGCCCAACGGTGGCAGCCAGGTATGCTGGTCATGTGGGATAACCGCTCAGTGCTGCACGCCGCCACAGGTGGCTATGACGGCTACGATCGTCTACTCCACCGAACCACGATCTCAGATACGCAGTTTTAGCAAGGAGTAAAAACGTGTCCGCCAATATCGAATTCCTATTCGACTTCGCCAGCCCAAATGCTTATCTCTCTTATCATGTATTGACCGATGTCGCCGAGCGCTACGGTGCCCCGTTGACGCTCACGCCCGTGTTACTGGGCGGGCTATTTAAGCTCACAAACAATCAGGCGCCGATGGTGGCCTTCGGTGAGGTGAAAGGGAAGCTCGACTACGACATGCTGGAGACCCAGCGTTTTATCGCCGCGCATGAGCTTAATCAGTTTAAGTTCAATCCGTATTTTCCGATCAATACCATCATGCTGATGAGGGGCTTCATCGCCGCTCAGCAACTGGGTGTGGGGGATGAGTATGTAGCCGTGAACCTGTCGGCCATGTGGGAGCAGGAGCAAAACATGGGGGATCCCGGAGTGGCGGCGGATGTTTGGCAGTCAGCGGGCCTGGATGCCGCAGCGTTGGTCGAGGACATCCAGACCCAGCCAGTTAAAGACGCGTTGCTCCACAACACTCAGCAAGCAGCCGATCGCGGCGCCTTTGGGGTGCCGACCTTCTTCGTGGGCGATGAGATGTTTTTTGGCAAAGAGCGCATCATTCAGGTCGAAGAGATGATTCAACAGTAAGCCCAAGTCGCATCGATGCAGATGGATTGCTCGGACTAGGGGGTTGTGGGCAGTTGCAGGCCCTACAGCACCTTATGAAGCGCGTCGAGCATGGCGTTGGGTGCCTCAACCATGATCGTGTGTCCTGCGCCCGGTAAGATTTCCACTACCGGTGACGGAATCGCCTCTTGCAGTGCCCGAGTACTCCGCACGGGTGTCAGCCGGTCCTCGGCTCCTAAAATGAGCATAGCAGGGCACGCGATCTTTGCTGCTTGATCAGTTCCCGAGGTGTATTCGTTGCACGCGCGCATGTCGTGAAACAGCACGCCGGGCGCTGAGCGCTCATAGAGTCTTAGGGTGTTGCCGATCATCCAGATACCCGAATTTCGGTTGCCGCCGAACTGATGGCGCTTGCTGAAGCCCCATTGGGTCAGCATGTCGAAAGCAGCGTGATCATCCGCCTCGGCAGCGTCGAGTATGGCATCTGACACCGGCATGGGCGAAGAAGTGCCGACCAGGGCAATCGCTCTGACACGATCGCTGTGCGAGGCAGCGCACTCCAGCGCGATGAGACTGCCCAGACTGTGGCCCACCAGCGCGGCATCGGTGATAGCCAATGCGTCTAACATTGCGATCACCCAGCTGGCCATCTCCTCCACTGTTGCCAATGGGCTACCCGTTGAGCGTCCATGACCGGGGAGGTCTACTGAAACGACATTATTGCCGTGCCGGGCAAAGTGACGGCTAGCCAGTGTCCACACCGTGTGATCCATGCCGGACCCGTGGATGAATACCACCGTCGGCTTGTCTGTCTCGATATCCCGGGAGTTGGTGTAGCAGTATGCCGTCTCGCCGTTGACCGCAATGCGCATCAGCGACTGCCTCCCGCTTTTTTGCCTGCGGCGCGCAGGCCCCGTTTTAAATCGGCTATCAGGTCCTTGGGGTCCTCGAGGCCAATTGACAGGCGAATCGTGCCCTCGCCAATGCCGCCTGCGGCTAGCGCCTCGGCATCCATTCGGTGATGGGTGGTACTCGCTGGGTGAATCACGAGTGACTTGGCGTCACCAATATTGGCGAGGTGTGAGAACACGCTGAGTGCATCAACAAAGGCGATACCGGCTTCGCGACCGCCTGCCAGATCAAAGCTGAAGACGGCGCCACATCCGTTGGGCAACAGCTCTTTGGCAAGTGCTTGATCGGGATGCCCGTCGAGCTCAGGGTAGCCCACCCGAGTTACCGGCTCTTGTTCGAGCAAAAACGCCGTGATGGTGCGAGTGTTCTCCACGTGCCGGCTCATACGAACCGAGAGTGTTTCGATGCCCTGCAGAATGTGAAAGGCTGAGGTAGGGGCCATACAAGCGCCAAAGTCACGCAGCCCCTCTTTGCGGGCCCGCTGAATCATGGCGGCAGGGCCGAATTCTTCAGTGAAAATCAGGTTGTGAAAGCCTTCATAAGGCTCTGAAAGAGTTGGAAATTTCCCGGAGGCTTCCCACTCAAACTGGCTGCTGTCAACGAGCAATCCCCCAATGACGATACCGTGCCCGCTCAGGAACTTGGTTGCTGAGTGCTGAATGATGTCAGCCCCTAGTTCAAAGGGCTTAATCAGATAGGGCGTGGTCGTTGTGGAGTCGACCATAAGTGGCAGACCGGCGGCGTGTGCGACCTCGGCAATCGCTGGGATGTTGAGCACGTCAAGGCTAGGGTTGCCCAGCGTCTCACCGAATACCAGGCGGGTGTTGTCCTGAATCGCATTGGCAAAAGCTTGGGGGTCCCGAGGGTCCACAAAGGTGGTTTCGATGCCAAAACGGGGCAGTGTATAGGCCAGCAGGTTGTGGCTGCCACCATAAAGTGCTGCCGAGGCCACAATATGCGAGCTAGCACCCATCAGAGTAATGATGGCCAAGTGCAGTGCAGCCTGGCCGCTGGCGGTGGCTATGGCACCCACGCCGCCTTCAAGTGCCGCTATGCGCTCCTCGAGTACAGCATTGGTGGGATTGCTGAGCCGAGAGTACACATGCCCTGCGCGCTCGATATTAAACAGTGACGCCGCGTAATCCGAGTCGGGGAAGCAAAAAGAGGCTGACTGGTAAATCGGCGTGGCTCTTGCTCCCGTTGAGGGATCTGGTTGTGCGCCGGCATGCAGTGCCAATGTGTCCAGGCCGGGATAGTCAGGTCCTGCCATGATGTGCTCCTTGCTGCGTCATGCCATCAAATACTGAGGCCGCCAAGTTTGGTCTCAAGGTATTCCTCGATACCCTCGCGCGCGCCCTCGCGGCCCAAGCCGCTCTCTTTCATGCCCCCAAACGGCGCCGCGGCGCTGGTGGGGTTAATGTCATTGATACCTATAATGCCAAACTGCAGTTGTTCGAAAGTCCGCAGTGCCCGCGCGAGGTTCTGGGTATATATATAAGCGGCCAATCCATAGTCTGTGTCGTTGGCCATACCGATCACGTCGTCCTCGTCGTCAAAGGGCACTACTGCGGCGACGGGCCCAAACGTCTCCTCGCGATAGATCAGCATTTCCGGCGTGACATTGCTCAGTAGCGTAGCACCGTAGAAGTAACCCCGGTCCAAACCGCCCTCGGTTAAGCGGGAGCCCCCCGCCAACAGAGTAGCACCCTGACTGATGGCGTCCTGCACTTGTCGATCGACCTTTTGGATCGCCGCTTCATTAATGAGCGGACCGATACTGTTGGCCGGATCCATGCCATCACCCGCCTGCATGTTACTCACACGGGCCTGCAAGGTCTCGAGAAAAGGATCGAGGATGCGTCGCTGTACGAATATCCGATTCGGGCTGATGCAGGCCTGACCAGTGTTGAGAAACTTCACCAATGACACGCCCTTGCCCGCATGCACGGGGTCGGCATCGTCATACACGATAAAGGGTGCATGACCACCAAGCTCCATCGATACCCGCTTCAGCTGCGGGGCGGAGGCCTGCGCCAAATGCTTGCCTACCGCGGTAGAACCGGTAAAGGTCAGTTTGCGGACCGCAGGGTGAGTGCAGAACACCTCGCCGATGGGCCTTGGGTCACTCGCCGTAACGAGATTGGCAACGCCCGCAGGTAAGCCAGCCGCTTCGAGGATTTTGAAGACGGCTATGGCGCAGAGTGGTGTGCTTTCGGCTGGCTTTAGCACCACAGTGCAGCCTGCTGCTAATGCGGGTCCGAGCTTACGCGTTAACATGGAGATCGGGTAGTTCCAGGGCGTGACAGCGGCGACCACGCCAACTGCTTGCTTTTGCACCAGAAAGCGCTGGTCTGATCGCGCTGACGGAATCGTCTCTCCGTAAACCCGCTTGGCCTCTTCAGCGAACCACAGTAGAAAATCTGCCGCGTATTTCACCTCATTCATAGATGCCTTTTGCGGCTTGCCTTGCTCCCGGGTCATCAGCTCGGCCAGCTCCCGTTGCTGCTCGAGCATCAACTGGTAGCTGCGATACAACACCTTGGACCGGGCATAGGCCGTTTCATTCATCCACGCGGGCAGGGCGGCATTTGCCGCGTCAATGGCGCGCGCAGCCT
>CACOYM010000018.1 GCA_902631395.1 Halieaceae bacterium | reverse complement strand
ATCAAATCGACATGCAGGAAGGGTTCGAAAATATTCCCACCACCTTGCAGCGTCTGTTTACGGGCAAGAACCTGGGTAAGCAGCTTCTTAAGGTAGCTGATCCAGAGTAACTCAGCGCCTGCGATGGCGGTCGACAAACGCTATCATTTTCCGCTCCGGGCCCTGCGAAACCGGTCAGGGTGGGTTCGCACACGCTGATGAGTCGGTGGTTGCTAAATTTTCGCCTAGAGCCACGGCCCCGTAAGTGGCCGTACGGCTGCGCATTCAGATGGAGATCGCTCGGATGATTCAGTTCATGCTAAACGGACAGTCCGTTCAGACTGATGCTGATGTCAACACCCCGCTTTTGTGGGTGGTTCGCGATCAATTTAAGCTGAAGGGCTCCAAGTTCGGCTGTGGAGCTGGTCTGTGCGGGGCCTGCACTATGCACGTGAACGGCGCGGCGCTGAAAACCTGTGTAACGCCCATTGCTGCCGTCGCAAATAAGTCGATTACGACCATCGAGGGCTTGGGGACTCCAGAGGATCTGCATCCTTTGCAGGCAGCGTGGCACGAGCACGCTGTTCCACAATGCGGCTACTGCCAATCGGGTCAGATCATGGCGGCCGCGGCACTGCTCGACGCAAACCCCAGCCCGACTGCCGATGAGATCGATGCTGCCATGGCTGGCAACATTTGCCGCTGTGGGTGCTACCCACGGATCAAGCGCGCAATTCGGTCGGTTAGCGAGAATGCGCTGGCCTACGATGCGATGACGCAGACGGAGGGCGGATCATGAACTCGGTCAATGTTTCACGACGACGCTTCCTACAATCGAGTGCTGTCGCAGGCGGTGGAATGGTGGTCGGGTTTATGCTGAACAGCTGTTCTGGTTCGCCGGCGCCACTGCCCTTCACGAAAACGGAAGGCGGCTGGACACCTAACGCTTTCTTGCAGGTCTTGCCCGATAATACCGTTCGTTTTTACACTGCCCGCGCCGAGATGGGTCAGGGCGTTACAACAGGGCTCTCGACACTCATAGGAGAAGAGCTCGACGTGAATCCACTCGATATGGATATCCGATTGGCGGGCGTACATGAGGAGTACGTGAATCCAGCTTTTGGTATGCAAGGGACAGGTGGCAGTTCCTCGATCCGAGCGCACTACATGCAGCTACGCCAAGTCGGTGCCAATACGCGCGCTCTGATTCTTGAAGCAGCCTCAAGAGATTTGGGTGTACCGGCTTCATCACTGATAACTCATAACGGTTTTGTTTTGAACGGTGAGTCGCGTCATCCTTATGCGGATTTTATTGCGACAGCGCAAACGCTGAGCATCGAAACCGACGCGCCGCTAAAACCTGCTTCAGAGTTCAAATATATTGGACAGGATACCCTTCGTGTCGACGCAATCGCAAAGGCGACAGGGACCGCACAATTTGGCATCGACGTTGATGTTCCAGGCATGCATTATGCCGTGGTGGTCCGTCCACCTGTGTCGCGGGCTAAAGCCCAGTCGGTCAATTTCGCTAGCGCTATGAGTATGCCCGGCGTCACCGAAATTTTTGAGATCAGTACTGGTGTCTCGGTCGTGGCCGAAAGTTTTTGGCAGGCCAAGCAGGCGGCAGCCAAGATCGACGTGCAATGGGAATCGATGCCACTTGAGGCAGTGAGCACGGAAACGCTGCGTCGCGATTACGCTGCAGCACTGGACGCCGGCGATGGGGTTGAAGGTCCTAGCGAGGGTGATATCTCCGCCGCAATGCAGTCCGCCTCGATAACCCATCAGGCCGATTATTGGGCGCCGCTCTTGTCCCATTCGCCAATGGAGCCTATGAATGCTGTGGTACGCATCGAGGGCGATGAGGCGGATGTCTGGACAGGTATTCAGTTCCCGACAGCAGTGCCAGGACTCGTTTCAAGTGTCGCGAATATTCCGGCTGAGAACGTTCGTTTTCACCAGACGTATCTGGGTGGTGGCTTCGGCCGCCGTGGCACGCTTTCACACGTCGTTGAGGCTGCGCAAATTGCCAAGGCAACTGGCAAGACGATTCAGCTCGTATGGACCCGTGAGGATGATGTCCGCAACGGCCCTTTCCGACCTGCGTCTCTGATGCGTATTAAAGCTGGTGTCGATGACGCAGGCAATCTTACGGCGTGGGATGCGTCCCGCGCGGGCGGAAACATCTCGCCAGATACGTTCCGGGGTCTGTTACCGGCGCTTTTCCCTCGGATTGGAGAAGGAGTGGTCGAAGGCGTTGCCAATCTGAGCGAATGGTACTTCGAGAAATTTGTTGCTGATGAATCCAGTATCGAAGGGCTCTTCGAGGATTACGATCAGCCCAATACCCGTGTCACCCACATGACAGTCGATCACGAGTTACCTCTGACGTTCTGGCGCTCGGTGGGCCACTCTTACACGGCGTTCGCCAAAGAATCGATGATCGATGAGTTGGCCCAGGCTGCGGGAATGGATGAAGTCTCGTTTCGACTCCAGAACACCCAGCACTCGCCGCGCTTGCACAACGTAATTCAAGTTGCCGGGGAGCGCATGGCCAATATGAGTGTGCCAGCAGGGCACCACCTTGGTTTTGCGGCGCATCACTCTTTCCGTACCGATGTGGCCGAGATCGCCGAGGTATCAGTGGCGAAAGGCAAGATCCGAGTGCACAAAGTCACCTGCGTGCTGGACTGCGGCCAGGCCGTGAACCCTGATATCGTGCGCTCACAAATGGAAGGCGGCGTGATTTATGGGTTGACCGCAGCACTCTACGGCGGCCTGAATCTCGAGGACGGCGCGATTAAGGAGAGCAATTTCCACGATTACCCCATGCTCCGTATGAATGAGTCGCCTGACATTGAGGTCGTGGTTATAGACAGTGGCACCAAGCCGACGGGGGTCGGCGAGCCAGGACTACCGCCCATCGCGCCTGCGGTCGCCAACGCGGTGTACAAAGCTACGGGCCAGCGTTTGCGCTCACTGCCGTTGCAGTTGGCCTAGGGCATAAGGAAGAACTGGGGTGGCGAGCGCCACCACAGAAGTCGCATCTGCTCTTACGAGGCTTTGAGAACTCCTTAGCTTGGGCATGTTTTCCTATAACTCCTTAGCGCCTCTTTGTCCGCTACTTACTGGGAGATCTCCAGGTCTGCGCCCCCAGTTTTATGAGTGATGCCCCGAGATCGACCAATGCAGGCATGTTGCCTACCGTTCTATCATGCATTACCGCAGGTGGCGAAACGCGGTTCAACCGATACACTGCGGGGCACTCAATTGCGTTTTTGGGGCAAAGCGAAAATGGAAATAGCGGGTCGAGTGGTATTGATTACAGGCGCCAGTTCAGGCGTGGGTGCCGCCTTGGCAGAAAAGCTGGCCGCGATGGGCGCGCGAATAGTGGTCAACTACAGCCGCTCCGTAGACGCCGCTGAGACAGTTGTCTCGCGCATTAGCGAGGTGGGCGGGCTGGCGCTCGCGGTACAGGCGGATGTCGCGGAGGAGGCTGACTGTAAGCGGCTGGTTGCCGCGACGCTCGAGCAATTCGGGCAAATCGATATCTTGGTCAATAACGCCGGCACCACAACTTTCGTGCCCCACGATCAACTGGACGCATTGACCGAGGATATTTGGCTGCGCACGCTGCGGGTGAATCTCATCGGCGCGTTTATGATGTCGCGCGAAGCTGCACCTCATATCGAGGCAGCCGGGGGCGGCGAGATCATCATGACTTCAAGTATTGCCAGTATGACGGCCAACGGGAGTTCGATTGCTTACTGCGCCTCAAAGGCTGGCATGAATAGCCTGACCCGCACTTTGGCGAAAACGCTCGGCAAAAAGAAAATTCGCGTCAATGCGGTGCTACCCGGCCTCATAGACGGCGACTGGGCCTTCAATACCTGGGGTGGCGGCGATTCTGAGCAGTATGAGGACCTGAAAAAGATGTTCTCAGATCAGACCCCACTGGATCATGTGGTGACACCGGAGGATGTGGCCGACAGCATTCTGGCACTGATCATGGGTTCCGATTTTGTGACGGGGCAGCTGGTAACGATCGATTCGGGCTTCACGTTATAAAGCAGATGGGCTGGGCAATGAATGCTTCTGTGATCGGGGCGATCAGCACTCGCTTTCATTGCAGAAGGGCGAGGTGGCATATGACAGTTTCAATGGCAGCAGTGCCTGAACGATCAGTGGATGCAGCGACTCCACATAACGCCGTATCAGGCAATATGGTTCGCATGGTTCAAGCGCATTTTGCGTGGCACCATGGTGTGTTGGCAGGTTGCTGGGCAAGCGCGATTCTGCCTAACGTGTGGCACAGCGCGATAACGCTTTGGTAGATTGCGGCCTCTAAAAACTAACAGCCTCAACAGCATTCGCTTTGGACCCCGTCACTTTCAAATTTAGACCGGGTTGGAGCCGGGAATCGCTGCGAGCAATGAGCGAGTGTAGTCCTGCCGCGGTGATTCAAATACCTGCGCCGTAGATCCTTTTTCCACTAGCTTGCCGCGGTACATCACCGCGATGCGGTCAGCAATTTGGCGAATCACTGCCAGGTCATGAGATATAAACAGCATAGTTAGGCCATATTCCTTGGTGAGATCGGCAAGTAGGCCGAGAATTTGTGCCTGAATGGTCACATCTAGCGCAGAGACCGGCTCGTCCGCCACAATAAACTCCGGGCGCGTCGCCAAAGCGCGGCCAATGGCAATACGCTGGCGCTGCCCGCCTGAGAACTCATGGGGATACTTGCGCACAAAGGCGCGTGCTAGCCCCACGTTGTCCATGAGCTCACGTATCGCTTGGTCAAGTCCCGCTTTGTTGACCATTCCATGCAGTAACAGGGGCTCTGCCAGCGTGTCATACACGGTCATTCGCGGATTTAGAGATGCATATGGGTCCTGAAAGATCATTTGCATGCGATGGCGAAACTGCTTCAGTTTGTGACCTTTCAGAGATGACAGCGCCGTTCCTTCAAAGGTCATTTGGCCATCCGTAATCGGAACTAGCCGCAGGATAGAGCGCCCTAGTGTAGATTTACCGCTGCCCGACTCGCCCACCAACCCCAGCACCTCACCGCGGTGAATCTCCAGCGAGACATCATCCACTGCCTTGACGGGTTCCGCACCTGCTGTGGCGGTAAACCAGGTACGAAGATGTTCAATGCGAATCAGCGGGTCCGGCGCCACCGTATCGGCGGTCTTCTGACCGCTGGGGATCGCCGCCAGCAATTTCTGGGTGTAGGGATGCTGTGGGTGCTCAAAAATGGACTTTGGCTGACCGCTCTCAACGACCTTGCCCTTTTCCATCACCACGATTTTATCTGCGATGTCAGAGACCACCGCCAAGTCGTGGCTGATGAACAACACGCCGATGTCGCGCTTGGTCTGCAGCTCAGCAATGAGCTTGAGAATCTGCGCCTGAATGGTTACGTCCAGAGCAGTTGTAGGTTCATCCGCAATCAGTAGTTTCGGTTCATTAATGAGCGCCATAGCGATCATAACCCGCTGCCGCATCCCACCCGAGAATTCATGAGGGAATGCACTCATTGCTGCTTGCGGGTGCCAGATGCCGACCTCAGCCAGGAGTGCCATGGCCCGCTCACGAGCCGGGCCCTTCGCTAAATCCTCATGAAGTGTAAGAGGCTCGATGAGTTGATCACCGATCTTCATAAACGGGTTCAAGCAGGTCATCGGATCCTGAAAGATCATCGCGATATCCCGCCCACGAATCGCGCGCAACTCAGCTTCAGACAGTGCCAAAAGATCCTGTCCCAAAAAGTGAGCGTTGCCGTTATCTATGCGCCCGGGTGGGGTCGGCACTAATCCGAGTATCGCATAGCATGAGACGGATTTACCGGAGCCACTTTCGCCAATGATGGCAGTAATTTGGCGTTCCTCGACCGCGAAGCTTACGTTATCAACCGCTTTGTTGGTGCCGTTACGGGTCACGAAGCTGACGGAGAGATTTTCAACGTTCAGTAGCGCCACGGTTCAGTCCTTGGAGCCACGCACGTCCAGCGCATCGCGCAGGCCGTCGCCGAGAAAGTTGAGAGAGAAGAGAGTAAGCGTTAGGGCACAGCCCGGGAAAATAAGGAGCCATGGATACTCTTCCATGGTCTCGGCGCCATAGCTGATCAGGAGACCCCATGAGGTCGCAGGAGGCTGAATGCCCAGACCGAGGAAGCTTAAAAAGGCTTCTAGCAGCATTACACTTGGAATCGTCAGCGTTGTGTAGACGATGATCGGTCCCAATGCGTTGGGCACTACGTGCTTACGAATAATCGCAGTGGGCGAGAGGCCTACCGACACCGCCGCCTCCACAAACTCCTGCTGCCGCAGTGATTGCACCTGTGAGCGCATTATGCGCGCCATAGTCAGCCACTCCACCGCACCAATGGCGAGGAACAAAAGTAAAATATTACGGCCAAATACCACCATCAGCAGTACGATAAAAATCATGAAGGGCAGGGCATAAAGTATATCGACCAAGCGCATCATGATGGCATCCACTCGGCCACCGACATAGCCCGCCACAGCTCCCCAGGTCACGCCAATGAGAAGTGCAACGGCAGTTGCAATAAACCCCACTGCCAGGGAGATGCGTCCGCCATACATGATTTGCGTCAACACATCGCGGCCGAAGATATCCGTGCCCAACCAATGCGCCGCAGACGGGGGTGACGCCCCCAAATCAAGGTTTTGTGCCTCGTAGCTGTAGGGCGCCAACCATGGTGTCAGCAGCGCCACCGATACCATAAACAGCATCACGCTGCCCCCAAAGAGGGCGAGTTTGTTCTTGCGGAGTCGCAGCCAGGCGTCGTGCCAGAGCGAGGAGCCCTTTTCTGCATTTTCAAAAACGGGGGCGACGATGCTCATGACCTACCCCCTTGAAACTGATGCCGGAGCCGGGGGTTTAGCCACGCTGCAATGATGTCACTCACCAAATTGAAGAACACAATCAGCGAGGAAAGGAAGACGGTGGTACCCAAAATCATTGTGTAGTCGCGGTTGAATGCTGCTTGCACGTAGAAACGACCCAACCCAGGGATCTGAAAGATGGTCTCGACCACAAATGAGCCCGCCAACAAGCCGGCGAAGGCTGGTCCGAGAAACGCAATGACAGGAGTCAGCCCGCCCCTCAGAGCGTGCTGGATGACTACCCGCCACTCAGGAAGGCCCTTGGCGCGCGCAGTGCGGATATAGTCCTGAGACAGGATCTCGAGCATGCCTGCGCGGCTTAGGCGCGCGATATAGGCGGCGTAGGCTGAGCCCAAAGTTACCGCAGGCAAAATTTTATCGCCCGGGATATCACCCCAGCCAGTAATCGGTAGCCAGTCTAGCCAGATGCCAAACACTAGTACCAGCAGCGGCCCTAGTAAGAAAGATGGCATACAGATGCCAATCATGGCTAGGCTCATCGGCACATAGTCCTGTGCCGTGTTAGGCCTCAATGAGGCAAATACCCCCGCTGTTACGCCGATACACAGTGCGATGATCAATGCATACAGGCCAAGCTCAGCCGTGACGGGCAGCCCGGCAAAAAGAATCTCATTTACGCTGCGACCAGGGTACTTAAAAGAAGGGCCAAGGTCTCCGTGCGCAAGATCGCCCAGATAAGCGATGTACTGTTCATGTAACGGCAAATCGAGGCGGTACTGGGCCTCGAGAGCCTTCTTGACCTCGGGGATAACGACCTTTTCTTGATCGAAGGGGCCGCCGGGGGCAGAGCGAACTAGGAAGAAGGTAGCGGTGATGACCACAAAGATTACCGGCAGCGCCTGCAGAATGCGGATTAAAATAAAGCGCAGCACTAGCGGAGCGCCTCCGGCAACGTTCGGCCGGGTACCAGCTCCACGTATTTGAGATTCAGCGAGTCCATGAGATTGGAATAGAGTCCCGTAACACTGGGGTGAATCAGATGCTTGCTGGTGTAGGTATAAATCGGAATGATGGGCATCTCTTCCATGAGCATGGTCTCTGCTTCCATGAACAATGCGTAGCGTTGTTCTCTAGTAGCGGCCTTGGGCGCCGCGTACAGGATCAGGTCGTCGTAAACAGGGTCGCTGTAGTTGGTATTGTTATTTCCCCCATCAGTGATGAAAAGGTCCAGGAAGTTGTTGGCATCGACGTAGTCGCCAATCCATCCGCGACGTGCGACCTGAAAATCGATTTGCGTAACCGAGTCGAGATAGACCTTCCATTCCTGATTGGTGATAGTGATATCGATCCCCAGCTCAGATTTCCACATTTGCTGGATAGCCACGGCAATTTTCCGGTGACCCTCGTTGGTGTTATAGAGGATCTCGAGTCCTGGCCATCCCTCTCCATTGGGGTAGCCCGCCTCGGCAAGCAGTGCGCGGGCTCGCTCGGGGTCGTAGTCAAAGAGTTTGGGAGGAGAATATCCCAGCGTATCCGGAGGCGTAATTGAGTAGGCTGGCACTGCCGTTTCCTGCAGCACCGTGCGCACAAGCTTTTCACGATCTACCGACATCGCCAGCGCCTTCCGCACGCGCACATCATCGACCGGTGGCCGCTTGGTGTTGATCAGGTAGTAGTAGGTGCCGAGGTAGGGTGCCTGCACATAGGGTGTGTTGGGCATGTCGCGGTAAAGCGGGATCTTGTCGAGCGGCACAACCTGCGTGTAGTGTAACTGCTCCACCCGAAACATGCGTTCTTCACTGACTACGTTCTCCATGGGGTAGAAGATGACGGTGTTCAAAGACACTTTGTCACGGTCCCAGTAGTGCTCGCTTTTATCTACAACAATACGCCGGTTCAACGACCACTCGGTCAGGGTAAATGCACCGTTACTGACGATGTTGCCGACCCGTGTCCACGGTGTGTAGCGATCGGTCATCTCACCAAACTGCATGAGCGTCTCGGGGTGGACCGCAAAGGTGCTGTAGTGATCCATAAGTTGCACGAAGTAGGGGGTTGGCGCGTTCAGAGTGACCTCCAACGTCGTACTGTTGAGGGCTTTTACACCTACCTCGCTGAAGTCAGTGACTTCCCCTTTGAGATAGGCCTCGGCGTTGACCACGGGAAACAGCATGTACGAGTACTCGTTACCTGTTATAGGGTGTAGCGCCCGATTCCAGCTCCATACATAGTCGCTTGCGGTAACCTGCTCACCATTGGACCACTTGGCTTCGGGGTTCAGGAAGAATGTGATCACCCGTCCTTCGTCGCTGAACTCCCAGCTTTCCGCGACGCCAGGCTCAGGTTCAAGCGTGATGGGATTCTTGACCGCCAGGCCCTCAAACAGCGCGCGGATGATGTGATTCTCGGGGACACCCGTGACCACGTGGGGGTCAAGGCCCTGGGGCTCAGCGCCATTGCCATAGTGCAGGATGCCATCGCGGTTGCCCGCGACCACGTTGCTTTCACCTCCGCCACAGGCGGTGAGCATCGTCATTACCATCACACACAGTGTTAGATGATTCAGTGATAAGCGCCTAAAGTTGCCGGTGGCTTGACGCAATTGCGGAACTCGACGCTGCCGCCCGGCCGCGCCTGAAAGGGGGTATCTCAAAACCGATTTCCTGCCCACAGAATGTGCTTATGCTACCGGAGTTTCGACGCAGATGAGAGCCCGCAGTTGACGCAAAAATCCGAGTAATCACACCCAATTCGCTGAGCGGTGTTTGGTAAACTCGTTTTTCTATTTCCGTACCACAGTGACTTCAAATGACGGTTAGAACCCGCGTAGCGCCCTCGCCCACCGGTGATCCCCATTTGGGTACCGCTTACATGGCGCTGTTTAACCGCTGCTTTGCGCATGCCCACGGCGGGCAGTTTGTGCTGCGAATTGAGGATACCGATCAGGCGCGGAGTACACCCCAGGCTGAGACCAAGATTTTTCAATCACTCAGGTGGCTCGGGCTAGATTGGGACGAGGGTCCCGATGTAGGGGGTCCTATGGGACCCTACCGCCAAAGTGAGCGCGCCGATATCTATAGTGGTTATGCCTGGGAGCTCGTAAAGAAGGGCCATGCCTTCATATGTTATCGGACACCCGATGAGTTGAACACGCTTCGTGCGACGCGCCGCGAGGCCGGCCAATCGACTGCTTTGAAGCCCTCCGATTTGATGCTGCCAGAGGACGCACAGGCGGCTCGCAAAGCGGCGGGTGACGATTATGTGATTCGTATGATGGTCCCCGAGGAAGAGGGGGCGTGCGCGGTTCAGGACATGCTCCGCGGTACCATCGAGCTCGACTGGGGCATGGTGGACGCCCAGATCTTACTGAAGTCAGATGGCCTGCCTACCTATCATCTTGCCAATGTAGTAGATGATCACCTGATGGAGATCACCCACGTGATCCGGGGCGAGGAATGGGTTAACTCGGCGCCCAAGCATCAGCTGTTGTACGAGTATTTTGGCTGGGATATGCCCGTGCTCTGCCATTTGCCGCTATTGCGCAACCCCGATAAATCGAAGCTCAGCAAGCGCAAAAATCCAACCAGCATCCTTTACTATCAGCGCATGGGATTTTTGCCAGAGGCCGTCGTGAATTATTTGGGTCGCATGGGTTGGTCGATGCCCAATGAGGAGGAGAAGTTCACATTGAATGAGATGCAGGCGGCGTTTGATATTAGTCGGGTCTCGCTTGGTGGTCCGGTATTCGATGTTGAAAAGCTTAAATGGTTGAACGGCCTGTGGATCCGAGAATCACTGTCGCTAGACGAATTGGCTCGCCGATTGCGGGATTGGGCCTTGAACCGCGAGATGCTTGATAGGATTCTCCCGCATGCTCAGGGCCGTATCGAGGTGCTCTCTGATTTGATCCCTCAGGCGTCTTATCTTTTATCAGGAGATATAGAGCTAAATGCAGACGTCTTTGGACCAGAAGGCATGGAGCGTCAGCAAATAGTCATGTACTTGCAATTTGTCGTGTGGCGGCTTGAAACACAGCAGGATTGGTCCAGAGATGCCCTATTTACTGCCCTTAAGGTACTTGCTGATGCAATGGGCCTAAAACCCAAAGTGCTTTTTGAACCACTGTTTATAGCATTGTCGGGAGAAAAAGCCGCTTATTCGATTCCGGACTCCATGGCGATATTGGGGCCCGACCTGACCCAATCACGACTCAGAAAGGCGATTGAAGTTTGCGGGGGGGTCTCGAAAAAAGCCGCCAAAAGACTCGAGAGGGAGTTCGCAGCTCTGAACCTTTAGTCTTCAATTTGCGTTCTCTTTGTTTAAGAGGCATAGGCCTGCCAATACTGCGAAAATCGCCTCGAACATTAGTGCGTACCAAGTGTAGGAAGAGAATTCAGAGCTCATGGCGATGTCGGCGGCACCCTGCGCTGCTTGGACTGTGAGGTCGAAGTTACCAAGTGCGACGCTACCTCGAGCCGCAGCCAAGCCGCCGAGAACCATCATCGCGAGCCATAGGCCTGGCCGCAGATAACCCTGCAGAATGCCAGAGAGAAAAATGATGCTACCCAAGCACATTTGCAGGCCACCATACATGGCAGCGAGTTCCGCAAGGCCATCCTTATGCGCTACCCATAAACCCACATACTCTGCGGGCATCTCCGGGTTGTACCAGCACATCGCGCCGTACACAAAAAATAGCGCACCGGGTATTAGAAGCACGGCTCGGGCGAATACCATATGAACCTCACAAAAATTGTTTTGCTGAGTTTACTACCTATGGCATATAAGTGTCCTCGCTGGCTTGACAGACTTTGGCTCTATCCGTAGTGTCATTTTCATCGACGATCGTCGGTTTCAATTTGGGGCTATAGCTCAGCTGGGAGAGCGCAACACTGGCAGTGTTGAGGTCGGCGGTTCGATCCCGCCTAGCTCCACCAAAGTCATTTACCTTTGCTTTCTGTTTCTAGTGTGGTGCTTGTGCTGTTGACAATAAGGCAACGAAGATGAATTTCCCGGATGCTTACTAGTGCTGGACCGCCTAAAAATGTCGCGGTAACAATGCTCTGTCCTGCACTGTCCCGTCAAAGCCACTTAGGTTTTGTTGGATCATTTTTTGTATTCTGAGGCGCGCTGCGTTTAAAGTTGCTCCGTCGGAACCGATTGCGGATGGTATACATTTTATGGGTACCTAGTTTGCTGCTAACGGAAGATCCACGGAAGAAGGGAGGGCAGAATGAATAATGCCGCGGAGCCAACATTCAGGCAGGGTGTCGACGTTCTTTACAATCGAGCAGCAAATTTACTGACAATACCTCCAGGATTAGCTGAAAAAATTAGGGTATGCAATTCTACCTACACGGTGAGATTTGGCGTCCGCTTGCGGGGTAAGGTGCAGGTTTTTGTGGGCTATAGGGCGGTGCATTCCGAGCACATGGAGCCTGTAAAGGGCGGTATTAGATATTCATCGTCTGTTAATCAGGACGAGGTTGAGGCCTTGGCAGCTCTGATGACATACAAATGCGCCCTTGTGGATACCCCCTTTGGTGGGTCTAAAGGTGGTCTGTGCATTGAGCCCAGAGACTTTGACGAGGCGGAACTGGAGCAAATCACTAGGCGCTTTGCATACGAGCTTATCAAACGCGACCTCATTAACCCCAGTCAAAATGTCCCTGCGCCTGATATGGGCACTAATGAGCAAGTAATGGCCTGGATCGTCGATCAATATTCCAAAATGAACACCACGGATATTAATTCGGCTGCCTGCGTGACTGGCAAACCACTTAACGTTGGAGGAATTCAAGGTAGGACAGAGGCGACCGGTAGAGGTGTGCAGTTTGCCTTGCAAGAATTTTTCAGATGCCCTGACGATATTAAAACTACTGGACTTGGCGGCGGTTTAGAGGAGAAGCGAGCAATTGTGCAGGGTTTCGGTAACGTTGGTTATCACGCCGCGAAATTTCTGAGTGAGGATGATGGTGTAGTTATAAAGGCAGTGATTGAAAGAGACGGAGCTTGGATCTCAGATCAGGGTATCAATGTCGAGGAGCTTAAAAACTGGATAGATGCTGATGAGCCACCTGGAAAGTTCCCCAATGCAGAATTTATCCGAGAGGGAGAAAAAGTCTTAGAGGACGATTGCGATATTCTAATCCCCGCAGCATTGGAGGGAACTATAAATCTTGAGAACGCGGCAAACATAAAGGCACCCTTAATCATTGAGGCTGCAAACGGACCCATAACGGTGGGGGCCGACGAATTGTTGCGAAGTCGCGGCACAGTGATCATTCCTGATTTGTATGCAAATGCTGGAGGAGTGACGGTTTCTTACTTTGAGTGGGTTCGAAATATCTCTCAAATTCGTTTTGGCAGATTGGAGCGGCGTCGAGAAGAGGCTAGGCATGCGATGTTGCTAGACGAGCTGGACAGGTTAAGCTCACTTTTGGGGGCTGACTGGTCACTTTCCCACGACTTTAAACAAAAATATATGCAGGGTGCCGAAGAGCTTGAGCTGGTGAGGTCGGGCCTTGACGACACAATGAGAGCAGCGCTGCAAGAGATGAGGACGCTCTGGCATGAGTGCGGTGAGATAGAAGATCTCAGAACAGCGGCTTATGTGTTGGCCATAAAAAAAATTATGAAGAGTTACGAAACGAAGAGTCTATAAGAATAATGTTAATGCCCAGCTGCAATTGCGTCGTCCTCGCGCCAGCTGCAGTTTAAGACAGCGTCAGTTAAAGCCATTAACGTAACGAGATCACATCGCGCAAGGAGAGCTCAAGGTGGCACCTAAGATTGTGCAAATTGGCTCTGTGTAATAGGTTACCGTCGAGTGAAACTTAAAGAACAATAAAAAGCGCCAAATTTTCGCGTTAATCCCAGCTGGTAAAGCCAAGACCTCGAGAAGTACAACACAGGCAGTGGTGAAATCAAGGGTCCGACCCCGCGTAGCTCAACCAATATCAGGTTTAGTTACTGAAAGACAAAGTCTCATACAGCTGCTTACATAAATTAAAGAGCCTTCACTATCCGCAGCTTACTCTGCCGCACTAGTAGCCCGTAAGCTCTAGATAGCCCATTCCATGGTGGCTGCCCTCGACCGTGACAGGGCCCTCCCAGTACGGGAAAGCAGTGCCCAGCCAACTGCTGGCTCTCAACGCGGCAACGTTAAGCTCTATGTTCAAGCGGGGCAGGCTCAAATGCCACTCGAGGGGCAGTGTCCGTGAACCGCCTGGTAGTTCGAGTGTTGTCTCACTAACTGGTGTGAGTAGTATATCGTCTGGCCCTAGGAAAGTTGTTTGACCCGCTTTCCTCGCCAAACTTCCGCTGATGTAGTGCTCTCCTGAATTATGGCGAAGTTGGTAAACCATCAGTGCGCTGCCATCACTGAGATGGAGTGAAACCCAATCCCAACCCGCTTGGTCGCCTGACAGAGGCTGGGAGCTCCACTCTCGATCCAGCCAGCCGTTCCCCTTTACTTCAAAAGGTAAATCGTCGACCCAGATCGTCCCACTTATTTCAACGAAAGGCTGGCTGTAATAGTAGCTTGCTTGGCCTGAGTTGCTCTTCTGACTGTATCCCCCTTCTCCTTGAAGAACCCACTTGTCGTTGGCGGAGAGTGTCAACTCAAATCGGTGGTTTTCAGTGCCTGCCGTTAGTAATGCTGGAAAAGGTGCGCTTGATTGGGCCCGCCACAACCACTCATCCATCCAGGCTTCAAAGCCACCGGCATCTGAGCGCTCAACGCCAGCCTGACCAACACCACCCCTTGCAAATTTTTGTGAAAAACTAAAAGAATTTGGAGCAGATACTGCTGCATGGGCCATCCAAATCTGATTAGATTGCCAACCCCCTTGATTGGTCTTCGCGTTCATGGCCTGCCTAAATAAAGTCCAGTGCACACCGAAGTCGTTACCGTCCTCGTCGGTAAGGTTGGCAGTTAGGTACCACCATTCGATCTTATATTTTTCATGAGGATAATGGTCCCGTGGAAATTCGAATACGCGCCCGGGTACAACCGAAGCGAATCCCTCGCCCGGTTGTCGCAATAACTGATAGGGGTCCTGCGCCTTTACGAACGGGATCACAGTCAGCAGTAGCAGTGTTCGCAATAAGAAAAACAAGTTTGGCACCGCTACTCTCCCGCCAATTGCTTCAAAGCGCTGCTTACAGCTGTCCTTTGCCCTAGAGAAGCGAGTAAGAAAGCCATGAAGACGAGACACAAGACTAGGCAAAACAAGAACGCAATGGAACTTGCGCTTAACACCATAGGCATTGTCCATCCAAACGAAATGACATTAATTTTGTTTATGAGCAACCACGCAAGAGCAACACCCATCGGCAGGGAAATTATCATCACAACACCCGTCATCAAGATCACGGGAGAACCTGCCACGCAGAAAAACTCTATCCAACGCATCCCGATTGCTCGCCATAGCGCATACTCAGGCCTACGCAGCTGATACAGCGAGAGAAGTGAAGCAAAAATTGCTACTCCTGCAACGACAAGTGTTAGCGCATTAAGTGCTCGCGTAATAGCAAAAGTGCGATCGAAGATGCTCATCGATAAGAGCAGCACATCGTTTTGAGAGATTAGGTCTGCCGGGCCCACGCCTAGCTTATTTAAACCCACTTCTGCCTTGTATATGTCTTTGTCGGTGACCCATATGCCCCAGCCTTGAACTTCCGCTCTCGGGTAAAGGATATCGAAACGTTCTTTAGGGAGGTGAAAGGCATATTTGGTGTTGCCGTAGTCGTGGAAAAAGCCGATCACACGAAAAGCATGGGGGCCGAGGTTTGTCATTAAATTGACTGCGTCACCCACTTGAACGCCAGCCAGATAACGGACCTGTTCGTTCGCAAATACCGGTGTTTCGGTATCGACACTGTTAATCCAGCGAGCGAAGGCATTAGGTTCAGCGTCAATCACGCTGCCTTGCTGGAAATCTGGCGCAGTAACGTCGATGCCGATAACCTCGGCTTTTCGGCCACTGAAACGCACCTCTGCGACCTTTCGCTGGTGTGCTGCACTAATCCAAGATTGACCAATAAGATCGGTTGATGACAGTGCTTTATCAGAGATGTAGTAGTCCGCCGATAGTCTGGTCTCGAGCCAATCGGTGAGCGCAATACGAAAACTGCCCACGAGCGAGGTGACGCCAATATTGGCAATCAGTGTTAGCAATAATGCCATTAGTGCTAGTCGGAGATGAGGCAGCTGGGACAGTATGTCTGCAAAAGCCCATCGACCTAGCCAGCTATACCCGAGAGCGGCTTTGCCAAATGCCGCGACGCTGATGATGACAGCAGGCAACAGCGCTATCCCCGCAAATAGAATTAGTGCAAGTAAACCGAAACCTTGTATGAGCGAGGAGGCGAAGGGGTAAATGGCACAGGCTGCGAGGATCATAATGGTGCCTACAGCAGCCAGCGCGCGCGAACTGCTTCTGCCAACCTGAATCGGCCCGAGCGTAGCACGAGCGGCAGGCTCCGAGGCGATCAGCATTAGGGGCAACATCAGTGTCATAGCCAACCCCGCCGATGCTAAAGCAAGGGCCTTTAGAAAGAGCTCCCCATTGAAAAGTGGCACACTAGAGACATGCGCGCCGTAAATGTTCTGCATCGTTGACGCTACTGCGGGCATGAGTGCGGTACTGACGGGTTGAGCGAGTAATGTGCCAAGAAGTGCCCCAGTGAGTGACCAAATCAGAGTTTCGATGAGAATTGCCAGCCCCACTTCTGGGGCAGGGACACCCAGCTCGTCCAGCACTCGAAATACTTTAGTTCTGGCACTCAGCGAGAAGTTCACTGCATTGAACACGATGAAAACACCCACTATGAACGACAGAAGACCTAGAGCGGTCAGATTAGTGTGTAGGCTCTGTGTAAGCTGTGACAGGTCGAATGCCTCGGTATTGCGAGATAGCGCAAGCCTGTCACCAAACTGTTCTTGGAATAAGGTTTGCTGATTATCGTCTAACTCACCTACCGCCAGATAAGATAGTCGATCGGTACCCAAGACATTAAGAGCCGCGCCGATATCCATAAAGACTCGATCGTTTTGTTGTGTTTGCGATCTAATGGATGCAGGCGGGAGTCGCGTTCCGTCTGGTAACTCAACACGATCTCCATCCCGCACCCCAATTTTTTTTGCGATTTGCGCTGGAACCCACATTTCATAGGGTGGCTGGGTCAATCGACTCCAGTCGCTGCCTCTGAAGGGATTTTCTACATCCGTTTCCTGTGCTGCTGGGGCAATAGGAAGTGCCAGCAGATCGGTTGCGATGAACGAGATCAATGCACCTTCCGAAGTGGGCAATCGTGCTTCTAAGACTGGGTATACAGTTGAGAAGCCTGAACGTCGCAATTTTATGTAGTCATCTACTGATACACCCGTCTGCTGTCTGTCCGAGATCCGCAGTTGCGACGATGCTCCCAGAATTTTATCTGCCTCAGCGTAACTAGCTCTAGCGCTGGCATTGATCTGCGCTACGGCAGTGTAGAGCCCACAGCCAAGAACGAGGCCCAATAAGACAAATAAACCTTGAAGCTTGTTGCTGCGATAAAAAGAGAGCGTGGTCGCTAGCGCGATAATGAAACGACGCGTCATGCAGAGGGTGTCAGCGTGCCCGACGCAAGGTGCCAACACTCATTCAAGTGACTGGCGACTTTGTGACTGTGCGTGACTACAACCAGCGATGATCCAACTGATGTCGCTGTGTCGACTAGCAGTTCAATCACCTTGTCACTAGTTGCCTCATCCAGGTTGCCAGTGGGCTCGTCGGCTAATACTAACTTTGGTCGATGCATCAATGCCCTAGCGATAGCTACACGCTGCTGTTGGCCGCCAGATAGCTGCGATGGGTAGTGGTTGATGAGATGTTGTATTTCCAACCGGTTAAGTAGGGATTCTGCTGCCTCGGCATCGAAACAACCTGCCAGGCGGGCCTGCAACGCTGCGTTATCCCAGACATCAAGCGTCGGTACGAGATGAAACTTTTGGAAGATAAGGCCTAAATGGTTTCTCCGATAATCGCTGACCTCTCGGTTACTGACCGATGAGAGCTTTATCCCATTTACGGTCACGGTACCCTTGTCCACTGAATCAAGCCCAGCAATGATGTTCATGATTGTGGTTTTTCCTGCGCCGCTTTCTCCCATTAGCGCGGTTTTTGCCCCAGAAGCCAGCTCCCAAGTTAGGTTACGCGCGACATGTATTACCTCACCTCGGTCTCTGAAGGCTTTATCAATATTCTGAAGTTGAAACATTTTGATCTTAAAACTTTGACTCGCGCTGTGGGATGTCGGCGGGTGCGACCCGCTATTGAATTGCTAAGCAGATGGCAACTAAAGCACGATCATCGCGCCAGCTTACGAAAAATCTGTAACCAAGAGCAGTTATGTCGCCAGCGCTGTTAAATCTAGCGGCAAATTTCTCAACCTTCATGATTGAGAGCCGCTGGTTACTTCTATCGCATCCTCCGGCGCTTTCACGCTCAAATGCGCTTTGATTTTCCCCTTCTGCGACCCTGATGCCTTAAAGGTTGAGCAAGCTTGTTTCAAACTGACTTATGGATAAGGACGGACGAGGCTACAATCGAGTATTCTAATGAAGATCGGTCGTCCGCTGAGTTGATGCTGGAGCCTAGATCGGCTCTGTAATGCTGCACTTGATCATTTGATAACTCTCTCTCTGAAAAAACGCCCTTGATGAGAACCCTTGAGTTAGCAGTATTAGTCGGAACAAAAAAACCGTAGTCACGAAATGTAATGCGAGCCCATTTATCATTCTGTGTAGCAATAAAAAAGCAGCCCTTAGCTTGGCAGACTTGTGTGATTTTTGCAGAGACTCGGACTTCCTTCCCAAGATAACTCTGCTTCTGCGCGATGAGGTCCGTAAGACTCAATCCCAGCGTTTTGTCGGGCATCGGCGCGCCAAATACTTCGTAATTTGGTCCCGTTTCGACCGCTTTAGAGAGCCTCAGTACGGTAGTGCTACCGCTTCCCGCCAACACCGTTGACACGAGCAACAGCGACATTGAAAACCCTGAAAACAAAAGTCTAGCCAGTTGCATCTCTATTCTCACCTGAATTCTGTGGAGCGGCTTTGGGCGCCGCGCTACCAATATTTAGGGTATGAACGGTCTGCCCAAAGGTTATTATAAGCGATACCCAGCGCCACAATAATGAGGGCTCCGGCCAGAGTCGGAGTGACAAGAAAACTCCAGTCTGGCCCTGCTAAAAAAATTGCAATGGGATTAGAGCCGGCAGGTGGATGCGCGACCTTAAAAAAAAGCATCGCGACAGTAGTCAGCCCGAGAGCGAGGCCCATTATAAAAAAACTTTCACCAATGAAGTGAAAACAAGCAAGGCCTATTGCAGACGCTAAAAAATGCCCAGCAAGCACATTTCTTGGTTGTGCGAATGGTAAGTCTGGGACGGCCATAACAAGAAAGATTGAAGCGCCAAAGGAGCCCATTATTAATGCTTGTTGTGACGACTCCGACAAGAATCCCAGCGATACTCCAGCTAGTGTCGCCCCGATAAAAGCGACCAGTAAGGCTCTCACCTTTGGGCTTTTCTGGTCAGGTGAAGCCCGCCCTAGCAATTTACTTCCATAGCTCATATCGCCGGTAAGTCTGAATGAGGTTTCTCGAAGCGGTTCAGCACACCTAACCACCATGCTTCCGCAGAGCGAATGCTGTGCTGCATTTCATTTTCCTTGCGTTTAAGAATTTTCCTCACCATTGTTTCTTGATAGCAAACTGTCGATGCTCCAGATGCCTGGGCCGTTTGCAGCAATTAATAAGAAACCGAAACAATATAGGGCAGCTAGCTCGCCGCCGTTGATCATCGGGAAAAAGCTGTTGAGGCCATGAACTAACCAGTAAGCGACCGCCATGGTCCCGCTACAAATGAAGGCGACCGGACGAGCAATACACCCAAGTAACACTAGAGCACCACCCACAAGCTCGATAATGCCAGCTGCTTGGCTTAGTGCATTGAGCTCATAGGGGAACTCCACAGGAACGTTAAAGAGCTTTTGTGTTCCATGCCACATAAAAAGAAATCCCAACACCATGCGGAAAAGGGCGTACGAGGGGTTTGCTACTGAATCCATTAATTTTTTGAAGTAACTCATGCTTTGCACATTCTCCTAAAATGACCGCACGTTAGATGCCGAGTTTAACTTTCAGGCGCCTGTGCTTTTGTATTTCGTTTTGGCACCAAAATCGCGGTCCCAAGAAATTTGACCGTAATTTCCCTCTGAAAACAGGGCGCAATTTTGCTCAATTTTAGAAATCTTTTTTATCCACCATGGATCCTCTTCGGCTAAACGTTGGGAAACTTGGATTGAGTAGTGCCTGTTTAGTATTTCCTGACAAGCGTACTGAATTTCTTGAGCAAACTTTTGGTCCAAAAGATTCTCCTCTTGTATTTTGTAAGCGAGATGAACAAGAACTCACTTAGGAAATCCAACCTAATCCGCTTGTCCATCTGAGGCCGGAATAGCTTTTCTGACAAGTTGATCCCAAGTGAAGCCTTAATCTTTTCTGGCCACGTTATTCGCCCCTCCTGACATATTATATAATGATAGTTATTCGCATCTCTACGGGCGCGTCGTAATGGCACTCAAAGTCGGTTCTAAAATGGAGGAACTTCAGACTTGCGTTGTGCGTATTAAAAACCCAGACTCATTCAGACTTCTAAACATTCATCTAGATCCCTGCGAAAAGCAGCCTTCTCAGGTAGGTGTGTATGCATCACAAACCTACGTGCCGAGAATAATAGACCTACTATCACAGACAATTTCCGATCTCGTAGTGTCTTGTCAATGGTCCAGTCGAGCCCTGAAAAATATGCACATACCAGTGTTTGATCTGAACTGTCTCCGCAAGACTGAGACAAATCGCAGAATACTTAGAAATAAAATCTTCGGAATGGGTGTACCGACGAGGCACCTACTCAAGCATGGAGGTGACTCGTGGTAAGCAATAAAAAAAGATCGGTCAGAGATAGCATGGGTGAATTAGAGGTAGACGAGGCAGCACTCTACGGCGCACAAACCCAGCGCGCACTCAATAATTTCCCGATTAGCGGATCTAGAATGCCTTTGGAATTTATCAAGGCCCTGCTTCAGATCAAAAGAGCGGCCGCTCTCGGTAATCAAAAGCTTGGTTGTTTGCCGGATGAAATTAGCAGTGCTATCGACGTTGCCTGCGTGAGCCTTCTCGATGATGCAAATTTGATTGAACACTTTCCGGTGGACGTTTTCCAAACAGGTTCAGGTACCAGCTCAAATATGAATGTTAATGAGGTGGTAGCGACCCTAGCTTCTAACGCGTCTGGTTTGACCGTAAATCCAAATGATCACGTTAATTTCGGTCAAAGCAGCAACGATGTAGTCCCTACAGCAATTCACGTCAGTGCAGTTACTACTGTCACCAGAGCGTTACTACCCGTCATAGACGAGTTGATTTCGGTCATTTCTCTGAAATCTGAAACATTGCAAGGCGTATGTAAAACTGGGCGCACCCACCTCATGGACGCGATGCCTGTCAGGATGGATCAAGTTCTTAATGGCTGGTCTGCTCAGGTAGAAAATGCGAGAGCTCTGATCAGCGGAACCGTTGCTCACATGCAATATGTGGCTGTCGGTGGGACTGCCGTGGGCACTGGTATAAATACTCACCGGAACTTTTCGGTAGCGACCACGCAGATATTGTCGAAAAATTTAGATCTTCAGTTCTTCCCTGCAAAGGAACATTTTTCTTTAATAGGCTCTCAAGACTCTGCGGTCGCCCTGTCGGGGCAATTGAAAACCCTCGCGGTAGCGCTGCTGAAGATTTCGAATGATCTGAGATGGATGAATTCCGGACCTCTCGCAGGGTTGGGCGAGATAAGTCTTGAGCCACTCCAGCCTGGATCATCAATCATGCCAGGAAAAGTTAACCCGGTGATACCTGAGGCCGTAGCGATGGTAGCAGCGCAGGTAATCGGCAATGACACCGCAATTACAATTGCCGGGCAGTCGGGTAACTTTGAATTGAATGTTATGCTTCCTTTAGTTGCGAAAAATTTACTGGAGAGCGTTACGCTGCTTAGCAAAAGTGTGCCGCTCCTCTCAAATAAGGCGATAGCGACTTTTGAAGTGAATGGGGATAATCTCGAAGCCGCTTTGCATCGCAATCCCATACTCGTCACGGCTTTGAATCCAATCATTGGATACGATAAGGCTGCTGAAATAGCGAAGTCCGCTTACCAAAGTAATCGCCCAATAATCGATGTAGCTGAGGAATTTACTGACCTGTCAAGGAAGGAGCTCCTAAACCTTTTGGACCCTCAGAAATTGACCGAGGGAGGATTAAGTGACTGATTAGAATTCGCGATTTTAATGCGATGCGCTCCTGAGTGTGTGAGTTAGCACAAAGGTTAGAGTCAGCTTAGTAGCAGAAATGCGTGGGAGGATTCCAATGCGATTTATGACAACGATTCGATTCAAACCAAAGCCCGAGAGCATGGATGCGTTCATCGAGATTTACCACGAAGTGACCGAAAGAGCACTCAACGATGGATCTATTGATTCTTACTTTACTGGCATAGTCGGTGACGAAATCATCTACGTTGCCACTTTCAACGATAAAGAAATTGACGCAAATACATTAGACCGAGGCCTGAGTTGGCTTGGGAAATATCATCACATGCTAAATAAATATCCAGAGACGGAGGAATATGCTCAAGTTGAGCAGGCTCCCATCTGCCACGAGAGCGGCAGCTAAAAGCGTCATTGTATTGCACCAGTGGTCGAGCTCTATGGTTCTTCGTTTCAAAAGCTAGTCGCAATGCAAGCAACGACCGTGTCATCCACTAGTTCATTTTGTACGTCGAGACCGAGCTGCCTCCGTCAGGCTGACGCCCTGAAAAACAACTGTATGAGATTCTAATAGTTTCTGCCCGAAGGATTGTAACCAATCCGAGTGAATACCAACGCTCCCTATAACCGGGGGATTGATGCTGAAAATGAGCCGATAAGTTTGATCATCGTCGCCTGGTAGCTTGAAATTTTGTGCGTAGTGGAGCCCGTCGGATAAATTTAGGTGTGGTGTGAGCCGTGTTGACCTGTATTCTCCTGACTGTTCGTTTGTGACCTCAACATTCACCTCTAAATAGGCGACGTGCCCTCCTATTGGAAAACCACTTGGAGCATTTTGATTCCAGCTGGCTAGTACCTCTAAATGAATATCAGTCTGATCTTCATCTAGGAATTGCTCTGCCGGATATATGGTATCTCGCGCAGCAGCTTCAAACGTTAAGGATATTCCTGGCGAGATTGTCTCAGTGCCTAGCAGGGTTTCAGTAGAGGCCGCCTGAGCTATCAGCGCTAAAAAAGCAACAAAGAGGAATTTCATTTAAAGGTACCTTCAAAAAGTCATCCCAAACACTATTCTAATCTCGCGCACCTTCAAACCTACTCGTTACGTTGGCACTCGCAGCGCACACGCTGCTTACTCGGTACTTCGAGCAAGAATGAATGATCTTATACACAACACTAGGAAGACCAAAAGAAATAGAGCCATCAATAATTGTGATGCGGTAGCAACGCGCAACTCTCCGCCAGATATAGCGGTTGGTATTGCTCTCTGAAGCGAGCCGGCAATGCCCACGATTGAGATCGCAGCTGCTGCATGTAGGGCATGTTTTCTGTACTTATCCAACAAAGCCAACACGCCTGCTACAGATAATACCAACCCGAATGCGCTAGGTATTAGCGCTGTCGCACTAGAGCGCCCAGTGAGAACCCAACTTAATACGCCGAGTATGATCAGTGCTAAAGAAAATCCGATGGTAGTTTTTGCCATGGTAACCCCTGTTTCGGAAACGTCTCACGGTTGCAGTCAGTGCGGATTTCGACCGCGGCGTAGTTAGGTGTAAGTGCGTCCGTTTTGTGGTTCATGTGCTCCCAAAATTAGCTGCTTCCTCGGAGCCATCTGTGGCGGTGCCAGCGCTATAAGCGTGAGCCCCAGCCCCGGCGAGTTGTCCGCCGCTAACTATCTTGTATTCATTTCTGATCTCATGACCATCGAAAAAACACTCCAGGATTTCCCGTACACCATCTGCATACCTTGTTTGCGCAGACAAAGTTGTACCAGAAGTATGCGGTGTCATCCCATGATTCGGCATAGTCCGCCACGGGTGATCAACTGGTGCTGGCTGAGGAAACCAAACATCACCGGCGTAGCCACTCAGCTGGCCACTCTCCAGCGCTTTTGCGATCGCAGCCCTGTCACAGATTTTCCCCCTGGCAGTGTTAATTAAGTAAGCCCCGGGTTTGCACTTGGCTAAGAGTTCCTCGTTAAATAAATGTTCAGTCTCCGGGTGCAACGGGCAGCTGATATTGATCACATCGCAGACGCCTACCAAGCTCTCGACTGTCTCGTGATATTGCAGATTTAACTCCGCTTCTTTCTCCGCTGGGAGTCTGTGCCGATCGTTGTAGTGAAGGTGAACATCGAATGGAGCCATTTTGCGGAGCATGTCGTAGCCTATTCGCCCAGCTGCAATCGTTCCGATATGCATCCCCTCAACGTCGTAAGAGCGTTTTACCGCGTCGGCAATGTGCCAGCCACCATCTTTAACAATCTGGTGCTGCGGGTGATAGTCTCTGACCATTGCGAGAATCATCATTACTATATGTTCCGCCACAGATCTTGAATTGCAGTAGGTGACTTCGACCACGTCTATGTTGTGATCCATCGCCGCTTGCAAGTCGACATGATCTGAGCCAATTCCAGCGGTAATAGCTAGCTTCAGATTTTGTGCGCTTTTTATCCGTTTTTCTGTGAGGTAGTAGGGCCAGAAGGGCTGTGAGATAACAATGTCAGCGTCGACCAACTCGCGATCAGCATCGCATCCATCAGCGTCTTTGTCAGACGTGACAACCAAAGTATGGCCTCGGTCTTCAAGAAATTTCCGCAGGCCTAATTCACCCGAGACGCATCCCAGTAATGTACCTGCGGCGAAATCCCGACCTTTAGGTGAGGGTAGGGGCATGCCGTCAGGGTAATTTGAAATTTCCGGTAACGCTGAGAGTGGATACTTTTCTGGCATACCGCCTGATGGGTCTTCATAGAGAACACACAATATTTTCATTCGCTGCGCCTGCTTGGTTTGTTTTGCTTAAGTATCTTTCGATCTTTTAATTCTAATATGTGGAGCGTACCAATGATACTTGCGCCTTGCTGCAACATTTCGGTAGCATACCCACAATAATGATAATCATTCGCATTTGCCATGTCCATGATGGGTCGGAGGAAGACAATGAATAGAGTGATAAAAACCGCCTTGGTAACGCTGTCTTGTGCGGCTGGTTCAGCGGTCGGTCATGACCACGACCAGGTAAGCGACCAACCCGAAGCGTTAGCGATGTTCGCGTTGTTAATGCTCTCGGTTCTTATCTCCACCGTGGCGGTAAGCTTTCAACAATCGAAAAGTCAAAAAGCCGGCTTAGCACTTGCGGCAGCGAGTGAAGACATTTCTAAAACCTCATAAACCATATATGGATGCAACCAGTGTTTAAAATCAAAAATATTGCGCAAGGGCACTGCGATATCCCCTGCAAAATCTACGATCCGTGCATCGCCCAGGTCGCGGCCTTGAGCGTCGTTCGGCTGCTGAACCTCATTCAGGACATGACAAAGGGAAAGTTGGACGCTTCAGAGGCTTCGAGGCTTAGCCGGTTGACCGCTGAGAAAGAGAAGGAATGTCAAATAGTCAAATCAGAGGTGACCATAATTTGGGGGGACTACTTTAAAGAACCTCAGATTGTTGAATATCCAAATATTCATGATCTGACGCACTCGATTATGCGTTGTGCGTCTAAGTGCAAGCAGGACCTGGACGCAAGCAATGGCGAGGAGCTTTTGGCTCTGGTAAATCAATTCGCCGATATTTTCTGGCAGAGTAAGGGCTACAGTACAGAGCTGTTGGCGGCGCCTTACCCTCCTTCTCTCGGGGTTGTCAAACCTGTCCTTGAACATGTTTGATGTTGCAAAGGTTGCAGGTATCAGCATGGCACCCCTTTTGATGGACGGCGATCTTTTGCTGTTTCGCAAACGAAAAAATTGTGCGGCAGGCGATATCGTGCTTTACCAAGTGAATTCAGAGCTCTTAGTGGTTAAGAGAGTTGATGAGGTGAAAAATGGCGCCATCAATCTGATTTCAGATAATCGATGGGTAGAGTCGTCTCTGGCCTTATCCGGTCTCAGTCTCGATCGAGTCATAGGTGTGGTTTTGGCAAGCTTATCGAAGCGCCGCAATTTTAAGTTTCAGATACATTAACGACACCGACCTGCGCCGACGTAGATTACACCTCGAAGCTTTCAAAAAAGTTCAGTCTTCTGCGTTGATTCCGGAAGCCCGCGAATTGGGGAGTCGGTTGCATTTTATCGACCGCACATCTATTGCTGCGCAAAAAATACTGCGGCGTTTGGCACCAACTACTCCGTGACCATCACAAGGGCGCTCGTCTCTGATGGTCTGGCGTCGCCCACTAGGGCGTAATTTTCTAAGATGGTTACCCCTACCAAACGTCTTAAGTCATTTTAAGGGTAGACGCAGAGAGCCTCTAGCTTTGTATGCGTATAGCAAATCATCTGGCGCAATTAGACGCGTTTTTTCTGCATTACTACATGGGTTCAACAGTGCTGGACGGCGGTCTTGAATTCACAGATTATGCGCGATGCTTTCGCAATGGTTACGTGATATGTCAGACATCCTAGAAGATTTCTCAATCGAGGTTATGCCCCGCACTTTGGCGAAAGTCGATTGCTTGGAGACTTTGCTTCCCCAAGGCTCTCGTGTCTACGTCGCTCATATCGAGGGCGTCGAGTTTCAAGATATGTTGGTGACCTCGAAGCGACTCTCGGAGGCTGGGTATCGGGTAATGCCTCATTTCCCCGCGCGGATTGTGAGTAATGTCAAAACATTGGAGTCCTGGATTGAAAGATACGTGGGGGAGGCAAACGTCACCGAGGCTTTGCTCCTAGCAGGTAGTCCAACGAAACCATGTGGCGATTTAGCGGACTCCATGCAACTCATGCAGACCGGACTTTTCGAAAAATACCGATTTAAGCGGCTTCACATAGCTGGACACCCAGAAGGGAACAAAGACATAGACCCAGATGGGTCAGGCGAAAAAGTTCGACGGGCACTAGCTTGGAAGCAAGCTTATGCAGACCAATGTAATACCGACATGGCTATAGTGACGCAGTTTGCTTTTGACGCTCATGCCGTAGTGGACTGGGCAGATATGCTGCTCGAAGCAGGTATCACAATGCCTGTACACGTTGGCCTGGCTGGTCCCACGAAACTGCAGACTTTGATTAAGTTCGCAATTGCCTGCGGCGTCGGCCCATCGCTAAAAATTCTGCAAAAACGAGCCGCGGATCTTACGAAACTTTTGACTCCATACGAGCCGACGGAAATGCTGGGAGACCTGTCGCACTTGATACGTGAGGGAAGGGCAGAAAATATTGCGGGAATCCATTTTTTTCCTTTGGGGGGGATAAGCAGTACAGCAGCATGGTTAAAACAGCATGCTGCATAGCCGCCTAGTGGAGGTTAAAAACGTCGCTTAAGCTTCAATGAGGGTGTGTTGCGTCATAGCGAGATCTGCGGGGACCGCGTTGACAGAACGCTTGAAATTGTCCGCGGCACTTTCATCCGAGAAAAAAGCCCCCGCCAGTCAGGGGTTTGAAGTCTGGCTGGCGGGGCTAAAGGGCCGCCACCTTGCTTGGCAGGGTGTCCCATGGCGACCCATGCCTTGATCAATGATTCTCGGTTGTGCTCGCAAAACGGGAGAGTCATGCGTCCGAGAGAGGAAGTGATCTAGGCGGGGGAGACGATAATGATTATCATTACCAATTGCAAGCGTTTCCCCATTGTCAATCACCTCATAGCCGTCAACCCGAGGCAAAACTCTCAACAAGTGGTCAAATTGGAGTGACTGATTCGTCTAGCAAGAGTAAGAGACTTGGAGTTGCGAATGATAATGATTCCCATTATCATGCCGGCAAGATTTCGAGCCATTTGGGAAGGATGATGAAGAAGCTAGGTTTTTATGTTTTATCCGCGACCGCCATGATCGCTGCACCGATGAGTAATGGAGCCACTGACCTTGAAACCATTACCGTAGTCGGCTCACGGACGGAGCGTCCACTCAAAGAAATTGCCGCGACAATTGATGTCATTGATTCAGACAGGATAGACGAGGAGTTGTCACGAGATATAGCGGATCTCGTTCGGTTCGAGCCCGGGGTAACCGTGTCTGGGACAGGCAGTCGCTTTGGCTTGAGTGGCTTCAACATTCGCGGTATCGGCGGTAACCGAGTTCTAACACTGGTTGACGGTGTAAGAGTCGCCGAAGAGTTTTCCTTTGGTCCATTTTTATCCTCAAGGCGAGATTTCGTTGATATCGATAGCTTGGCCAGCGCAGAAATCGCTCGTGGTCCTATTTCGTCGCTTTGGGGCAGCGATGCGTTAGGAGGAGTCGTTTCCTTTAACACTCTGTCACCAGAGCAATTTTTAAGTGACGATACTTTTTACTCTGGCTACAAAGTTGGCTACTCCAGTGCTGATAAGTCCTCTATGGGGACCGTAACAATAGCTGGCCAGCAGGGTTCCGTATCGACTTTGTTGGTTGCGACTTTACGAAATGGTCAAGAGACTAAAAATAATGCTGCGGCGGGTGCAGAGTTTGGATCGGATAGGACAGCACCAGATGAGCAGGACAACAAGTCTCGCAACGTCACGGCGAAGTTGAGTTGGGACATTTCCGACAATCAACGGATCGGTGTTGCTTTAGATAGTTTCAAGAGTGAGACGGATACAAAGATCCTTTCCGACTACGGAATTTTCTCTCGGGGGACCTTGGTAAACTCACGGACTGCAGAAGACGAGAGGGATAGAACAAGAGTGACGCTGCGTTACGAGCATACGAATAGCAGCCTTCCCTTGCTGGATAGCCTCATATTGACTGCATACTGGCAGGATTCTGAGAGTTTTCAGGACCTCACTGAGTCCCGCACACCACCTCCTTATTTTGCGAACCAAATGCGCAAAAGATTATCCACATTTCAGCAAGAAATCGTGGGCGCTACAGCTCAGTTTTCGAGCTCGATACTTACGTCGAATACCTCCCATACTTTGACATACGGAATTGATTACTACGAGACATCGAATGAATCGGTGAGGGACGGTGGGACCAAAGATGCTTCAGGTAATCCTGTTTTCGAGTTTTCTCCATTGCCCACCAGGGATTTTCCGAAAACTGATGTGGAGAACATAGCCTTTTATATTCAAGATGAAATTGAATTATTTGATGGCAAGCTATTGCTATCGCCGGGTGCCAGATATGACAAAAATGAGGCTACTACAGCCCCTGATTCTCTTTACCTATTGGGAAATCCCGGCGTGGCTACACCCGTTGACTACGAGGAATCTGAACTCACGTTAAAATTTGGCGCTCTTATTCAGTTGACTGACCAACTGTCGGCATTTGGTAGATACAGTGAGGGGTTCAGGGCCCCGCCGTTTGATGACGTTAATTTGGGCTTCACAAACTTCTTAGGTGGATACAAAACCATATCTGCCCCTGACTTGACCTCTGAAACCAGCGATAGTTTTGAGGTCGGCTTGCGGTTCCTGTCAGACAATGCGGAGATATCCGTCACAGCATTTTCCAGTGACTACGATGATTTTATTGCCTCGGCAGGAAGCGGACATTGCCCCACAGCTTATCGCCAATTCGGCTGTTTTGACCCAGTAGACGGATTCCTAGTGTTCCAGTCAGAGAACATATCCAGAGTGTCGATCGATGGGTTAGAGCTAAGATTTCTTCTAGATATGGGTCTGATTGGCCTCGATAACTTCGGCGTTCGAGGTGCAATTGCATATGCCGATGGCGAAGATGAAGATACAGGCGAGCCGTTGGATACCATACAGCCGTTGACTGCAGTGCTAGGGCTCTCTTACGGTTCTGAGGACGGAAAGTGGGGAGGGCAGCTTATCTGGACTGGTGTCAGAGCAAAAGACGCGTCAGACATCTCTGCAGGCAGTGCTCTGAGAGAAACGAGCGGATATGGATTGCTAGATCTGATTGCCCGTTATCGCCTGACGGAATCTTTGAGCGCAAACGTAGGCATCTACAATATTACAGATAAAACGTATATAAAGTGGGCTGATACCCCAGGTATAGGTCGTGACGCAGCTGACAGGTTCACGCAACCCGGGACTAATTTTAGCGTTGGGTTGAAGCTCGAGTTATAAAAGTGCTGAATGTAATTTTGGTTGGCGTGTTCTTTTTGGCCGCGGAGACCGCTGCTGCCACTGACGAAGAGGCATGCCTGCCGGCTAAGGACTCCTCTCGGATAGTGGCGGCTGGGGGGTCAATCGCAGAAATGCTCTACTCACTGGACGCAGGTAATCTGTTGGTCGCAGTGGACTCCACCGCCAACTATCTTCCTGAAACAGCGAATTTGCCTTCCATAGGCTATGTTCGCAATCTATCTGCTGAGGGGATACTTGCTCTGAAGCCTTCTTTAATTTTGGGTGAGCACGACATGGGGCCCGTGGAGGTGCTCAATCAAATATCCAATGTCGAAGTCGAGGTTAAGCGCATTGAAGAGCGGCACTCCGCCCAAGGGATTATCGACAAGTTTAAATGTGTAGCGAGAGTTTTAGGCAAAGAGGAAGCAGCGCAGGAAATCTTTACAAGTCAATTCGCCCAGACAGTGGCTTCTTTGGAGAGGACCGATCAAGGAAGTGCCTTTTTGCCGCGAGCCGCGCTGGTACTCAATTTCGTCGATAACCAGCCAATAATTGCTGGAGCCAACACCTCGGGCGATGGTTTGCTACGTATGGCTGGGGCTCAAAATATTTTTTCTGATATCGAGGGTTGGAAGCCCCTATCTAGAGAGCTGCTTATTGCAGCAAACCCGCAACATCTTGTGCTCACGGAAAGAGCTTTGAAGTCGATCGGCGGCTTGGAGGGGATGCTTTCAGACCCGCTTTTGGCATCCACCGATGCGTTAGAGGATAACAACGTTCACGCTTATGGCGGTATGAGCCTACTGGGTTTTGGGCTACAAACTCTCGAGGTGGCGCTCAGCTTAAAAGGCGCTATAAAGTAGACGCCTGATTTTCATCAGAGGGGTCAGTAGACTGGTGAATGAAGCGCAGAGAGAAATTGGTAGCGGGTTGAAAATTTTTATTTTGCTCGCGGTCTGTTTCGCGTCCGTTTTAGCCGCGCTAGCAATAGGCGGAGTTTCGCTTTCACTATCCGAAATTGCACTGGGTGAGGCCACTAAACTTGAGGTTACTGTCTTAAGTGAAATTCGCGCACCTCGCGTAATATTGGCTGCAACAGTGGGTGCGTCACTGGCCGTGGCTGGCGCTGTGCTCCAAGGCTTCTTCCGAAATCCGCTGGCCGACCCTGGTTTGATTGGGGTGTCAGGGGGCGCCGCCCTAGGGGCAGTGGCCATGATTGTTTTGGGCTCTTCCCTAGCTCTGCCTGACACATTTGCTCCCTATACGATGCCAATCGCCGCAATTATCGGATCGCTTTGCGTGACTGCGGCACTCTATGCTTTCTCTGCGTACTACGGACAATTCCGGATTGTTACAGTCTTGTTGGTGGGTATAGCTATTAATGCGTTATCGAGCGTCGGCATAGGAATATTTCAATATCTAAGCAACGACGCTCAATTACGATCATTGATATTTTGGATGATGGGTAGCTTTGGTAGGGCGCATTGGATGACGACTGTTCCATGCGTTTTAGCGATGCTTTCAGCAGTTCTAGTGCTCATTACAAAATCCAACTCCTTGGATAAGTTGCAACTGGGAGAAAATGAAGCGTTTCACTTGGGTGTAGACGTAAAAGCGACGAAGCGTGATTTAGTCTTATTATCTGCAATTTGTGTGGGCGCCGGAGTTGCGGTGTCCGGCATCATCGGCTTTGTAGGCTTGATCGTGCCACATATCGTGAGGTTCACCATCGCCGTCAGACACAAGCCACTGATGATTGGTTCAGCGCTCGTGGGAGGATCTCTCATGGTCTTGGCAGATCTACTAGCGAGGATGGTAGCCCTACCAGCAGAGGTGCCTGTGGGTCTCGTTACGAGCGCTATAGGAGCGCCATTCTTTTTATGGCTCATAACAAAGGTTAGACCTTAATGGTGCTCGAGGCGCAGAACGTTACTATCAATGTTGGCTCAAAAACCATTGTTGATTGTGTGAGCTTGACCGTAGAACCAGGCTCTATCACAGTTTTGGTTGGGCCAAATGGGGCGGGTAAATCGACACTTTTAGGTGCCTTAGGAGGCCACTTGGCTTTGTCGAGCGGCAGAGCAATTATTGCTGGTAGGGATTTGACGCAGCTCACACCTAAGCAGCTTTGTAATCAACGAGCGGTGATGCTGCAGTCAGACAATTTGGTGTTCGACTTTACTGTTAATGACGTGATTCGAATGGGGCTGGTATGGCAATTTGCAGTATCTGAGAACGAGAAAAATGATGTGATAGGAGATTTGGCCAGCAAATGTGGCATAGTGGATCTCCTCAGTCAGTCTGTCCTCACGCTGTCCGGTGGCGAAAAGCAACGTGTCCATTTTTGTAGATGCTTGGTCCAAATTTGGGGAAAACATGACAGAGACACTCGTAGGTATCTGTTACTTGATGAACCGACATCTGGTCAGGATATAGCGAACGAACTTCGTGTATTGAGGCTTGTCAAAGAAATAGCGACAGAGCGAAATATCGGTATTTTTCTGGTGGTGCACGATCTTAATTTAGCCGCTCATTTCGGTGATATTTTTTACGTCATGAAGGAGGGTAGGCTTGTTGCGAATGGCGAGAGGGATACTGTCATGACAGAGGATATCCTCTCGTCCGTATACGAGACGCCCGTCAAAACTGAGCTGACCTCTAGCGGGCTAAGAATCCATACTTTTTAAAGGAGAAGAAGAAAATGTTTCTTGCTATGAACCGCTTCAAGATTCATCCAAGCTTCAGTCAGGATTTCGAGAAGGTATGGCGTGAGCGAGATAGCTTTTTATCTGAAGTTCCGGGCTTTAAAAAATTTTCTTTACTACGTGGCCCAGAGTACGAGGACCACGTTCTGTACGTCTCGCATTCTGTTTGGGAAAGCGAGGATGCTTTTACTCAATGGACAGAATCTGAGGCCTTTCGGAAAGCTCATCGTCAGTCAAGCGCGCCAAAAGGCACTTACCTTGGTCACCCTGCACTGGAGACATTCACCGCGGTGATAGAAGAATGACGGTCGCGCGGTGTGTGCCAGTGTGCAACGGTTCAGAGAGTTGAAATAGCGCTGAGATTGAAGGTCTATGCAACTGCGACCTGGTCTGGTCCTCGTTGTGTGACGGCAACATTGCAAGATCCGGTTTCACTGCTCTACGAAAGCCCTCTCGATCACATAATGAGCTTTCTTGCCATGTCTCGACTCTTCAAATCTCCTGTCATCAAGAATCTTACAAAGATCCTTAAGCATACTAGGGCTTCCGCACAGCATGAATCTGGCATCATCAATCGATGGCTTGGGCATATCTATATCTAGGAAAAGTTTTCCAGACGTCAGCAGTTCAGTGATTCTGCCCGTATTGCGGAAAACCTCTCGGGTCACAGTGGGGTAATAAATTAGCTTCTGACTCACCTCACTGCCGAAGTATTCATTTTTGGATAAAACACTTTCAATGAATTCTGCATACGCGAGCTCTGACTTCCACCTGACTCCATGCACGAGCACTATTTTTTCGAAGCGCTCATAAACCTCAGGATCCTGAATAATGCTTATAAAAGGGGCAAGACCCGTGCCTGTCGCTAAGAGATAAAGGAATTTTCCTGGAAGCAAGTGGTCAAGCACTAACGTGCCAGTCGGTTTCTTGCTGACTAACAACTCGTCACCCACCCGAATGTTCTGAAGTTTAGAAGTCAACGGGCCGTCGGGGACTTTAATACTAAAGAACTCTAAATGGGACTCATAGTTCGGGCTCACAATACTGTAGGCCCGCATAAGAGGCTTGTCGTCAACCATGAGACCTATCATTACAAAATGGCCATTTTCAAACCGTAGCCCCTGCGATCTGGTCGCAGTGAAGCTGAATAAGGTGTCGTTCCAATGGTTTACGGTTAGTATTTTTTCAGTGGTCAAGTTGCTCATCGGCTCCCTCAAGCGCTTTAAACAAAGGGCTAGTCGTAAGTCTCGTAAGAGTTATTTGTGATGCTTGTATTATACATGCTAATGATTATCACTTGCATGAGACGTCTGCCCTGCAGTCTCATAAAGCTCCACCACTTTATCCCCGTGATTCGCAGCACAATTGCAGGGCAGCGCACTTTCATGTCCCGGCCGACTGACTTGCTTTGGTATCAGAAACAGTCCGCGCGCTCGCACCCGCGGAGCATCTAGTTACTTCGAGGGTTATATGATAATACATCGCGTCCGCGCTGCAGCAGGGGATGAGGCTCTACTACCGGATTTCCGGCATCGACTGTCCCAAAAATTGATGACCTCTAAAGGTGAAGACGGCGGCCCTGCGGGTAACTAGAGGGCGGGGTCGACACAGGAGTGTGGCTAAAACGCATCGAGCTTACCAGCGGTGACACCGAGCCTAGTGACAGACCCCGGAGCCGAAATATCAGACAGCGAAATTCCCGTCAGCACTAACGTTGCTGTCTTCATGTTTATTTTAGGCTCATGTGCTGGGGGTTGCTCTGGACAATCCAGACCGTTGCAGTAGCACCACCGGTATCACTCCTACCATCACAATTAGCACCGCCGCGAGAGATGCTTCACCGAGGCGCTCATCGCTTGCTAAGCGATAGACATGTGTTGCTAGAGTATTGAAGTTGAATGGTCTAAGGATAAGAGTGGCTGGGAGCTCTCGCATGACATCGACAAACACCAATAAGCATGCACCCAAAATACTCGGTTTTAAGAGAGGCAAGTGAACACGCCATGTCAGCCGGAGTGGCGTCGCCCCCAGTGTTCTCGCTGCGCTATCCAGATCACCAGAAATGCTGGCAAAGCCGGATTCAAGTGATTGGTAGGCCACAGTGAGAAACCGGCAAACGTAGGCATATAGCAGCAGGAATATACCTCCAGAAAAAATTGCATATCTGCTGTTTGGCCAGATATCTACCAGCCAATCATTCGCTGCTCCCAACGGCTTTAGCAGCGCCACCGCCAATAAAATGCCCGGAAGCGCGTAGCCAAGCGTGGAAACGCGGATCAGACTTTTGTTGAGTGCGCTTGGATAAACTCGTTTCGTGTTAGCTAGCAGCCAGGCAATAAACGTAATCGCGACGCTCGCTGCACACGCAAGGGCAACGCTGTTGACTAACATTCGAGAGAAATTGGCACTGTTACTCTGTTGTATGTGATCAGATGCGTATATCACTAGCGTAGCAAACGGTATCAAAAATCCTAGGATCACGGGAAATAGGCACGCCGCAATTGCAAGCCACGCTTTGACGCCAGTCAAATGAATCCTAGGGGCTTGTGATAAGTCGCTCGAATCCGCGGTGCCGCGTCTATTTTTCTCCTCAAAAACAACGAGCATGATGACAAAGAGCAGCATCAGAGAGGCCAACTTGAGAGCCGCCGAGGAGTCGCCCAGCCCTAGCCAAGTGCGAAAGATGCCAGTAGAAAATGTTGCTACCGAAAAATAGCTCACCACACCAAAATCGGCGAGAGTCTCCATCAGGACCAATGCTAAACCTCCCATGATCGCTGGGCGGCTGGCGGGCAGGGCGACTTGGAAAAAAGCGCTGTAAGGCCCGCGACCCAACACTCGAGCTGCATCAAACTGGGCACCGGATCTTCCTGCGAAACTATTGCGACTCAGAAGGTAAATGTAGGGATACAGCACCAGCGATAGCATTACGGCTGCACTTGGCAATGTGCGAATTGATGGTAGCGGCAGTTCTCCAGCATCGAGGGACAATAAAGAGCGAAGTGCAGTTAGTACCGGTCCAGATACCTCAAGCAGATCAGTATATACGTAGGCCACGATGTAAGCGGGCGAAGCCAGCGGGAGCATTAGTAACCAGCCCATTGTCTCACGACCTTTAAAGATACAGGCGCCGATCAACCAACCAGTGCTGACGCCAATAACCAGAGATAGCCCACCCGTTAACGCCATCAGAGTGACTGAGTTCAGCACATATTCACTGAGTACGGTTTTCTGCAGATGCTCCCAGATTGGCCCTTGTGGTTCAGTAACAGCCAACAACGTAGCAACGATAGGGACTGATATCGTAATTGCCATCACCCAGGCGGGCAAAAGAAATAGAGCTCTGGAATGTTGCGGTACAGTATGCATAGACTGCCAGACGCGTTTTAACTACGGCTAGTGTATTCAAATGCTGGAAATTGAAGAAGTATCACACCTCTTTGGTCAGCACCAGGTGCTCAAAAATATCTCTCTGAAGAGTGTCGGAGGGGAAGTGATCTGCTTGATTGGCCGTTCCGGCTGTGGAAAGACAACCCTATTAAGGCTGTTGGCCGGCCTATTGCGGGTTCAGGCTGGGCGCATTCTCCTTGATGGTAAGATTTTAGCTAGCCGCACGAGCATGTTGCCACCTGAAAAGAGGCCGATAGGCATGGTATTTCAGGAAGGGGCGCTGTTTCCGCACATGAGCGTTAGGGATAATGTCGCCTTTGGGCTCCCGAAAAGAGGGGCACGCAAACTGGCGACAGAATGGTTGCAACGTTTAGGGTTGGCTGACTTTGCAGAGCGGCATCCCGATAGCTTGTCTGGGGGACAACGCCAGCGTGTTGCTTTGGCTCGAGCTATGGCGCCGGCACCAAGGGTCCTTTTGTTCGATGAGCCATACGCAAATCTAGATCCACCCCTCAGAAGGTCCCTGCGAGAAGATGCCAGGCGTATCATCCGGGACACAGGTACCGTAGGGCTAGTCGTCACTCATGATCCGGCTGAGGTGCTCATAATGGCTGACAATGTTGCTGTGCTTGATAATGGCTTGATTGTGGAAAGTGGCACACCGCAGGCACTGTACGACAGGCCTAACTCGCGATTCGCCGCGGAGTTATTTGGTGAGCCTCAGGTATTTGAAGGAAGAATTTATGAGGATCGAATTGTAACGCCACTAGGCGATTGGGAACGTTGCGCATTGATTGATCCAACTACGAGTAATGGTGATGCGTCCTTTATCGTCGATGCGGACCAACTAGAGCTGCAACTTGACGATAAAGGGGTCCTGATCACTGATATTCAGAGCTTGGGAAGGCTGACTCGCATTTCTTTTGGCGGGAGCCAAGGCGGATCGACGGTGATTCTGAATTGCCGAAATGGCGGGGATACCACGATAGGAGTTGGTTCGATGGTTAGGGTGGTGCCGAAGCCTGGTACTGTTTTTGCGTCTCCGTAGCGGGTTGAGTGCGTGAATGATTCTCATTATCATCAGAAGACACGACTGAGGATTGGAGAGTGCAATGTGTAAGGCGTTGTTAATCCCCGCTTACATGATCATTGTTGGCATACTTACTTCCTGCATGGCGGAGAATCAGACTGACGAACACTCGGTCGGCGAGGTCAACGTATATTCGTCTCGTCACTATGACACTGACCAAGCACTCTATGACAACTTTACCGAGGCAACCGGCATCAAGGTTAATTTGATCGAGGCGGGCGCTGACGAGCTGATAGCGCGTATTCAAAGTGAGGGGGCGTCGAGCCCCGCCGATCTTTTGATTACCGTGGACGCTGGACGTCTCTGGAGAGCTGAGCAAGCCGGTATCTTTCAACCTGTTGAGTCTGCCGTACTGGTCGATCGTTTGCCGGCTAACATGCGACATCCCGAAGGCCTCTGGATCGGGCTCTCTAAACGTGCTCGGGTGATCGTCTATAACCTTGCCGCTGGTTTGCCTGAACCGCTAGTCACGTATTCTGACCTTGCAGACCCGGCTCATCTGGGCAAGGTCTGTATCCGATCCTCAAGCAATATCTACAACATCTCCTTGATGGCGGGCATCGTGGCCAGAGACGGCGAGGCGGCGGCCGAAAAGTGGGCTGCGGGCGTGGTGGCCAACTTTGCACGGACGCCTCAAAGCAACGATACGGGCCAGATTCGCGCTGTTGCGAGTGGTGAATGTGGTATTGCCATCGCCAACACCTATTACCTAGCCAGATTGGCGGCGTCTGAGGATCCTCAAGACCGCGCGGTAGCGTCGGCAGTAGGCATTGTGTTCCCGGATCAGGGGGGCAACGGCACTCATGTCAATATCAGCGGCGCGGGTTTGGTTAAAACGGCGCCCAATGCAGTGAACGCTATCAGATTTTTAGAATACCTTGTCAGTGATCAAGCGCAGCTTCTGTTCGCAAACGGAAACAATGAGTATCCGGCGGTACCCGGAATTGCTGCGGCATCAACAGTGGTAGCCTTAGGTGATTTCACTGAGGATTCACTCAACACCTCTGAACTCGGAGTAAATCAAGCTGCTGCAGTCATGGTTTTTGATCGTGCAGGTTGGAAGTAGCCTAGTGCCGGACTGATTTCCTATGTTTCAGTGATCACATCAGCTGACTGGACTTAGCACTACAAAGGTTGCACGGGGTAATAGCAGTGCTGGATTCAATTCATTGCTATTCGAATACACCCAGCCGCCAAGGCAATTAATCAGCACAGTCTACTTCATTGCTTTTCTTGAGATTTTTTGAGCCATGGCAGGAGTATCTCGTGGACATTTACCGTGGAGTTGAGCCGTGCGGCGAGCATGAACAATCCGCCGATCTTACGGTGAATATAGGCGACATCCACGGGGGGGACTTCCCAAAACCTGCGGTCGTTCTTGAGTGGTTCGATCCGCTCCATTAGTTGCTGCGGTATTGATGAATTGCCGAAGTCGTAGGGTGCGTTCAGCGTAAGTGGCACAAGGACAATTTCAGCGAGCTCGAGCAAAGTCTTTTGATACCGCGACCCCTTCGGACCCAACTGATAACCCACCGATTCTGCGGCTTTGATCATTGCTGCCTCGTTGCCTTCCACTGCGC
>CACOYM010000017.1 GCA_902631395.1 Halieaceae bacterium | reverse complement strand
AGTCAGGAAAAGATTGGCTGGTCGATACCGGCTTGGCTGCAGCTATTAACCCCCAGAACGATGTCCCTGAAGAGTCATCACAGGACGGCTACGCAGGTGACGCTGATCAGGAGAGCGCTGAATCGGATTTTTACGACGATGATGTCACTGACGGCGAAGAATGCGGTGACTGGGAGGTTGATGAGCCCGAAGACGAAGACTATGACGATCATCTGGCCGAGTCTGATGATGAAGACGATCTCGGAGAAGACGAACAAGCTTCTCTAGCTTACTCGGCCTCTGAAGATCTCGCACCACAACAACGTGCGGTATGGCCTATAGTCGTTGGAGGTATTGCGCTTGTACTGATAGGCATTGGCGGTTGGGATCTGTTTCAAGAACGCGCCATTCTGCAGGCCCGAATCACCGAACTGGAACAAAACCAAGCTCGCACCAGAGAATCGGCAGCACTCGATGCCAAAACTGTCACGGAGCTGGAGGTCGAGAACACCGCCCTCAAATTACAGCTCGACACCCTTTATCAAGATTACAATGCTGCGATAGCGGAGCTTGGTGATACTGACAAAGGCGGGGTTGAGGCTGGGTACAGTGCTAATGCCGAAGAGACAGGGGCAGAGTCGAAATCGTTAACTGTTTTAGAGGACCTGATTGAAGATTCTGCGGGCAGTGAGCTGGCACCATCAGGCACTGAAGGGTGGTTTATCAATATCGGCGCTTACGCTAGTTCGCAGTCGGCTAATACTTGGATCCTCAGATTGGAAAACTCTGGCTACAACATTTCCGTTACAAAAATACAAACGGCAGAAGGCACCACGTTGAACCGCGTGAGGTTGACTGGCTTTGACTCCAAAGCTGTAGCTAAAAATGTCGCACTAGAACTAGAAGCAGATTACGGCACTGGTCCGCTTTGGGTTGGAGCGCTCTCTGGCGCGGACTAGAAGTTTTGGCAACAGGCCAGCGAAAGAGGCGAGAAGCCCTAAGGCAACTCGGGCGGAAAATCATCGACCTCAAGTGCGGCCAGCACGCGGTCGATGGCCTCTGGCTCTGATAGAAAGGGTTGATCTGGCAAAATATTCCATGCTGTCGCTACAATGATAATGTCTAACTCAGGTAACAGAATTGGGCGTTGACCGCCGAAGCCCTTCCCAAAAAGCGCGCGCCTAGTTGTTCCAAAATGCGAGTAGGACTCTGACCACCAACCCAGACCATAGACCTCGCCGTTCTCACCCCCGGTCACAAGGGTTTGGCTGAAAGATTCTGCGATCCATTCTGCCGAGACCAACTGGGTAGCCATCCACTGGCCGTTTTGATGCAATAACAACATGATCTTTGCAAGATCGCGTGACGAGAAGTATAGGCCTTCTTGTGTATCTGCCAACCCAAAAGGCGTGCGGTCCCAGTAATAATGGGTTATGTCCAATGGGTTGAGCAGGTGGCGAACGGCATATTCCTCAATGTCGACGCCGGTCGCGAGCCTAAAAATATGGCCCAAAACTAAGGTCGTCCCGCTGTTGTAGTTGAACACCTTTCCCGGAGCGCTAGCCATGGGCCTATTTAGGGTGAACTGCACCCAGTCAAGCGACCTCGCCATAATGTTGAATGTGTTGGCAGGGTCGGAGTACGGCAGAGACTCATCCCACTCCAGACCGGCGGCCATTTGCAACAAATGACGGAGCGTCATGCTGCGCTTGCGTGAATCGACGTGAGTGATCTGAGCATCATCAAAGAAAGATAGAACGGTCGTATCCAACGGAGGAAAGTCGCCCCTGTGTATCGCGATACCCAGTACTAAGGAGACAACAGACTTAGTAACTGATTGCATAGAATGCAACTTCGAATTTTTGTAAAAAGGATGCCAAAATGAATTGAAATAATTGTATGGGCCGCTGGGATCGTTGATGACGAGCGGCCCTGACCCGGCGGCTAGCTCCCCATATATCGAGCTGTAATCCCAAGGGTAGTCTTCCTCGAAGACGATTTGCCCGCCTCGTATGATCAAAACAGAGTCGATGTAACCGTAATGGCCAGCCGCCACGTCCTGGTGGAGCGTTTCGAGTAGCTCGGGAGAAAATCCTGCCGCGTGCGGACTTACTGAATGCCACTCGAAGGCGTCATGAGTCTGGGCAAAACTCGTAGCTGAAAATGTCGCTTCAATAAGCAATATGCTTAACAGGAGACACCGCAAGAAGATCATCTTATAAACGCCTCTCTGCGGTGAACCCGGCAAATGACCAACGCATTTATTGGGCCTCCAGCGTCCGCTCAGGCAGTCCATCGAATTCGTCGTCTGCATACAGACTGCTGTTTTTACACTATCCGCAGGCACCCTATCGATGCGCGGATCACCCAATAAGGTCGACCCGCATTTCTGTGCATTGACCGGGATTACAACGCCAAGATCGGGTCGATTGACGAATTTCATAGTGGAGAAATACCTCGCATACTTTCTAATATCGTATTCCAGAAGTATGGAATGCTCATCGTCGATTTACGAAAATGCACCTCCCTTGAGCAGAATCCACGCCGCACTCAACAGTGCTTGTCTCATTCCGCAACCTCCTCTCTGGGTTTAGCCAACGGATATTTCAAAGTAGCATCTCCGTAACGTCCCAAGGCGTGCAGGACTAGCTCACTAGAAACCTGCGTAACGTCATGGCACCGACACGGGCGACTCATCTTTCCCATGCAGCATTAGCTGCAATGTGACCATAGGCAAACGTCACAGCATGCCCTACCAACTTCACTCGATCAGCCTCTACGATACACCTGAGGCTACCTCCACGCGCTGAGCATTGCTCGGCAGAGAGTGATGACCTTCCCAATCTGTGCGACCAAAACGGTGCTAGCAGGCAGTGTGCCGAGCCAGTGACAGGATCTTCATCCACGCCGAAGTGGGGGCCAAACACTCGCGACACAAAATCGGTCGCCCTACCCTCGGCAGTAACAATGACGCAGTGACTCACCGCATTCCCCAATGCGTTAATGTCAGGCTTCAAATTTCTCACAGCGGCTTCGCCGTCCAGCTCATAAATTACCTGCCAGGGGTCAGTGACCGGCCGCGCCGCGGACACCACCGCCGCGCCCAAAGCTTTTTCCACCGCGTCGTCTATATGATGTTGTACGTAGGGTACACTGGGTAACTCGATAGCAACGCCATCGACTTCCTGATACGAAAAAAGGCTCCCGCGAAAGCGGGTATCAAAGCAGAGCCGGCGTTCATTAACTCCCAACTCATTCATCAGAACATGAGCAGAGGCTAGGGTCGCATGGCCACAGAGCGGCACTTCAACGACAGGCGTGAACCACCTTAATGCGAAGGTGTTGTCAGGTTGTTTTACCAGAAAAGCAGTCTCAGATAAGTTATGTTGCGCGGCCAGTGCCTGCATTTGTGCGTCGGGCAGCCACTGATCGAGCACCATGACAGCCGCAGGATTGCCACCAAACAGTGTCTCCGTAAACGCGTTAACGATGAAATAAGGTAGTCCGGAGTTCATCTCATCGATATCGCAGGACAGCATTGAAGCCTAAAGGCAATTGATGGCTGCAACGGATGCGAAGATATTGCCCAAAGCTCATCACTTCCTCCTCTCTAAGCAAGGGAAGGCTCCGACCGATGGCAGGAACAGCGTAAGTGCCGCATCGTGCCCCAAAGCGGTAGGCATCGTGCCCAATTCGTCTCGCCAGGTGTCCTCTCACTTATTCGAGCCCAAGGTATCGAGCAGGCTTGTCAAGCATCGGCTTCGCGGCCCTGCGTAGACTCCTCTTTGCAGGCAATTAGAATTGGGGTTTGCCCGCATAATTTCGTCTGGAGGGTAAACACTCAATAACACCCAATTTCTCCCACCAAGCGCCTTCTGTCTAAAGTGTTGTCAGAGGCCAACATAGCGTTGCTCACCGGAAGAACCCCGGCGCTTTGAGGCAACGGGCGCCCGTTTGGAGGCGATGAGCTGCCAGACACATCAAATTATGGGCAGGCTGAAGACAAGGAGTGCCTGAAGTGCTTTGTATTCGCTGTAATTCGTTACCGACGGTTAGACGGTTTAACTGCCACCAGAATGACTGGGCGGCGAGATCATCACCAACAGACGAGTCTGCACTAATAGCAGTCATCGCGACACTCGGGTCATGAGGACTTCACTTCCCAGTACCTTACAGACACCGCCTTGGTGAGTATGTCGATTTCCCAGACAACGAAATTAACGACGCCATGGTTAGTCGCGTCGGTAAAGTAAGAACTGACTTTTGGCCCGTCGCGCGTAAATGTTCCCATGTGGGGAGTGCTGACGAGTCCACCATCCTCAAGAAACGTTCTGGCCTCCCCCTGCAGACGACCTCGAGATCGGTCCTCACCAATGTACGAGAGGGTATGGGTGGCAAATACTATACCGTAGCCCTCGACTGTTCCCTCGAAGTCGAGTGAGACACTATCTGACTCTATCGTGATGCGAGAGATTGTCAGTGCGCCGGTACCATCTGGGTTATCCATGTCGGTTGACTCCTCTTGTTCGATTAATACGTGATTAAAGCAGAGAAACAGAGATCGGTAACCGTCAATCCATCCCCACATTAGTAGGGTTCACAAAAAAATATACTCTACAGTGCCTAGCAACCCTCTATGCCTCCAAACCCGCAGTGCCCATTGGGATTAAAAAATTCGATGCCAGAGGGGTCTATTCGCGAAAAAGAAAATTCCACGAGCACGGCCTGTGAGGACTCTGACAAGGTTTTGAGTGAGTCAATGCGGGAGGACACCCACACTTTCTTTTTTTCAAATTCTCAAAATTAGCGGCGGGACGTATGGGCTGAAGAAAATCTCCAACACGCCACCCATGAAACGGGCTATCGGAAACTAGAGAGCAGTCTGATATTGCTCAAAATCCTCAGTCTTGAAGCAACCTACGCAGCGCCTCATGAATTATTTTGGTGCCTCCCCCGCACTCGCAGAGACTGATGCCATCAATGCGGTTATGACAATTGTTGATCTCATCATTCTTCCCGAGCATTTTCCTCTTTGTTCTTGTCCTCGGCCTCAATTTCGTCTCGTGCATCCTCGGGCTTGTCCTCGTCTTTTTCGTCCCCGGTTTTATCCTCGCACTCCTCGTGCTCAACGTCTGGTATTTCACGTAAGTCCCGTGTAGTTCGCCAGACAACTCTCATCACGGGGAAGCCTAACCAGAGAACCAGTGCGATAGCGGCATACCCAAAATATTGGGGAATAAAGAGGTAAAGCAGCGTCCCAAGGATTGCGGCAAAGATAGTGTCGTGCGGCATGAATTACGGCTGCTTGAAATCTCAGGTCAGACGAATGTTATCAGGTGAGTGCGAGCCTACATCAAAAGCCGACGCTCCTTAAGTGGCGGCTGAGGTAATGACTGCGAGTGCATCATGGCTCGATGCGAGTGACCGTAATCCAGGAAAAATCATCCCCCCCACGAAGTGAGCTGTAGGTGTTCCCCTCATTAAATTCGAAACGGAGTCGTTGGGTAGCAGTATTGGAGATATTCAATGTAAAACTCATGGAGACGGATACATAGATTTGCCCTCCTCCTTCGATTCCGAAGTTTGAATCCCACGCTTTCGTGTACCCTACATTTTCCCATGTTGCCGCTGTATCCTCGGAAAATTGGGCCCTCACGTAAGTGCTTTGTGCCGTGTGCACGCTAGGCCGGAGTGACATAGTCGCCTCGATTTTATAAATGCCTGTTTCCGGGAACATGAACCCGTGACCACCTCCAATTCCACTGGTAAAGACCATTTGATTTCCAACACTCCGCATAACGCCGCGCGTGGAGCCTAAGTCTTGTGTGAACGCAACGTTGACGGTGTTTCCACTCTCTCCGCCTGCGTACCACCTGTCGATCATCGTGATGGCGCCAGAGAACCTACTGGCACAGACCCAAACAGCGCCATCCCACTTAATGATCTGATCGGTTGAGCAGTCAGAGGGTGGCAGGGCCAAAGAGTCAATCGCATTCACCAACTCGTCGAAGTTTTCGTTCACCTCTGCCGCCGATGCTGGCGTGCCGTCCTCAAAGACGTTCGGCACTTGTGTCTGAGCCGCCACATGAGAGCTCACATAAAGCAATACCGTTGCAAGTAATTGAGGGTGTATAGGTCTGATCCTTGTGGTGATGACTATTTTCTGTACGTCTGAAGTTGGCTTGGATCCCTATGGAATCATGGTTGTGCTCTCGCCACAAACCGGCGCTGCTCGGGCTTGAGATTGCGAGACAGCAAAAAAGGACGTGCGTGACGCCTTGCAAGTTTTGTTTAGACCAGGTGATGGGAATCGCAATTAGCTCTGAATCCTTTTGCCTTTTGAGCCGGGAGGTCCAAATCAAAAACGGGATGTGACCAGAACCAGTGTCACTGGTTACTCTGCACTAGATGAATCGTGGTCAGCCGGCATCGGAGACCCGTATCGGTTTTCATTCTCGTCACTGCCGAGACACGCCCAGTAAATAATGATGAAAATTCCGAAACCAGTTAAACCAAGAAGGAGCCACCAGCCGCTATTGTCAATGTCGTGTAAGCGACGCACACTTAAGCTTGTGCTCGGGATGAGCGTTACGAGCGAAAAGGCATTACCAAGTGTCAAAAGCTTAGCCGCCGACTCGTTCTGGGCAAAACCCACACCACCCAGCACAAAGACATCCAATATCCCCAGCACAAAGGAGATGATCACCAACACCAGTGTGAACATCCAGTATTCCCTGCGAGAAGAACGTCCAGAAAAATCTTTCCAGCGCCTAAATACAGTTAGAAATTCCCTCATCTCCGCCGCCTCCGATTTGTCTCTTATCGACCAATAGTTAACTAAAAATCTGACCGCTAATAAATCCGGACATTGCCGGCGTAAGTGACTACAGTGATCATTGCTGTGACGGTATCGGGTGGGACTGAGCACCTTACAATTTGAGATAATAGCGGCGCTCGATAGCCAGGAGATTCGTATACCCAGCGGCGGATGTCGCGGGGCGTCTGGCAGGCCAAGGGGCTCCCTCAATAAAACCACATTGGAGCAGTCCCACCGACTTTCTGAGTTAGCGAATACAATATATTTCAGACATAAAAAAGGCGTCTGTGACGCCCTGCGCGGTTGGTTTGGAGCGGGTGATGGGAATCGAACCCACGTTTAAAGCTTGGGAAGCTCTCGTTCTACCATTGAACTACACCCGCGACCGAGTTCAGCCATCAAGCATAAACTCCTGAACCCAGCCCTCTGCGTCAGAACCTTGGATCAATAGATAACCATTTTCTGACTCTCCCATGAAGACAACTTCTTCTCCCTTGCCAAGTTTTCCGGATACACCCGACCCACGTTGTGGTACCTCTAGGATCTTAACATTCGACAGTTTCGCCCTGAGCACGGCACCGGGCTGAAAATTCATCGCCTGCAGAGAAGAGGAAGCATTTTGTTGACCTATAGCTGAGGTGGATTCAAGCAGCGAGGGGTTATCTCTAATGTCCCTGACAATGCTGTTGTAGTTATCAAGCAACGCGCCGGCGACAATTTTTCCCTCGTCAGTGCTCGTGTAGGCTCCACCGCCTACCGCGCCCAACACGCCCCCAAAGGCCCAATCATTCTTTTTATAAGTACCAGATGCTGCAGCCACCTGAATAGTTGATCGGACGTCTGATAACGTGAGCGTGGTCGAGGCTTCCTGCCTCTTGATGCCGCCTGCAACGGCACCCACCACGCTGCCTAACCCACCAAACAGGGAGCCCACTGCAGCACCCACACCAGCACCGCCGGCGTTTTGGTCGCTGAACAAAACATCTGCCGTCATGACGAAGTCGGCAGTCACCATTTGACTACCACCCATGTTGGAGTTCTTTTGCAACATACCGCCACTGGCCAAGTTCCGTTCTTGCTGGATGTTGCGCATGGCCGTACCCCGCTCAACCACCTGAAAGCAGTTTGAGTTCTGAACGTATTGCCTCAAGAGCTGAGTGGGTGGTGGTAAGTTGTAGCTGCGTAGGACCATAATAATGTGGTCTTGGGGCTCTGAAATAGCGAGAGTTCCTTTAGGGCCATCACATTTCTCAAGCACCGCCTCTTCCGCTTGCGAGGGCGACGTCAAGGACACGCTCACCAGCGACCCTAAAATCAAAGCATAAATCCGAGCACTCAGCCTCATTGTCGTAATCTCCACAGTAGTGCAATCCGCACCCCACCATACGCCCAACGGAAAACCTAGCCAAGCCTCTCAACCAAATTGCAACAGCCTGAGCGCCGTGGCATTTCGTCTAACCTAAATCCACTGCCTTCAGCGACGCCAACAACTCTAAGTGATGTTCCTTGGTTTTGAATTTATCCATCACCGCCTTCAACTTTCCATCTTTGCCAATGATAAAAGTGGTCCTCAGGATGCCGTCAAATTCACGCCCCATGAATTTCTTCGGCCCCCACGCACCGTATTTATCAGCAATGGCGTGATCTTCGTCACTGAGCAATTGGAAGTTCAGCTGATCGCGCTCTGCAAACTTCACCAGCTTCTTGACCGGGTCGGGGCTGATCCCCAGAACCACGGTATCAAGACCCTTGAGGGCTTTTGCAGAGTCGCGTAACCCCTGCGCCTGAATGGTGCAGCCCGGGGTCATCGCCTTTGGGTAGAAGTACACCACCACCGACGATTTACCCTTGAAGTCAGAGAGGGCCACGGTCTTATCCTCGTGATCTTGAAGTGTAAACTGAGGGGCTAAATTGCCAATTTTGGGGAATGTCATGACGAACTCCGGGTAATATCGTTGCAATGCTGCACTTACGGAACACTGCTACTCCAGGATCAACAGTGTGCCGAGGGCTCGATTATCGACGGGGGTACTCGATGACGGTGTTACGGATGGGGTATTCACCCTGCTCGCGATCCCGCAAATATTCCTGAAGAATCTCCCTCACGACAGGAAACGCTAGTTGGTGCCAAGGAATTTCATCCGCAGAAAACAGTCCACTCTCCAACGATTCGGGTCCTACACCGAACGCATCATTTTCGATGCCACACCGATAAAACAAATATACCTGGCTAATGTGGGGCACGTCGAAGATACGGTAAAGCACCAAATCCTTTGCCTTGGCCGCTGCCTCTTCCCATGTTTCGCGCGCGGCACCGTCAGCTGAGGTTTCGCCGTTTTCCATGAAGCCCGCTGGCAGTGTCCACTTGCCGTAGCGAGGCTCAATCGCGCGCTTACATAACAATATGCGATCTTCAATTGTCGGCAGGCAGCCCACGATAATCTTGGGATTGACATAATGAATGGCGTCGCAGTTCTGGCATACATGACGCTCGCGATTGTCGTCATCGGGTATTTGCAGAGCGACCGGCCCGCCGCAAAGGTTACAAAATTTCACTGGGCCTCTCCCTGCCAACGTTTTCTTCGGTAGATGTCGATATCACGCCGGGCCACCCACTGCTCACCGGCCCCTACCTGTTCACGTTTCCAAAAAGGCGCGTCGGTCTTCAGGGTATCCATCATGAATTCACACGCTGCGATCGCTTCACCACGATGCTCAGCCACCGCGCCGACCCAAACTATGCTGTCCATTACAGAGAGGCTGCCGAAGCGGTGCACGATCCGCCAGCGACTCAGCTTAAAGCGTTCCACGGCTGTCTTACCCAGCGAAAGGAGCACCTTTTGGGCCATTTCGGGATAGTGCTCTAGTTCAAGCGCTGTCAACGCTTGTCCCTCCGCGTGGCCGCGGACGTATCCGGTGAAGGTGGCCACCGCAGCGCCGGGCTCGTCTCCGATTAATTCGGCATACTCCGCCGCCACGTTGATAGCTTCAGGCTGCAGCGAAACGCTCACATCAGCCCCCGGTCATCGGCGGGAAAAACGCCAGCTCATCCCCTTCACTGACAACAGCATCAGTGAACACCACCTTGTGATTCAAAGCATGGACAAGATTAGGCTGGTAGAGCGCCTCGCGCCAATCAGCGCCTCTGTTCGCCAACGCTGCTTTCACAGCAGCCACATCGGCCGGTGCCGCATCAGAGGAGACTTCAGAGAGTTCAAATTTCAACTCACTCTCGCCCAGTGCTTCGCGGAGTGCGGCAAACAATTTAATCGTAATGTTCACGCTGCCACTCTCCACTGTCACCACCGGATTTATGTTTCAACTGAGTAGATTCAATAATCATGCCGCGATCAATTGCCTTACACATGTCGTATAGCGTCAATGCCGCCACTGATGCAGCTGTTAGAGCCTCCATTTCAACGCCTGTTTGGCCCGTTACCTTACAGGTCGCCTCAATGCGCACGCCGGGTAAGTCCGCGTCGGCCCGCAGGTCAACTTTTACCGAGGTCAGCGGTAATGGATGACACAGCGGGATCAAGTCAGCGCATTTTTTCGCTGCCTGAATACCGGCAATGCGCGCAACGGCCAACACGTCACCTTTGGGCATACCGTGCCCCACGATCACACTTAGCGTCTCCGGTTTCATGCGCACGCAAGACATCGCCGTTGCCACTCTCGTAGTAACAGCTTTTTCAGTAACGTCCACAATTTGGGCCCGTCCCGATTCGTCAAGATGGGACAGTCGGTCTGGCGATTTTGACATGGTCCAATGCTAACACTCCGATGCCATAAACGGCATTAACTGGCATGATGCAGACGCTCGAGTCAAACCGGACCAACTATGCCCGCCACACAATCTGCCACCGAAAGCGCCCGCTATCGCTGGACCGTTCTGGTAATGCTCACCCTGGTCTACACCTTTAACTTTATAGACCGGCAGATTCTCGTTATCTTGCAGGAGCCCATCAAAACTGATCTGGGGCTCAATGATACGCAGCTCGGGCTTCTTACCGGATTCAGTTTCGCACTGGTTTACGTTGCAGCGGGCATGCCCATCGCCTGGCTCGCAGATCGCAGCAATCGGCGCAACATCGTGGCGGCTTCATTAGCTTTCTGGTCACTAATGACAGCGCTATCGGGGCTAGTACAAAACTATACTCAATTACTCGCTGCGCGCATTGGCGTCGGCATTGGTGAAGCCGGCGGCTCGCCCCCCTCCCACTCAATGATCAGTGATTATTTCCCTCTAAGCAGCCGCGCGACCGCATTATCGTTCTACAGTATGGGCATTTATATCGGCGTGCTATTTGGTTTCGCCGCGGGTGGCTGGATCGCTGAACACTTCGGTTGGCGCAACGCTTTTTTTGTCATTGGCATACCTGGAATTCTCTATGCCATCGCACTTCTTTGGGTCATCCAAGAACCCAAGCGCGGCCGATACGATGTTGGCGGCACGCCAGCAAAGGCGGGCTTTGTAGCGACCATCGCCTGTCTGAGAGCACGACCCACTTTTTGGTGGATCTCTGTGGGCTGTGCGTTCTCCGCCTTCGTATCATATGGAAACGGCAACTTTATGCCGTCGTTCCTCATGCGCAATCACGGCCTATCGCTTGCTCAAGTCGGCGCCATACTCGGATTGATCTCCGGCTTCGCCGGCGCGGCAGGCACATTCCTCGGCGGTTACTTGGCTGACCGCCTAGGTGTTCAAGACGTTCGATGGTACGTCTGGATACCCATGCTAGGCGGTCTGTCGGCAATGATCCCAGCGTATTACACGCTGCTTGGTAGCAGCACAACGCTGATAATTGCCGCGATGATCCCGTCACAGATTCTCGGCGCACTCTATCTTGGCCCTTGCATCGCGACTTGCCACAACCTTGTCTCGCCGGGCATGCGGGCGATGGCCTCTGCCATCCTATATTTCGTTCTCAACATTATCGGTTTGGGTCTCGGACCGCTAACGGTCGGCGTCCTCAGTGACACCTATGCGAGTCAATTCGGTGACGACAACCTGCGTTACGCTATGGCGACAACTCTGACCATCAGCTTGGTGGGGGTGGTTTTTCTGTGGATGGGGGTGAGAGGTCTCAAGCGCGACTTGGAGGCCAATCAGATAGCTTTGTTAGCAGAAACATCTTTAGAAGCCGCTGAAAAGTAGCGCTATTAGTGACCCGGCGGCTGTGTCGGCACGGCTAACATCATGTTGGGTTTTTGTGCGGCTGTTGCTAAAAAAAGACCCACACAGCCAGCGCATACAAGACGGTCACAATCATGCCAGCGGCCTTATACAGGGCAGGGCTCATCCGGAAGTACTGGTATAGGTCTCATCTGCCGATATCGCTCGTACTTGTCGGGTCACATTGTCTGACTGAAGAAACTTTATCCTGAACCTATCACCATCGCGGATCAGATAGACACTTTCTAACCACCGATTGCTTTCATGAAGCAACTGCTCCGCATTGTCGGGGTCTGGATAAACAAACACGCCCTCGTTCACATAACTGATGTGCGCAGCATCTGAGGATACGCTGACGCGGATATCTGAGAATTGCCAATCAGTGCTTAACCAGTTTGCATAACCTGCGCCATCTAAAAAGCCCTTAAAACTTGGCCAGTCAAAGGCCTTACCCATTTCAAAGATAAGAAAATCGTCAGTAATCCATTCATGAATCTCTGGATTTGGGTAGTTTTCTACCGAAAACGCCGCAAAAAAACCTTTGAGAGTCGCCACCGCCGCCGTCTCGTCGTCCTGATTTTCCGCAAATGAAACGATCGCAGCACAGAACACAGACACCACCATGAGCGTCCTTATCATCGAATTCATTTTTTCCTCTGCGCCAATATTCCGATACGCCGTGACCATACGCTTTTTCTATGCGCGCGTAACCCTGTCACACACCTCAGGGCAATGGCGGAGCACGCAAGGCCCGACTTGCAAGCCGTCGAGGTTAGGAGTAGCGTTACTCTGCGCTTAGGCGCTTTAAACAACAAAAACACCTGGGGGAAAAAATGTCTGAATTAGACGTATTCGCCTTTATTGGCACCAACCGGACCATATTCTCGACGTACTTTTTATCGGGCGTCTTGATGCCATTGTCCGTAGTGATTATTGCGTATCTCTTCAGAAACTTCTCGACGATCGTTCGCGGTGGAGCAATGGTTTCTGCATTAATTGGGGTTGTGATGCTCGCCTTCTTTACGACGGCGGCGCAAAACGCCTTCTTTATGCAGCTAACCATGCTCAGCACGATGGCGGCAGATGGCGCTGAAGTGGCAGCCAGCTTCATAAAAGCAGCGGAACTGCCTATTGGAGAAACCATCAATCCGCCTGGCTGGATGCTGGCGCTCTCGTTGGTTCAAGTGATCATCAATCTGGTGCTGACCGTCTATGTCTTCCTGTTCGCCCAATGGGATAAGGGCTGACATTCAGACACTGTACAATGTCTTCCAAGGGGGCTACGGCCCCCTTTTTTTCGGGTTTGCGGGCGCTGCTCACGCAGTTCCTGTCACATCACCTCAGTCAGGAAGCCTTGAAGTTGAAAGTTTTTGCGACGAAATCAGCGGCACCCGACAAACTTTTTATAAAGCCGTTTGGCGCCAAATCAAGTGCATACACCTGAGAGATTATGCCCTTTTAAAAAAATCGATCGGATCTGGGCCCAGCTGGTTACCGAATGGCATGCTATTGAGATGAACCCGAGCGGTCAGAATCGCGAGAGGATCTTCTCAATGCAATTAGTTGCCAGGCGCACCAGATAAGGGGCAGGCCAAAGAAAAGTAAGGCTTGAAGGAATTTGTACTCGCTATAGTCCACGTTTGGATTGTAATCGGTTAAACCGCGGCAGAAAACGCCGAGGTTTTGGATAACAAAACTGCTGCGGGCAGCACATCCAACCGTTGGATGACCACGTGACGTAGCAATGGTATTGAGCCCGTATTAGGAAAACTCACAAAAGGCTTACGAAATCTTAATTCGGAACTCGCGCTGAGCCGCCGTCCATGTCAATTAAAGGGTGGCGTAGTCCAGACTGTCGACTCCGTTGAGATACTGCGACTAGTCTCGCAGGCTGATTGCGAGCAGGCCGTTGTCACAGCTCATGCCCAGCACTGTAGAATCCGAGAATTTGCTTTGTTAGTGTGTTCCGGATGATTGTTTTCCATCTCACCCAGCGTCGCTGTTCGCGAGGTGCTTACTAGTGCTAGTGCTATTTTTCCTCATATGGCTAATCCTGCCGTCTCCTACAGTAAAGGCTGACCCCGCAGAGCTGTTTCTTAACCTTTTAAATTCTGCGACCGCCTTGCAATCCGGCGAGCATCTCTCACCTCCACAGATCACATTATCGGCCTCTACTGCGAACGTCATGCTCAATCAGGAGTTCGAATTGCAGTGGCAATCTAGGGATGCAAGCGGCTGCTCTGCCAGCGGAGCCTGGCAAGGCGACAAGGAAACTTCAGGGACTCACAAGGTGGTTTCTACAGATGCAGGCCCGCAAACTTTCCAGCTGGTTTGCTATGGCGATAAAGGGTCCGAATCGGCGGAAGTTGTAGTGATCAGTCTCTCTGAGGGCTTAGATGAATGGAGTGGTACCAAAGTTCCCTCTTACATAGACAGGACACCAACAGAGTTTGAGTTATTCGATAACAGCGCCGGCGTCAGCATGGCAGGCGGGCCGGAGGGTCTGGACCATCAACCAACCGAATCACCCGGCGCTGGCAAGTTCATTTTTATAAGGGTGCATCAAGCTACAAAACACGGGTTGGAGTGGGGAGAGCAATTCGGCTGGTTCGGCTCCTGGCTAAGCTCTTTTGGTGTCAACTCGATTGAGGGCGGGTTATGGCAGAACCCGAAAACCGCCGGCCCATATTTTTACCCAACTTTGCATCTAGCAGGTGTGGGGGACACCTACCATGCGTGCAGTGACGTACAAATGGGCAGTGGGATGTATGAGCGAATCGTTGGCGATCGCTGGCTGGCGATGATTCAAGTTTCGAACCAAGTGCTGACCATTCCGGGAAGCAATATAGCCTTCGATATGGAGCAACCGGCCTATGAGGACGACAACGGCATTTGGACAGGATGGGGATGGTCATACCTCGATTTACAACACCCGCGAGACTTTAAGTTCTGGATGAGCTTCGTCGAGACACAAGATTATCAGGGACCAATAAACGGGTATGTTCCTGAATACTTCAATTGGGTTGACCCTGAAAAAATTGCAGAAGGCTCTTTCGGGGAGACACTTGATAGATACGGCGACGAGTTCGGCACTTTTGCCACGAAGGGTTCAGATGCAAACTGGGGAAACGCTAATGAGTTCTACGTAACGGGAACCTTGAAAGTCTCCGACGATATTTTTTACACACCGCTACCAAGATTTCCGGTAAGAAAAGATCGAGAATATTTACTTGCACACCCTCAAAGCATTACTCAGTTAGCGATCGAAAAATACTCTCGGGACCTTCGAGAAGGCTCCCTAGAAAACTCACTGATCCCCACTGAAAATAAGAATTTCTTCAATGTTTATCAAAGCACTCACCAGCGCCTAAAAATTATTGAGGATCTGGATGGTGAGGAGCATCGCTATATGGTCTTGCCAAAGTGGGAAATTGGGTTTGAGGAAGGCCTGGGCTTCGTTGATTGGGACATCAAGGACCCTGAAGAACGCGAACTAGCCGAGGAGTCAAACGGGTATGGCTATGTCCGCAAACTTGCAACCAAATGGCAGGTGGAGGCTGGTGCGTCTGATTTTTATCTTAACCACCCGCATCAGTATGAGACCGAAATCGTTAAATCTCCTGACGGCGTTGTTCGAAAGCCACGAAAAACTCATACATTTTTCAGCTACAAGGAGCGTGATACTAGTCACCCTGATTTTGTGAACTGGGAAATCGGTGATCGACCTCGTTATCAAACGCTTCTGCAAAGTGGTGCCGTGGCGACCTATGTCTGGTACAAGTTCATTGATCAACCTGCAATAAAAACCGCGGTCCAAAACCATCCAGAAACTTACACGCAAGCTTACTTAGATGCCTTGCAAACCAACATTGAAGCACTGCATCGACTGACGAATAGCAGTTCACGACGTAGTCCGGATGAGCCAGTTTTTCTGAACTACCGTGGCGCTGCCACACCTGACAACAAAGACTTCCACCTAGCAAAAATAGATCCAGGCCAGTTAGTAAGCAGTCCAGAAGGCTTCGAAGTGGGCTACGTTCCCGTAGTCATTAGCGTAATGCACCCTGAGGAGGTCAGTAATAATGGCATCGGTTTACAAGGAGAGCCCGACGCCCCATGCAGCAACACGGACTGGACAGACACCTACCATCCAGACTTCTGAACCCCTCCAACTATTTAGATGCCAGACAAGCCCGACACAAAAAGACAGAGGGCGTGCTCTGTTTTATTACGACTCTGTTTTGCGTCGCTCAAGTGCCAACGCACCCTGGTGTCTTCACAGGCTGGTGATCGATACATTCACGCAGCGAATAAAGTCAGGAACTGCTATGTCAAGCTACCGGATTAGTCTCCGAAGGCGCAACCCCCGCACACTTAGGTACATTTTTGCGTCTGGCCCTAAGTGACCCTAACAGGGCAAGTAACATCGCTAATACATAAACATCCCGCAGCGACAACGAATTAACTGGAGCTGCTTCAGGCAACCGCAGCACTAGATGTAAAGTGGCCTCTTTTTGTATGTTGTAGTCGGAGAGAGTCCGGCCGTCCTCTAACTGCTTACCCGCAAATATCAAACGTTGCTGGTCCGGCGGAATACCCTCTTTATCTTGAATTTTAGTTTTTACGTTATCGATGGTGTCTGATGGCTCGACTTCAAGTGTAATTGTCTTGCCGGTGAGCGTCTTGACGAAAATTTGCATGGCTACTGCGTCTAGGGGCAACGCTAATACCGTAGCGACAATTAACAAGCGGAATAGTCGGTCCATAAGAATCCCCCCGGCAATTCTATTAAAGCGCTTGGGGCAAAGATTTAAAGATAGGGATCTTCAGTTTTTCAAGTCACCGAAACTATTAACAGATTAGCTGAAACCCCTTTAACATCACCCATTACTTTACAGGGGTTAGGCGCGAACCAGCAATGGCCTGCGCGCGATCTCAAGCTCGAAGTTTTTAGTTGTGACTAGCCTCTCCCTTTGCGCTCTCAAGAAACCGCGGTTACGAAAAGTTCGCAGAAGATTGATCGGGACAGGCACGCACTTTCTTGCATTGCAAAAGGCTTTATGGAAATGTTTCAAAGAGCGAGGACTGACAACCTCGAGAGGCTCTTACCTCAAAAAAATTCGACGTCTCATTGGACCTGTAAGAAATGAACAAGGAGAACAAGATGCCCGTAGAGAAGAGAGTATGGAGAGTCGGCATGGCTTTTGGACTGTTGCTGACAATGATTGCCGGACAGGCGTGGTCACGCCCTGCTATGAACGTGCTGACAATCAACACTAAGGACCCGATGTCATATATGCAGTGGGTCAAGGGCAGCGGTAAGGCGATTGGCGACTCAATCAACGCGACAGTGGGCGGCATGTGCTTGCCTTCCGCAGGCTATTATGGCCCTGGCGAGATTTATTACTGGCATCTGTTTGCTGATCACGCCACCGCGATGGGTGCTGAGCAGTACAACCCCACCGTGATGGAAGAGCTGAAAAAGCTCAAAGCTGAAAGAGTCGTCTCCCGCGGGGATGCCTACAGCGTGCTTATGGCTGAGCCCGGCGACTATCAGGTGGGCCAAACCTTCGCCAACTGGAATGTTGTTGTTTCCACTCGAGACCCCGCCAAGTATGTGAGTGAAGTCAAACGTATGTCAGCCGCCGCAGATGAGAACGGTTTTTCTGATATTCGCTTCACGGTTTACAGCTACCTTACGGGGGAGAACGCCGGCAAGTTGATGGCTGTGATCGAGGCCCCCAATGGCAAGCGCTTGGGTGCCATGTTGGACGCACTTGAGACGGACTGGGCAGCGACAATCCTGGGCGACATGGCAAAAATCCGTCGCTACGAGCACGGATTTACAATGATTTGCGAGGTGGTCCAAGTCTCAGAAGGCTAACTGGTAGGGCGATTCTGGGGTGCGGGTCCCTGCGCAGTCTGTGCTCGGCCAGCTGCAATAAATATTTCTGATTTTTTTAAAAAAAAAGTTGACCACTCCCGCAGAATTGGTATTATTACCAATGCCTACGGGGACTGACGCGCAACCAACTGCAGACGGGAGCGGGGGGGAAACCAGAGGAAGAGTGCTCAGGTAGGAAAGCGTAGCGGAGAGCCGGCACAAATAGCAGTTCGCTACCCACCGAGGGTGAAGGGATACCACCCAAGGGGCCAGACGGAATCCCGGTCTGGACGCCTGAGAGGCTCGAAACTAAGAAACAGAGGGCGACCTCTGTTTTTTTTTTGCGCCTTGTTAGGTCAGCTTATTTTTTCTGGTCCCCGCCTCCGGGCAAGGCACCAATATGGCGGCAGCGATTGCCGACTTCGTTTCTGTTTGCTCGCGAGTTCTGGTCCAGTGGTTCGGTCTCAGAGCTCATCGATCTCTTTGATAAGCTTGTGGCGCTGGTAATTCATTGCTCAACCAGTGGGGGAAATAGATTCGTAAATCCAACCGGATGTCACCGGTTGATTTACAACTGTAAATAGCTCTGTGTTCCTCATCATGCCAATGGAGGGTCGACAAATGTCGCAAGAAACTCATGTCTCGAATGACAAAATTTTACTGCGTTACTGGGATTGCTCCGGGCGCGGCATGCTTATTAGATATATGGCTTACGACGCGGCTCTAAATTTCGTTGATGAGATCGTATCCGTTGAAGAGACGTTTCTAGGCAGTTGGGCAAGCAAAGAAAAATTCCTCCCAGAATTTTCAGGGCCTTTGAAAGCCCTCCCTGTGGTGCAGCACAATGGACAGATAATCAATCAGACCAGTGCCTGCACTCAGTACGTCGCTGAGATTGCGGGTTTCATGCCAGAGGCACCCTTGGACCGTGCAAAGGCAATCATGATTGCCTCTCACGTCTACGAGGATATTCAAATGCCGATGTGGGACGCATTCTGGGGATTCAAAGACTGGGAGCGCGATGTCATCGGTGGGTTCGGTGGCCCGACCTCTGGGCTGACGCTGAAATTTTCTAACCTTGAACAGATTCTATCTAGCAGCAGCAGTGGCTTCGCTGTGGGATCCAAAATTAGTCTAGCCGACTTCGCTATTTTTTATGTCGTCGACAGTTTCACGCTGCGCATGCGCGAGGTAGCTAGCGGGCCAGATGCGATCGAAGTGGTCTTTGGCGATAAACCAGCCATCGCTGAGCACCAAGAAATGATGAGCTCCCGCCCTAACATCGCGAGCTACAGAAGCTCTGATATGTGGCGTGCCTGCGGACCGTATTTAACGGGTAAAGGTCCCTTGGGCGATCGAACACACGAATTGGACATGGGCGAAACCGAATTGGAGGGCCTTGAAACCCTGGCTGTAACGCTCTTGAAACTCTCACAAACGTAGAGAGGTTTTCGACCGCTGCCGAAGACTGACGAAATATTTGGGGGGACTCAGTTACCTCATTTTGATAACATTAGTAATGAGGTGAAAATGATCTATTTCTTAGTATTTATTTATCTCCTAGTCCTGCTTCAAGCCTTCCTACAACTCCGACCGAAACAGCCACGCAAAGCGCCATCCGTTAGCGTTTATGACTATGGTGATCATTGCTGTAACGGTATCGGGTGGGACTGAGCACCCTACTATTTGAGATAATAGCGGCGCTCTATAACTAGGAGATCCGTATACCCAGCGGCGGATATCGTGAGGGGTCTGGCAGGCCAAGGGGCTCCTTAAATAAAACCACATTGGAACAGTCCCACCGACTTTCTGAGTTAGCTAAAACCTACACTGAAGACGCGTTATGGCGTTGGTAGACGTCGCCAGAAATGGCCGTACAGACGCTGCGAGAGTGGCTGCGGCCAACTCTCTTCTGGATCGTGGATACGGTGAAACCCATCGCAGTCGAAAGCTCGGAGCCAGAGCCTTTTGCCCCGACCGTAATTGAGATCAGAGCGCCTGATTTGGTTTAGTTTTGATACCTTCTGAGTAGCATGGTTTGGAAGCGAAATGGGTAGGCCAATCGCCGTTGAACTTCCCAAGGGCCAGAGTCCCAAACTATTTTTGATTTAGGCACCCAGCCTCAATAATATCGAGCAGAGATTCGAGGGGAGAATCAAATGTCTTTAGATCAAGCGAATGCTTTTAGAGATTACGTATCTCAAAACGAGGACGTACAGAAGGAAATCCGCTCAGCCTTAATGACAGAGAGTGCAAGGGTGAGTGAGATCGCAGCTAAGCACGGGTTTACGTTTACTTCAGAGGAAGGCCAGCAGGCGTGGGACGCCGCGCAGGATAATGAGCTAAGTGATTTTGAATTAGACATGGTTTCGGGAGGGAACGCGCGGACGGGCGGATCCTAACTGCTCGCCCTCTTTGTGTGTCTGAAGCCTGAGCGCCCCAATTTCTACTGAGTAGCCTGATGAGAAAATTAACACGAGCATGGCACAGGACGTCGCGTTAGGGGCAGCCCACTCAGAGGCTGTTTGAGTTTAGTCTCTCAACTTGGAGACCCCTGCAACGCCCAAAAGGCAGAGCAGTGCTCCCAAGAGCCAAAGAGCGGGTGCTGGGGTCGAGGGGACTGGCGTTACACCAACCCTGAAAGTAAGACCGCTCTGCCTGTTCGGGTGGTCGTCGTACCAACTGAGCCAAGCGGACCCCATAGCTGTCACTGTGACCTCCATAAACTTCTGATCGGCTTCAAACGTGGGCACCAGGTCGGCCGTCCACTCCACCCCCGAGTGATCAGCAGGGACAAAGCCATCATCCCTATCGAGCCAGTTATCTGGGCTTGTGTTCGCGAAGTTCTCAAGGGTCGCCCCGGACACACGAACGTCATCCGAATTATTCGGGAATATGTATTTCGCCGCCGAGATAGGGGCGTCTGGGTTTGGGTCCACGGGGATAAACTTAATACTTAAGGCGGATCCATAAGGGACATTGTCAACGACAAAGGAACAGCTAGTGCCAGCGCAACCTGTATACCCGTCATTAAGTGCCGTCACAGGCACCTCCATGCCATCGACAAATAACTCAAATCTTAAAAATGGCCAATCACCATCGTGCACCGCGTATGTGGGCGCACCTAATAGAAGGAGAAGTGTGAGGGTCAGCAATTTCATCCGAAGGCTCTGCGCTGCGCATCAAGGCATTAGACTAGCACAACCGACCCTTTGCGAGGTTCTATCAGCCTGGCTGACCACTCGCACCACGGAAATTAAATGGGTCAACAACTTTCCCAATAAAGCCGTTAGTGCGTTACTTGGACGCAGTTGAAATTTAGCGGCTAGAGCATTGCTCGCTGAATCAGTGCTGCATAAGTGTCGTAATCTTCGCAAGGTATGCAAGCTGCATAATATCCATCAGATTATCGCATAACAGTGCAGAGGTCAGCGGTTAGATCCCGCCTCGCTCCCCCAATATTAGGTTAATTGCGCTAAATCGAGATTGTAAGATCGAATGTCAGAGCAGCTAAAAGCGCCGGTATATGCCTTGACTACTCCATGAAGCTCTTGGAGAAGCGTAAAAGCAGCTATTCCTCTTCGTCCCCAGTGACACTGCTCCTGGTCAAAAACCACAGGACCCCTGGCGAGAGGGCGTCATCGACGTTGTTTAACTCACTAAAGTCCGACCATGTGTACTCGGTTGTGTAGTCCTCAGAAAAATTGTCCCAAGTCGAGGCATTGGGTAAGTAATACCAGGGATTCGTCAGCGCAGTATTAAGTTGAAGATTAGTGTCGTACGTCATGTCATCGGTGCCAGCAATCGAAACAAAATGAGAGAGCTCGTGCACTATCACAGATGCTTTTGAAGACAACTGCTCGCTGGCGGCTTCAGATTGGATCCAAAAGCCAATCGGGCAAAGATTCATCTCTTTATTCCCGATATCGCTGCTGAGCACCCAGGCCACGGTCGCTGAGTAAGCACAACCTGACAATTGACACTGCTCAATAAATCCATCCCTGACATTCGCCGGGACAGACGATTGTTCAACGTTATTGTAGTCATTGCCATCGTAGCTAAAGGTAATTTCGCAATTGTCTGTTGGAGCGCACTGGTAATCATAATTTGAGGCACTGCATATTTTGGCAAACCCTGTTCTCAAGGTCGCCCATTCATCCGCGTCGTCTGATCTACCGCCAAACCATCTTTGGACCAAGTCTTCGCAAGCCGTTGTTTTGCTCTCCAGGCAGTAGAGAGCACTGGCGCAAAAATCGTTCTTTACGCTGTCCGCCTGACTGAGCACGCTTACTTCACCTGCGTCACATGCGCTTGTCTCGTATGATTTGTCGCGCCATGGTGTTGTCCATGACGCGTTTGCCGTTGCACAAGTGCCACAGCTTACAGGGCAAGCAGTTTCAAGATTGTCGCAATAAGCACCGAGTGCGCTGCAGGGTGCTGGAGTTCCGTCACCGTATGTGTATCCCGTCATGTCTGCCGAGACGTCCTCACATATGTAGTTCCAGTAGGGGACTCCGGGATATTCGGCCGTTGAAATCTTTACGCTTGAGGAGGCCGTTGTTACTGAGGCGGTTCTTGGTGTCGCCGGCAGAGAGCTTGCTCCCGACTCTGGTCTCCCGGGAATAATAATTTTGGCACCCGGCCTGACCGCTACAGCGTAAGGCGCAGCAGTGCGGAGAGGAATGCTGACTATCCTGCCAGAGTCCTGCTCCAACAGTCGCAGCTCAAAGCCGATTTCGACCTGAACCTCTCCGGATGTTTTGGCAATTTGAGTGACTGTGCCGAAGTCCAAAACTTGATTGAGCTTTTCTCCAGGGGGCAGAGTGACATACTCATCTAAAGTACCTTCGTATTCCGCGATAATTCCACTGTGATAGAGATCGGGGGAGGGCCCAAAAAAATTACTGGTGATCAAATCAGAGCTCAGTGGGGTTTGTCGCAGAGATATTAGTCGCGGTGCGGAAGAAGCATTAGTCAGTGAGAACTCCAGACGAAACCCCCCCTCAATCTCGTGCAAATATCTACCGGCTGAGTCTGTCAGACCAGACGCAGCGGGTTTCGCGACAATTGGGTTTGTAAGGACACGAACTTCACCCGTAAATATGTTCAGTTTGTTTTCACAAGTCTGGGTAGTTTCATCCCAGACTAACTCATCACTTCTGTTGCAATAGTCAGCGTCTGCAAGTGACATGGCGGGTAAACACGAGCTTATTACAAAAATGATTAACCAACGAACAACTGCTAACACTTTACGGCTCCTTGAAGTTCCGAGACTAACTCATCCGCCGTTGGCAAGCCGTCAATGAACGGACTAGGGATCCTAGTATCCGCCATTACATTGACATAGGGGACAAGCGATATCGCCTACAGCGGTCGAATGATTGGAACCTCCCGTTAATATTTTTAAGCGTATTAGGCTGAATTTCAAGCTAGCGCCTCAACTGATGCCGAAGCCCGTTGAGGTTTCAAAATGAGGTTTTATTAAAAAAAAGAGCCACTGCAGGCGCCTGTGTTTAAGAAGGGAATACCTGCATCCCATCGCTGCCCAACTAATCTGAATAGTTCATCGTCACTGTCGGAAATCACGGCTGCCGGGGACTAATTGCCGTTGTGATAGTAATGGTCACCGCCCAGAGCAATCAGTGGATAACTTTCACGACTAGTGGCCCTTGAACTCTGGATCGCCGGGTGCTCGATAGGAATCGAGAGGGCTCCTTTTGCAATCGCTACCTAAATACCAGCCAGTAATCGTAGGTTCCGAGGCCATAAGAAGAAATAGGGTTGATTCGACTCCATCGCTCGGAGGTTTCATATCCATTTCCATTGGATCACGCCCGGCCATTGCGGCGAGTTGCCGGGTTAAATCAGTGTCTATGAAACCGGGGGTACAGGAATTGATAGCTACCGAGGGGAAAAGCCTCGCTTGGAGGACAGTTAACGCATTTGCACAAGCCTTGGAGAATCCATAAGTGACAGATGCCGCTCGGGCTTGGTCGACGATAGCAGCGCTTTCAATATCTTTCATATACAGTTGCACGATGTGCAATATGTCTTCCCAAGTTGCCTGACTATCCGTCAAGACTCTGCGGACTGAGGGCTCTGCTGAACTCAGATAATTCGGCCCCGAGGCCGATGTTACATTCACCACTCTCGCGTCTTGAGCACCTAAAACACTGTAGAACTGATCGAAGACCCGCTTAATACCGAAGAGATTTACTTCCAATACTTCTGCAGCACCCGCAGATGAGCTAAAAATCCCAGCATTGTTAACGATGCCGTATAGGGCGGTGCCAGTTGCCTCGCAATCTTCACGGATGCCCCTCTCCGCCTCACAGACGGACCGTTCAGAAGTTACGTCTAGTTCAACGACCTTGGTGCGCGATAGGTGTTCTTGATTTCTGGCGGCCAATTGATTCCGCGCGTCCGTCCCTCTAGCAGGGCTGCGACAGCCTAAGTAAACAAATACATCTGGGTGCCTATCAAGCAGCGCTGCTACCACTGCGCGTCCGATTCCCTTATTCGCACCTGTAACCAACACCCTTTTCATAATCCGGCAAGTTCTACTCGAGTGTTTCGCGGGAGTAACAGCACAATACTCAGAAGTGGTTGAGCCATACCCTACCTTTTCTTCACTGGCCCAGTCATCTCATCAGAGATACCTTCAATTTTTAGCGAGGGCCGGATACGCTTGGCTCCAGCAGGGTTGCTATTTCTACGATCTGAAATACGTGCAAAGTCGAGACGAACCTTGTTAAGTGCATAAACGGCGTTGGCATTTTCATCACCGGGAGCACCCACATAAGCGTCCGAACTGACCGATACCCCACCATTTGAAAAGAATGGAATCCCGCCGCCGTAACCCATAATGGTCTCTAATTCACCCTCGACAAATCCATATCCAACTGAGAAGTGTGGGATAAGGTTGGAGGGCCTCGACGGTGGGTGTTGTAACCCAAGATTGTGTCCTAGCTCATGGGCAAACAATTGCTGATAGCGTGTTCCGTGCGCAAGCTCAAAACACGCTGAGACTGCGGCATGAAGGACTCTCGCCCCATTAGGATCCGACAAGTACGCGTAGCCGCAGGAAGTGCCGTCATACTCATACTTAACAAATGCATGTGCTAAATCAGCGTTATGAGCGTCGAGCTCAGCCACCATGTTTTCAAAGGGAGCTCTCTGAAACTGCATATCCTGTCCGATTCCACGGACGTTGGTCTCTCCATCCACTGGCAGATCAATCAGAATGATTCCGGCCGACTCCACCTTGATGAGCACGTCTGAGTCAGCAAACAATTGATTCACGATGTCTATCTCCCGGTCCACGAACTCCTGAGGACTATCAGGATTAAAGTTTTCAGCATTCACATCCAAGTAGAAGAGGATTGAAATGGTATGAACTATATCCTGCTCATCTAGCATGTCAGTGAATCGAAAAGAACTCGACAACAGATCGCCGCGGCAATCAACCCAAGGGTGTTTACCATTGTTCTCAGGTACGTATGACTCGTCACATGGAGGCACTACCGCCGGTCGCATTTCCCAAATGCTTTGAGCCTTCAGGCCGCCACTATCTGGCAAGTGAGGTAGCAAGGGGTTGGTTGCTGTAAGCAACACAGACTCACTCGTGGCGTCCCCAAACAAGTAATCCTCTCCGGACAACCAATGACTAAATCGGAAGTCATCACGAGGAGCTATCTGAATCTGAGAACGCGTGTTTTTCTCTACGCGTAATTGTGCTGTGTCACACATGTCAGCGTCGTCAACTGTCACGCAGACTTCATTGGCGTCTAACTGTAGTGTCACTTGGTGAAACGGCTCTAATGGCTCCACATCCCTAAGCCATAGAATCGAATCTATTAAAGCGGTAAACCTGCTCAGCATTGACGTGTCTGCCGCCTGATTTTGAGCAACAGCTTGCTGAACGATAATCAGTGTTACCGCAGCAAGAGAAAGATTTCTCAAGACAACTCCTGTCACAACGCACTGCAAGCAGGTCAACATACCTCACTTTGGTATCAAATGGACATGAACTGCGGTACCTACGTAGGCTACGAATTCCGCTGTCTTCACTTATTTACCGCAATGGTGTCTCCCAGTCCGCAGGCTAACTATATACGCAGCGGCGGATATCGCGAGGGGCCAAGCCGGCCAAGAGACTCCCTTAACAAAGCAACTATGCTGCGGTCACACAGGCTCTCCGGGCTTGCAAAAGGCTATACCCATGACGCCCTCCTGACCCTCGTTGATGTCGCCAAGAATAGCTGGTCGGGTGCCGCTGGCGCGTCTGCGGCAAATGCTCCGTTAGATCGCGGTCATGGGGAGCCCGCAGCGCAGGAAGAGATCAAGGCTGTTGATCTGCCGCCGATAGTAATTCAGATAAGAGCTCCTGATGACGACGCTACTGAGAAGCCTGCTACTGAAGCCAGAGGGTAGGCCAATAGCCGTTGGACTTCCCACGTGCCAGAGTCTCAAATTATTTTTGATTTACGCTCCCAGCCTTAATAATATCGAGCGGGAATTCAAGGGGAGAATCAAATGTCTTTGGATCAAGCCAATGCTTTTAGAGACTACGTGTCTCAAAACGAGGACGCACAAAAAGAAATCCGCTCAGCTTTAATGACTGAAAGTGCCAAGGTAAGTCAGATAGCTGCCAAACATGGCTTCTCGTTTACATCAGAGGAAGGTCAGCAGGCATGGGATGCCGCGCAAGATAACGAACTCAGCGACTTTGAACTGGATATGGTTGCTGGTGGGTGCCACCGTGACACTGGCTCTTAACTGCTCGTTGTCTTTGTCTTGGTGTCTGAATCATTAGCGCCTCAATTCCTTCTGAGTAGCCTGACACAGAAGCCAGATGGGTAGGTCAGCAGGAAGCCTGCAAGGTAACTAATGCGTCGTCTGGTAGTTCAGCGCGCTACCGCATGCCTCGTGCGTTCATGTCAATACCCGCTCCTGATATCGAATAGGATGGAATTAAAGTGCATGGCGTAAAGCTGGTCAAAAATCGTTTATGGACAAAAATTCGATGCCACCCTAGTAAAAAATCTTGAAACGGAGCCCATACTAGGTGATCTTGTAATTATGGTTGCGCGCACGATCAAAAATATCCTGGTTGCGTTAATACTCGTTGCAAATATCGCCTCGGCGGAAGAGTATGTCTCTAAGATATCTTTGGTCCGCAGCAATACGGAACAGCAGGCCGCTGCGCAGCGCAAAGACTCGGCAAATCTCGGGGAAGTAGCGCCAGGCGATCAGCTGCTAATTGAAACCGACGCGCGAGGGAGATATGTAATCTCCATCACCGAGTCAAAAAAATCTAGGCACGGCAACAGCATTCTTAGAGGATCGGCAACTCCAGGTGGCAACTCGCTGCTTGTGGTGACCGCCGACGGCCAGATGACCGGTCATATCGAGCACGCCAGCGGTCGGCTACAGATTGATACGGATGCGTCTGGTGTGACACGCATATGGGCACCAGACCCCTACACGGAATCCCCTCTCCTCGGCAACGACGCAGTAATCCCTCCAGATGAAATACCGCCAATAGGACAAACAGGCGAACCTTCGCGGGAGCCACGCCCGATGAGATCCTTGAAAAACCCGGCACCTGAGACACCACCAACCGTAATTTATCCTAGGTTTGCGACGGGCGCCGCGACCGCTCGGGTGTTCATTTACCACGACTTCAAAGACCACTCGCCTAGCGAAGTGCCAAGCATCACTGACTATTTAATCGAGTACACAAACGACGTTTTTAAAAACTCAAAGGTCAACCTTAGCCTGGAACTAGCAGGGTCCGTTGCGGTTGATTTAGAGGAGGCCCTTAGCGGAGATATTCTCTCCGACATGTTGATGGCCGAGGGCAAATTCGCTTCGATACTTACGGACAGGAGGGACAACGAAGCATCGCTCTCAGCTGTACTGCGTGATGTAACGCCCGAGGAGGACGATGCCTTCGGAAAAGCCTATCTCGGCGGTAAGTTTTCAACGCAAAGCGACTCGGTCTCGGGTTACACCACCTCATACGACGCATCGACATTCGCACATGAAATTGGTCACAACCTAGGCGCTAACCACAACCGTGGGGAATACACCGAAGAGGAGATGGAATCAGATGATTACACCTTCTCTTATGCTTATGGCTTTTACGAAACTGATCAGCACCGAACCATAATGAGTTATGACACCTACGGTTGGGTGCCCAGAGTAGACTACTACTCTAATCCTGACCTGAGTTATAACGGTTTCGCTCTCGGCGCTACGTTTTTAAGAGAGGATGCCGCCGACGTCAGCCGTGCGCTCTCTAACAATCGGCACGTCGCCGCTGCGCGAGGCTCAGATACTAGTCATCCGGGCGAGGCAGTGCGACACACAGTTCAGATATCTGAATCATCTTGCGGACAGGATCTCGGCGAGGATGAGGAGAAGGGTTCATCCCGGTGGCATGGCATTTACACCCACCTTGATAGTATCCAAATCAACTCTTTCCACAGGCTGACTCCCGGCGGTTGGGATTATGTAGTGCGCTATCCACCGACAGCAACATATGGTGGTTCGTACGATTGCCGATTGCCGGATGAGGGAGATAACAGTCTAGGCACCGAATACCTCGAGACGTTCGCCCGATACCGACTGCCCACCGGGGAGCTAGTGGAGACAGGCCATGTAAGCTGGGAAAAAGATTATGAGGGAGCATACGCTGAGATCAGAATCGGCCACACCGACGGTGGGCGGGTCGTGGGCAACACACAGCTTTTTCTGCGAGATGGGCAGAGTCACGTAATTGAATTCGAGAGAGATTTCGGGTTCGAACTTGTAGAGATTAAAAGCACTTGTGACGGTCAACGCGTCGGTGATACCTATGAACTGACTGCCAATCGTGACGCGTGTAGGGTAGAGGCGATCTTTGGACAGCCCGCCGGTAGCTCTCGATATCAGGACATCTTCCTCGGGCTATTGGGCAGCTTACAGTCGACAAACGCGCCATCCGTTCCGCCGAGTCCAGTTTTAGAGAATGAATTCGCCGGCACATATCACCTTACCCGAGACAACCGGCCCGGGGATGAGAGCCTGCTACGAATTGGAGACGGCAGCAGCTTAACCTTGGGCCGCAACAGTGGCTACCGATGGGAAGCGCGCGAAGAGTTTTTAGACGTGTACTACATGCTCTACGATGATTCAGAAGACCCAAACGTCGGAGACTATGTCTGGTCTTTATCAAGAGATCCCAGTACCGGTGACGTGCAGCCCTTCGACAAGGACACTGGAAACTATTTTGAGGAGCATGGAGAAAAACTATCGCCCAATAGCGAGTTCCTGTTTGATTTCTACAGATTAGGTCGGGGATACTCTGGTGACGAGGCGAACATCCTCAGATGTTACAACGAGGGCAAGAACGCTTCTTTTCGGCGAGTTTACTGGGACTCTGAATCAAGATTGCCCAACAGCTCCAGAAACCTCGAGGAATGCCAATCATACTGCGCAGACGTCCTAGCCGACTACCAGGAACGGGAGCCAGAGGAATGGCAGGATACGCTATGTGAAGACAATGGGACTGATGGCGAATGACTAGCCGCGAGACAGAATTTTTTTAGTTCTTCACGGTAAAAAGGTAAACCCTCCTGCTCTCTCTCGAGCGCCGCAAACAATACTGAGTTTTTCCAATGACGTTTAAAGACCCACAGGGGGCTCTTGTCAATTTGCTTCGCAGCCCACCGATAAAACTCATCTTTCGGGCGTCCGTCTTCTGGATATGCAGTCCGCACCGGTTTAATGCCGGTTCGCCACTCCCAAATCAGAGCTAATCGATAAACCAAAAGAAGCTCGTGCTTCTTGTGTCTCCTCATCCTACGAAGGGCGTGAGGGATGACTACCAGCTCGAAGCCCGCCCTGCTGTAACGAAGCCTCTCTCGATCCCAACGAATCGTGGCAAGTGCATGGCGTGCTTCATCGTTATTTAGATTCTCACGGAGTGCGCGTCGCGCTGCTCTCTCCCGCTGCGTGATGGGCTTCTTTCTAGACTCTTGCCCGCAATGCGCTATGCCTAAAGAGTAGCCCAGAGCCGCCGCCTCTAATTCAGGTGAGTAAGGTGTTTGCGGTTTGGTGAGATACAGAATCTCGTTAAAAATCTCAGTCGTCATATATGAACCAATTTGAGCCGACTCGCTCTCGGTCTCAGCAGGTCAAGATGATCATTCCATTTCTGTAGCCACCTACCCGCCTCATTGAAGAAGGCGTGGAGATCGTAAGTGCCGACTATGTTTCCAGAAGAGTGACCCAGAACTGCCTCAGCAACCTCACGTGGGCAACCCAGCCGAGAGAGGCCGGTTCTCACTGAGCGGCGCAGATCGTGAGGGATCCACGGATCGAGATCAGGCAACCGCCCTTCCTTGCGAAGCCTCCACATCCTCTCGCTGAGGGTCTTTTGAGCAATGTGGGTGTCTCGCTTAGGGGAGCCGCACAGCCAGCGGCTCTCTTTCATAATCTCTATGCCAAACAGCCACGCTCTGGTTTGTTCTGAGAGCTTAATGTCACGGGGATTATCGGTCTTATTTTTGGTGAGGTGCCACACTCCTGCCTCGAGGTTTAAATCACTCCACTCAACAGAAATAGCCTCTCCCGTCCTGCAGCCGGTTTGGATACTAAGCTCTAAACAGAGCCTCTGCCGCGGTGAAAACCCGGACTCAGGTAACCATTTAAGGAAAGTCTTGAGTTCGGAGTCATTGAGATAACGCGAGCGACGTTTGCTGGTCATCTTCACTGACCGGTCTGACTTCAGCAGCAGATAAACACGCCTAGCCGGATCGGTATGGTCCACGGGGATCCGCCTCCGAACCATGCCGTGCTCCATTGCACCGGTAAGTTCACGGAGCATCACCCCGCACTGGGTTTCATTACCCTTATCCAGCTGACCGACAGCAATCTTGTGAACATCATCGAATGAAAGATCAGTGGCCGCTCTACTGCCATGGATGTCACCCACCAATCGCTCAAGGATGCGACGACATTCGTCTGTAGATTTCTCGTTGCGGCGTCTCGCAACGCCCTCGTTAATGTAATCAGAGATCATCCGGCTAATAGTGTAACTATCAGTGTCCGAACTCTCCGTACCAGGCACCACCGGTATCCTACCTGCCCGCCGCTGCTGCTTTAGGCACGTAAACATGGCCCTAGCCTCGCTGAGAGACATTTCGCTTAAATACCCGATGTGGAGTGCCGTCTTACGTCCAGTCTTCGGATGATTGAACCGATACCAGAATTGCCGATCCTTCGCTGAAGCAGTAACTCTCAGCCCTGAGTTCTCTCCCACATCAGACAGCTGCTGACCGACCTTCATCCGCCTAATGGCAAGCGCCGTTAAAGCTGTTCTGTTATCTTTCTGTGACGCCATACGCACGACTTTTTTGCAGTTAGCCGGCCACCGGGGAAGCGTACTTTCGACCGAGGCTTTTAGGGTAAAAGGTAGGGTCTTACCTACCCCTAAAATGACTAACAGTTTGGGAACGAGGATTACCTACCCTTAATTCTACCCTTGTGGAGTGGATAAGGGTAGAGAAGAGTGAAAAAAAAGCAGTGGATGCAACATCGAAAAATAAAGCAAAATCGGCGGAAAAGCCCATAGAACTTGGCACTACTCCAGCAGTGTCGACGATCCCATCGGGATCACACACACCTATGATGCAGCAGTACCTTTCGATAAAAAGCAAGCACCCGCATGAGCTGCTCTTTTATCGCATGGGAGATTTCTATGAGCTATTTTATGACGACGCAGAGCTGGCAGCGCGGCTACTCGACATCACGCTCACCACTCGGGGTAAATCAGCGGGGGAAGCAATTCCCATGGCGGGCGTCCCCTATCACGCGGCAGAGAACTACCTCGCTCGTCTGGTCAAATCGGGTCGCTCAGTCGCCATTGCGGAGCAGGTTGGCGATCCTGCCACAACAAAGGGCCCGGTGGCGCGCGAAGTCGTGCGCATTATCACTCCTGGTACCCTTACAGAAGAGTCACTGCTAGATGCCCGACAGGATGCACTAATTCTGGCTGTCGCGGTGAATAAGGCAGGCTTCGGGCTCGCGTGGCTAGATGTCAGTAGTGGTCGCTTTCTGGTCAACGAGGTCGACAACGACACAGCGTTGGATGCCGAGATCGCGCGATTATCCCCAGCCGAAATCCTGCTTCCCGAGTCGAGCGCGCTATATAACAGCGCTTGGAGCGGCGCGGCGCGGAGCCAACCTGATTGGCAATTTGATGAAACCAGCGCGCGGGAAGCACTTCATAGGCAATTTCAAACCCGAGATCTTGACGGCTTTGGATGCGGACATCTCACCACCGCCATCGCGGCGGCAGGCGCACTGCTGAACTATGTCAAAGACACTCAGCGCAACGAGCTTCCCCATATCAGATCGATGTATATGGAGTCGCAAAGCGGCGCAGTGATTCTTGATGCCGCTACTCGGCGGAATCTCGAAATTGATCAAACCCTCTCCGGCGGCGAAGAAAATACACTATGTTCGGTCTACGACAGCACCGTAACCGCAATGGGCGCCAGACACCTGCGTCGCTGGTTGCATCGGCCTATTAGTGATCAAGCGGCGATCGAGGATCGCCTGAGTGCGGTCGAAGCCGTAAAAGCGAAATACCGATTCGAGTCACTGCGCGAAGCGCTCAAGGAGATCGCAGATCTTGAGCGCATCCTGTCTAGGGTTGCGCTGGGATCCGCCAAGCCGCGCGATCTGAGCAGATTGGGCCACAGCCTTGCGCAACTGCCGCTGATCCGGAGTCGCCTTCCGGACGGGTCCCCTTTTCTCACACAGATCGGTGAAGCGCTCCCAGATTATCTGGAACTGACTGGCTTACTGGAGCGCGCCATCGTGGAGAACCCTCCCGTACTGATTCGGGACGGCGGCGTCATCTTAGCCAGTTACGACGAAGAACTGGATGAACTTCGCAGTATCAGTGAAAACGCTGGCGATTACCTTCTAGAGCTCGAGCAGCGGGAGCGCGATGCCACGGGGCTTTCGACCCTCAAGGTGGGCTACAACCGCGTTCATGGGTATTACATTGAAATCAGTCGGACGCAGTCAGACCGAGCACCCGATGGCTACCAACGCCGCCAGACTTTGAAAAACGTTGAGCGCTTTATCACGCCAGAGTTAAAAATCTTTGAAGACAGAGCCTTGTCGAGTAGGAGCAGGGCCCTGGCCCGAGAAAAACATCTGTATGAAGAGCTGATCGCTCAGGTAGCGCTGTCGTTGACGCCACTGCAGGCGACCGCCACTGCTCTGTGTAATCTAGATGTGATCGCCTGCTTTGCTGAACGTGCCGTGGTACTCGATTTATGCCGGCCCAGCTTCACCGATAACACACTGCTTCACATTGAGGGCGGCAGGCACCCGGTAGTAGAAGCAGTTAGAGATGTACCGTTCATCGCTAACGACACCCACTTGGATAACAACCGGCGGATGCTGCTCATTACCGGACCCAATATGGGCGGGAAATCGACCTACATGAGGCAGAATGCGCTCATTGCTCTGCTCGCTCATGTTGGTGCTTTCGTTCCTGCGCGCCGCGCAACTTTGTCCTGCCTGGATCGTATTTTCACGCGGATAGGCTCCTCTGATGATCTCGCCAGCGGGCGGTCAACCTTCATGGTAGAAATGACCGAAACTGCCAATATTCTCCACAATGCAACCGACCGAAGCTTGGTCCTCATGGATGAAATCGGCAGAGGCACCAGTACCTTTGATGGCCTGAGCATTGCCTGGGCGACTGCACTTGCCCTAGCGAATGAGGTCAGAGCACTGACCTTTTTCGCAACACACTACTTTGAGATGACTGCCCTACCGGAACAGCATCCCGCAATGGCCAACGTGCACCTAGATGCAACGGAACACGAGGACCATGTCGTCTTTCTACACCAAATTCAAGAAGGTCCAGCAAATCGCAGTTTTGGCTTGCAGGTCGCAAAACTAGCCGGCGTACCGTCGACAATTTTAAGATCAGCTGCAGATAAACTTTACGAACTGGAGAGTGGCCAACCCACCGGGGCGGCACCGATTCAGACCGAGCTCCCCCTCTCGGCAAAGAAGCAAACTTCGGCGGCGTTGGAAGAGCTTAAATCACTGGATCCGGACGACCTTAGCGCCCGAGAAGCCTTAGACAGAATATACTCACTGAAACAAAAACTTGACAAAGATAACTGACCAGTTTTCAAAACACTGTACAGTCAGTATCCTTCGGCGTGGGATGGTCGAGGTAGCGGTATGGCATTCGTTGTTGGCGAGGATTGCATTAAGTGCAAGCACACTGACTGCGTAGAGGTATGCCCGGTAGATTGCTTTTATGAAGGCCCCAACTTTCTGGTGATTCACCCTGACGAATGCATCGATTGCGCGTTGTGCGAGCCCGAGTGTCCGGTCGACGCAATTTTCTCCGAGGACGAGTTACCGGCAGGTCAGGAAAACTTCCAACAGCTGAATGCCGAGTTAGCTGACACATGGCCCAACATCACGGAACGCAAGGACCCACCAGAGGATCATGCAGACTGGGCAGGCAAGCCAGGCAAAATCGAGCTGTTGGAGCGCTAGGGGCTCAAGCACAACAGTGCGTTAGAGCGACAGAAACATCCCGCAGAAATAAGGCTAGCGGCGGGGTAACAGTTTTTCGGGGTTCACAGGAACGCCATTCCGCCTGATTTCGAAGTGCAGCTTCACCGAGTCGGTGCTGGTGCTGCCCATCCTCGCAATCATTTGACCGGCCTTGACCTGCTCACCCTCTACCACCAACACCGCATCGTTATGGCCGTATGCGCTTAGGTACGTATCGTTGTGTTTCACGATCAGCAGCGCGCCGTAGCCAGTCACGCCGGTCCCCGAGTACACAATAACGCCGGGGGCGACTGCTCTCACAGGGGCACCTCGCTCGCCGGACACGTCAATCCCCTTGTGGCTTTCCCTCGAGAATGAGCGACTTACCTGACCTTCTGCCGGCCACAACCAGCGATCGAAAGGCACATTCGCCATAGGTGAACTGGGCGATGCCGCTGCGCGAGAGGGTAACTGCGCCTGCACACGCTGTCCGTCAGCGACAGACGACGAGGAGGCTGTTGAGGAGTGCGATTCAGCGACTGCCTTGCCGAGGGGAGATTCCGAAGAAGAAGTGATCACTGCCGATTGGGCTCCCAACGAGACATTTGGCTCCTCAGGCAACTCCGCCGTTTTTAATACCTGTGACACCTTGATCACATAAGGTGGTTTGATGGCGTTGATGTCTGCCAACATCCGATAGTCCATGCCCAAACGGAAAGCGACCGCGTAGAGCGTGTCGCCAGATTGCACCACATAATCAGAACCCGCTCGCAATTGCGCGCTGAAGTCATGTCCCTCGGCGGCGATCTGACGGATCTCTGGCACCACCTCGACCGCCACGACCGACTTGTTCTCGATTATAGCGGGCGGATTATCAGCACAGCCCAGGGCCACCAACGGCGAGAGAAGCGTGATTGTCCTTATCGATAGCATTTAGCCGAATCGCCTAGCGGCAAGCGACTGCACACCCCAGACGAAAAGGAGCCCGACAGCAAATGTGGCTAGGCATAGTTCTAGCTGCGGTACCGCGACTTCGAGTGGCATGATAGGGCGTGTCAACGCAGCAGTGTCGTCTGATGCAACTGCGTCTAGTGATCGTCGCCACGGCCACACCGCCACAAGAGAGCCCATCAAAACCCCGCACAGAAAGGCCATCGCCAACATCCGGTGTGATCTCAATAATGTATCTAGCACCCGGGAGAAGGTCGCCAGCCCTGTGATGCAACCCGCCGCAAAAACCATCAGGTCCAGTATCTCGAGATGCCTAACTGCAGAAAGAACCGGTGCATACATGCCCATCAAGACCAGCATGAAACTGCCTGATATACCCGGCATGATCATGGCGCAGATCGCGATGGCGCCAGCAATAAAAAGCCCTGGCAGGCCAGATAATAGCGACAGCGGAGGCATGAAGGCAATCACGACGGCTACAGTAACGCCCAGGCCGAACCATAGAACCCTATCTATCCGATTCAATAGAACCTCATCGCGCAATAACAGCGCGCCGCTCGCTAGAATCAATCCGGAAAAAAATGCCCACAGCGGTTGCGGATAGTTTTCAAGCAACCAGTGAATAGTAGACGCCGTAGCAAAGATCGCGGTCAAAATGCCCAGCGACAGCGGCAGAAGAAACATACCGTCGATACGGTGCCAAACCGCACTCAGACGGCCATTCACAAGCAGCGCCAGGCAGTCTCGATCGACCGCCACGATTGCGCGGATTAATCGATCATATATGCCGGTCATCAGGGCGACCGTTCCACCTGAAACACCCGGCACAATATCGGCCGCGCCCATAACGAATCCGCGCGCGAACAGGCCCATGGACCTTGCTTTCATCGCATCACTCATTTCACTACGCCCTGAACCATAGGAACGAAATTAACTTCTTCGACGATCTCTTCTACGAAACCCTCAGGCATGGCTGTAACCACTATTAAGTGCTGACGCCTGCCGCCTACTGGCAGAATCAAACGTCCCCCCGGTGCGAGTTGGTTCAGCAAGACAGTAGGCATTTGCTCTGGCGCAGCGGCACCCAGAATGAGGTCAAAAGGAGCCTCACTCGGCCAGCCCTCCAAACCATCACCATGGCGCATCCGCACATTGCGAATGCGGAGTGCGCGAAGTTGTCTCTTTGCGCGATCCACCAGCGGCTTGATTCTCTCGATTGCACAGATTTCGTCGACAAGACTGGCGAGAATCGCTGTCTGGTATCCGGAACCACTGCCAAGCTCGAGCACCTTTCTTGGGCGGCTCCCGGCTAGTGCGAGTTGGCTCATGCGCGCGACCATATAGGGCTGTGACAGTGTCTGACCGTAGCCAATTGGCAGCGCTGTGTCCTCATAAGAACGGTGCGCTAACGCCTCATCGACAAACAGGTGTCTTGGAACAATTCGGATGGCCTCCAGCACCTCAAACTGACTTATACCTTGGTCCATAAGGCGTTGTATCAGCCTCTCTCGAGTGCGCTGGGAGGTCATACCAATGCCTTGCTGACTCACGCAGCATGATCTCCAGACATAATGAGTGCCACAGCGTGCGCTGCAATGCCTTCTTCCCTGCCAACAAAGCCCAACCGTTCTGTTGTCGTCGCTTTAACATTGACACGACTAGCGTCTATGCCGAGGTCTTCTGCGATGGTAGCCCGCATATTTTCAATGAAACCACTGAGGCGCGGTTGCTGCGCAATTACCGTGATATCAACGTTGCCGACCGCCCAACCGCCTTGCGCCAATTTTGAGCAAACATCGCCGAGTAGTCCCCGGCTGTCCGCCCCCAGAAACGCATCATCGGTGTCGGGAAAATGCTTGCCGATATCGCCGAGCCCCGCAGCTCCCAGCAGCGCATCACTCAAAGCGTGCAGCGCCACATCACCATCAGAATGTGCCACGAGACCGAACTCACTAGGCACGCGGATACCACCCAACATCACGTGATCGCCCTCGCCGCAGGCGTGCACGTCGTATCCATGACCAATTCGTATCATGTAAGCGGCTCCCGTTTGGCTCGTAAGATCATGTCGACATAAGCTAGATCAGACTCCACTGTAACCTTGATATTACTGGACGGTCCCTCCACCACGTGAACTGGTTCGCCCGCCCACTCCATCGCCATCGCCTCATCCGTTACCCCGCCAAATTCTTCATGGCACTGTCGGAGGGACCGGCGAAGTTTTATGAGGGGGAACAACTGGGGCGTCTGGGCTTTCCACAGAGTGGAACGGTCCAGAGTCCGCGTCACTCTGGCGCTTTCATCTACCTGCTTAAGGGTATCGGATACCGGGGCAGCGAGAATCGCTCCCTGTCTTCGCATCCGGGCACAGTCGATCAGCGCAGTTAAGGACTCAATTGGCAGGCAGGGCCTTGCAGCGTCATGAACCAACACCCAATCCTGATCAGAAGCGTCCTTAGCTAGCAGATCCAGACCTGCCAACACCGAATCCGCCCGCAAAGCCCCGCCCGCCACAGTCTGAACTCGCGCGTCGGCGAGACTGGCAACTGCATCCGCACGCCGGTCGGAAGGATCAAGTGCGACCACAATTCCCCTGACATCGGGACTGGCAAGGAGCGCCTGTAAAGTGTGCTCCATCAAAGGTGCACCAGCGATCTCTCGATACTGCTTGGGAGTCTCGCCACCCAGACGACGCCCCGACCCCGCAGCAGGTACCACTGCCCAAATACTCTTCACGGGCTCTCTGACTCCTCCACGAACTGATAAAAGACCTCGCCTTTCTTGATCAAACCGAGGCTTTCCCGTGCATTTTTCTCTACGGCCTCATTACCGTCCTGAAGAGCCAGCACCTCCCGGGTCAGCTTATCGTTTCTGGCCGTGAGACTCGCGTTTTCGGTTTCGGCATCGGCGAGCTGCTGGCTCAATCGGCTAGCCTCGGCCAAACCACCCTCAGCAAACCACAACCGGTACTGCAGAAGCAGTAACAGTCCCAACAAACCCCCGACCAGCCAGCGCATCAGGCGCTCTTCAGGATATCCCGGCCAGGGTATGGCGCAGTCAGGCCCAGCTCAGCCTCGATACGCAGCAGCCGGTTGTATTTGGCCACGCGATCAGACCGACACAAGGACCCCGTCTTGATTTGCCCTGCGCCGGTTCCCACCGCCAGATCCGCAATGGTTGCGTCTTCGGTTTCCCCTGAACGATGTGAAATGACCGCCGCATACCCAGCCGCTTTTGCCATCGCAATAGCTTCCAGTGTCTCGGTCAATGAACCAATCTGATTGAATTTGATCAAAATAGAGTTGGCAATGTGCTCATCAATCCCCTTTTGGAGGATCTTGGTATTGGTCACAAACAGATCGTCGCCGACCAGCTGGACTTTATCACCCAACTTCTTGGTCAACACGGCCCAACCCGCCCAGTCCGATTCATCTAATCCGTCCTCAATAGAGGCGACGGGGTGTTTTGCCGTCAGATCAGCGAGGTAATCGGCGAACCCAGCACTGTCAAAGTCCACCCCATCACCCCGCAGGTAATAGCGTCCATCGCGACAAAACTCAGACGCTGCGCAATCAAGCGCCAACGTGATATCCCTGCCAAGGACGTAGCCTGCCTGAGACACAGCTTCACCGATGACCTCCAGCGCCGCAGCATTGGAGGGCAAATCGGGCGCAAAGCCACCCTCATCGCCCACCGATGTCGCCAACCCCATACCAGAGAGTACCGTTTTTAGGAAATGAAAAATCTCCGCACCCATGCGCAGCGCCTCCGCGAAACTGGTCGCCGACACCGGCTGAATCATGAACTCCTGAATGTCAACGTTGTTATCGGCGTGTTCACCGCCATTCAGGATATTCATCATCGGAACGGGCAAGGAGAGCGCTCCACATCCCGAAAGCTCAGCAATATGCTGATAAAGCGGCTTTTTAGCTGATAGTGAAGCTGCCTTGGCGGTTGCGAGCGATACCGCGAGAATGGCGTTTGCACCAAAATTTTTCTTGTTTTCAGTGCCATCCGCCTCGATCATTCTGCAGTCAACGCTCGACTGATCCAAGGCGTCATGACCAATCAGCAACTCTCTAATTGGCCCGGCTGCGTTCCCCACCGCCTTCAAC
>CACOYM010000016.1 GCA_902631395.1 Halieaceae bacterium | reverse complement strand
AGCGAAAAAGACGCCCACCAAAAAAGCGACCGCCAAGAAAAAAGTGGCAACCAAAAAAAAGTCAACGGGGAAGATTGCCCGGGCCGTCGGTCAACTTCAGAAATTCGACGACTTCAAGCCCTACAAGCCAGGACGTGGTGAGAATTACATGAACGACGAGCAAATCGATCATTTCCGCGGCATCTTGCTGAACTGGCGGGGCGAGCTAGTTGATGAGGTCTCTCGTACCGTATCGCATATGAAAGACGAGGCAGCTAACTTCCCTGATCCAGCCGATAGAGCGACTCAAGAAGAAGAATTTAGTCTAGAGCTTCGAACTCGTGACAGAGAGCGCAAGCTCATAAAGAAAATCGACTCTACGCTGGATCGTTTGCAAAACGACGACTACGGCTACTGCGACGCCTGTGGCATCGAGATCGGCATTCAACGGCTCGAGGCGCGCCCAACGGCAACACTTTGCATCGACTGCAAGACGTTGGCAGAAATCAAGGAGCGGCAGGAACTCGGTTGATCATAACGCCCATTGAGCGCGTTACACCTCACTACCGAGGACGCTTCGCGCCTTCCCCTACTGGCCCCCTGCACGCAGGATCCCTCGTTGCGGCCCTGGCAAGCTTTCTTGATGCTCGCCACCATCAGGGCAGCTGGGCACTAAGAATTGATGATATAGACCCCCTAAGACAAGTTGACGGCAGTGTCGAACACATCACCTTTGCGCTGCAGAAACATGGCCTCGAATGGGATGGACCGGTGACATATCAGTCCCTGGAAAGTGATCGCTTTGAGCACGCACTTTATCAGTTGAGTCAAGCCGGTTGTTTGTTCCGGTGTCGCTGCACGCGCGCGACACTGTCGATTCATGGAACCTGCGGCCAAGACTGTGCAAGTCGCGAGGTAACGACCTACGAGCCGCATAGCTTGCGCGTGCGGTTCGACACGGCGCAAACCTATGAGTTTGACGATCGATTTCTTGGGCCACAGCTGCTTGAAAGCAGGGCTGTGCCTCGCGATTTTATTGTGAAGCGTCGCGATGGTCTGTACGCCTATCAACTTGCAGCGGCAGTGGGCGACGCACAACCTCAATTCAATTCAATTGTTCGCGGAGCTGACTTGCTTGATTCCACCTATCGCCAACGCTGGTTACAGCAAGTATTGGGCCTTGAGCCACCCCATTACGCCCATGTAACCCTTGTAAATAACGCGCTAGGTAACAAGCTCAGCAAACAGACCGGCGCAGCAGCATTGGAAGTAGATTTCGCCGCTCAGAACCTTCGTAGCGCCCTCTCGCACCTGAAACAAACGCCGCCGCCAGAATCTGCGACCACTGTAATGGACATCCTTGAGCACTCGACTGAGCACTGGTCACTCCCAGTTGGGAATTGACAGCAGACGATATGTGTTACCTTTCCACTCGTACGGTGACACTTCGCGGTAACATTTTGAGTGAATTCCTGATTAGAAAAATCAATTCGTTAGAGGGGTGCTATGCGTATTCAACTGATTGACAATGACCCGACTCTGCAAAAGGAATTGGCGATTCGCCTGCAGTCAGCCGGTATCGACCTATGCGAGAGTGACGCGCGGGAGCGAGACAGCCTGAATGAGTGGCACCCAGACGCTGACCTGTACGTTATCGGGCAGCATCTCCATGCCGACTCATTGGCAAAGCTGAGCAGACAGGTGTGGCCTAAGCCAGTCGCCGCTTTACTGCCGCAAAGCAATACAGCCCGTATTATGCAGGTGGCGCGCGATGGCGCCGTCGACGCACATCCTCGATCAGCGTCCCTCGAGTCAATCGCGCAATGGTTGATAGCACTTTGTAAGGAGTTGGTCGCCCAAGAAAACGGTAAACCACTTGTTCATCATTTTCAGCACGAAGGGTGCCCCTTGATGGCCACATTGCAACGCAATGTTCAGCGCGCCGCATCCACTGATTCATCTGTTTTAATCGTGGGTGAGACGGGGACGGGCAAGGAGCTTGCTGCGCGCGAAATACACAACCTAGGTAGCAGATCAGCTCGGCCGTTGATCTCCGTCAATTGCGCTGCCATTCCAGACACCCTGATTGAGGCGGAACTGTTCGGATACGAAAAAGGCGCCTTTACGGGCGCAACCAGGAATCGAATTGGCCTGATTGAGGCGGCAGACAGCGGCACCCTGTTTCTAGACGAAATTGGGGAATTACCACTGCCGGCTCAAGCTCGTTTGCTTCGATTTATTCAGGAGGGCGAAATACGCCAGATTGGCTCAGTCAGCAGCAAGAAAGTGGACGTCAGACTTATTTGCGCAACCCACCGCGATTTATCTGCACTCGCTGCAAAAAATGCGTTTCGCCAGGATCTGTTCTACCGGATCGATGTACTGCGAATCGCTATTCCACCGTTACGAGAGCGAGGCCACAATATCTTGGCGATGGCAGAGTGGTTTATTCAACAGCACGCGCATCGACTGGGGCTGCCAGTGCGGCCTCTATCACAAGACAGTGTCGAACAGATTGCTTCTCATGATTGGCCAGGAAACGTACGGGAGTTGCAGAACGTCATCGAGCGCGCAATGGTGATGTCTGAAGGCGCCTCACTAGCTCTCAGTCTCTCCCACAGCCCAACCGGGCCAGCACAAGAGGCTGCATCGTCTTCCGAGCCCCATCGGGCCGCCTCGACCTCTGAGGGACCGGAGACGACCGAGGAGCTCTCACTTGAAGATTATTTCCAACGGTTTGTTTTGGAGCACCAAGACGCAATGAACGAAACAGAGCTTGCTCAGAAATTGGGCATCAGCCGGAAGTGTCTATGGGAGCGACGGCAACGCTTTGGCATTCCTCGCAATAAGCAACGTATCGCGTGATTCGTACTAATTTAGTGAATTTCCGTAACACACTGGTGCAAATACGTAACACTCATACGATGCATCTCTCGCCGAAACCGGTCAAAATATGGACAAGTTAGTGTTTTCTCGGGATTTTCCCAATGTGGCATGCCGCCTGCACATCGTTAGACAGAGCCTAAATAATAATAACCGGCCCAATAAGAAAAACGATGTCATAACGGACCTGGGTGGGGAAGGCGACTTCCCCATGTTTCTTTGCGTTGGGCCTTTTTTCACAGCAGCGCCCCCTGACTCTCCGACCCACCTCACGCATCATAGCGTCAAGGCTTTCCATGATCCTAGAATAACCACGTCGGTTGACACAGGGATATTGCTGGAATGCACGCTATATCAATCTGTTGAGCATAGAGCACCGCGCAGTCGTGTTTGAGTCCAGTGATTTTTCCTCAGGGGCAATTCACGTAGTCGAGCGGCTGCAAGATCGGGGCTTTGACGCTTACGTCGTGGGTGGCGCCGTCCGAGACCTCCTTCTAGGGAAAAAACCCAAAGACTTCGACGTCGCCACCAACGCCACACCTGAGCAAATCAAGCGATGCTTTCGCAGCGCTCGCATTATCGGCCGCCGCTTTCAAATCGTTCATGTTCGATCAGGCCGGGATATCATCGAGGTCACAACTTTCCGTGGCCATCATGACACGGAGGGCTCGGATCCGGCGGCCCAAGCGAGCCAATCCGGCCGTTTACTTCGCGACAACGTCTATGGCTCCCTCGATGACGACGCACGGCGGCGCGACCTGACGATCAATGCGCTTTATTACGACACCACAGCGCATGCACTCATTGACAAAATGAATGGGCAAGCTGACGTTACAGCCCGCGTCATCCGCATCATCGGTACACCCGCTGATCGCTATCGTGAGGATCCCGTGCGTATGCTGCGGGTTTTAAGATTCGCTGCACGCCTAAAGTTCGAGATCGAACCCAGCACTCGCAACGCTATCGCAGAGACTGGAATCTTGTTGCGAGATATTCCGTCTGCGAGGTTATTTGACGAGTGGCTCAAGTTGTTCATGAATGGCTTCTCGGCGCCCGCCTTTGCGCTACTGCGCGAGCATGATCTGCTGAAACACTTGATGGGGGATGGTATTAACGTTGCCAATCATGCTAGTGCAGCACGGCAGTTGCAGCACCAAGCGATGACCGATACTGATCACAGAGTGGCTGAGGATAGACCCGTGACACCCGCATTTTTGTTGGCGGCACTTTTGTGGCCTGCTGCTGAGAGGCGTGCGGGTGAACTGATGGCTCGAGGCGAGTCTGCTCTTCAGGCAATGCACATCGCAGGGCAGCAAATAGTGCAAGAAACTTGTCAGCATCTGGCCATACCAAAGCGCTTTTCTTTTGCCATGCGCGACATATGGGACCTGCAACCCCGACTAGAGCGGCGTCCACCCAAGAAAATCAAGGACCTGCTGGCCCATCGTTGGTTCCGTGCAGCGTTCGATCTTCGACTGCTGCGAGAGGCCAGCAGCGAAGTGAATGATGAATGCAGTGCATTTTGGAACGCGCAGCAGCTTCAATACCCCGAACTCGTGGGAAGCAAACGAGGGCGCCATGAGAGCGAAAGCAGACGCCGATCGCGCCCGCGGCGCAGGAAGCCCGCCTCATGAGTAGCGTCGCCATCGGGCTTGGGTCCAACATTAACGAACCGCTAGAGCAATTAGCAAACGCGCTCGGGCACATCGGTGCCCATCCACACATCTCTCCCGCAATGCTGTCACGAGTGTATCTCTCAGCCCCTGTCGGGCCGCAAGACCAACCGGACTTCCACAACGCCGTAGTTGTCGCCGACACCACTCTGGCACCGCAGTCACTACTGCAGTATCTGCTCGACACCGAGCTTGAAATGGGTCGGCAACGGAACCGGCACTGGGGCGCACGCTGTATCGACCTTGATCTCCTGTTTTTCGACGATCTCGAGCTGCATTCAGCGTCTCTGATAGTGCCTCACCCACGCGCTCATCGACGACGATTCGTATTGGATCCGCTGACTGAACTTCTGGGTGAGCACTACATTTTGCCGGGAAAGGGCTCTCTGGGTGCACTGCAGGCAGAGTGCGCGGATCAAACGATTCGCGTATTGTGCAGGTTCCCGCAGTGATCAGCGCAGGAGACCTTGAGTTGTCCGAGCAGCATGACCCTTCCGGCATCTCCCTGCGCGGGCGCACCGTCCCTACGTATATAGCAGTTGAGGGCCCAATCGGTGTGGGCAAGACCACGCTCGCACGTCGCATAGCAGATACCTTCGATCACGACCTGCTACTTGAGGAAGCGGAGCTGAACCCGTTTCTGGAGCGCTTTTATCAGAACAGACAGCAGACCGCTTTAGCGACCCAGCTTTTTTTCCTGTTCCAACGGGTTCAAAAAATCACCGAACTCAAACAGCGGGATATGTTTGACCAAACGCGCGTAGCAGATTTCGTGCTCGAAAAAGATCCACTGTTTGCGCGCATCAATCTGGAACCAGACGAATACGCGCTCTACCAGAAAGTTTTCGAGAAAATGCGCATTGACGCGCCAGTACCTGACCTCGTCATTTATCTTCAAGCTAGTCCTGATACATTGATGGAAAGAATTGAAGGACGCGGCATCAGCGCAGAGCGGCTGATTGATCGCAGCTACCTTGAGCAGCTTAATGAGGTGTACAGCGAGTTCTTTCTTTACTACGATGCCGCGCCTCTGTTGATCGTCAATGCTAATGAGATCGATCTCGCACACAGCGATCTGGACTACGAGCAGCTTGTGGACTACATGCTGAACATTAAAAAGGGTCGGTATTTCTTTAACCCTACGTTTTTTGCTTGAGGCCTCACCCTCAGAGAGCTTCCGGGAGTCTTAAGAATGAGTAAGCGCGTCACCATCAGTACCTTGGACGCTATGAAAGCGTCCGGTGACAAGTTTGTTATGATCACTGCGTATGATGCGACCTTCGCCCGGCTTGCCAGCGAAGCGGGCGCTGAAACTATTCTGGTCGGTGACTCACTCGGCATGGTGCTGCAGGGCCATGAAACTACCATCCCCGTATCGCTTGACGCCATGGCCTATCACACTGAGTGCGTCGCGCGAGCACGGCCGCATTCATTGATCGTTGCCGACCTGCCCTTTATGAGCTTCTCTAACTCGGATGACACCTTACACGCGAGCACACGACTCATGCAGGCTGGCGCACAAATGGTCAAACTCGAGGGAGGAACCTGGCTCAGTGATAGTATCCACCGCCTGGTGGAGCGTGGTGTTCCAGTTTGTGCGCACCTGGGTTTGACCCCTCAATCGGTCAACGTATTCGGCGGCTACCGCGTTCAAGGCCGCACACCTAAAGAGGCCAAGTCTATTCTCGCAGATGCGGTCGAAATTCAGGACGCAGGTGCAAGCTTACTGGTCCTCGAGTGCATACCCGCCGATCTTGCGGCGGATATTTCCTCCAAGCTCGATATCCCTGTTATTGGCATCGGCGCTGGTTGCGGTACCGATGCACAGGTACTCGTCCTACATGATATGCTTGGAATGTCGGAATCAGTGCCAAAATTTGTGCAGAACTTTATGCATGGCGCACCGTCGATTCAGGCGGCACTTAAAGCCTTTGTCGATGCAGTGAAATCAGGCGCCTATCCTAGAGAGGAACACACCTACTCGTAGACACAGCCATGATTGTTGCACCGGACACAACAGCGCTCCGGAATCATATCCCGAGGCTCAAGGAGGGTTCCAGGTGCGTTGCATTTGTGCCCACAATGGGCAACTTACACGCCGGGCACTTAGCACTGGTAAGACAAGCTCGGGGCTGTGCAGACGCCGTTGTAGTGTCGATCTTTGTCAATCCCATGCAATTCTCCGCGCATGAAGATCTCAATACTTATCCGCGAACACTGGATGCTGACATTGCCGCACTCGAGTCAGCAGGCGTCGATGTAGTATTCACGCCCACTGTTAAAGATGTCTACCCTGAGGGCATCGAGGCTCATACCGCCATCCACGTTCCCGTTTTAGGCGACGCCCTCTGCGGCAAGGGGCGACCCAGTCACTTTGACGGTGTTTGCACCGTCGTCTACAAATTGTTCGACATGGTGAAGCCTGACGTCGCTGTTTTTGGCGAGAAAGATCTTCAGCAACTCCTGATCATCAAAAGGATGGTTAAGGATCTGAACCTCGCCATCGACATCCAAAGCGGCCCGACGCAACGCGCCGCGGACGGCCTCGCGCTGAGCTCGCGCAATCAGTACCTCATGCAGGCCGAAAGAGCCGTTGCACCACGACTGTGGGAAACGCTGAAGGCTTGTGCTGCGGAACTTAAAACTATGGCCGGACAGATGGATTTATCAATCCTCGATGCGGCAAAGGCTACACTGGAGCAGGAGGGGTTTGCGGTCGATTATCTGGAGCTGCGCACCCTCTCAACGCTGACTGTTAGCAGCTGTCTGTCAGAGGACTGCGCGCTGTTCGTAGCAGCTCGCCTTGGCAACACCCGGCTGATCGACAACATCCAAATAACCGCGACCTAAATACGCGTGGTTGCAGCTGGCACGCGAATGTCGTCGATCAGTCGTTGCACCGGCTCCGGCGGCGGCGCGGTAAAACGTGTCACCGTCAACGTCACAGCAAGGTTGACGACGGCACCCACAACGCCGAAGGCATTTGGCTCAATCCCGAAAAACCAATTGGCAGGGAGATCACCCAAAAAGCTGGTGTCAGGTATAAACATTACGCCTTTATGCTGAAACACATACGCCAAGGTGACACCAATCCCGGCCAGCATCCCCAAGACAGCGCCTTCTCGTGTTACTCGCTTGCAGAAAATACCCAACAGCAGGGCAGGGAAAAGGGAAGCGGCGGCCAAACCAAATGCCAAAGCGACTGTGCCCGCCACAAACCCAGGCGGATTTAGGCCGAGATAACCCGCACCCAGTACCGCCGACGCCATGGCTAGCCGCGACGCCATAAGCTCCTGACGTTCCGAAATGTTTGGTAGCAGGGTTCGTTTCAAGAGGTCATGTGAAATCGCGGACGAGATCGCCAACAACAGCCCTGCAGCGGTCGATAGTGCCGCCGCTAAGCCACCGGCCGCCACCAACGCAATCACCCAATTCGGCAGTCTCGCAATCTCGGGGTTGGCCAGCACCAAAATGTCATTATCCAATGTCACCAGCTCATTGATCTGTGAGTCGGCAGAGTACTGAATGAGACCGTCCTGATTTTTATCGTCGATGCCCAACAGACCCGTTTGCTCCCAGTTTTTAAACCACTCAGGACGCTCCTCGATAGCTAGGTGCTGCCCTGGCTGAGGCTCCAGCGTCTGGATAATGTTGAGGCGAGCCATGGCAGCCACTGCGGGGGCTGTGGTGTAGAGAATGGCAATAAAAACAAGCGCCCAGCCGGCGGAGGTCCGGGCGGCACTCACAGTTGGCACCGTGAAGAAACGGATAATGACGTGAGGCAGACCCGCTGTGCCGATCATCAGCGAGGCAGTAAACGCCGCCATATTGAGAGTGCTGCCGCGCACCGAAGTGGTGTACTCCTGAAACCCGAGATCCAGCAGCGTTTGATCGAGCTTCTCAAGAAGATAAGTGCCATCGGCTAATGTCGACCCAAGACCTAACTGCGGAATAGGCTGACCAGTTAGCTGAAGACTGATGAAAATTGCCGGTACCATATAGGCAAAAATCAGCACACAGAATTGTGCGATCTGGGTGTAAGTGATCCCTCTCATGCCGCCGAGCACGGCGTAAAAAAAGACAATCACCATGCCAGAGAGCAAACCCGTCTCGTAGTCCGTCTCGAGGAAGCGCGAGAAGGCCACGCCAATGCCTTTCATTTGACCGATCACGTAAGTCACGGAGCAAATGATCAAACAGATCACTGCCACCACCCGCGCGGTGTCTGAGTAGTAACGGTCACCAATGAACTCGGGAACAGTAAACTTGCCATACTTCCTCAAATAAGGAGCGATCAGCATCGCCAGAATTACGTATCCGCCGGTCCAGCCCATCAGAAATACCGACCCGCCATACCCGTTGTATGACAGCCCGATTAATCCCGCCATGGAGATGAAAGAAGCTGCAGACATCCAATCAGCGGCCGTCGCCATACCGTTGGCAACGGGGTGAATACCTTTGCTAGCCACGTAGAATTCCTGAGTCGTTCCCGCTCGAGATCGGATGGCAATCCAGATGTACAGCACAAACGAGGCGCCAACGACCCAGTAAGTGGTTTCCATCAAACTCATGCCTCGGGCTCCTGAAGGCCAAGCTGCCGCTCGAGACGCGCCATAACTCGCGCATAAACAAAAATCAGGATGATGAATGTGTAGATAGCGCCTTGCTGAGCAAACCAGAAGCCCAGCTTAAAGCCGCCGATCTGAACAGTATTAAGCGGCTCAACCCACAGCACACCACAGCCCAAACTAACCACAAACCAAATGGTCCCTAGGACCAGCATCAAACGCCTGTTCTTACGCCAATAGATCTGACGTACGTGGCTCTCAGGTAACTCCGGCATGTCAGGCACGCTCCAGTTTAGATAATTATCTACATTTACGCGGTTATCATAGCCGGCACCGGCTCTGATCAAAATGCCCCGGTGTGAATGGCGATTCAACTGGAGGCCGTTATCTCAGTTTGCATTAATATTGTTGCGCGCATTGCACAACAGTCGCGCTCCATCTACCGATAGCCTCGACCCTCCATCGACATTAGCAAGAAGATAACGGTCACGCACCGAAAAGCTTGTGGCAACGTGATGCAAGCTTGTTAGGTCCAGACCCGTCACTTAACATCGTAGATACGACCGACCGGAGTTAAGGCATGACAGAGACTGATACCTACCCCGTACCCGCCGGCTTCTCCAACGCGCATATCACCGCGGAGCGCTACCAATCGCTGTATCTACAATCGCTTGACCAGCCCGACACCTTTTGGACGGAGCAGGCGCAGATGCTCGATTGGCATACCCCTTGGAAAAAAATCTCGGAGACAAATATACATACAGGCGCCGCGAGCTGGTTTGTGGGAGCCAAACTGAACGTAGCTGTGAACTGCATTGACAGACATCTTCCTGAGCGTGCCAATGACATCGCAATCATTTGGGAGGGAGACAATCCGGACGACAGTCAGTCGTTTACTTATCAACAACTCAAAGATCATGTGTGTCGTTTTGCGAATGTGCTGCGAGCCCGTGGCGTCTTGAAAGGTGACCGCGTCTGCATTTACATGCCCATGATTCCTGAGGCCGCTTTCGCCATGCTGGCCTGCGCGCGCATTGGCGCCATCCACTCCGTTGTATTCGGGGGCTTCTCGCCAGAAGCGCTGAAAGATCGCGTTAACGACGCGGCCTGCCGGCTTGTTATTACCGCCGACGAAGGTGTCCGAGGAGGTAAGACGGTCTCCCTAAAAGACAACGTCGATGCCGCACTCGAAACCGTCGACTGCGTCGACACCGTGTTGGTCGTTAAGCGAACCGGCTGTGACATTGCCTGGCAATCAGCGCGCGATGTTTGGTACCACGAGGCTTTGCGCACCGTCGACGAAGAGTGCCAGCCCGAATGGATGGACAGCGAGGACCCACTATTCATCCTCTACACCTCCGGCTCCACGGGCAAACCCAAAGGCGTCCTGCACACGACCGGCGGCTACCTGCTCCAGGCAGCAATGTCGATGAAATATGTGTTCGACTATCGCGAAGGTGAGACCTACTGGTGCACCGCTGACGTCGGCTGGGTCACTGGCCATACCTATATCGTTTACGGCCCGCTCGCCATCGGCGCCCGCACCCTAATGTTTGAGGGAGTCCCCACTTATCCTGCAGGCGATCGCTTCTGGCAGGTTATTGCCAAGCATCAGGTAAATCTGTTCTTCACCGCGCCCACCGCTATCCGCGCTTTACATAGTCTCGGCGACGAACTGGTGACGCGCCATGATCGCAGCTCGCTGCGGATAATTGGTTCGGTCGGTGAACCGATTAACCCTGAAGCTTGGGAATGGTACCACCGTGTGGTCGGTGACCGTAGTTGCCCCATCGTGGATACCTGGTGGCAGACGGAGACCGGGGGGGTGATGATTACACCGCTCCCCGGTGCACATGCATTGAAACCCGGCTTTGCAAGCTTCCCCTTTTTCGGGGTGGAGCCGGCTCTTTTAGATGAACAGGGCGTAGAAATTGAGGGAGCCGGTGCCGGATACTTGGCAATCAAGCGATCTTGGCCCGCTCAGATTCGCACCGTCTACGGCGATCATCAGCGTATGATCGACACCTACTTTACGACCTATCCCGGTTATTACTTCACCGGTGATGGCGCGCTGCGAGATGAAGACGGTTACCTGCGCATTACAGGTCGCGTGGATGATGTGCTCAACGTATCGGGCCATCGCATGGGAACTGCTGAAGTGGAAAGTGCCCTGGTGCTCCATGAGGACATAGCCGAGGCTGCAGTGGTGGGCTTTCCCCACGACATTAAAGGCCAAGGCATCTACGCCTATATCACGCCCATGACCGGCGTCGAAGACAGCGAGTCACTGCGTGAGGAGCTGGTTGCGCTGTGTGTTCGAGAGATCGGGCCCATCGCCAAACCAGACCGTATCCAGTGGGCCCCGGGGCTTCCTAAGACGCGATCTGGTAAGATTATGCGGCGAATTTTGCGTAAAATCGCCGAAAATGAGCTAAATCGACTGGGAGACACGTCAACTCTGGCGGACCCTGCGGTGGTCGAGGATTTGGTCGCGAGACGGTTATTGGACTAGCGCCGCGCGTGTATCAGATGCTTTTCGCATTGCATTTGCCCTGTTCAGCTCTGATAAATATTCAGCTGGGCCTGTCCAAAACGGGGCCGCAGTCACCAACTCCTGCTAATACGGACTAAAATATTGGATATTTGACGACCTCCGTTCTGAATGGGCTGGCAGTTGACATATAATCTCACTCGCTCGAAATCCGCTAACACGCCCTCCACAGGACAACCAACCCCATGCCAAACTGCCTCCATGATCGAGTGCACAAAACTTCAAGTTTTTTCTTCTTCTTACACTTAGCCTCTGGGGTGCATGTGCATGACACGCACGCTCAGGAGGCAAATGAACCAGTCAAAATCGAAGAGGTATTGGTTACGGGCAGCTATATTAGATCGACAGCCGCAGACAACGTGTCTTCCGTCGAAATTATTTCATCTGACTACATCATCAACTCGGGCGCCGTTGATGTTGGTGAACTAACTGCAAAATGGAGCTTTGTATCTGGCTCTGAGAATAATCCCGACGCATTTACCGCAGGTGAAACTCAAGGCACTAGCAACGTCAATCTCCGGGGACTCGGCCTGAGTTCGACTTTAGTGCTGATTAACGGCACTCGACAGACATTTAGTGGTGGTATCGCTAACGATGGAAGCGTCTTTGTCGACACCAGTACAATACCGCTACCAGTGATAGATAGAGTGGAGGTGCTTACGGAGGGTGCTACAGCAACTTATGGATCGGATGCGGTTGCGGGGGTGGTCAATTTTATTCTGCGTGACGAGTTTGAGGGCTTTGAGATCTCTGGGGCACATGAGGAGATTGCCAATTCCAGCACTGGTAAAAGTTCATTTAACGTGCTGACTGGCTTCAGCGAAGAACGAACCAGAGGATTATTTGCTGCAACTTACTACGAGCAAGACTCCCTCAGTTCAGGTGCCCGTCCTTACACAACCGAGAATGCAGTGAGCAGTCTAGGCCGCAGTTTCCTGGTTCTAGGCACTGACGCAAGCGGCACAGGTAATTACTCCGGCGATTATGGCTATCTTGAGACCGTTCCCGATCCGAAATGCCAAGAAAACGGTGGGGTTCTAGGCAGCCCTTTTGTTCCACAAGGCGCATATGGTGCAGGCACAGGTGGTGGCACAAAGTGCGGCTTCCTTTATGGACCGCGGTTCAACCTCGTTAACGAGGAGACCAAAACGCAGTTATTCGGCACACTGTCGCACGACCTGTCCGACGGTTTGAGGGTAGCGGTCGATGTGGGGTGGACGCGGCACGAGGTAAAAGACAATCCACAATCCCCCTCTTATCCTAACTTGTCTTTCCCAACAATCTTGCCGGGTCGCGCCGGGAGCCCCTTTGATGTCCCAGTTCGCTGGTACGGCAGACCGATTGGTGCAGAAGCGTCATCTCCTCTGGCACCGCGCAAGAGTGACACGCTGCGAACTGCTTTGGAAATTGATGGACGATTTACTGATACATGGCTCTGGAAAACGGGCATAACATACTCCCGTAACAGCCGAGAAGCCTACCAGCCAGATACAGTCAAGTCTCGACTGAACGCCGCACTCGCTGGATCTGGAGGCCTTAACGGACAAGAAACATTCAATCCATTTGATCCAGCAGGCAACAGTTCAGCGCTGATTGATTGGATGAGTTATCAAACTTATACCAACAAAAAGACTGACCTTACCGTTATTGACTTTGTGCTCAGCGGGGATATCGGCAATACCCATGCAGGAGCAATTGGATTTGCAGCAGGCGGTCAATGGCGAAAAGAGGGATTTTCGGTCAACCGGAACGAGCTCTACACGCAACAAATCGACCCTCACACCGGCGCCACTGTGCCCGTCGATTTAATCTTTTTGGGTGGCGGGCTGCCCGTAAATCGGTCCAAGGAAAGCATCGCATTATTCGCTGAAGCCAATGTTCCTTTGACTGATGCACTGCAGGCCAATCTTGCAACTCGATTCGAGGAGCTAGAGACAGATAGTAGTATTGATTCGAAGTTGGGAATCAAATGGAGCCTCACCGATGCAATAACATTGCGGGCATCGGGATCGACAACTTTCAGAGAGCCCTCCTTAATCCAAACTTATAATCAAGAGACCTCCTTGCAAGGGCTAGTCGATCCTTTGACGGGCTCAAGTAGCGCGCTTTTTGTGCAGGTTAACTCTACGGGCAACACGGACCTCAAACCTGAGACCTCGATTAATTTCAATGCAGGAATAATTTATTCGCCAGAAGACAACTTCAAACTTCGGTTGGATTACTGGAGCGTCGATTACGAAGACGTCATCACCGTGCAAAACGCACAAGGCAAACTTAATAATGACCCCCTAGGGATCGGCATTCTGCGAGACTCAGCTGGGACACTATCTGGCGTTAATGTGGAGTATTTGAACGCCCAGGAAGTCAACGCCGACGGCATAGATGTCGCAGCTGACTGGTCTGCATCCATACTGAATGGTTGGCTGCGCATAAATCTGTCAGCAGCTCATTTCCTTGGCTACGAAATTCCCTGTACTGGGCAGAATAATCGAGGGTGCACCGCGGCAGGTGGCACGCAAGATGTCGTCGGCTTCTTTAATTTTGATAATTTTGCTCGGTCCATGCCAGATACCAAAATTAATGCAACTCTCGAATGGTCAAACGACAGCCACAAGTTTTCTTTGTTAATGTTTTATGTCTCAGACTATGAGACCACGCGTTCCATCCCTGACACAGCAAGGGCTGCCGGGTACTCAAATAAAGTGGATTCTTGGGGCACTTTGGATATCCAATATTCCTATCAGTTTAATCTTCAGGGAGTTGACACCACGTTGACCCTCGGCGCCAAGAATCTGACGGACGAAAAAGCACCGAAAGTTTATGACGCGGCAAATTTCAGTTACGATGCTAAGCAACATGACCCCCGCGGACAAATATGGTACGCGCAACTGCGAGCCAAATTCTAAAGCCGTATAGAAACCTCAAAATAGATACCGACCGCTAGCTTGAGGTTTTCTGATCATGGTGCAAACGAATTTCCATTGGTTCTTCGGTTCACCCATCAGCAAATAGTCGAGTGCTTAAAGAAAACCGCGGTGAAGACCGCGGTTTTTTGTTTTGCCGTCATACACTGTAGCGTCGCACAATGTTTGAACCATTACTCCTGAGCCAGCGACTCTTCAGTGGGCTCAGCGACATTTACTGAATCCGCAGGGGCGCTAGCCGCATCGCCCGCTACCTCACGCATAGACAGCTTGATGCGGCCCCGCTGATCCACGTCCAGAACCTTCACCTGCACTTCCTGTCCCTCAGAGAGGTAATCAGTGACGTTCTCAACACGCTCTTCGGCGATCTGCGAAATATGCACCAGACCATCCTTGCCGGGCAGGATTGTTACAAAGGCACCGAAGTCGACAATGCGTGCGACTTTGCCCGTGTAGATCTCACCCACCTCGGCCTCAGCGGTAATGGCCTGAATCATCTCGATCGCTGCGTCTCGCGCGGCTGCGTTCTGACCGAAGATCTTCACAGTGCCGTCATCGTCGATATCAACCGTGGCACCAGATTCTTCAGTGATTTGACGAATCGTGGCACCACCCTTTCCGATGATGTCGCGGATCTTATCTTGATCGACCTTCAACATGGTCATGCTGGGCGCGTTTTCTGACGTGATCTCACGAGGCGCGTCCAGAACCGTGTTCATCTGACCTAGAATGTGCAATCGAGCCTCAAGCGCCTGCTCAAGCGCACGCTCCATAATCTCTTCATTGATACCTTCGATCTTGATATCCATCTGTAGGGCTGTCACACCCTTGACTGTGCCCGCAACCTTAAAGTCCATATCACCGAGATGATCCTCATCGCCGAGGATGTCAGTCAGGACGGCGAACTGGTTGCCTTCCTTGACGAGGCCCATCGCAATACCAGCAACAGGCGCAGACAGTGGCACACCGGCAGCCATCAAAGACAACGATCCCACGCATACAGATGCCATAGAACTGGAGCCATTTGATTCAGTAATCTCAGAGACAACCCGAACGGTATAGGGGAATTCATCTTCGCCCGGCAAGACGGCGGCCAGACCGCGTCTCGCGAGGCGACCATGGCCTATTTCGCGTCGTCCTGTAGCACCGATGCGGCCCGCCTCACCTACCGAGTAGGGAGGGAAGTTGTAGTGCAACATAAAGGGATCTCGACGCTCACCCTCTAGGGCGTCGATAATTTGCGCATCGCGGGTTGAGCCCAGTGTGACGGCACCAATCGCCTGTGTCTCACCGCGAGTGAACACCGCTGAACCGTGAGCCTTAGGCAAAATATCGACTTCACAGGCAATCGCGCGAACAGTGCGGTTATCTCGACCGTCAATGCGGGGCTCACCGGCCAGAATACGGCCGCGAACGATGCGCTTCTCGAGGCTCTTGAAGATATCCTTGATGTCCTCTACTGAAGGGCCGTCTTCCAGCGCAAGCTGCGCAATAACTTCATCCTTAATTTCACCGACACGCTCGTAGCGCTCGGCTTTCTCTGTAATGCGGTAAGCATCACCCAGCGGAACCGATGCGGCTGCTTCAACTGCTGCGACCAGATCGGCATCTGCTTCGGGTGCCCTCCAGTCCCAGCGTGGCTTCCCTGCCTCACCAACCAGCTCGTTGATCGCGTTGATTACCGTTTGCATTTCCTGGTGTGCGTAGAGAACGGCACCCAGCATCTGGTCTTCAGTCAGTTCTTTAGCTTGTGACTCGACCATCAGCACCGCATCCTTAGTACCGGCAACTACCATGTCTAGCTGGCTACCCGCCAACGAGGCATAACCGGGGTTTAGGATATAACCGTCGGCGTCGGTAAAACCAACTCGCGCACCGCCAATCGGCCCATTGAACGGGCAACCTGACAGCGCCAGCGCGGCCGACGTACCAATCATGGCGGGAATATCTGGGTCGGTGTCCTTTTCAGCGGACATCACGGTACAAATTACCTGAACCTCATTCATAAAACCGTCTTCAAACAGCGGTCGGATGGGTCGATCGATCAGTCGAGAGGTCAGCGTCTCTTTTTCACTGGGGCGCGCCTCACGTTTGAAAAACCCTCCGGGGATCTTGCCGACTGAGTAAGTTTTCTCGATGTAATGGACGGAGAGAGGAAAGAATGACTGCCCTGCTCTCGCTTTCTGCTCCGCTACAACAGTGCAAAGCACACTTGTGCTGCCCATAGTCACCATCACCGAGCCCGAGGCTTGCCGGGCAATTCGACCAGTTTCCAAGGTGACTTCATGGTCACCGTACTGGAAAGTTTTTTTCACTACATTCACGTGTTTTCTCCAAATATGAGGAGGCCCGGCGCATGACCGAACCTTACTGGTCCTCAGCGACGCAGACCCAACCGTTTAATTAGCTCCCCATAACGGGCGGTGTCTTTTTGCTTGAGGTAGTCGAGTAACTTTCGGCGCTGGTTAACCATGCGAATCAGACCACGTCGAGAGTGGTGATCCTGTGCATGATCTTTAAAGTGAGACTGCAGTTGCTCGATATTTGCTGTAAGCAATGCAACCTGCACTTCCGGAGATCCGGTGTCGCCCTCTGACTGCTGATAATCCTTAACGATTTGGGCCTTTGCGGCTGCGTCTAACGCCATGGTTCTCTCTCCAACCTGCTTGATGAGCCGAGCCCACCCGTGCAGGTTTACAGGAAGGTTCGTGGAATAGCATAAGTCGTTTGTCTAATGAACGAGAAGTCTCTTAGGGGCTAATTTCCCATCGTCTCGCACAACACCCACGCCAAGGAAAGTGCCCCCTGCGTCAGCGATGCGCACCATACCACTCTGGCGAGCTTTTGGCACTACCACTGGTTGACCCTGTTTAATGTAAAAAGTAGCGGCCTGGGACACGACCAAACGAGGTAAGTGTGGCAAACACGCCTCGATGGGCAAAAGAAATGAATCCAACTCCACTTCGGAACGCTGCCGTCGCACCGCTGCCAATTCCTCCGACGTGACACATTGGTCGAGAGTAAACGGGCCCGACTTAAAGCGCCTCAGCGCACTGACATGCGCGGGCACGCCCAGCGTCGCCCCAAGGTCTTCCGCCAACGTGCGGATGTATGTTCCTTTGCTGCACGATACCTGTGCACATACCTCAGCGCGGGGACCCGGGGTGAACGAGTTTAGCGTAAATGAACGAATCGTGACCGATCGCGATGTCCGTTCGATCTGTTCTCCGGCTCGGGCGCGCTTGTAGAGCCGTTGGCCGTCTACTTTCAGCGCAGAATACATCGGTGGAATCTGCGCGATCGCGCCAATGAGGGTCGCCATAGCAGCCGTGAGTTTCTCCTCGGTCACGTGCTCCGCAGAGGATTCTGTTACTACGTCGCCATCCGCATCGCCCGTGTCAGTTCCGACGCCCAGAATGAAGTTGCAGAAGTACCCCTTGTCGGCATCAAGCAGGAACTGCGAAAACTTGGTGGCCTCGCCAAAGCAGAGTGGTAATACACCGGTAGCCAGAGGGTCGAGACTCCCCGTGTGGCCCGCTTTCGCCGCACCAAAGAGCCGCTTGGTATGTTGAAGCGCCGCGTTGGAAGAGAGCCCAGATGGCTTATCTAGAACCAACAGCCCGCTAACAGAGCGACCTTTTCGCCGTCGCGCCATCTTTAGTCCGCTGAACCATCCGGCCCGACCTCTCGTACACCATGAAGCTTCGCGTCAGCCACACGGACTTCCCGCAGCAAGCGCTCCATGTCACGGCCGCGGCCCACGCTCTCATCAAATCGGAAGCAAATGCGGGGGACAGTGCGCATCGATGACTGCTTTGCTAGCTCCGATCTCAAAAATCCCGAGACCCTCGAGAGCACCGCGCTAATTTCGACGCGCTCCTCTGACGTCACGTCATTCATCACAGTAAAAAACACCTTAGCATGGCTGAGGTCACGACTGACTTCCACGCCCGTCAAGCTGACGCCTTGTATACGGGGATCGCGCACCGTATTTTGAAGCAGGCGCGCCAATTCCTCATGGAGGTAGTGATTGACGCGCTGCGTCCGCTCAAAGTCTTTTGCCATGGCGGCGGACTTCAGAGACTCCTGGCGATTTCGTTGACGTCATAGACTTCGATCAAATCGCCGACCTTCACATCTGTATAGTTCTTTACGCCAATTCCGCACTCAGTGCCATTTCTGACCTCGCTCGCGTCATCCTTGAAGCGACGCAGTGATTCGAGTTCGCCCTCATAAATCACCACGTTGTCACGTAAGACGCGGATCGGCTTGGAGCGGCACACTGTGCCCTCAATCACCATACAACCCGCGATCAGGCCAAACTTGGGCGAACGGAAGACATCACGCACCTCCGCGATACCCACAATTTCCTCGCGAAGTTCGGGGGACAACATGCCCGAGAGCGCAGCTCGCACATCATCAATGAGATCGTAGATCACATTGTAATAACGAATTTCAACGCCTTCGTTCTCCGCAACATTACGCGCCTTACTATCTGCTCGCGCGTTAAAACCGATAATGATCGCCGAGCTGGTCATTGCCAGGCTGATATCGGTTTCAGAAATACCGCCTACACCGCCAGAGACGATGTTCACCTTCACCTCGTCGTTGCCTAAATCGGCTAGTGCACCCTGAAGCGCCTCAAATGAGCCACGGACGTCCGCCTTAATAATAAGATTGAGCGCTTGAACAGACCCTGCAGTCATCGTCTCAAACATATTGTCGAGCTTAGCTGCCTGCTGACGCGCCAGCTTCGATGAACGCATTTTTTCTTGACGAAAATCGGCGACTTCACGTGCTTTCTTCTCGCTCTCTAACACGACCACCGGGTCACCAGCATCAGGGGTGCCGTCCAAGCCGAGTACCTCTACCGGAATACTCGGACCCGCCTCTGTAATTTGCTGGCCATGCTCATCGAGCATGGCGCGAACGCGGCCATACTGCAGGCCTGCTAATACGATATCCCCCTGCTTCAGCGTGCCCTGCTGAATCAAAAGCGAGGCCACCGCACCTCGACCCTTATCGAGACGCGATTCGATAACAATTCCGGACGCAGGCACATCGGCTGGTGCAGTGAGCTCCAGCAATTCCGATTGCAACAATAGGGATTCCAGTAACTCATTGATGCCGTGACCCGTGTGGGCCGAGACCGGGATAAACTGCGTGTCGCCGCCCCACTCCTCGGGAATCACTTCCTTGGCCGCCAACTCATTTTTCACTCGCTCCGGATCAGCAGCTTCCTTATCAATTTTGTTCACCGCCACCACAATAGGAACTTCAGCAGCCCGAGCATGCTGAATCGCTTCTTCCGTTTGTGGCATGACGCCGTCATCTGCAGCGACAACTAAAATCACGATATCTGTCGACTTCGCACCCCTCGCGCGCATGGCCGTAAAGGCCGCGTGCCCAGGGGTATCGAGGAAAGTGATCATCCCCTTGTCAGTTTTCACGTGGTACGCACCGATGTGCTGGGTAATACCACCTGCCTCACCGCTAGCCACTCTGGACTCACGGATATAGTCGAGCAGCGAGGTCTTGCCGTGGTCAACATGGCCCATGACCGTGACAACCGGCGCTCTGGGTTCGGGCGTGCCTTCCTGACTAGCCAGCGTCTCCTCGAGTTTCTCCTCAACGGCCTCGGCGCTCTTCAATACAACGCGGTGGCCCAATTCCCCTACCACCAGCGTCGCAGTATCCTGGTCAAGTATCTGGTTAATGTTGGCCATCACACCCAAATTCATGAGTTCTTTAATGACCTCACCAGCCTTGACGGCCATCTGTTGCGCCAAATCGCCCACCGTAATGTTCTCGGGGATATTAACGTCGTATATAATTTTTTCCGTCGGCTGCTCAAAGGCATGCTGGTTAGGTTCTTCTTGCAGCTTCTTCCTGCGTCCACCGCGACGTCTGGAGACGCCAGCTTCGGCCGCCTCCAAATCATTGATGGAAAGGTTATGCCCCCGCTGCTTGCCCCGCGCGCCAGCCAATCCTCCACGTTCCAGCCGTCCTTTTCCGGGGCGGCGCCGCAATTCGTCGCGTACCGGGGCTCCAGCTTCTTTTGTGGGGGCGGCGTGTAACCGCCTGGGTTTTTTGTCCTGTTCCTTCGTGGGTAGCTGATTCGCCTTCTCTTGGGCTTGCCGCGCTTCCTCTTCCGCACGCGCTTTGGTGACGGCCTCAATCTCCAGTTGCCGTGCCTGCTCCTCAGCTTTTCTTCTGGCTGCTGCGCGCTGCCTCAGCACCTCGGGATCATTGATGTTGGGTAAGGGCTCCTCAATCGGCTCCAACTCGACCACTGGCTCTGGCGTAGCCACTTCAGCCGCAGCGGACGCGTCATTGGTAGACTCCAGACTCGTATTCGCCTCGGGCTCGACAACCGCCTCATCGACGTTCTCACGCTTCACGTAGGTGCGCTTTTTGCGCACCTCAACATTGACCGTTCTCTTACCTGCCCCCCCTGCGCGCAGCGTGCTCACCGATTTACGCTTAAGGGTAATTTTCTTTGGCGCGTCGGCAGCGCGCTCACCATGGCTCTTCTTCAAATGAGCCAAAAGGGTTTGCTTGTCTTCCTCTGACACAGGCTCGTCAGCCGATGAGTGCGGCAAACCCGCGTCTTTCATCTGCGCCAACAGGCGGCTGACTGACGCGCCAACTGTTTCTGCGAGCTGCTCTACTGTCACTTGTGCCATTTGTCTCTCCCTAATCGCGCGGTTTCTAGAAGCACTGCCTTACCCTGCGCCGTCATGCAGTGGCTTCTTCCTCCTCAGCGAACCAAGGGGCACGCGCGGTCATAATCAGCTCTGCAGCGCGCTCGTTTGTCATCTCGTCAATATCCAACAAGTCGTCTACACCCTGTTCAGCGAGATCTTCCATCGTCACGATGCCGCGACTCGCCAATGTGTAGGCCAGGTGCTTGTCCATGCCGCTCATTGTCAATAAATCCTCTGCAGGCTCGTTCGCGTCCAGCTCTTCCTCCGACGCTATTGCCATGGTCAGCAGCGCATCTTTAGCGCGCGCTCTGAGCTCCTCTGAAATTTCCTCATCGAAGCCCTCAATAGCATTCATTTCCTCAAGCGGGACGTAAGCTATCTCCTCGAGTGTGGTGAAACCTTCCTCAACCAGTACCGTGGCGATGTCCTCGTCAATATCCAATGCGGTCATAAATTGTTCTATGACTTCACTTGCCTCAGCTTCCTGCTTCTCGATGGCCTCGTCGACGCTCATCACGTTGATGATCCAGCCAGTCAAATCAGAAGCCAGCCGCACATTCTGGCCCCCACGGCCGATAGCCTGAGCAAGGTTGTCCTCGGCGACCGCCACTTCCATGCTGCTGTTATCTTCGTCTACTACGATCGACTCTACCTCTGCAGGGGACATCGCATTGATCACCAGTTGCGCCGCGTTATCATCCCAGAGAATAATGTCGACGCGCTCATTGTCTAATTCATTACTGACAGCCTGTACCCGGGAACCCCGCATACCGACACAGGCTCCGACAGGATCGATTCGCTGATCGCCCGTTTTTACAGCAATCTTTGCTCGGGAGCCTGGATCTCTCGCAGCCGCGCGGATCTGAATAACACCCTCTGATATCTCAGGCACTTCGATTTTGAAAAGCTCAACAAGCATCTCCTGACACGCGCGGGACAGAACCAGTTGAGGGCCGCGGGATTCAGTATTGATTTCGGTCAAAATCGCACGCACGCGGTCATTTATGCGGAACGTTTCACGGCCAACCAACTCGCCGCGGGGAAGCAACCCTTCAGCGTTACTACCCAGATCCACAATGATGTTGTCGCGAGTCACTTTCTTCACGGTTCCCGCAAGGAGCTCACCCTCACGTCCACGGTACTCATCGACGATCTGCGCCCGCTCTGCGTCGCGCACTCGCTGCACAATGACCTGCTTGGCGGTCTGCGCCGCAATGCGTCCAAAGTCGACATTCTCGACGGTCTCTTGGTGATAATCACCCGGTTGCAGTGAAGTATTTACCTCAGCTGCCTCCTCGGTCGTGAACTGGGTGCCCAACAGCGCCAACTCGCTATCGGGCACCACCAACCAACGTCTCGTCGTAACGTAATCTCCAGATTCACGGTCGATCACAACCTGAATATCGGCCTCCTCGTCGTAGCGCTTTTTCGTGGCGGTGGCCAGTGCCAGCTCGATGGCCTCGAAAATAATGCCCTCCGCCACGCCTTTTTCTGCTGATACCGCTTCTGCAACCATCAAGATTTCTTTATTCATCGTCTCGCTCTCACGCTGGGAAAAACGGGCAAAGACCCGGCGTTCCCAAACTTTTCACTCGCTACTCTTGTCCCCGGTTGATATCCAACCGAGGATGCGCCCTCGCTCGATCTATTGATCGCAGAGGCAACTCATATGCCTGATCGTCAACCTCGATAACGATCTTTTCTTGTTCAGCCGCGACCAAGTTGCCCTTGAATCGGCGGCGCCCTTCAACCGGCAGCCGTAAACGCACGTCAATCATCTCCCCGATGTAAAGTGGATAATGCTCTGGGTGAAATAGCAATCGATCCACTCCGGGTGACGACACCTCCAACGTGTACTCACCCTTAATGGGATCCTCAACGTCGAGAATCCCACTAACTTGATGACTGACCTCCGCACAGTCATCTAACGTGACGCCTAGTTCAGCATCAATGTAAAGTCTCAACGTGGGCCTTCGTCCTGGAGAAATAAGTTCGATCCCCCATAGTAAATAACCCATCGACTCCACCGTCGGTCGCAAAAGCTGCGTCAATAGCGCTACCTTGCCCGACATAATCCTTCCTCCGGCCCTTTTCTCTCGACCACAAAAAAGCCCCAAAAGGGGCTTCCGAAGCGATGATCGGCGAGCAACAAGCCGTCATCAAATTGGTAGCGGGGGCCGGATTTGAACCGACGACCTTCGGGTTATGAGCCCGACGAGCTACCAGGCTGCTCCACCCCGCATCAATACTCTTAGTGACCGCCCCCTTTAACGCGGAGAGTGTGATCTCACAGCTCTCGCAGACACCATAGCGGCGCAGGCAACACAACGGAGGTCGCGGAGTATAGGAATGCCCGCTTACGCCGTCAACCCGGCAAATTTAGGGTTATAGAGCTCGTAGCCCGGAATCGACGACAGGTCCATCCGATGTGTCGGCGTTCGCTACTGAGAGTGCTGGGTGCGATTCTGTTGAGCTCTGCGGTATGTATCCACATCCGTTATGCATAATTCAAAGGCAAATTGGAGTTCAATTTTCAGGTCAGGCGCAGCATCCGGTCTTTCAAGAATGACTTCGTGATGACGCTGACCCGCCTTACGCAGAGTAATGGGGTACATCTCTGCCAACGTTCTGCTGTGCCAATGCGCCTCGATACCGCTTGCCCAATAGCATCAGTAATCCTGAGAGGACTACCCCAGATTGCTGTTGTCGAATATCAGTAGAACAGGTGCAAGGTCCAGATCCACACTCGTTCCCAATATTGTCAGATTAACGCCCAAGGGCTTTGATTTTCCGGTCAGCATATGCGCAATCAGGCAAGCGCTTGTTAAAAACAGCGACACCCCAAGAGAAAATTGGGGATACTCCAGGATCAGAGACTTTGCAGAAAATTTTTTTTACTCCTTGGAGAGTTTTTAGGAAAACAGTCAACCCTAGAGACCCAAAACCCAGAACCTTCTAAAACGGGGCTTCATAATATAAATTTGGTGCGGAAGGCGCGACAAACATAATAAGGAAACCCCTTTAATTAAGCTCACAAAATAAGCGTGGCCGGCTGCAATTATACCAGGGTTATACCGAGGCCCAGTCCAAGCAGCACCTGCTTAGATACATTCACCGACACCCCCCCCCGGGGGGCCGTAAACGCCTGCCGCTGATACAGGTGATCCTGCTGGCACACTTAAAAGCTGGATTTGAAAAAAAGATGGGCGGCGATAGTGGTGATTAGATAGAGTTTAATATGCGATCAATGGCAATCAGGGACTTTTGCGTATCTAGTAGGACCTGAAGATTACCTCTACACACGAGCAGAGTTAGATGAGCAAGCCTGTTAATCACTGCGGCACATTGCGTTCATTAATTAGACCCTTGCAACGTGGATATTGCCTACACCCGAAGAATTTGTTGCCCGCATATCTTCCTTTTTTAGCTACCCGCAACACCATATCTGATCCGCAAATCGGGCATTTCGGAGAGACATCTCTCTGATTCTGAGACAGACCCTCGCCACTTTGGGGCCGACGCTTTCTCTTCGATTGGCCATTCCCAACGAGGGTTGCGGCAAGGACACCGCCAAGAATCGAGAGGATCATCACCCCACTTCTTGGAGATCTATTTACTCCACCATGATGAGAGCAAGCTCCCTGTTTGCCAATCGATGGAGACGCCCATCCATCAGAACAGCGAGTAGGTCCAACGACCTGATTACCAAGGAAGCTTAGGAGAAAGAAAACGACGAATCCTACAACTATCTTCACCTAGTCCTCCCAATCACCCCCGTCTCAAACCGTTAATATCCCTGCGCCGCGCAATCTGAATATGATCTGACAACCTTGAACAGCTCTTTCCCAGATGGATTCCGATAGCTATACGTCATATCAAATCCCTGTGCGAGTAATTCTAAACTGAGCTCGCAGGCAGCGTTTGCGTTTCCATCTTCAAGAGCGTTCCTCACCCTCAATCTCTCGTCTGAGTTCATTGCCATGATCATATCTGCGGTCTCACTGGGCATGGTGTAGTGATAAACCAAAGACTCTGCATCTATGTCGTAATGAACCCCTGTGTAGGACGTGTACTCATCGAGATAAATTGGGAAGGTCACTCCTGCTTTGACCACATCTGCGTGAGCCAAGCCGATTCGCGCTTTCCTACTTGGATCTAAACTCAATTCAACTGCGATTTCTCGGTCAGTTAGTTTCCAGAAGTCCCCGTAAGCGGCTTTCAAATTATCAGTCTGTTCCGATTCTGAAATGTTGCCAACCGACGATTTCATGGTGTCTATCGCCGCTTCGTCAGCACCACTCTCGCGCATTTCTTTTTCTAATTTTTCATTGAATTCCTTGTTTTTATTGCTAATACCAAGCGTTTGTGACGATGCAGCATAGTTCTCGTCGAGAAACATTACAGACTCGGACAATCTTTGGAACTCGGCTTGAGTAGTGGCCGGTGAAAGGGACCAAACCATTCGTTGCATCATTACTTGAAGTCCAGGAATGTAAGTCGCACTGTTTTTGACCAGGTACTCCTCCCCATCAACTACCCACGTTCCTGTTTGGATTGAGGATTCAAGCCCCTTCCAGTCTTGCTCGTATAAAAGATGCTCCTTTATTCCCAGTGACTTTGCCGTGCCCTCCAAGGTGCGGCGCTGATTTCTTAATGGTTTAGAAGCAGGAGAAGGGTACTGGCTCATAATGATTTGCCAGCCATCTCCGTTAGGCTTATCGAGATTGATTAGGTTGTTCGTCAGAGTGGCACCATCTAGTTTTAAAACTGAGGTGCTTGAGGTCCAAGGCTCATCCCAGACTAGACTCAAACCTAACTTATGGTATTCAAATAGGACAGGCCTTGAGTCCCAAGACTCATTGAATAGGCGCTCAGCTCTGAACTTGCTCACTTCTACATTCTCAAGCACTCCAAGTATCAGTTCTTCTGTTACAAAAAATTCCCCTTCCCCTGTGACCATCGGCGTCTTGGTGGCGGCAGCACGATTCATCGCCTCAGCTGTCTCAACTTCGGCTGCGTTCAGTTTCCTCCAATAATCTACTTGCTCAAGATATTCCTCAGTCCACTGCGCCTTGCCCGTTTTGTAAGATAGAAGAAACGATTCATACATCGCTTTCTGCCACGGCAGCATTTTCTCTGGAGCTTCCCTCAAAAAAAAGACGACTTCGGCTCTTTGTCGGCGATCTGGCACTTCAGACTTCAGTAGAGCCCAGAACTCAGAATGCATGTCCTCTGTGAGCCAAACTCCCACAGACTCGTCTACGATAGCTCTCATTCGTGCTGAATTAGAGGCAGCTGCATATGCGCTTGAAATCACAGCTATGGACAAGGTGGCCCAGACCAGTATCGCCCTCATCATCTCTCGCTCTCTGATATTTCTTAACAGATTGATGTTACCCCTAAACGAAAAAAAGGAGCCATCTCAGGCCCCTTTGTCTAACAAGGAAGTTGAACCAGCAGCCCTCCATTTCACCGCTGTCCAATTAGTCTGCCTGGTTGGGTGCTGATCTAGAACGTCATATGTGGTCAATTGGCATCATCTGCCGCGACACCTTTTGAGGCCAGCGTTGAGTCGTATTAGTCTAGGGATGAGCGCATCCGTTAGTGAGGGCGGACATCTGATGGCAATGGATTGGTATCACCAATGTCTTGAATGCGGTGACTTTTATAATCCCCACGATCGCATAGGGGTTTGTGAAACATGTAATCCCGAATTGGCGAAGGGTTTGCCCTCAAAAAACCTCTCAATTGCTGCGAGGTCATATGGAGGAACGTTTACCCGTCAGGAGTCTATTTTTAGGTCTCATTGGTGGTCGGTCCTTTCCGCTTATTTGTCAAATAAAATTCCGTTCAGAGCCGTCAACTTACTTTCTGCTGGTGTTCTGGTTGTCATAGCGTTGCTCGTAATTTTTGATGACCCACCGAGTGGCGAGATTGAAACGCCGGAAGTAGCTGCCTCTCGTGAGGTAAGAAGCGCTCCTATGAGTTCGCCTTCTACTCAGAAAGCTGAAAGCGTAGCTACGCCAGAAAACAAGGCCCATAAGCTTTTGGTGCTGAGATCCACACAAGAGCAAATAATGTTTCTAGCCCTAGCTGTCGCTGATTCTGATTATGGTGATAGGTGCAGGAATACGTCAGCGAAGATGCCTTTCTTTCAAGGCTTAGACGAGGACTCCACCGCGTTTTGGAACATCATGTGCGGAGATGAGCGTTTCACAGTTGCCATCAAGGCTGATGCCGCTGGCACTTCTAGGGTTGTACCTTGCACAATTTGGGAAACGATGGGGCAAGATGATCTTTGTTACAAGAAGCTTGACGACACCAGATAGAATTCAGGATTCACAGAAAAAATAATCAGATTTAAACCACTCGTACGCTTCGAGGATGTACCAGCAGCCCTCCATACCACCGCTGTCTAACTAGTCTGCCTAGTTGGGTGCTGCACTGGGACGTCATAGGTGGTCAGTTAGTAATAGCCTCGTCATCATGGTGCTGGATTAGAGGTTTCGTCGACTCACGTACCGTAAGCTCCACCGATTTTGAGTCCGATAATTCCCGAGTCACCTGGATACCGAGCTCCTTGAATCGAGCCGTGTCGCGTATCAAGTTGGTTTCGAATGAGCCTACGAGCTTATTGTGATTATCAACCGCCTTGCGAAGACCATCACCTGACTTATTCATATGCTCTTGGACCTTGTAAAGCCGGTCGTAAAATCGTTTGGCTAACTCGCCAATTGCTCTGGCCTCGTCATTGAGCTTCTGCTTGCTCCACATAAGCTCCGCGCATTTCACGATAAAGAACATGGTATTTGGCGTCGCAATAATAATTTTGTTTTTACGCCCAAACTCACAGATTTCTGGATCGATTTCGACAGCAGCACTCATGAAATGTTCGCCGGGCACAAACATAACCACGGAGTCGATCGATTCGGAATACAGCCTCGCGTAATCTTTTTTGGCCAATTCACGGACGTGGTCCTTAATTGAACCAACAAGATTTTGAAGCGCAGACTTACGATCGGCTTCGGTGGTGGCCTCAGCATATTCCACATAGGCTTTTAGCGAGACCTTGGAATCGACAATCACAGTGCCGCCACCTGGTAGATTTATCTTGCAATCAGCAGCGAATGCCTTGCCGTTCTCATCTTTCACCCGCTCTTGCTCAACAAATGTGAAATGCTTCGCAAGACCACCCTGCTCAAGAACACGGCGCAATATAAACTCGCCCCAATTTCCCCGCACCTTAGAGTTCCCAAGAAGAGCACTCTTCACTTGCGACGCCTCGCTCAAGAATGCAGTGCATGAGCTATTAACGTTGTTCAACTGTTCCACTATCGAGCCGTAGTGCTGGCTGCGTTCCTTCTCCATGCGGTGGAGAAGCTCTTTATTGGCTTTTAGCGCCGTGTTGATCGGGGTAACAGTCGCTCCAAGCTCTTTATTCGCGCGCTCAAGCAGAGACTGCTGGGAACGTTGGAGTGCCTGGGCGGTTATACCAAGCAGTTTTTGATCGATTAACGCAGCGAGGTCCTCCTGATTCTTGATGTGCGCTCGGGTCGACTGCAACTGCTCTTCGAGGATATTCACCCTACCCACCTGCTCAGCGAGCTTGACAGAACGCTCATCAAGTTGAGCCTTAAATTCCGCTGCCTTTTCTTCAGCGACTGTTGCTCGCTGTTTGTGGGAGCTGGACTGTCTCGATCCGACAAACCAACCCGCGCTCATCGCCGCCGCAATGCCGCAGGCAAATAGAACTACACTTTCCATATCACCTTCTCCTTTGTAAATCCTGTTGAACCGCCATCCGTGGCGAACATTCATCCATGCTGATAAATCGAGCCGCCTCAGCCATTTGCTGCGCCCTCGGAGTTCTCAAACCAATCCTCGATAAGCCTCATCGACGCATCTGCGGGGTACCGATTGCACTTACCTCGGACCTCACGCAACAGACACTGGCCAGGTCCACCGCCTGGCCCTCGCAGAACCCGTATTCCGATTGTCAGTCGCTCGGGTTCCTCCATTCGGTATAAGTAGTAGGCACCGTCAATCACCCTCCTTATGTAACTGGCGACACAGTGCTTCATTGCTCTGCCTTCATTGACGATTTGCTGTTGGGTGGTCAATGGCTGTATGACCTCGTTACCAAGCAGTGGTTGCGCTGGTAGCTCCAAGACACGGCCCGACTCATCGCGAAGAAGGCGAAATCCATCATCAGCATTGAGATCTGCCACTACCCGATCATGGAGTCTCCATAGCCCTGCGGCTGTCCGGCAGTTAAAAAGCGGTTCAAGATCGAACAGCATTTGCACCACATCCTCAAAACAGCGGAGGGTCTCGCGATCGTGTAAGTCATCAATCAGTGACCGCGCAGGATGCATAACCAACCACGGGTAACGCTCAAGCAGACTGACTATCGAGGATGTGATCTTCGGTTGATGCCGCAAGTACTTACACACCTCTCTATCGCGGAGTAGCTTTTTTAATTTCCGGATAGATCTCATGTGCAAGTGTTCCGATGCGGCCCGCTTTAGCATGCGCACCTGCTGCTCAGTACCTTGCAATCCCAAGCGCGAGCAGAGAACCCTTTGTTTAACGCCTAGCTTCCGATTGACCTCCCCCAGCGAGGCTCTTGCGAACAAACCGCTGTCCACCAACAGCCACAAGAGCAAAGGGTTGCTAATCAGTAAGTCACGCACGATTTCCGAGTCGATAGCCCACCGAATTATTGAGGTATGACGACTGGGCAAACTATCAAGCGCTTTATCAAGCGCCTCAGGCATGGTGTTGCGCCAAGCCTCGATCGCGGGGTCACGGATGGTAAAAATCCAATCACCTACATCAATGATCGACAGCTCGGCGTCTTCTCCGCGCTCGCATCGCGTGACAACGAATCCGGTATCCCAATCGCTAATTCTTAACTTACAGCTGTGACCGACAGAATCAGACCAATCGAGCACAAGTGCCCCATCAAAAAATGCTTCAGCCATGATCCACCTCTAGAACGGTACATGTTCGATGGCAACTGGCCTGCGCGGCATTCTCTCAATGGGCATCGTCTCTCTGGTGATCTTAAATGGAGGTGTGTCCTCCATATAACGCCATATATCGAAAATCATTTGCGCATCTGCCCTAGCGTCGTGCCAGCCGGGCTCCTCGAACTCAATGCCCATGGTCCGCGCTGCCAATTTAAGCGATGGATATTCGTAGTCGCAGAAGTGCGAGCTCCACTGCTTTACGTAAGGCGCGGCTCGACGCATTGCATCTTGGACATGGAATAGCGGCCGTCCCTGCTGATCTTTCTCACGCAAAAAAGCAAGCTGATTCGCCTCATGCTCTTCATTCCAAACCAGAACGGTATGACGTCGCAGCAGTTGCTTGACGATGTTGCGCACCATAGACGGCGGGTTAGCTTGAAGCAGCACCTCTGGTGGATACGGTGGGTTGTTGATTGCGCGGATATCATCGAGGTCCAGCCCCAGCGGTCTGATCGGCATGTGCAGCTCTACGCCATTACTCCCCACAACAGCGACCGACAACAGGTGGTATCCAGGAGATCCTGGTAAAGCTCGAGCTTCAGTATCGACTGACTTGCAGTATGAGAGCGACGTCATGATTTGCCCTCCCGACTTTTCCAGGCTTCCACTAGTGCCATCGAACCCAACATTGCCGCCTCCGAATAACACTCGGACGGCTGTCGAGCACCGAACCATGCACACACCCAAGCAGGATGAATTCGATGTTCGCTGCAATAACTAGCAACAGTCGTGGTTAACAAGTGCGCCGTTTGCCAAACCTCACCCGGTTCCGAGTCGGCACCGAATGGCATAAGGCCTGTGGCCAATAGGAAGTCCCTGTTTAGCACGGGGTTGTACGTTTGGGGGTAACCCATAATTTGTCACCTCTGGTTGATGAAATGCCCCCCAGAGGAATAGACTGCAGACGCAGATTACTCTCCGGAGTGCTGCTACCTCCCCCCTTACCTGTGACCCTTCCAAAGTAATCAGGTTTGAGGGGGACCTTTTCAGCTATCGCTGAATATTTTTTGCCAGACTATTCATCCGCTGCACTTAAAAAGGGATGTCGTCGTTATCCAGTGGCTCAAGTTTTGGCACCGGCACTTCGTCCCTAACGGATTGGTATTGGACTGTCGCCATGTTGACCGAAAGCGGCGCGACAATGACAACCGGTACCCAGTGAGTGTGCTCATCCAAAGTATCTATGTAGCCCTCTCCTGGACTTAGCTCGATTTTCAAGGTAGTCGCTAACAGGTGGGCACCGCACTTTCTCAAAGCCGACAGAGCAGCACCGATAGACTCCTCGACTTCCCACACGTCACTCGGTGATGGATCTGGCGGTAACTCGAGGAAATTAAAGGCTCGGTAAAATTCCGCGCATAACAGCGGATTGAAACTGCTCATCATTGGTCTCTGCTCCCTTTAGTCAGAAAAACTGAAGAGCAGGCAAATACAACTGCACTATCCATGTGCTCTTCTCCTTTTTTTAATCCTGTTAAACCGCCATCCGTGGCGAACATTCATCCATGTTGGTAAATCGTTTTGCTACCGGGTTCTACTTTAATTAGATCATAATAGAATTACAAATAATTTTTATATGCATTTTTGTTTATGGTCTCAAGCCGCCGCCTCAGCCTCCTCCTTATCCTTTTGGATAGCTCGAGTAACCTCAGGACGCGGCGGTAACTTGAGCTCAAATCTAATGAGGTCACCGATACGACGATAAATATCGTTGTGCTTCGGTCCGTAACGAACCCAGCCAGTTGACTCTTCAAAAGTACCAGCGTCGAGATTAGTGCCAATGGGAACGTAAACGTAATCACAGATACCCTTGTGCGCTTTATTACGGTCCTCCGCGGATAGCATTAAAGACCTCCAGATCGGATTTTCATGACTAAAGTCCAACGTCCCATCAAGCATCGCCGTATAAATGGCCTCTACTGCAGATTTATCACGCACTGTAGACTTGCCGTACATCGATTCATGTATCAGCTTTGCCAAACCCTTCAGAACCACGGGCTGTGCCAGGACTGTTTTAGTCTTAGCGCCCTTACGACCAAACTGCGGTGTCCGCTGAACGCAATTCCAAAAACGCTCTGCCATTGAATCTTTCTTCTCAATATCCGATGGCACGATCCCTCTCGAGCTACCCTTACCGAGAGTCAAGAAAGCCGTGATCGAGTTAATGTCTTTCCGCAACTGCCTTCCGTCGTCTTTGGCCCAATCAGCCTCGTCAGAGTCAGTCACTTCGAATTTAAATTGACCCGCATCCTTCATCTTCCTAACCAATACATTCAAAGGATCGGCTTGGTCAAACTCAAGAGTCTGACCTGTTGAAGGCTTCAGGCCGCGCAAATTGAGGTCAGTGAACAGCTGTCTCTCCTCATCGATGCTTAGACCAATGTGGCACTCGATCGATACAAATGAGTTTTGGACGCCTTGGTTTAACACTTCCACCCAGAAGTTTTGTACTTCCCGATGCATGTATCCCGCGGTGTCTATCCCGCCTGTAGGGGTGAACAATCCTGCTTTTGGATACTGACCCGATTGAGTAATCTTTTTGAGCCAATCGATCGCCGTAGCAAACCCGACTCGACGGTGCTGTCCATCCACAACTGTTAAGCGCTGACTCAATTGCAGCTGCAGATAGCCAAAATTGTCTGACTCCAGTTCTTCGCCTGACTTCCGCTTTTCAATCGCACGCTCAATGGTGGTGTCAGATGTTACGTCGCGGATGTTGCACACAATCGGCTGAATGGCTGCATAGATAGGCTTCCCTATCTCTGACTGCAAGTTTTCCACGAGAATTGGGACGGCCTTTCCACACTGCCGATAGTCGTTAATAGTCCTCTGAAACAAACCTGAGACTGTGTAGCGAGCAAGGTTTTTTGTGTGCGGTCGTCGTTCAATACGCTGCGCCACATCAGCCGCGTCTAGGTTCTCTTCTTCTATGTAGTCCCGGTTATAAACCGTAGACATGTCGACGAACTCATTCATCGGCAGATGTAGCTTCGCCGTTGGGTTGCCCAGGTTCTCTGACAACAGGGCCGGTAGCTCACGGTAGCGAGTTTGTTTCTTAACCATATCTTTGATGGATACACTGGACATAAGGTTTCCTCCTTGAAATTGACGCCAGAACAGTATATTTGCGTATTGGAAGTCTAAATGTCAACCCCAGACATAAAATTTTTCTGTCCAAGCAATAAATAATTCATGTTGGCGATAAATTTTAACATCTTGGCGCTAACAGGGGTTCGTTCCCTGCGTTCCAACACTGCAACAAAGCCATATCCATCAACGTCAGAGCTATCCAGACCGAACTACTTTGCCCGCGCGTAGGCCAAAGAGCAGACCGAATGACCATATCTGAGTTGCCAAGCGTTTTGCTGGTGAGGGTCCTGCATAACCTCAGCGTCAGCTGCCACGAACAACCGCTTGCATTCGGCCTCGGTGAATCCAGTAGCACAGGAGCGGGACTTGCCCGATAAAGTGTTTAGATTGACCACCTTGAGCCCGACCTCGTGAGCAATATGAAACAGCCTGTTGGGATTGCAGACCTCAGCAAAATAATCAGCTGTGAACACATACCCATCTGCCTGCTCCACTAGCTTCTGCACATCCAGCACGTCCTGTTTTGTGGCCATATCACAAGCCAGCGCCTTCTCGTCAGTCCAGCGCGGTCGGTCCGACAGGTCCATCTCCGAGATATCAGCCGTTGCAAGCAAGTGAGCCACCGCTTCATGGCCGTCATCCTCAAGCCATGCGTAAAGTTCTTTGAAATACTGAACTGGCTGGGGCTGAGGCTTCATCTCTTTCACATACCAACGCCGATCGTCGCCATCGAGCATGGTTGGCGGGTTGTTGGAGAGCATGATCAGGTTCGCGGGAATGAAATGCCGGCCAAAGTGCTCGTGCTTCCGATCAGCATCGACCCACGAAGTCCCCATGAACGACTTGATAGTATTCGCGAGTCTGTCCTTAATGGAAACATCCACCTCCTCCACAACCAGCAGAGTTCTAGACCAGATATCGACACTGCTCATTGAGCCAAGCTTGCTCTGATCTGCAATGCGCATCACAGCACTTGAGCCAAACACTGCCTCCAACACGTTCGCGATAGTGCCCTTACCGGTGCCCTGTGGGCCATATAGATAGATTCCGGTGTGTGGTTTCTCGAGCGGTTTTTGGTACTTCCATGCGAGCCACTTGATTAAATATTCGCGCTCATCCCGACCGATGGCATGATCCAAAAATTCTAGGAACAAAGTTGGGTCTGCCGCTGCAGAGGGTTCGATCTCAGCCGCCGACCAGATATTTCGGACATAAAGGCCCGGCTCAATGGTAAAAACAGGTGGTTGATGCGGTCGGTACTGCGCCTCAGGCAACAGTGCTCGCCAACGCTTCTGCACCAATTCTCGCCACCCTGAAAGTTCGTCCGACCCAATCCGCTGATTAATCCAGTTCACTACGTTGTGAATGGTGAGCTGCGCCTGGGTCACCGGGTCATAAAAGCGCATCCCCTGCCCTGCCCTGCCCTGAACCGGACACCACAAAAAAACGCTCCAAGGCCTGATTGATCGCTACAAATTTCGTAATCGAATCTTGTTCAGTAGTCATATCGTCCTCAACAATGTCTAACACTTTTAAAATTCCCTCCTGCAACGAGACCCAAAATCGCCAGGCAAGCCTTCACCCCGCCACCTTTAAGGAGCGTTTCGTGGGTTTCGTATGTTTCGTTGCTATTTATAACCTGGGTAGTTTGGTTCAATCCCCTACCCAGTTAGTAACTGCTCACTTACCACCGCATATTCACCACGTTGCCGGCATCAATTGGCGGCTGTGACGAGCGATCCAAATCTGGCAGGTCGGCTGTCATCAACTCCGTAATCTTTCTCATTTCATCGATCATGGGCTTCATTAAGTGGCCGGCCTTGCCGTAGTTATTAGCGATGGCGTTGCCACCGTCGTTCCAACCAAACATGATCCTCACGGCATCGGTGGAGCCTACCCCCGCTACGTCACAAATATGTTTTCCAGTATGCCGAGTGCTATAGGCAGAGATTGCTGAGTTACCTGTTGCCCTGACCAAGCCGTCCTTAATTATCTTGCTGTGGTTGGATCCAGTCTGCAGCGCCGTTTGATCACCGGCGATGCTGCCTTCCTTATATTTCCGGAGTAATGCCTCGTGGGTTTTATTCAAAATAATGGCGGGCCGGGCACGATGCGGCGTCTTGGAGCCGCCTAATATGTAGTAGCCCTCGCGAATCCGGATATCGGAGACCAGGGTCTGTATGAGTTCGCTGGCACCTGCACCGGCAAATATGCCAAATGCGGCCAGACGAAAGAGGTGGTGGTAAGAGGCATCATGCGCTGCTGCCCAGACTTGCTGAAGCTCTGTTTCGAGGTCAAGCACGGGTCGGATTGCGGCCTTGGCTTTTTGGCCGGGGAATTTGAACTGACGAATAACGACTGCAGGCACAAACTCATCGGCGTACCAGCGCAGCGCAGCACAAGGTACTTCGTGATGCCGTTTCGCAGTGCCAGGCTTTTCATATTCTTCTAGCAGCTTTCTGCGATAACGATGCAATTCCTCGTTACAGTTTTTAGTGGAGAACTCCTGGTTGCCGGCAAAAGCATAAAAATCATCTAGCCTACGAAAATCTTTCTTCAACTCGCCGCTTTTGCGTTTCCGCTCATATTCACTCACCGAGTCCTGTTCAATGCGCTCGGCGCGGTGGGTTTTATAAGCAGCCAAGACATCGGAGAACAAATGAAATCTTTGTTGCCCGTCCTTTGAGGTAAGGATGGTGAGTACAGCGTCGCGCAACTCGGGAGGCATGCGATCTGCAGTAGGATTCACCTCTCGATATTGGGGATGGTCCTGATATTGGTAATGCTCGAGCACTGAATCGATGGCGTCATCCCATAGATCAGTTGCCGAATCGATACCATAGAGCTCGCCAGGACTGACACCTCGCACTGTGACATAAGCGCGTGCGTAAGCTTCAAGCTCTCCCGCCTCCACTGCACTGATATCGCTTTGGCTCAAAAAGCGCATCAAGGTCTCATAGGTTTCGTTGCACGCTTGAATCTCAGCGGCCACGTCTACGTCGGAGGCACCTCTTTTGAGTTTCAGCGGCAGGACAACGGGGTCTGCGACATTCATCACTCGGGCACGTGACTTCAATGGCTTGGCGATATGGCGTTGGAAAGCCAAAGCATCAGAATCTTTTCGTGTTTTGAGGTACCTCATTGGTCACCTCCCCGGTCTATCGCGTCGATAATTATACCGGGCCGCACCAATTCTGGTCTGATGGCAGCAGAAATCCGCACGTTTTGATACCAAAACGATACCGAAACACGGATATTTAACTTTTCAGGAAGGCTAAAAAACAAAGGGGAACAATAACTTAGCGTCATTGCTCCCCTGTTATATGGTGCGGAAGGCGGGACTTGAACCCGCACAGCCATCGGCCACTACCCCCTCAAGATAGCGTGTCTACCAATTCCACCACTTCCGCATATTCATAAATCCTCAGTAGCAGGAGGCGCGTCGTCTAGAGGCATATCGGCCTCGAGCTCAAATTCCACTATCGGCACGTCGCTCTCCGCAGAGTTTTCATCTACCACTGCGGAAGCGGGTAACTCGAAGCCTAAGTCCTCCTCCCCAGCTACGCGGTTGTCAGCGATCACAGCCAAACCGAAGCTACTGATAAAAAAGACAGCCGACAGCCATGCCGTAATGCGCGTCAAAGCGCTACCGCTCCCTGCGCTACCAAATAGCGTCTGTGATGCCCCTGCTCCAAAAGAGGCGCCGATGTCAGACCCTTTCCCGCGCTGAAGCAGTATGAGTGCGATGAGTGCAATTGCGACAAGCAAGTGCACCATCAGCGTGATTTGTTCCATAGATTATCCTAAATTTGAGCCAACAAAGGGCGGTGAACACAGGGCGAAGGAGCATACCGGTCACTTCACTGCGCCGCAACCAAACTAATGCGACTGTCGGATAGCCTCAGCAACGCCCTCGGCCAGGCGCTGGTTTTCTTTGGCATCAGCGCCCTCAATCATCACCCGAATAAGCGGCTCGGTGCCAGAAGAGCGAAGGACTAACCTTCCTCGATCACCCAATACGTCCTCGACGTGCTGACTTGCGGCGATGACTTTTTCCGCCTCTTCCAGAACAAAGCCGTCCCGAACCCCTACGTTGATCAACGTCTGGGGCAACTTATGCAGCTCGCTCTTCAGCGCTACCAATGTCTCCCCAGATCGAGCCATGGCCGCCATTACCTGTAGGGCCGCGACGATGCCATCACCCGTCGTAGTGAGGTCAGCGCAAATGATGTGGCCAGAGGCTTCCCCACCCAATAGCCAACCTTTTTCGGCCATAAGCTCTTGGACATAACGATCGCCGACCTGAGCACGCTCCAGCTCTACCCCTATGTCCGCCAATGCCTGCTCCATCCCCAAATTTGACATGAGTGTCCCGACCACACCGTGGAGCGCTTCCCCCCATTGGAGGCGGTCGTTCGCAATCACGTAGAGCAATTCGTCGCCGTCCACGACGCTACCGTCCGCAGCGACACACTGGACACGGTCACCATCACCGTCGAAGGCGATGCCCACATCGGCACTTTCGCTCAGCACTCTCGATTGGAGTGCAGCGGGCGACGTTGATCCAACATCCAAATTAATATTGTATCCGTCTGGCTCAGCGCCTATGAGCACGACTTCAGCCCCCAACTCTTTGAACACCTTTGGTGCGACCTGATAAGTCGCACCATGGGCACAATCGAGCACCAGCCTCATACCCTCGAGACTGAGCGTGTCGGGAAACGTACTCTTGCAAAATTCAACGTAACGTCCAGGCGCATCGCCCAATCGAGACGCCTTGCCGAGAGACGATGACGGGACAGTCTCCATGGGTTCGGCAAGCATACGCTCAATTTCAAGCTCCGAATCGTCTGATAATTTGGCACCTGCCGCGTTAAAAAACTTTATGCCGTTGTCACTATAAGCGTTATGAGAGGCACTGATCACAATCCCTGCAGAAGCTTTTTGACTCCGCGTCAACATCGCCACCGCGGGCGTGGGCATTGGGCCTAAAAGGGTCACCCGGGCGCCTGCGGCAACGAGCCCAGCCTCCAAAGCGGATTCAAACATATACCCCGAAACCCGAGTATCTTTTCCGATCAACACATGGGTTTGACGACCAGCCGCTGCAAATACTTTTCCTGCCGCCCACCCCAACTTCAGCATAAAATCTGCCGTGACCGGGTATTTCCCGACCTCACCACGAATGCCATCAGTCCCGAAAAACTGCTTGCTCACCGTGAGTCGCTCCGGACAGTCCGATGCCACATCGCCAACGCATCAGCGGTCGCGCCTACATCATGCACCCGCACTATGCTCGCACCCCGCTCAACCGCCATGGTGGCGAGTGCCAAACTAGCAAACAGCCTATCCTGTGTCGGGCGCTCCAATACGCTATTGATCATGGACTTTCGGGAAAGCCCAACTAGTAGCGGCATATCTTGATAGACCAACTCACGCAGTCTAGCCAGCATGTCGAAATTATGTTCGGCACTTTTCCCGAAGCCAAAACCGGGATCGAGAATGATGTGATCCTGAGGAATGCCAGCCAAACGGAGTGTGTGCACGCGTTCCTCGAAGAAGCCGTTGATATCGGCAATAAGGTCGACGTAATCGGGATTCATTTGCATCGTGTCCGGCTGCCCCTGCATGTGCATGACACAAAGTGCCAAGCCAGAGGCGGCGGCGGCTTCCAGCGCGCCGTCGCGAGAGAACCCCCGCACATCATTCAATAACCCCGCCCCGAGTCGAGCGGATTCAGCCATCACTACCGGGTTGCTCGAGTCAACTGAAATAATGGTATCGAACCGTTCGCTGATCGCGTGAACGGCAACGGTTACGCGGTAAAGCTCTTCCGTTTCGGAGACTCTATCCGCACCGGGTCGTGTTGATTCACCGCCGATATCGAGGATATCGGCACCCTCAAGCAACATTTTATCAGCGCGACGCAGCACTGCATCAACATCAACTCTCTGATTGCGATAAAGCTGGCCGCCGTCCGAAAAGGAGTCAGGGGTAATGTTGAGAACACCCATGATGCGCGGCCTGCTCAGATCAAGCACTCTCGGGCCACAGGCGACCTGTCGTGACATGAAGTGTCGAGGTCTATCCCAGGATGCTCACAACCGAGCGTCGTCTCAATGCTCGGTCGCCGCTCCACCAATGGGACTACCCGACGCTTCTTGCTCGCCCTTATCAGACGATGCACCGCGATCGTCGCCAGACCAACCGCTAGGCGGGCGTGGCGCTTTGCCTTCCATAATGTCGTCGATCTGCTCGGAGTCGATGGTTTCATATTGCATCAACGCGTCGGCCATCATCTCAAGCTTGTCGTAATTGTCTTCCAGCAGCTGCATCGCCTTTGCATAGCAATCATCAATGATGCTGCGCACTTCTTTATCGATCGCCAGCGCCGTCTCATCCGACATGGCCTTAGCAGGCTGAGCCGCAGTGCGTCCTAAGAAGACTTCATCGCCGCCTTCATCGTACATGAGTGGCCCTAAGCGCTCAGATAAACCCCACTTGGTCACCATATTGCGCGCGACTTCGGTTGCACGTTGAATATCGTTCGACGCACCCGTAGTGATGCCCTCTTTACCCAAGGTCATCTCTTCCGCAACACGACCGCCGAATAAGCTGGTAATCTGCGACACAATGTGACGTCTGCTGTGGCTGTAACGATCCTCCTCAGGCAGAAACATCGTAACTCCCAGTGCACGCCCTCGCGGTATGATTGAGACCTTGTAAACAGGGTCGTGCTCCGGCATTAGCCGCCCAACGATGGCATGGCCTGCCTCGTGGTAAGCGGTGTTTCGCTTTTCCGATTCAGACATGACCATGGATCGTCGCTCTGCGCCCATCATTATTTTGTCCTTGGCGAGCTCGAACTGATTCATGCCCACTAGCCGCAACCCGCCGCGCGCAGCAAAGAGTGCTGCCTCGTTAACCAGATTAGCTAGGTCAGCGCCAGAGAAGCCTGGCGTTCCGCGAGCAATCTTAGAGGGATCAACGTCCTCAGACAGCGGTACTTTGCGCATATGGACTTTCAGAATTTGCTCCCGACCACGGATATCAGGCAGGCCTACCACCACCTGTCGATCGAAACGACCGGGCCTGAGCAATGCAGGATCCAATACGTCCGGACGATTGGTAGCAGCTATCACGATCACGCCGTCGTTTAGCTCAAAGCCGTCCATTTCAACCAGTAATTGGTTCAGGGTCTGCTCGCGTTCGTCGTGACCGCCGCCCAAACCAGCGCCCCGGTGCCGGCCTACCGCATCGATTTCGTCAATGAAAATGATACACGGAGATTGCTTTTTCGCTTGCTCAAACATGTCTCGAACACGCGATGCCCCAACGCCTACAAACATCTCCACGAAGTCCGAACCCGAGATCGAGAAGAATGGGACCTTCGCCTCGCCAGCAATCGCCTTAGCTAAAAGGGTCTTACCTGTCCCGGGCTGCCCTACCATGAGCACCCCGCGGGGGATACGGCCGCCCAGTTTTTGAAATCGGCCAGGATCTCGCAGAAACTCAACCAGTTCCTGCACGTCTTCCTTTGCTTCCTCAACGCCCGCGACATCAGCGAATGTAGTGGTAATCTGGTCCTCACCTAATAGCTTGGCTTTACTCTTTCCAAAGCTCATGGGGCCGCCGCGGCCGCCAGCACCACCCTGCATCTGTCGCATAAAAAACATGAAAACAGCAATGATTAGCAAGATCGGGAAGCTGGCAATAAGAAGCTGTGTCCACACTGACTGCTGCTCGGGTTGCTTACCCTCTACCGTGACGTTGTGCGCCAGAAGGTCATCCATCAGCTTTGGATCTTCGACCATCGGCCTGATAGTTTCAAAACTACTGCCATCTTTTCTCTGCGCAGTGATAGTCAGCCCATCAACCAACACTTTTGACAGACGGTCGGTTTGCACCTCATTAATAAACTCAGAGTACCCCACCTGCTCTGTGCTGCTGCGCAGGTTAAAGTTGTTAAATACCGAGAGCAGAACCGCAGCAATTAAAAGCCACAGCAGCAAATTTTTGGCCATATTGTTCACAACGACTCCTCGCGGTTTGGGAACGCGCGTCTGCCACGCGGCCGCATAGTATAACGATTTGACCAAGAATCCCTACACGCCTGATTCAGGTCTACTGTTCGTAAATGTTGGGGCAAAAAAGCTTTCTTCAACCCTCTTACGGAGTTTTTAGCAAAGAACCATCTCGACGACCACCTTTCAACAGCACGCTCAAGCGCTGCAAGCCATTCCTATAAGGCTGATTTAAACCCGGAAGCCACAATGTAAATCTCCCTAGATCCTGGTCGCGACGCAGGTGGCTTGCGAGTAATTACGCGATCGAAGCGATCGCGGATTTGACGAAACCACATCTCGAAACCTTCGCCCTGAAAGACTTTGGTGATAAACGCCCCGCCCGGCACCAATGAGCGCTCGGCGAGCTCGGTCGCCAACTCAACAAGGTACATCGCTCTGGGCTGATCTACCTCCCGCACGCCGCTCATGTTGGGCGCCATGTCTGACAGTACCACATCCAATGGTTGTTCCTTCAGCTCCGCCATAATGCGATCGTAAGTGTCCTGCTCAGTAAAATTGCCCTGCACAAAAGCGACGTTGGCCAGAGCGTCCATAGGTAAAATATCGCTGGCGACCACGCGGCCGGCCTCGCCCACTAGTGCCGCGGCCACTTGAGACC
>CACOYM010000015.1 GCA_902631395.1 Halieaceae bacterium | reverse complement strand
TCGGGTTCATCTCGATCACAACCAGCCTGCCGGTGTCCGGGCACTGCCCGAATTGTACATTGGAGCCGCCTGTTTCGACACCAATCTCACGCAATACCGAAATAGAGGCATCGCGCATGATCTGATATTCCTTATCCGTAAGCGTTTGCGCTGGCGCGACGGTGATCGAGTCACCAGTATGGACGCCCATAGCGTCGAAATTTTCAATTGAGCAGACAATAATGCAGTTGTCGTTTTTATCTCGGACAACCTCCATCTCGTATTCCTTCCAACCGATTAACGACTCATCAATGAGCAGTTCGCTGGTTGGGGAGAGTTCAAGACCCCGGAGACAGATTTCTTCGTACTCATCGCGGTTGTAGGCAATACCACCGCCAGATCCCCCCATAGTGAATGATGGTCTGATGATACAGGGGAAGCCGATCTCCTTATGCACCTGCCAGGCCTCTTCCATGCTGTGCGCGAGACCTGCTCGAGGTGTCTCAAGGCCAATGCGCTTCATTGCAATGTCGAACTTCTCTCGATCTTCTGCCTTGTCGATCGCGTCCTGTGTGGCGCCAATCATTTCGACGCCGAACTTTTCTAGCACACCCTCCGCGTCCAGCCTCAGAGCACAGTTCAATGCCGTTTGCCCACCCATTGTCGGCAGGACAGCATCGGGGCGCTCACGCTCAATGATTCTAGCCACTGTTTGCCACTCCACTGGTTCAATATAAGTGGCGTCAGCCATGGCGGGATCGGTCATGATCGTGGCGGGATTGGAATTTACTAAAATGACGCGGTAGCCCTCTGCCCGGAGCGCCTTGCACGCCTGCGCACCGGAGTAGTCGAATTCACAGGCCTGGCCAATAACGATGGGGCCCGCGCCCAGGATCAAGATACTCTCGATATCAGCACGACGCGGCACGCTTTAGCACTCCGCTTGAGATAATTGATGATTCGCCATCGCAGCGATGAAGGGCTCAAAGAGTTTCGCCGCGTCGTGCGGCCCAGGACTGGCTTCCGGGTGCCCCTGAAAACTGTAAGCAGGTACGTCTGTGCGGGCGATGCCCTGCAGCGTGCCGTCAAAAAGTGAGCGATGCGTCACTTCGAGCCTATTGGGCAGGTCCGTTTCCGAGACCGTGAAGCCATGGTTTTGGCTGGTCAACATCACGGTGCCATCTGCCAAATGCTTTACTGGGTGGTTGGCACCGTGGTGGCCAAACTTCATTTTTTCTGTGCGTGCTCCGCTGGCCAGAGCCAGGATCTGATGGCCAAGGCAAATGCCGAAAAGCGGGATATTCGCAGCCATGACCTTGCTTGCCAGTGTGATCGCATAGTCACAGGGCTCGGGATCTCCTGGACCATTTGAGAGGAAGACGCCGTCGGGAGAATAGGCCATTACCTCATCAAACGTGGATTGCGCGGGCATCACCGTCACACTACATCCCAGATCAACCAAGATACGGAGAATGTTGCGTTTCACGCCAAAATCCAGCGCCACTACCGAAAACCTGGGCTCAACAAGTTCTGGTCGATCATCAGAATCTTCCGCCCGGTGCCATGTCGCTTCCGTCCACTCATAGGGCTCACGGGTACTTACGACCTTGGCAAGATCCATGCCCTTCAGGCCTGCAAAAGCCCGCGCGTGCTCAAGTACCACGGCCTCATCAACGTCGTCACTCGCCATGATGCAGCCGCTTTGGGCACCGCCGTCACGCAGGATCCGTGTCAGCTTTCGAGTATCAATTTCTGCGATGGCTACGATATCAGTATTCACGAGGTAGTCGCTCAGACTTTGCTCGGACCGAAAGTTAGACGCCAGCAACGGGAGATCTCGGATGATCAGCCCCGCAACCTGAATACCTGCTGATTCCTCATCCTCAGCTGTGACGCCAGTGTTGCCAATATGCGGATAGGTCAGGGTCACAATCTGCTGGCTGTAGGATGGATCCGTAAGGATCTCCTGGTAGCCTGTCATCGCCGTATTAAAAACTACCTCGCCGACAGTGCTACCGGCGGCGCCGATAGAAAGGCCGCGAAAGATCGTGCCATCTTCCAGTGCGAGGACAGCAGGTTGAGACAAAAGGACCTCCCAGTCTTCTTGGCCTTATGCACATCTGAGGTGCACATTGAGGGTGGGCTATATCACCCTGTGGTCGCTGTTAGCGGACGTTGTTGCGCGTCTGCGGGTCGAAAATAACCCTGCGCGGACTGGGCCTGTAGTTTACGGGAAAGGGATCACCGTGTCTAATTTTTGCGCTCACCGCAACCATCTGTCCATGTCGGTTACACTGCGCGCCCCGTCGCCTAAGGATACTCCACCATGGCACTCATCGATCGTTATTTCGAAAACAAGGCCGCTGCCATAACGGGCGCAGGCGACGGCATCGGCCGTGCGCTTGCGATCCGACTGAATGGAGCAGGATGCGACCTCTGGCTCTCAGATATAAATGCCACCAGTCTCGCGGAAACCTGCGACCAACTGGATCAGCAGCGTGGCCGGATCGTTTCCCAAACCGTAGACTGCGGTCGACGTGATGACATTTTTCTATGGGCCGAAGCGGTAGCCAGCAGCACGTCGCATCTCGACGCGCTGTTTAACAATGCTGGCGTCGGCTACGGGGCTCGCTTTGCCGATTCCACTGAAGCTAACTTTGAGTGGCTAATCAATATTAATTTTTGGGGCGTTGTTCATGGCACCCGCGCTTTCCTGCCATTACTAAGCGCGGCACCAAAGGGCCATTTGGTCAACTTGTCGTCGATCTTCGGCATGGTGGGTATCCCTACCCAGAGCGCCTATAACGCTGCAAAATTTGCTGTGCGCGGGTTCAGTGAGTCACTTCAGGCAGAATACATCGATGGGCCACTCGCTGTGTCCAGTGTGCACCCCGGTGGCATCAGAACCAATATTGCCCGCTCCGCGCGGACCGATGGCGATGCCAATATGGCGGATGCTGAAGAGCGAGACCGCCACTTCAAGCAGGTGGCGCGCACCTCACCGGAGCGAGCGGCCGAGATTATTTTGACGGGGACCGCTCGGGGTAAACGCCGTATCATGGTGGGTTGGGACGCTTGGTTGATCTTGCAACTTACAAAAATATTGCCGACCCATTATCACTGGTTCACAGCGCGGCTAGCAGATGACTGACGCTGCCGCAACTCGATCGCTGGCGGGCACGGAGCGCTTGGATCGCCAGACTCTTGTCCTGCTATTCGTTGGTCTATATGCAACGGCTATTGGTCAAGCCTTTGTTTACGCCATCCTGCCGCCTCTGGGTCGGTCCGTTGGTCTTGATGAGGTTCGTATTACCGCCATCATCTCAACATCAGCCCTCGTTTTTACATTAGCCGCCCCCTTTTGGGGCCGTTTGTCCGATCAGATTGGTCGAAAGCCTGTCATTCTAATCGGACTAATGGGTTACTCCATAGGCTCGCTTTGCTTCGCAGTGTTGTTTTCACTAGCCGGAGACGGCCTCGTCACCGGCCTGACTCTATTCCTTATTGCCTTGATAATACGCTCGCTGCAAGCTGCTGCCATGTCGGCGACCAACCCTGGATGCACTGCTTACGCGGCGGATTACACGGTGGCTCAGTTTCGCATCAAAGCGCTGGCTCGGCTCTCGAGTGCCCAAAGTATTGGGATGATAACTGGCCCGGTCATGGCTGGGCTGGTCGCCGGGTTGGGCCTGTTAGCGCCTCTAGTGGGCGCGTCGCTGCTGTCCGGTCTGGCCGCGGCCATTATTGCTTTGAAACTTTCCAAAGGGGTGACGCCCCGAGCCACGCAGAACCATCCCCGTCGCCTCAATTACCTAGATCCTCGCCTGAGCGTATATCTGATCTCTGCAATAGGCGCTTTTACAGGCGTTGCCATGGTGCAACAGACACTGGCCTTTCGATTGCAGGACACATTGAACCTGTCTGGAATCCAAACCGCCCAATTCACGGGATGGGCGATGATGATGTCAGCTGCCCACATACTTTTGATGCAGATAGCAATAGCCCAGCGCTTCGCAGGGCCACCCATTCAACTGGTGCGTGCGGGTGGAGGTTTGCTGTTAGTTGGCACAGTAATTATCAGTTCGCTCGACAGCTGGAATGCAGTGCTGATTAGTATGGCACTGATCGGCGCGGGCCTAGGGCTCCTGATGCCCGCTGTCGCCGCCGGTGCCTCACTGGCGGTGAGTCCTGAGGAGCAGGGAGGAGTGTCCGGGCTGGTCAGTGCCTGCCCCGCCGCGGGGTTCATCCTTGGCCCGATCAGCGGTGGCTTTCTTTATCAGTACCATGAGGCAGCGGCAGGCTGGAGTGCCGTTGCGATTCTATTAGTCGTCTTTGCGGGGACCCTGAAACCCCGCCAAAACGCTGCTTTTTCTCAGGCCTAGGACTGGGGCTCACTCCGCATCCCGAAGCGACCGAATTGCCGATCGAATACCCTCAGGAATCGGTGCTGAGCGCCCTGATTCTTGATCGACGAACGCGTGAGTAAAGGTGCCCGTCACGCAGCTTTGCTTCTTGTCTGCTTCGAAAACGGCGACCTCCCAACGTATAGATTTATCGCCGATCCGAAGTACCCTCAGCCCCAGCGTCAGCGTCGCGGGGTAACTTGCAGGTGAAAAATAGTCTGCACTGGAGTGCACAACGTAACCCACCACAGCATCGACACCTGGGCGGAAGCCGCCCTCCTCAATAAGGAATCGATTTACCACCGAATCAAAGTAGGCATAGTAGGCGACGTTGTTAATGTGACCATAAATATCGTTATCTGCCCAGCGCGATTCGAGGTTATAGAACACCGGGTAGGATGATCGCGCAGTCGGACTTGCACGGCCGCTCATCGCGTTCCCTCCCAGGCGGCGGAGTACAGTGCCAAGGCTGCCGATTCGTCTACTTCTACGGGATTATTAACCAACAAGCGCTGTTGCTGCATCGCATCGGCAGCAAGCATCGGTAAATCTTCTTTAGGCACGGCCGCTGCAGACAAGCTTGTGGGTAGCCCGGCGTCAGCAATCAATAACTCAAACCAAGACACGAAACCCTCTACATCAGCGCCCACATCATCGGGGAGCAACGCCGCCAGCTCGAGATAGTGGGCTTCGGCTGCTGCTGCGTTGAAGCGCATCACTGCCGGGAGCATAAGCGCATTACTGAGTCCATGAGGCATGTGATAATGCCCTCCCAAAGGGTACGCCAACGCGTGCACCGCTGCCACCGGCGCATTGGCGAACGCTTGGCCGGCGAGCGCAGCGCCGAGCAACATCGCTTCACGCGCGCGCAAGTCCTTTGGATGTGATAACACGCGTCGCTGATTGGCGGTTAGGAGTGTGAGCGCCTGCCGAGCGAGCATATCAGACAACGGGTTCTTTTTGATAAAAGAGGTATACGCCTCAATGGCGTGCACCATCGCATCAATTCCAGTCATCGCCGTTACGTGGCTCGGCAATCCCAGCGTCAGCTCCGCGTCAATCACAGCAATATCGGGTAGCAGAACCGGGGAACTGATACCCGCTTTAGTCGTCTTGCCTGTGGTAATTACGGCGACAGGAGTCACCTCCGATCCCGTGCCGGCAGTGGTTGGAATTAAAATAAGTGGCAAGCGCGACCCCGCTACTTTGTCCACGCCATAGAGATCGGGAAGTTTTTGCTTTGAGGTGGCCAAAACGGCGATGGCCTTGGCCACATCCATCGAGCTGCCCCCGCCAAGACCAACTACACCGTCGCTGCGGTCTGCTTCCAATTCTGACAATGCTTCCAGTACAACAGATTCAGAGGGATCTGCTGTCACGGCTGAGAACACAGTGACATGCTCACATTGGCTCGCAGCACCGGCTCTTACGGGTTCAACTAGCCCGACATCGACCAACCCAGGATCGGTGACAACCATTAGCCGACGGACACCCAGCTGGACGCACAGCTCACCGATCTGGGCGGCGGCCCCCAAACCCACCCTGAGCTCGGGTACAGTATTGAAGCGATAACCCGTCATACGATCAAAAAGTCAGGATGACTTTACCTTTGGCGCGGCGCTCCATCATGGCCGCGTAAGCAGCTTTGTATTCATCAACCGGGAACAAATCGGTAATCACCGGTTTGATCTTGCCTTCCTCAAACCACTGCCATAGCGTCTCGATATTGGCTCTATGCACCTCGGGCTCTTCCATCGTGAAACGACCCCAGAAGACACCCACAATCGCACAGCCCTTGAGGAGAGTGAGATTTAGCGGGATGCTCGGGATAGGACCGGAGGCAAACCCGATTACCAAATAGCGCCCGTTCCACCCCATGGATCGCACCGCAGGCTCACTGAAGTCACCGCCAACCGGGTCATAGACCACGTCGACGCCACGACCGCCGGTCAACTCTTTGACGCGATCCTTTACAGATTCAATGCTGTAATTGATGGTGTGATCAGCGCCCAGTGCGGCACATAGCGCCAGCTTGTCGTCACTGCTTGCTGCGGCAATTACCGTCGCACCCAAGGCCTTGCCCAGCTCGACCGCGGTGCTGCCAACGCCTCCCGCGGCACCCAGAACAAGAAGCGTCTCGCCGGGCTGAATGTTCGCGCGCTGGACCAGCGCGTGGTAAGAAGTTAGATAAGTGATTGATATGCCGGCTGCCGCCTCGAAAGACAAAGCAGGGGGCTTGGGAAGAACAGCCATTTCATTGGCAACAATCGCCTCGCAAAAACTGCCAGAGCCGCCGCTGTGGATCACTTCGTCGCCCACTGCCCATCGGGTCACCGCAGCACCGATGGCTTCAACCACGCCTGAGCACTCACCGCCCGGTATAAACGGCAGTTCTGGCTGGGACTGGTACTTCCCCTGAATGATCAACACGTCGGGGAAATTTAAGCCCGCTGCCTTGACCCGGATCCGCACGTCGTTGTCTCCCAGCTCCGGTAATGGCCAGTCGGTAACCAGATCCAGACGATCGGGTAATCCGTGCTCACGACAGACAACAGCTTTCATCTAAAACACCTCAAACAAGCCAGCAGCACCCATACCCCCACCCACACACATAGTGACTACAACGTGTTTGACGCCACGGCGCTTGCCCTCGAGGAGTGCATGACCCAGCAGTCGCGAACCGCTCATACCGTAGGGATGTCCGACGGCAATGGCGCCGCCATTCACATTCAACTTGTCATTATCAATTCCGAGCGTATCGCGACAGTGCAACACCTGCACAGCAAAGGCCTCGTTTAACTCCCAGAGGCCGATATCGCCGACCGTCAGGCCATGTTGTTTCAAAAGCTTGGGCACCGCAAACACGGGTCCAATACCCATCTCGTCGGGTTGGCAGCCCGCCACCGCAATGCCTCGGTAGGCACCGAGTGGATTGAGGCCCAGTTTCTCCGCAGTCGCCGCTTCCATTACCACCTGTGCAGACGCGCCATCAGACAGCTGAGACGCATTGCCCGCGGTAATAGTTCCACCCTCAATAACTGTGCGCAGTCCCTGAACACCCTCAAGTGTCGAGGCACGAACGCCTTCGTCTGCGCTCAGAGTGACTTCAGCCGTCGACTGCTCACCCGTCTCTTTGTCATAGACGATTCGCTCGCAGGTTACGGGAACGAGCTCATCATCGAACTTGCCAGCCTCGTAGCCTGCCGCCGCGCGCTGTTGAGATTGCAGACCATATTCGTCCATCGCGTCCCGGCTGACGCCATAACGCGCTGCAACCACCTCAGCGGTCTGCAGCATCGGCATATAGACGTCCTTGTGCATGGCCAGCAGTTCCTCATCGGCAGCACGGTGCAGATTCATGTGCTCGTTCTGCACCAGCGAAATAGAGTCCACGCCGCCGCCGACCGCCACATCCATGCCGTCATGAACCACCTGCTTGGCCGCGGTCGCTACGGCCATCATGCCTGAGGAGCACTGACGATCTATTGTCATACCCGACACGCTGACCGGGAGGCCCGCACGGAGCGCCGCGGTGCGGCCGATGTTGCCGCCCTGACTGCCCTGAGTCAGCGCAGCTCCCATTATGCAGTCTTCAATGCGATCCGCCTCGATACCCGCTCGCTGGACCGCTGCACTGATCGCATGACCTGCGAGGGTCGGCGAGGCTAAATTATTGAAGCAGCCGCGGTAAGCCTTGCCTATCGGGGTCCTTGCAGTTGAGACAATGACTGCTTCTCTCATCTTTACATCCTTCCTGTTTTGTTAATGAAAAGTTGTGATCAGGTTGAGCGGCTTCAAGCAGTCGACGCTGGCCCAACCATAGGTTTTGCATGAGGCATTAGCGGCAAAGTATGACGCGGTCATCCTATAAAACTCTACCATCAACCCATGTCCAGCCCCAGCCCTGCAGCTGCCTGGCCCAACATTTTGATGCTCTGCTCATAGCCCACTTGGAGAGCACGCTCACCGCCGTCAGAAATCTGGGCCCAGTGCGCAGCAATACCTTCAGGGCTTTGTTCCTCCTCGGGTAACCAAATGCCTTCTGTCTCGACAATCTTGGCTACAGCAAAGCTTCCTGCCCCAGCGGCCAGAATTGTACGCGTCGGCGCATCCTCAGAGACGAGATACAGGACTGCCGGCGTCACCGTCTCGGGTGTGAAAAGGGCAAAGGCCTTCTCTTCAATCAGCCCCTCTGTCATCCGCGTGCCCGCAGTAGGCGCCAGCGCGTTGATTTTTACGTTGTACTTAGCGCCCTCTTGAGCCAGTGTATTCATCATGCCGATTACCCCCATTTTGGCGGCACCGTAGTTGGACTGTCCAAAATTGCCATATAGACCGCTCGAGGAAGATGTCACAACGATACGGCCATACTCCTGCTCTTTCATGATTTCCCAGCACGCCTTCGTGCAGTGCATGGTGCCCATCAGATGAACATCGGTGACCAGCCGAAAATCCTTCACCGACACTTTCGAAAAGCTTTTATCGCGCAATATCCCTGCATTATTAACGAGGATGTCGATACGACCCCATCGGTCGATTGTCTGAGCGACCATGTCCTCGACTGCCGCAATATCAGCAACATCGGCACGATGCGCCATCGCCTCACCACCTAACGACTCAATTTCAGCCACTACACCGAGAGAGGCTTCAGAGTTTGCACCCTCACCCGACACCGAACCACCAAGGTCATTCACCACCACTTTGGCGCCCCGCTTAGCCAATTCAATGGCGTGGCTTCTGCCCAGGCCCCCGCCAGCGCCGGTTATCAGCGCCACTTTACTGTCGTATCGAATCGTCATTTTCTGGCACCCAACCTCTCAACCAATGAACGACATGCCGAGCCACTCGGCGTAGACCGCAGGAGTCTCCTCACCCTCGATCTCAACCGTGACCGCCTGCTTCACCAAAAACCGGTTCGCATCTTTACGATCGACCGAGACAATCTCGCAATGAGCGCGGACTCGCTTGCCCGCCCGCACAGGGTTCAAAAATCGCACTTTGTCGAGCCCGTAGTTCAATCCCATCACGATCCCTTCCGGATACACGCCAATTTCGGCACAAAGCTTTGTCAACAACGACAACGTCAGGAAACCATGAGCGATGGTTCCGCCGAGAGGCGTTTGGGCCGCCGCGGCTTCATCAATGTGGATGAACTGATGGTCTTCCGTGCAATCCGCAAACGTGTTGATTCGCTCCTGGTCAATTTCAAACCACTCCCCTGGCGGGAGCGTTATGCCCGCCTGGTTTTCCATTTCTTCGGGTTTCACCATGGTCAATGCCATAATCATCCTCTCCTGTGATGTTGTGCGCCACTCAACTTTCGCGAAAGGTAGCTGCCACGTCGCCGGACTCAGCCAAGTACTGTTTAATTTCGTTACGACCAACCACCATGCGATGCACGGCATCGGGACCGTCGGCTAGCCTCAGGGTGCGCTGCCCCGACCACATCTCTGCCAGAGGCGTGTCCTGAGAAACGCCAATACCACCGTGAATCTGGATCGCATCGTCGATCACCTTCAGCGCCATATTCGGCACCACGGTCTTGATCATCGAGATCCAAATACGCGCCTCTTTGGGCGAGGTGTGATCCATCATCCACGCCGTCTTAAGTGTGAGGAGTCGAGCTTGCTCGATGTTCATGCGCGCGTCCGCAATCACGTCAATGTTGCCGCCCAATTTGTAAAGCGGCCGACCGAAGGCCTCGCGCTGTGTCGCACGCTCACAGAGTAATTCCAGCGCCTTCTCCGCTGAACCGATAGAGCGCATACAATGATGAATGCGGCCAGGGCCGAGACGACCTTGTGAGATTTCAAAACCGCGACCGGGCCCGAGAATTATGTTGTCGTTAGGCACGCGGACATTCTCGAGTTTCACCCTCATGTGACCATGGGGCGCATCGAGCATGTTGAAAACCTTCAATGGCCGCACAATATTGACCCCTGGCGTGTTCAACGGCACAAGAATTTGAGACTGTTGCAGGTGCTTCGGGGCGTCGGGATCGGTCTTGACCATACAGATCATGATCTTACAGCGCGGATCGCCCGCACCCGAGGTCCAGTGCTTTTCGCCATTTATCACCCACTCATTGCCCTCAAGCATCGCAGAGGTACAGATGTTCGTTGCGTCCGAGGACGCCACGTCAGGCTCTGTCATACCAAAACATGAACGAATTTCACCGGCGAGCAGCGGCTCTAGCCACTCCTTTTTTTGCGCCTCGGTACCATATTTGTGTAGCACTTCCATGTTGCCCGTATCGGGAGCTGAGCAATTAAAAATCTCAGCAGCTAGACGTGACTTGCCCATCTCTTCCGCGAGATAAGCGTACTCGACGGTGCTCAGGCCAGAGCCCTCATGACCTGTCAAAAAGAAATTCCATAAACCTTTGTCGCGGGCAAGACATTTTAGGGAGCTCAGGATATCGAGCTGACGAGCGGTGAGAACAAAGGGATCATCAACCTCGATCTCTGCAATAAACTCGTGCTCGACGGGCAGGATGTGATCGCGAATAAACTGCCTTACCTGCTCCATTAATAGCGCAGCGCGCTCCGATACACCCAAGTCCATAATGAGCCTCTTTCGATAGATTTTGCGGAGGATGCCGCTTACTTAATTTTTTTCAGCACATACTGCGCGAGGGCAACTCAGTGTCACCCGCCGCAGGGCACGTGGAGCGCCGCATGATGACATAACCTATGCCATTCTGCGTCCCCAAATGGGTTTAAGAATGCTGGGGGAGGGCTCATGCCGCATTTTTTGACGGCGTGGCTTAAGGGCTTGAAATTAACGCACGTCATTTAAAACCAAAAGACAGGGCAACATAGCGTGGTCTAGTAACCGCCATCACTCTCTTCGGAGAGCTGCTTGCGGCATCATCGCTTTTCCGTTACCAAAACCCGGTACCCCTGCCGCTACAACTTGGTGTAGCTCGGACTGTCCACTGTGCTGGCATAGCTCTGGAAGATTAGCCGGACTGAAAAGGCAGATAGGCGGACCTTGCACCGATCATCTGGAATCACCTCACTTAACGGTGAAGTAAGTGCCTCAGACTGGCACAGGTAACATCAAGGACTCGCTCACCTGTTCCATCACAACATAACTGGTGGATTCGAGCACGCCAGGCAGTGTTAGCAGAGTCTCACCCAAGAGCGTCCGATAAGCACTCATGTCCGCTACCCGCGCCTTCAGAAGATAGTCGAAATTGCCTGATACCAGATAGCATTCCTGAACCTCCGGTAGGTCCACGGCCCGCGCGGTAAACTCTTCGAAAATATCTTGTGAGGTGCGATTGAGACGAATTTGCACAAACACCACCAAGCCACGATCCAATGCCTCAGGGTTAAGCACTGCTTGGTATCGCTGAATCACACCGTCACTCTCGAGTCGCCGAACACGCTCTTTGCAGGGAGTCGTAGTCAATCCCACTTTTCGGGCCAATTCGGTATGCGGCATGCGCGCATTCTTTTGCAACAATCTAATAATGTTGCGATCAATCCTGTCCAGCTGATGTGACTGATTTGACACGCGGATAATCCTCGAAACTGCACGCGCTCAGCGCATACAGAATAAAATAATGACTAACTTTCACAATTTAAGCAGTCATATTAACTTAATTTTACGCGTTATTTATTTATTTTGAATTTTTTTGTCGTGAAATAAGGTGTCTATTACCTTCCCCGTGATCCCATCAGTTCCCATAATTTTAGGAAGCGATGCAACAGTAAATCACGGGAGTGCAGGGCATGCTGATAGGAGTACCAAAGGAGATCAAAGCGCAGGAATTCCGCGTTGGAATGACTCCAGCCGGCGTCCGGGAGCTCTCAGCGAATCAGCATCAGGTGTTGGTAGAGCGTGACGCAGGCGCCGCTATCGGGCTTACTGATGAGCTCTACGCAGCAGCGGGCGCGACCATCATCGATTCGGCAGAGCGGGTCTTCACTGAGGCTGATCTGATAGTGAAGGTAAAGGAACCGCAGCCGCAGGAGTGCCGTTGGCTGAGACCGGAGCAAACGCTATTCACCTATCTGCACCTGGCAGCAGATCTAAATCAAGCTGAGCTACTGATGGCGTCAGGCGCGACCTGCATTGCTTACGAGACTATCACCTCACGAGAAGGCGGATTACCCTTGCTCGCGCCGATGAGCGCCATCGCAGGCAGGTTGTCAGTGCAGGCGGGTGCGCATCATATGGAAGTCCAGAAGGGCGGCAACGGCACCCTGTTGGGCGGCGTACCGGGCGTCGCGCCTGCCAAGGTTCTGGTACTGGGCGGAGGTATTGTCGGCAGTAGCGCTCTCCGCGTTGCAGTGGGCATGGGAGCGGATGTCACTGTTATCGACCGCTCAGTCGCAAAACTCGCCAAACTGGAAGAGCTGTACCGCGGACAGTTGCGGACCATCTACTCGACGGCAGAGAGCATCGAGGATCATGCGCGCGAGGCAGACCTCATTATTGGCGCGGTCCTCATTCCGGGCGCCTCTGCGCCCAAACTCATCTCTGCCGACATGTTGCGACTTCTGAAGCCGCGCACCGTTCTTGTCGATGTGGCCATCGATCAGGGAGGGTGCTTTGAAACCTCTCGAGCAACCACCCACGCTGAACCCACCTATATCGTCGACAACGTTGTGCATTATTGCGTGGCCAACATGCCGGGGGCCGTCGCCCAAACCGCCACTCTGGCGCTCACTAATGCGACTCTTCCCTACATCGCGCGACTAGCGTCAAAGGGATGTAGAGAGACACTGCTCGCCGACCCGCACTTCATTGCAGGCCTGAACGTATTTAAGGGTCAGCTGACTCACCAGGCGCTGGCAGAGGCGCTTGGCACCACTTGGCGTCAGCCTGCAGATATGGTCAGCCAGTCGGCTCACTTAAAAAGCGCTTGAGCGAGCACCCGCGCTTTTTTACGACGAGGGAGAGGTGATTCAGTGCTTCTTACCGCGCGCAAATTACTGCACACTTGAACCAAGACTCGTAAAACGCACTCATTTATGCATCAGATGAAACCCGACATAGAAGCGCTGTCTGAATCGATCCTCGCCTACGCGATGGAACGCATGCGAATGGACCCGCCGACAATTGATCACCCACTGCCCCAGAGGACGCTGGCGGAACGGGTAGGTCAGACCATTACGTCGAATGGCCTTGGCGGCGAGCAGGCGCTGAAATTATTCATTGATACGCTAGCACCCGCCTGTATTTCCGAGGATCACCCACGCTACTTAGCCTTTGTTCCCACCGCACCGTCCGAGGTCTCTACCTTGTTTGATCTCGTTGTTGGCGCCTCCAACATCTGTGCGAGCAGCTGGCTTGAGGGCGCGGGTGCGATCTATGCGGAAAATCAGGCACTGCGTTGGATCGCCGACATCGCCGGATTGCCAGCTGAGGCGGGCGGCGTATTCGTCAGCGGCGGCACGGCGGGAAACCTCTCGGCGCTGGTCGCCGCACGCTTCGATTGGCGGCAAAAATCGCCCGATCATGACCGTCAACGCGGCCTGATCATCTCTTCTCGCGGCGCCCACGCCTCGGTAGGCCAAGCGGCGCAGGTAATGGATGCAGACATTGTTCAGTCTGGAGGCCATCAGCTGACAGGCGCCGACGTTGCCGCGACGATTGCGGCTCTTCCAAAAGCCGATCGATCGCGACTGTTCGCCGTTGCCTGCACGGCCGGCACGACCAATCTTGGGATAATCGATGACATGGAGGGTATTGGCGATGTATGTGCCGCGGAAGACATTTGGTTCCATGTAGACGGTGCTTATGGTGGTGCTGCACTTGCAGCGCAGTCTACGCGGGCACTTTTCGACGGCATCGAGCGAGCTGACAGCTTCATAGTCGATCCGCACAAATGGCTGTTTGCACCCCTCGATTGCTGCGCACTGATCTACGCCAATCCGGAGAAAGCGCGCACAGCGCACCGGCAGCATGGCGATTATCTCGAGGTGTTTTACGATGGTATCTGGAATCCCAGCGATTACGCGCACCACCTGTCGCGGCGGGCTAGAGGCCTGCCATTCTGGTTCAGCCTCGCAGTGCATGGTACGGAGGCCTACGCGCAAGCCGTTGAGATGACATTGGACTGCGCCCGCGAGGCTGCCACCATGATTGAGGCACACCCTAATCTGGAAATGGTGACCGAGCAACGACTATCAATTTGCGTTTTTCGCCGCGTAGGCTGGTCACCGGAAGACTACAAAGTCTGGAGCGACGCGCTTCTGGAGCGCGGAGATGGCCTTGTGACCCCCACGAAACATGATGGCGAGACGGTGCTGCGGTTCTGTATTGTGAATCCACGCACCAGCCGGAAAGACATACAACTCATACTCGATACGCTCTAGCCAGACACCACGCCACTCGCTCATGACGAGAGTGGTGAATAGCCGCTGCAATGACGATAAAGTGGCTTACGCGCCCTTACGCGGTAGCTAGCAGCTCCGCCGGAATGCCTGCTCATGCTCTCTCGTTACGAGTGTCTCCCCCCTAAGATACGCAACAAGTCCTCTGCGCACCAACTTACGGGACATAACGGGGTATATCGCCAGGAGGTCTATTTCGTGTGCGGTAGCGATCTTCTTGCCGAGATGACGTGCTGGTCGCAGTTTTTGAAAAGTTACGATGAGTCTAGTTACACTTGGCATGATTGCGGTAAAAGGTTGGTGCCGCTGTGCGAGGCACTCAATCTGCGGACTCTTGGGAAGCAGGGACATCTGTAATGAGAACCTTTATTGCTGTATCTCTGGCCGCGCTGATTGCGATGACGCTTTTCACGCCGTTGATTTTTGGCGTATCACGCGGCGTCAAAACTGCCTCAAAAATCGACGCGATCTATCCGCTTTCATTCCCCGATGACTTTAAGTGGGGGGTCGCCGTGGCGGCGCAACATGTCGAACACCAACAACCCAGCGACTGGACGGCTTTTGAGCGACGCGTCATACACGAATCAAAGACAGGCGCGGGCAACAAGCCCGGACAAGCCAAGCCGGGCCACATCCGAGATCTCGATCAGTACTCTGCCGAAGTGCGCCAGAAAAAAGTGGATTTCGATAGCCGTTACGAGAGCGATTTTGTAGAACTCGCCAAACTGGGACTGAACAGTTACCGTTTCAGCCTCTCCTGGGCACGCCTCTTTCCCCGCGCAAATATGGCCGAACCGGACCCGGCCGGTGTAGCGTTCTATCAGGACGTGATCGCCGCCGCCAAAGCAAACGGACTGGAGCCTCATGTTACGCTCTTTCACTTTTCCACGCCCGAATGGTTTTGGGAGGAACAGGACGGCCAGCGAGGTTGGGAGCGCCCAGACGCACTCTCACATTGGATGCATTACGTGGAAGCGGTCTCCGAATTACTGGGCCCGGCGATCGATCACTGGTGCACGCTCAATGAGCCTATGGTGTATGTGTTGTGGGGTTACATCGAGGGCATTTTCCCACCGCTGGAGCAACGTCCCGGCCCAATCGATGTAGCCCCCGTGGTGGCACAACTGCTGCGCGCGCATGCTGATGCTTATCGCATTCTGCACACCGACGCTGAGGCACGTGGGCAGTCCATCTCAGTTGGCCTCACACAACACACTCGCGCCTTCGAACCCTGGCGAAACTGGCACCCGCTAGATCGTCTTGCCGCTGGCTTTGTGCAGCAGGCTTTTATTTGGGATGTTTTCGATGCAATCGAAAACGGAATCTACGCGATGACCGACACCGACTTCAACGTCATCATCGATGGCCTGAAAGGCACCCAGGATTACGTTGGTATCAACTACTACGGTCGCTTCTATGTGCAAATGGATGTTGATGCGATGGCCGCGGGACCCATGACACATACCCATGACCCCAGCGATCCGGCGGAGCTCACTAGTGACCTCGGGTGGGCGCTGTATCCCATCGGTTTCAGCACCGTCCTAGAGGAAGCATGGCAACGCTACCAAAAGCCCATTCAAATATTGGAGAACGGCATCGCCGATGCTGCACAGCCGGATTCACTTCGGCAAATTTTTTTGGTGAGTCATCTCCGCGAGGTTTGGCACGCCGTAAACAATCTGGGCATCGACATTCAGGGCTATTTCCACTGGTCCCACCTCGATAACTTCGAATGGGCAGAGGGCTTCGGACCTCGATTTGGATTGTTCGCCGTCGATTACGATACCGACTTTACCCGCACGCCCCGAGACAGTGCGCGGGTCTATGCCGAAATCATCGAAGATGGCATTAGCAAACAGATGTGGGAAACAAACCGGGGCCCCTTTTAGTCCGACATTAGAGAGACAAGGTTGTAACTTCATGATACGTCGCCAAATGGACAAAACAGTGCGCAGCAGCGTGATGCTAGAGCCACACTGAAAAACGCGTTAGTAGAAAAAAAAACACTGTTGACTGTTTTTGGGGTCGCAGGTACCTTGCTCGAGCAGCTGTAAGAGGCACCTTACAGCCAATGCATTGCATACCGTCAGCTTGATATTGCAATGTATGCTCATCCGGGATCATGACCCAAATAAAACGTTCAAGGAGACATACCGTGTCCATTCCAAAGGAAACCCTGCTGCACGCCTATCGCACGATGAAAACCATTCGCGAATTCGAAGAGCGTGTGAACGCCGAAATCATGAACGGCCAAATTCCAGGGTTCACCCACCTTTATACCGGTCAAGAAGCTAACGCTGTCGGCGTATGTACGCACCTAGACGAGAGCGACACCATTATCTCCACCCACCGTGGACACGGGCACTGCATTGCCAAAGGCGCCGAGGTGTCGGGCATGATGAAAGAGCTGTTTGGTTCTTCTGAAGGTCTGTGTAAGGGTAAGGGTGGCTCCATGCACGTAGCGGATATTGACAAAGGCATACTGGGGGCAAACGGTATCGTTGCAGGGGGACCCCCTATTTCCGTTGGCTCAGCATTGGCAGCCAAAATACGCAAGAACGGCAAAGTAGCGGTGTCATTTTCGGGCGATGGGTCAGTCAATCAGGGCACCTGCTTCGAAGCAATGAACATGGCTGTCGTGCTGCAAGCGCCGGCCGTTTTTGTGATCGAGAACAATTTTTACTCGGAGCACACCTCTATCAACTACGCAGTGGGCTGTGACGACCTCAAGGCTCGCACCGAAGCTTTTGGCTTCCCGGTCTTCGTTGCCGATGGCGCAGATTTCTTCGCGGTTCACGAGGCAGCAGGTGAGGCGATTGCTCATGCGCGCGCTGGCAACGGCCCTGCAGGCGTGTTCGCCGAGCAGGGGCGTTATCACGGCCACTTTGTTGGTGACCCGCAGGCTTACCGAACAGAGGGGGAACTGGAAGATCTTCGTGAAAATCACTGTCCCCTCAAAAACTTTCGGGCGCGAATGGCCGAAACAGGCGAACTAAACGAGGACGAGCTGGACGCAATTGACGCCGAAGTCATGGCTAAGATTGAACAATCCGTCACAGACGCCAAAGCTGCAGCGCGACCCACCGCAGAGCAGGTCACAGAAGACGTCTATATTCAATACAACGCGACGGCCTGAAGGAGAACGGTTATGCCTGAGAAAACGATGCGCGACGCGATCAACGAGGCCCTGCACCAGGCAATGGAGCAGGACGATTCAGTATTTGTGATCGGCGAAGATGTTGCAGGCTGCAGTGGCAGCGGCGGCGACGTCGGCTCGGTCGGCGGTGTCTTCGGCGTCACTGGAGGAATCTACCACCGTTGGCCAAACCGGTGCATCGATACCCCGATCTCCGAGTCCGCCATCGTTGGCGCCGCAGCCGGTGCCGCACTGGTGGGGATGCGTCCAGTTGCCGAAATCATGTTCGCCGATTTCATTGGTGTCTGTATGGATCAGATCGTGAATCAAATGGCGAAGTTCCGATACATGTTCGGCGGGAAAAGTCGCTGCCCTGCGGTCATCCGTTTTTCTGCGGGCGGCGGCTTCAGCGCGGCGGGCCAGCACAGCCAAGCCATGTACCAAGTCATGACCTCATTCCCTGGACTAAAAGTTGTGGTGCCTAGCAACGCCTACGACGCTAAAGGCTTACTGCTATCTGCCATTCAGGATGATGATCCCGTACTGTTCTTCGAGCCAAAGATTCTCTATCAAGAGACGGCGGAAGTGCCCGATGACATGTATACCATCCCATTTGGCGAGGCTAACTTCGTTCGGGAAGGTGATGACGTCACCGTAGTCGCGTTTGGCCAAATGGTGCCCAAGACCGCAGCGGTAATTGACACGCTCGGCGAGGAGGGCATTAGTTGCGATCTGATTGATCCGCGCACCACGTCACCACTCGACGAGAGCGCTATTTTGGAATCTGTCGAAGCTACAGGCCGCTTGGTCATCGTGGACGAAGCGCCGCCCCGATGTGGCCTGACTGCAGACATTGCGGGCCTCGCGGCAGACAAGGCCTTCAGCAGCCTCAAGGCGCCGATTAAGCAGGTCTCTGCACCGCATAGCCCAACACCTTTCTCGCCGGAGTTAGAAGCAGCCTACTTACCCGACGCGGAGAAGATCACGGCAGCGATAAAGGCCACACTCGCCTAATTGGCGATTAATCAGGAGTCACAGAGTGAGCGATATTTATCCCATCGCGGTCCCCAAATGGGGGATTGAAATGGTCGAGGGAACCATTACCAGCTGGAACAAGTCGGAAGGAGACACCATCGCAAAGGGCGATGAAGTGTTCGAAATGGAATCAGACAAGATCGTTAATGTTTGGGACTCACCGGTAGACGGCGTACTCCGCAGGGTTCTGGTTCCTGCTGGTGACGCGCATCCTGTGGGCGCGCTGCTCGGCGTGATCGCCGACGCAGCGGTTGCCGACAGCGACATTGATGCGTTCATTGCCCAACATAGTGCGGTTCCGTCTGAATCTGCTAGTGATGCGGGCGGCAGTAACCAGTCGCAGACAACACAAACCGTGCAGACAGGCGACGCTTACACGCGCTCATCTCCCAGCGTCCGCAGATTGGCAGATGAGCTGGGTGTGGATCTTGGAGCCGTCACAGGCACTGGCCGCCGCGGGCGCATTACGGACGATGATGTGAAAGCGGCCGCAGGTGGCGGCGAAGCCCCCGAAGGCGTCGAAGTGATTCCGCTCAGTGCGACCCGCAAAACCATTGCGCGTCGCCTTACCGAAGCCAAGCAAACTATTCCGCACTTCTATTTGACTGCGGAGTACGAACTCGACGGGCTGCTTGCGCATCGGGCAGCACTGAATGAGTCCAGCGATACCAAAGTATCGGTCAACGACTTGATTGTCTGGTGCGTTGCTCAGGCGCTGAAAAGAGAACCTCGCGTCAATGTTAACCTGATAGGCGACGACATCCATCAATTCAGGGCTGCACACGTGTCAGTCGCGATCGCCACCGAGGATGGACTCTACCCCGCCACAGTCTATGACGCTGACAGCAAATCGCCGGCTGATATCGCCTCGGCCACTACCGAGCTGGCCGAAAAGGCCCAAACTGGCAAGCTGACCATGGAGGACATCTCTGGTGGCTCTTTCACCGTCTCGAACCTAGGCATGTATGGCATCACGCAATTCACCGCGATCGTGAACCCACCTATGGGCGCAATCTTGGCGCTGGGTAAGGCAACCCAACAGGTTGTTGTTGAGAACGGTGAACAACGTGTCGCAACAGTATTGAATGCCACCTTGTCCTGCGATCACCGCGTGATTGATGGTGCTGTAGGTGCGCAATACCTAGCGGTTCTGGGTGACGTCGTCGCCTCTCTTTGAGGTGGCGCAATCGAATCAGAGTATCGAAACAGGTAGCCGCATCGCGCAATGTGACTCGAAGAGAATCTTAGCTCAATCGCTAACCATCGCAATTTTCGGAACGAAGATCTGCAGCAGCAGCGCGGAAATGAGGCGCAAGCTGGCAATCATCAGAAGCATACTTTCATATCCAGCGCCATGAAGCCTGCCAGCAGCCCAAGCAGGCCTCCACCCAAGCTCCCTGCCGCACCGAAAACCCCCCAAACCGTTGCCAGACGATCCGCGAGTAACAAAGCGGTGGGTAGAGTAAAGAACACGGCACCTTTTGTTTGAGTGGCAAACAAGCCAAAACAGATTAGAGCGAGAGCCACAGCACTGGAATGGGTGTAATAAGCAGGGACAACTTCAACAGCGACCAGCACGGCAAGACTGGGCCCGGGCGCTATTGCACCCAGCAAACATATCACTGCCAGCGACAGCCACGCGTAAAAGGTCATCGCCGTTGCCCCCTTGAATTGCGGTGAATTCTCAGTCCCCAACGTCCCATTAACAATGTCCTGCCGTATTGCCGAAGCTGGGCAAGTACTATATCTTCACAGGTAATTTGTATGTTCTTAATATAAGTTTGCGGTAACTGCTAAACAGCAAGCGACCGCAATAGATCGCCCCATCGCTAGGGCATTGGAGGAACCAACCGTGTCACATCAGTCCAAAGCACGTCCCACTGCTTTCCACCGTAAAACCATCGTAGCGGGCGTTACCGCTGCAATTGGCGCAGGGAGCGCTGGTTTGAGCTGGAGTGCGGAGCTCGAAGAAGTTGTGGTCACGGCGCGTCAGCGCGCTGAATCATCACAAGACATACCAATGATGGTGCAGTCGCTGTCCGGAGAAGAGATAGAGAAACAGGGCATCACTACGTTAGAGGATCTGTCTCGTTTTGTGGCTGGTCTAAATGTACAGACCACCACGCCAGGCCAAAATATTATTGTTTTCAGGGGAGTCAGTGATGGCGGAGGGTTCCTAGTTGACCCGACTGCTGCGGTGTACCTGGACGAGCAGCCGATGTCTCACAGCCAAGCCTCCCCGGATATTTATCCCGTTGACATTTCACGGGTGGAGGCGCTTGCCGGTCCTCAGTCCACTTTATTCGGCGCGTCCTCACAAAGCGGTGCGGTCAGGATCATCACGAACAAGCCTGACCCAACTAAATTTGAAGCGAACATAAATGCCGGCATTTCCTCTACCAAGGATGGCGGGACTGGCTATGAGATAGATGGGACAGTGAATATCCCGCTGAGCGATAGCGTGGCTATCCGGATATCCGGTTTTAGTGCTCGAGACGCCGGCTATATCGATAACGTCCTAGGCAACACCGTGGTCGACACAATAATGGGAACTGGTGCGGGCGGCCTAAAGAACAACAGCAATATGCTCGAAGATGATATCAACGAGGTTGAGTGGCGTGGCGCCAGGGCTTCAATACGATGGCTAGTTAACGACAACTGGACAGTCACGGCTGCGACTAATTTTCAGGACCTCGAAGCGGACGGTTTTAACGATTTTGACCCTAACAGAGGCGATTTGAAAACCGTTAAATTCGCCGATGAGTACAGGAAAGACGAGTGGCACCAGACAAGCCTTGTAATTGAGGGTGATCTCGGATTCGCTCAGCTTGTTTCTGCAACGTCTTATTATGACAGAGACGTGTTTTATGCGCACGACACGCAGTCCTACGCGGCCTACTTCAACTACGTGTACGGCTATTACTACGCAACCTACGATTTTGGGGCCGACCCAGTCGGGTACCTTACCAATGATGAAAGCAACGAGAGCTTTACGCAGGAAATCCGCCTCACGGGATCTACTGATAAGATCAACTGGACTGCGGGCGTTTTTTATCAAGACTCAGAACAATACTGGGACTTCCTTACTTATTTAGATGATTACACGAGCACCCCAGCTTTCGAGACTTGGTCCGGCTACTACCCTGGTATCGCGCCAATGGATAACTGGTGGTACTCATATCAAGGCACCGAAAGGGAGGATTTGGCCGTTTTCGGAGAGTTAGATTTCGACATAACTGATCGACTCACCCTGCTACTAGGTGGGCGCTGGTATGAGGTAGATCGCTCCATCGAGTATGGAGTTGATAAACCAACAGATCGCGCTTGGCAGAGGCCAGACAATCGGCAGATGAAGGACGACGGCTTTATTCCAAAGTACGGCCTGGAATTCAATATCAACGAAGATGTAATGGTATATGGGGTTTATTCGGAAGGGTTCCGCGTTGGCGGCGTAAATCGCGGTCTGCGAGGCAATCAGGGAGGAGCTGTTTTACCCGTAGAGTATGGCTCTGACATGGTTGAAAACACCGAATTCGGGTTGAAATCGGAATTTGGGGACGGACGAATCCTCTTCAACGCTGTCTACTACGAGATGACTTGGGAAGACATGCAAATCGAGGTCACTGATCCGGCAAGTACCTACGGATGGGCGCCCTTCCAAATCGTGGTGGCCAACGTTGGCACGGGGGACATCAAAGGGTTCGATATGGAATTCAAGGCACTGATTACTGAGAACCTCGAAGTTGGAATGAACTACACCGATATTCAGGATGCCGAGGTTTCGGCTCCCGCGACTTATCCAGATTCTCGCTCTGACACAGGATTCGTTGAGTCAGGATTAGATGCGACTACCCCCCTCCCTCTTTTTGCTGATCAAAGTTATTCTCTGTATGCAGAGTATACTGGCATCGATTTATTCGGTGGATCGGGATCGCTTCGGCTGCAGCACAACAGTGTCGGCGAATCTCTTAATCAACTAACGGATGGTTTTGCGTCGCCTCGGCTAACCCAGGGCGATTACAAAGTCACCGACATTATTTTCAGCTATCAAAAGGACAGCTGGGGAGCTCGGTTGTACGTCAACAACATCTCGGACGAACGAGGTATTACGTACGAAGACAGTCAAGACTTCGATCAAGCGTTTGGCTGGAATTCATCCAATGTCATAAGACCGAGAAACTTCGGACTCTCGGTGCGATATTACTTCGAGTAGACAGAGAACAAAAAAACGGGCGCTACGGCGCCCTTTTTTTATCTGCAGGCCCATTGATCGGGCCAGATTTCCAAGCCATGGATCGCATTACGGATGTCCATCGTTAGGTTAACTGCGGTAACACGCTCACCTTTCTGAAAATCTATGATCGATACCGTAGACGGTGAGGAACCGGCGGCAACGTATCGGTCGTCAATAATACACATACCTCGCCCGAATCCCTGACGGGCAATTCGTGAATCGTCTACTCCATGATACAAAAGTTCGGCCGTTTTAAATTTCGGGACGGGGACTGTTTTTTCTCGACTATGCCTCGGTACAAATCTAACCACATCTGACCCGGTATCATTGAATAGCACGCCGCCACCGAAGGGCTGGGCGTTATGGCACCCTCTCGGCAAACTGCAGAACTCCGTCACAGTCAAATCTGCGGACAGGGCCAAAAGAGCCTCCGTGTTCAGCCCACTAAAGTAAACTCCGTCTTCATCCACCGAAACCATATTCAAATGATAGGAGTTGGTAGACTTTGGTCCAGCACTGTCGAGTGGATCGAATGCTTGTCCGATCCATTGAGTGCCATTTTTGGACAAATATAGGCCCCAAACAAACGACTTGGAGCTTAAGTCAAAACTTAGGATTGAGTCGAAACCAGTAGAGGTCAAAAAAAGCAGTTGATCTCTTCGGCATATTTCATGGCAATGCCGCAGATAGGGGTTTCGATAGGACTCAATAAACGAAAAGTCAGGCGCGTAGCAAAATAACTCGTCACTCGCCGCAATCCATATTGCATCGTCAGTAAATTCTATCCCTCGTAAACCGCGATCCCAACCACGCCCCGCAAAGTCAATGTTGGTGGTATTCCAGTCAATCTTTTTATCAACTGTCTGCTCATTGAAATCTATTACGTACACACCACCATGGCTCTGGCCTTTTTCGGACCCCCTAACAACTGATGTTGTAAGTAATTTTGGTAGCTCAATCACGCGGTCGTCTCTTTTTCTGGAGGAAGCACGGGCGCCAAGATTTCTTTCAACGCGCCCAAATGCTGCTCAAAATGACGCCATGTTCCTACCGAGCTACTGTAGATCGGCTGCCTCACTTGCTCAGAGCTGGCCGTGCGCACCGCTCTTTCTGTCTCGTGAAAATTAAGACAGGCTTCTTCAAACGGCAGCTCACAAAAGTCCAGTATTCGTCGTACCTGTTCCTCGAGGTCATTCACAACCGTTTCATATTGAACACGCAAGATCTGGCCCTCAAGAACATCGTACCAGTGGAGCATTAACTGATCGTACTCAAGGTAAAACTCGCCCAGCTCAAAAAGGTCGTAGGTAAATGTCTGGCCCTTAGCAAAGTGTTGCTTAAAAGACCCAAAGCAACTGTCCATAGGGTGTCTGCGAGCATCAATGATTTTTGCGTTGGGCAAGATCGCCTTTATGAAACCCACGTAAGCAAAATTGTTGGGCATCTTATCCGTGAAGAAAGGTGCGGCGCCCCGATACTGTCGAGTCTGAGACAAATATTTCTCACCTAGCTCACAGAGCTGCTCCGGCGCCATGTTTGCGACGGACTGTGGGAATGAGTTTCCCTCCCTCGAACGGCTCAACCCCTGTGCTATCAGAGAAATATCGTGAAGCTCGCTGGTGCCATCAACTTGAGAATGACTAGCGAGAATCTGCTCCAATAACGTAGAACCGGAGCGCGGCAAGCCCACGATAAAAATTGGATCTTTAGCTGCGCATCCACCGCTTGCTGGTGTACGGTAGAAAAAGTTCTTGTCGAAAACGTCTCGCATGCGCTCGTGACCCACCTGAGTTTGTACTGGATCATAGGCAATCGTGTCCCTGTGCATTTGATTCGCTAGCGCATAGTGCTCGAACGATTCGTCGAAATTTTTTTCATCCTCGTAGGCCTTTGCCAAGGCAAATGCAAAGTGCACACGACACTCCGTAGGCAGATTTTCGTTTTCAAGCCTACTCTCCATGCTGGCGATCTCATCCTTAGAGAAGCGAAATGTCTTTAGGTTCGCAAGACTGTAATAAGTCTCACCGTAGTTTGGCCTTAGCTCGATAGCGCGCTTATATGCGTCGATACCTGCCGATTGGTTGCCTACCGTCTTGAGAACATGACCCAGCCCTATGTGTCCTCCAGGGAGCAAAGGATCCAGCTCTACCGCTCGCTGATAAGAATCGACTGCCTCACGAGGTTTTGCGGCCATCGCTAGAGCAGCGCCCAAATAGTAATGCGATAGCGCATTGTTTACATCGATACCTACTGCCTCTCGCAAGACATCTACGGCATCCTCGTGCTTGTGCGTCTCCTTGAGAACAGTACCCAGATCGTGCCGCGCTGCAATGAACCCAGGGGCCAGTTCTATAATCCTTTCTAAAAGTTCTTGCGCATCTTTAAAACACCTAGCCTTAATCGCCAGACGCGCGAGAAGGAGGGCGGCATTAACGTCTCTTGGGTTCTCTCTTACCAACTCCTTAGCAAGTTTCTCTGCCTCCCGAAATTCTCCCTCAACGAAAAGCCGGGTAGCTTGGTCTAGCTTAGCTTGAGACGGGGAAAGAATGGCTGCCTCAGCCATTACCTTGTTTGCATTATCAACATCGCCAGTCTGCTGATAGGCCCCCGCTAGTTTGCTTAATAGTGACGGATCAGCGGAGCTCAGTGAGCGAGCCTTCTCAAGGTGCCTCAACGCATCTTCAGCCCTACCCAAATTTAATAGCGCGGTGCCAAGATCCGCTTGCGCATTTGGGTTTCCAGGCGCGATTGCTATTGCGCGGCGTAATAGAGAGACGGACTCCTCAAGGTTGCCCTTTCTCGCCACAATTGATCCGAGTAAAGCAATAAAATTGGCATCGCTGGGCGCACTCTCTATCATCGTACGACACAGGGCCTCGGCTTCATCACGAGCTCCCTCTTTCATCAAAGTAACCGCTCTCTCGAACGCTTTTCTAGCTTCTTGCTTAGACATAAATCAGGATGCGGCGAAAGTGCATTGATGGAACAAGCATGAAGTTTGCCAGATTTCTTCGCGGCCCACACGTGAGGACGTTGCCTTCATCCATTTGGGGTGCGACAGTGTTGAAGACATTTAAATACCGCTAACTCAAAAAAACGAGGGTGCATATTGTGGATAACGCTCGGACAGACCATGTGGCCGCCACTAATCCATTCGATGACAGAGGGCCCTTCTTACTAAGTCTGTTCATGACACTGGTGGGCTATAGTGTGCTGGTAGCGCTGCCGGCCATTAACGGGGCCTGGGTAGATCAGCTCGGTTTCACAGAGGTCGAGGTCAACCGGGTAGCATCATCAGATCTTCTAGGCTTCTTCATCGGCGCGGTAATGACCAGCGCACTTATCCGCTCATGGAGTCGACAAGCACTTACTCTGCTTGGAATTACGCTAGCTGTAATCGCCAACGGGCTTTGCACGCAATATATCGATTACGAAACAACACTGATTTTGCGCTTTGTCGCGGGCCTTGGTGCTGGTTTCTACACTGCCGTCGCGGTAGCAGGTTTGGGCGCGCACTCAAGGCCACGAGAAGCCTTTAATTGGATGCTACTGGCGTTCGCCATATCGCAGTTTCTGGAGTTGCAGTTAATACCACACCTTTCAGTAAACGGTATTTACATCTTCTTCATAGCCACCTACGTCTTAACACTTCCGTTCGTGCGACTCATACCCAGCCGCAGCCAGACCGCGGCAACTCAAAGCTCACCACCAGAAGCGCTTCGACCAACCCGACTGGCATGGATCGGTATAGCAGCGATCTTAATCGCGTATATCAATATCGGCGCCTACTGGTCCAATATCGAACTCGCTGCTGAAGAGGCTGGGCTGAATGGCGATTGGGCCGCTCAAGTTATTGCCTGGTGCGTCCTTTTGTCCTTTGGCGGTTGTTTCACTGCGACTTGGGTGCTGAAAAAATTTGACTACGATCGGCCGCTGCTGTTCACCCTCGTTCTAATGGTCATAGCTGTGGGACTATTGGCCGTCAACTTCAATGCGGCGCTGTTCATTTTGAGCGTGGCCATGTTCAATTTTCTCTGGATCTTTATCGATGTCTACCAGATGGGAGGCGTATCGGTAGCCGACCGCTCGGGAAGTGCGGCCGCATTCATCCCAGGCGCGCAAGGATTGGGACAGACAGTAGGGCCTTTCGCCGCCTCTATTATGCTTGAGCTGGGCTGGGGCTTTGATGGCGTTTTCGTCCTGTGCGCAATGGCCTCGGCGGGCGCATTGCTCATCTACACCCTCATTTATTTAAAGTATAGAAGGCCCTATACCGCCTAGTGCCGTTGCACCCACGAATTATGAGCTGCTACTACCAACAGCCTTTTGCTCGATGTGCGGGATTGACCGCGTGTATTGTTTTGACAGCCTTCGGACATGCATTGCCGCCCAAAGCCGAGCAACACATAAATGATGTACTGCCCTCTGACGTTATAGTCCAATGTGGGAAGTTGATAGATGGTGTAAGTGACGAGCCGGTAATAAACAAATCCGTCCACGTCAGGGGTGATCGAATACTCCGCGTCATTGATCGCGGAATAGCGCCACTCGGCGCTGAACCAAAGTTAATTTACGACCTCAGCGATTTCACCTGCCTACCGGGGCTGATAAACACACATGTGCACTTTGACAGCAATCCTGAAGATTCGGTGGATTACAGTATATATGCTCGACGAACACCTGATGAAACACTGCAACTGGTGCTCGAAAATGCCAAGACGACTCTTCTCACTGGATTTACCACAGTGCGCCACGTGGGCGCTTGGTTTCCTGACGCGGTATACCAAGCCCGTAATTTGATAGCGTCGGGTAAAGCCCAGGGCCCGAGAATCCAGACAGCCGGACCTTACTTGACCATCCCTGGCGGCGGCGGCGACCTCACCTTCCCGGAGATTTCCGGCGAAGACATCCCGGCAGAATCTCAACAGGGCATTGCAAGCACGCCCGAAGAATTCGCAGCGAGTGCTGAGGCCGCCATTGCCGCCGGCGCTGATTTTTTAAAAGTGATCGCGTCTGGGGCTGTCTTTTCGGTTGGCGCTGCCCCTGGAGCACCGGAAATGACTCGGGCTGATATTGAGGCCGTAGTAGCAGTAGCGAGACAGCATGGCAAAAAAGTCACGGCCCATGTGCACAGTGATCAATCCGGAAGAGATGCAATACTCGCTGGAGTTGATTCGCTGGAGCACGCCTCCCTATTGAAGGATATGACGATTGAACTTGCTGCGGCGCAGGAGGTGGCGTTTTCGATGGATATCTATAACGGAACCTATACCGATACCATTGGGCGGGAACAGGGTTATCCAGATATCTTCCTCCAGAGAAATACCTACACCACCGAAGCTCAGCGAGTCGTGTTCAAAAAGGCATATCAGCGAGGCGTGACGCTTCTCTACGGCACCGATGCGGGTGTTCTCCCCCACCACATGGGCGGGTGGCAATTCACTACAATGATCGATCGGGGCATGCGACCCATGGATGCGATACGGTCTGCAACCTCGGTCGCTGCAAACCACATGGGCTTGGGAGGCGATATCGGTGCAGTGGTATCTGGTAGAGTAGCTGACCTGATCGCGGTGCGCGGAAACCCGCTCGAAGACAGCAAGACTCTGCGTAACGTCGCCATGATCATGCAGGCTGGGGTAGTAGTCAAAATGCCCGTCGCTGACTGACCGTGAGTTGAACCGCAAGGACGACTTCGCCATGATTTGCGTAACATTGACTAATTAACGGGCAAACCCTGTGGACATTGGCATACCGATCAAAGATCTCGGACCCTATAAAATTGAGCCACTCAAAGCCAAAATTCTCAGCCTACCTGAGGAAGCTTGGTGGGGTAACCAATTCAGACAATTAGAGTATGAGGTCCATCAGCATACTCAATCGGTCGTCATGGTGTTCACGAGTGGAGAGGGCTGGCCAAATATTGAGGTTTCAAAAGACGAGGGCTGGGATTTGCTTGCAGATGTGGCTGTGCCGCTGATGCATCAGATTCTCGATGATCATTACCCCCCTGGCGGCACTATCATCCGTGCGATGGCTGCCCGACTTCAGGCAGGAGGAATTATCAAGCCACATACTGATAAACACCCCTCTTTTCACTACGGACATCGCATCCATATTCCTATTTATACAAACTCCCGGGTACGTTTTATGATTGATGGCAGGCCGCGAAAAATGCCAATCGGCCACGTCTATGAGATTAACAATCAAAAACAGCACAGCGTGATGAACAAAGGAGATGAAGGCCGCATCAACTTTATTTTCGACTACATCCCTCCAACGAAAATTCAACGCTGAGTGACACACTACTAAGCAAATAACCACCCACTCAGCTGATGTGTTGCGGGAATGCTCTGCGAAGAAAATCTCGCGCGACCGATCTTGCCCGCCTCTTACTTAGCTCCCGTGGTGTTACCAACAACCCCAAATGCAGACCGTCTATCAGGGCTGAGTACCCCGTTGCAAGCTCGCGCGCATTTACCCCGCTGTAGCCACCTTCAAGAACTATGCTGGCAAATAATACCTCTAGCTTTTGCGCGGCCAAACGATCAACTGTCGAGACAATCTTCTGATAGACGGGACGGGCTCCAGCCTCTCCATAGTAGGCAAACCAAACCGACATTTTTTGCCGCTGGGTTACACCTCTCCCCAATTGAAAATCTAGGAGGGCATCTAGCCTCTTGCCCAGGTCGGGGATGTCGCTCCCCTCCATTATTTTGATCTGCCCGTGATGGTATTCCTCCGCCACGAACCGAAGCGTTTCCCTCAGCAAGTTGTCTTTACTCTCAAAATGTAAATTAGCAGTGCCCACGCTGAGGCCTGCTTCACGAGTCACCATCTGCATAGTGACAGAGGACAACCCATGTCGTGCGATACACCGAATCGTTGCATCGATCAGCTGCCGCCGTCGCTCTGCCTTGGGGCGAATCTGTCGACGTTTTGTATTGGCATCGGTGCTTACTTCCGCTGCTGCACTAGGCACGTCTGTCATAGAACATCTCATAACTGGAGATGGCCGAGTCTATGGATTTCGCAACGAACTCTCAATGAAGAATGAACATTCATTCATTCTAGGTAGACGCTTTTGCGCCGCCGTGGCAAACTTTCCGGCTAAATAGATCTCCGGAGAGTGAAGTGAACCAATACGACGCGATCGTCATTGGCGCAGGCCACAATGGCCTGACCAATGGGGCCTATCTCGCTAAAGCGGGACTCAAAGTGGCCGTGCTAGAGCGCAATCCATACATTGGCGGTGCTACTGTTAGTCGAGAATTACATAAAGGTTGGTGGTATTCAAATTGCTCATATGTATCGAGCCTACTCAGACCAGAAATCACTCGGGATCTGGAGCTACCTCGCCATGGCTTACAAGTAGTCTCGTTTGGTGGCGGTGCAACATTCATGCGCAACGGCGATTATTTTGGCAACTACAGTGACCATGATCGCCATTACCGTGAGCTGGCTCGTCACTCGAAGCGTGATGCTAACGCCTACGACCGATACGCGGCCGATACAAGCCTGCAAACCAAGCTAATTCGACCGTACCTTCTAAGGACACCACCCGACCCCACCTCAATGAGACCCAGAGATCTGCGCGACCTGCTCGAGTTTGCGCGCTCGTTCATGGATTTGGGCGAGGAAAAGCTGCTCGATACCATTAAATTTTGGACTGCGAGCGTCGGCGACTATTTAAATGAGTACTTTGAAACCGATGTCATTAAAGCCCATATGGCGGGTAGCGGTATCATCGGCACCGCATTGGGAGTTTATTCGCCAGGCACCGCGTACGTGCTGCTGCACCACTACATGGGCGATGTCGACGGCAATGTCGGTGCCTGGGGCTTTGCTCGGGGTGGCATGGGCGCCATAGCCGACGCACTCTCCAAGGCCTTCCAGTCCTATGGTGGCGAAATTGTTTGCGATGCCAATGTCGATGAAATAATCGTTAAGAATGGACTTGCTGCAGGCGTCGCGCTCAAAGACGGCAAAGAGTATCGCGCGCCAATTGTGGTCTCGAACCTTGACCCGAAACGCACCTTCCTGGATATCACCAATCCGTCCGATCTACCAAAAGACGTCGTGAAAAAGGCGCGTAACTTTAAAATCCGCGGCTCATCAGGAAAACTCAACATCGCTCTGGATGGTCTACCAATATTTAATGGAATGGATCCCCGTAATCGACTGATGGCAGGCGACCTGCACTTCAGTGATTCACTGGAGCGACAGGAGCGAGCGTACGATGACTGGAAAGCAGGCACATGGTCTAAAGATCCCTACCTAGACATGATGATCCCATCGCTGACGGATCCCACTATGGCTCCGCCCGGCAAGCACATGATGTCAGTATTCGTGCAATATGCTCCGCCGAAAGTAGAAGGACGTGAGTGGACAGATGAGGACAAGGACGGCTTCGAAAAATCGGTAATCGATCAGATTTCTAATTACAGCCCTAACTTCCGCGACTTGATTTTACACTGCGAGACGCGCACACCCCGGGAAATCGAAGCTGAGGTCGGTTTGACCGAGGGGAATATTTTCATGGGCGAGCTGACCTTCGATCAGCTGCTCTTCAACCGACCTTTTCCTGGATATGCACAGTATCGGACGCCGATCAAAGGGATGTACATGTGTAGCTCGGGTACGCACCCAGGTGGTGGTGTGATGGCAGCCCCGGGTGCTAACGCTGCGCGGGAAATTCTGGCCGATCTGAAGAAGCCCAATACTGTGCCTGGAGGCTATGCCGATGACTGATTATGATGCGGTAATCATTGGAGCCGGACACAATGCGCTGGTTTGCGCCGGATATCTCACGAAAGCCGGCAAGACCGTGCTGGTGGTCGATGGCCGGCCCGATCCGGGCGGCTGCGCTAGCACTCGCGAGTTCTCACCCGGGTTTCGTGTGTCCGATTGCGCCCAGTGGCTTTCCCAATTCGACCAGAGCATCGTTAAGGACCTCAATCTCATCGGGAACGGCCTTCGGCTTGGTCAGCCCAAGAGCACTATTTCATTGCAGCCAGATAGTGACCACTTGACTCTCGAGGGCGACACCATCAGTGGTGCCGGCGTAGATTCAGCCGATCAGGCGGCGTACCAAGATTTTAAAAAGATGGTGCGCAGCTTTGCCAAGCTGATGTCCACGCTATACCGCAGCCGGCCACCCAAGCTGGTCGAGCAGAACTGGACGGATCGCATGACACTCATGAAGCTGGGCCTCGGACTAAAGCTCCTGGGCCGCGAGCACCTGCGCGATTTGATGCGCATTGTGATGATCAACATCTATGACGTCATGAACGAGCACTTTTCAAACTCGGCGCTAAAAAGCACTATTGCTTTGGACGCTGTCACCGGGACCAACATGGGCCCGCGCTCCCCCAATACCGTCTACAGCTACCTTCATAGAGCCACAGGCGAGCACCTGGCCCAAACCGGCACCACACAGGTAATAGGCGGTATGGGCGCGCTGGGCCAATCCCTAGCAAGCGCAGCAGAGAAATTTGGCACTACCCTGCAACTCGGAACCAGCGTCTCTGCCATTACCAAGACAGATAACCGCGTGACGGGTATCACGCTTGACTCCGGGGAGAAAATATCAGCAAAAATTGTGATCTCCAGCGCAGATCCCACAACCACCTTCCGCGACCTGCTTGGATACGACCAAATGGAAGCAGGCGTGGCCAAGCGCGTCGAACATTACCGCTCTCGGAGCGGCACCGCCAAGCTTCATCTGGCCCTCAGCGCCCTGCCCGATTTTACGGGGCTGGCCGCGGACCAACTCTCGCAGAGACTGGTTATCACGCCGTCTATGGATGGCATGGAGCAAGCTCTGAACCCGATGAAATATCGCGAACTCAGCACACTGCATACCTTTGATATAAGCATTCCAACGATTGAAGACCCGGGGCTGGCGCCTTCAGGACATCATGTACTGTCCGCCATCGTGCATTACGTGCCTTTTGAGCCTGACATTGGCTGGGAGAAGGGCAAGCCGCAGCTACTGAATCAGCTGATGAGTGAGCTCGAGGTCTACGCGCCGAGCATTGGAGATCTAGTAATGGCCAGTGAGCTGATTGTGCCCTCTGATCTCGAGGCCTCCCACGGCATGACTGGCGGCAACTGGCACCACGGCGAGCTTTCAATAGATCAAGCTCTTATGATGCGACCCTTCCCGGGCTCTACACAATACGCCACAGCCTGCGAGGGGCTGTATCTCTGCGGTGCAGGTGCTCACCCTGGGGGCGGGTTACAAGGCCTTCCCGGCCGCAACGCCGCGAAAGAAATTCTCAAGCGAGGAGTACTGTAATGAGCGACGTAAGCAGGGATACTATGCTTCTCACCACACCCTTCCACTCCCGCGTCGAAGCTATGTGTAACATCAATGATTGGGGCAATTGGATGGGCTTCACCACTCCTAATGCCTATTTTGATGTTGAACTCGAGTACTTCGCTATTCGCAGCACGACCGGTGTATTTGATCTATCCCCGATGAACAAATACCGCGTGACGGGCACCGATGCTCAGCGTTATCTCGACCGGCTGATTACCCGAGACGTCAGCAAGATCGGCGTGAACAGAGTCGGCTATGCGATTTGGTGCGACGATAATGGCCAGGTGATGGATGACGGCACGATTTTCCACCTTGGTGAGCAAGACTACCGCATCTGTTCTTACCAGCGGGCAGATGACTGGCTTGCCTGGAACACTCTGGGCTTTGACGTCACGATCGAAAATGAATCCGATACGGTCGCGGGCCTTGCGGTCCAGGGACCCACCTCCTGTACCGTACTTACCTTGCTCGGCTGCACTGATCTCAATCAACTGAAGCCCTTCGGGATCGCGCACTACACCTTCGAGGGGCTCCCGATGATGGTGAGCAGAACGGGCTTTACCGGAGATCTAGGATATGAAGTCTGGGTGCCACCGGAATCCGCCGAGGCGTTGTGGGATCAATTATTTGAACTTGGACGTGATTACTTGATCAAACCTATTGGATCTCACGCATTAGAACTTGCGCGCATCGAAGCCGGGTTTTTACAGGCCAACGTCGACTTCATGCCCGCAGAAGAAGTGGTGCGTGTCGGACGGACAAGAAGCCCCTTTGAACTGGGTCTCGGCTGGCTTGTAGACTTCAACAAACCACTATTTAACGGCCGCTCTGCTTTGCTGCGTGAGCAGGAGAAAGGCTCTCGTTACCGTTTTGCTATGTTAGACGTGCAGGGCAACAAACCGGCTGAGCATTCGTTCATTTTAAAAGGGAAAAAACAGGTCGGTACCGTCACATCAGCAGCCTGGTGTCCGACCGCTAAAGCTAATATTGCCTACGCGCAGATCGAAATGCCCCACGGTGCCGTAGGAGATGAGTTGGTGGCAGAAATTTATTATCAGCGTGAACTTCACTGGACCCGTTTACTGGCGCCGTGCAAAGTGATTGATGCACCGATCTTCAAATCACCCAAACGCTGGCAGACCCCCGCACCGCCCCATTGATTTGACATTTACCTGAGAGGCTACATGACTTCAATTGCAATTTCTGTAGACGATTCTTTCCAGCGAATGCGTGACAAATTAGAGGCAGAGAAGCTCCGCCCGCACCACGCTATGGACCGATATTTCTATCGCTCACATCTAGTACACGAGCAAGAGCTGGAGCACCTAATTTTCAAGAGCTGGATCTATGCTCTGCATGCCAGTGAGATCCCATCAGCCGGTGATTATCAGCTTGTCGAAATCGGAGAAGACTCGATTATAGTCGCGCGAACGAAGACAGGTGAAATAACGGCTATGCACAACATCTGTCGCCATCGTGGAGCACGTGTTTGTGAGGAGGCAAGTGGCAACAAACGAACTTTTGTCTGCCCCTATCATGGTTGGGTTTATAACATTGATGGCTCGCTAAAGGCTGCGAGAGAAACTCACGTTATGCTGGACTTCAATGCCGCCGAACACGGCTTGAAGCCCGTTAATTGCGTCACCTACATGGGTTTAGTCTTTATTAATTGTGACCTTGGCGCAGGGGACCTTATTGCTTCGCTGGAGAATATTCGCGAACCGCTGGGCGCCTATGATCTTGAGAATGCTAAGGTCGCGCAACGCAAAACGTATCGTGTGGCAGCCAACTGGAAGTTAGCGCTAGAAAACTACCTCGAGTGCTATCATTGTGCTACGTCTCACCGAGCGTATGCCAAAATGCATACCCTTAAAGATCTGGAGGTAAAGTCAGCCCCAGTCGTCTCAAAGATGCTTGACCGTGCAGACAAAATTACCGGGATTAGAGGCATTTCCAAGGAGCACACCCAAATCTATTTAGATGCGCCCAGCTTTGGCGCTTGTGCCCACACTATGCGTTATGGATTATTTGACGGGTTTGTCACCGGAAGCCAGGACGGGCAACCAGTAGCTCCGTTAATGGGCAAGATCAAAGATTACGACGGTGGCGCGGGTGATTTTCAGATGGGTCCCCTCACTTTTATGCTTAACTACCCTGATCACTGTGTCCTATACAGATTTATCCCACGCTCACTCACCGAGACGGATATGGAGCTGGTCTGGTTCGTGAATGGAGAGGCTGTGGAAGGAGAAGACTACAATTTAGAAAAAGTAACCTGGCTGTGGCACCACACAACTCTTGAGGATGAATACATAATTACTAGAAATGCGGCCGGTGTGAACTCTCGTTTCTTTGAGCCAGGCCCTTATCATCCCGAGTTCGAGTTCACATTGCAGCAATTTGTCCACTGGTACCTACATACGCTCGAGGCAAGTCTACCATCAACGCGTAAATGGTTAGCCGGTGGTACAGCTGTATCAACGATCTCCACAGAACATTACAAAAACTAAAGCTTACCCTTTACCAGCATGAATCTCTCGAGTCTCATTTGGCTCGAATAAGGAATTTGAGGGCATCTCGGCACTGAATCAGGAAACAGGAACCTGTAGGACCGCTAACCGAGCCCGTATCCCGCTGCTCAGCGCTTTCCTCATGATCTATATTTTTGTCTCCGGGGGCTCATTCGGCATCGAGGAAATGGTTTCCTCATCTGGACCAGGCCTCACACTACTGTTGCTGCTTGCACTGCCCCTATTCTGGGCTCTACCCATGGCTCTGATCGCCAGTGAGTTAGGGTCTGCTATCCCTGATAGCGGCGGATTTTACGTCTGGACACAGCGCGCGCTCGGCAATTTCTGGGGATTTCAGGCTGGATGGTGGTGGTCACTTGCGTTACTCGTCGACACCTCGCTCTATATCGTCTTGAGTGCCACCTATCTCCAGAATCAGCTGGGTTTTAGTGACGCCATCTATTACGGCATATGCTGGTCCATCATCGCGCTGTTCACAGTGGTGAATATTCTTGGCATCAAAATTGTAGCCATCGGATCGAGTCTGTTTGCCATTCTGATCATCTCGCCCTTCGTCGTTCTAGCCGGCATCGGCTTGGCTAATTGGCAATTCAACCCCTTCATACCGCTCACCCCCCCAGACACCGACTTACTTGGCCATGACGGCGCACTGATTCTTGGCTTGAGTATCGGCATGTGGATGTATTCGGGTTACGAGTCTATGTCTACACTCGCGGGGGAGATCGAGGAACCTCAGCGCATTATTCCAAAGGCGCTGATGCTGGCGGTGCCCTTTGTTGCGCTGATGTATTTTCTTCCTACCATCGCCAGCCTCGCGGCTTTTGGCAAGTGGGAGCTATTTTCGGTGGACGGAGGTGATGCTCGAGTGTCATTCGTCGATATCGGCCGAGCATTGGGCGGAACTGTTCTAGGGCACGCGTTACTGGCGTCCGCAGTGTTAGGGAACTTAGCACTGTATCTGGACTACATGGCATCCGGTGCACGACCCTTGAAAGCATTGGCTCAAAATGGCTTGCTTCCTCGATGTATTGCAAAAACCAATGATAAGTTCGGTACGCCGATTGCAGCAATCACGGTTATTGCGATCTGTAACGCCGTGCTGATACTTGGGCCTTTCCAAAGCCTTGTAATCATTGATGTACTGCTGATGGTCACATCCTATGCGCTCATCTTTTGTGCTGCGGTGACATTACGAATCACAGAACCGAACTTGGAGCGCCCTTTCAAGATTCCGGGGGGGCTACCCGTATTGATCGCACTCGTTCTTCCAGCCGTCTGCTTGATCATCTTCATGATATGGATCACTCTCACAGACCAAAGTGTCACTGTGTGGGGCCTCAAGAAGTTTGAAGTTTTTGGGATACACATAGGCTGGTATGGCCTGTCAGGGTTGCTAGGCATCATATCTGGCCCGGTGCTGTATACCATTTTTCGATTGAAAAATGAGCGTGCTCCGCAATAGTCAACGCGACGCTGGAACCACCAGGCCGATAATGGAATTGAGTAAAAATGGAAGAGCACTTTCCCGGACAAAAAACCCTTGCAGCGCTGCAGCGCGGTATCCCCTACTTTAAAAATGGGTTGCGATTTAACGAGGCAGTAAAAGAGTCGGCGTCCCGCGGCTTTCGGTCAGTCAGACAAATTGTTATCGATCGTGCGGAAGGCGACTACGTCTGGGATCTGGATGGTCGCCGGTACATCGACTTTCAAAACGGATGGGCGACGAACCCTCTAGGTAATTGTCACCCTGAAATTCTTGAGGCTGTTGAGCGCGCCAACAGGCAATACGGTTTTCACTACGATCACCCACTCCGCTACGATTTGGCCGAAAGATTGGCACGCATCATGCCAAACGAGGCTTTGCCGCGGACGAACTATGAGGTATCGGGAACCGAAGCTGCAGAAGCGGCCGTTCATCTGGCACTGACGCATACTAAACGTCGCTACGTGGTCACTTTCGGGGCCAGTTATCACGGTAATTCAATCGCCGGCAAACTGCTAAGCGGCTTAGGAGATGACTCCACTCGCTACCTAGAGGCATGGTCAGGAGGCGTTATACGGGCCCCCTACCCTTTCAGTGAAGATGTGCCCGCTGGCTTATCACAGGATCAATACATCGATTTTTGTCTGTGGCACCTCGAGCACGAAATTAGCGCGACCATGGTAAGCCGCGAGGAGATTGCCGCAGTCCTGCTAGAACCGGGCCTTGCCGAGGGCGGCAACTGGATTCCGACACGAAAATTCGTTCGCGGCGTCAGAGAGATCTGTGACAGGAATCAGTGGCTTCTCATCAGCGACGAGGTGCTTACAGGTTTAGGCCGCACTGGAAAAATGTGGGGCATACAGCACTACGATGTGACACCTGACATTCTTGTCTACGGGAAAAATCTCTCCGGTGGTATCGCACCTCTCGCGGGCATATCTGCCAGGGATGACATACTCGGTGATGTCGAGCTCTTTAGCTCTGGCTCGACCTTTGCTGGCTCACCAGCAGGTTGCGCCGCAGCCATTAAAACGCTAGAAATTTTCGAGCGCGATGGCGTTATCAACCACGCCGCAAGTCTGGGAGAAATTGCTCAGGAAATCATGGCCGATTGGGAAAAATATTCGATCGTACGGCAGGTTAGAAACAGTGGTTTGCTGATGGGTGTCAGTTTTAACAAATCAGCGTTCACCGACCCCGATGCCGAACATTGGTGGTCCTCCAGAGCTGTTAGAGGGGAGATGCTCCAACGTGGGGTCTGGGCCATTTCTGACCATGAAGACACCATCCGCCTTTACCCTGCGCTCAACATGAATGAAGAGACTCTCCGAGAGGGTCTCGAGATCATGGAGACTGCCATTAAGGAAGTTGAAAATGGCGCCGCGATAGAAGGAAACGGCACAGCTTTTCCAACGGGTGTTGCGGGCTTTTAGCGGAAGAACCATCGCTTATTTAATGCGTGTTTAGGTCTCGTACCACTTGCCGTCCGGATCCTCCGGCCATACGCCCAAAAACGGACCATGAGCCTGAAACCCCAGCATGCGACGCATTTCCTCAGACTGCGCAGCAATTTCCTCTGCTGTTAACGTCAAGTACTGATTTTCCTCCTGCCGTAACCACCCCAAGCAATACGTATTCACGATGGCTTTTCGAGGCGCCTCACTCCTGTTTTCACCACCGCCATGAAGGGTTGAGCCCAAATAAATCACAGCAGACCCTCTGGGCATAACCGCTTGCTCAACATGCTCTTCTCGCACCTCGCTAGGATCATTAATGCCCACTTCGCGTGAGACAATTCTCGTTGCTCCGTTTTCGAGGGTAAAATCATCCAGCGCCCAAAGGGCCGAAACCTGAGCCTCAAACGGCAGTAGGTGACTTGGGTAGCAAGTATCATCGGCATGCAAAACCTGAGCTCCCTCTCCCGGCAATATTTCTATCGCGGTCGTGCTGCCGACTTGGTAAACCTCACAGTGCGGCTTCAATATTGCGTCAGCCAACTCGAGCACCAGTGGATGCAAGAGCAGTGTCGGAAAATGCTGTGAGTATTTGGTTACGCCACCAACCCGGAGGGTCTGATGGCCATTAAACGTGTTCTGGTAAAGATGCCCTTCACGATCAAATTCTGGCCGCAAGTCCCGCGAAATGCCATCGACCACATTTTCAGCGAGCAGGTTTTCAATCACAACCGCGCCATGACGTTCCAACGACGCAATGATTTCAGGAGACGAGTCGTGAGCAGTGTAAGAAGGGATAGCCATCTGTGACTTTGTCGTGAAAGCGGAGGACGAAAACCAGTATAACTCGTACTAACGTCGCTTTTTACGGAATGGGTATCGCCGCGTGCACACGCTGAGACAGAGGCCACGAACGCAATGCGTCACCCTTTGGTAAGCCGCTTACCTGCAGATCAGTATGGCAAAGGCCAGATCATGTTAACGTTATCGAAGATTGCGTAAGAGGGACAACATGAGAAACGAATTGGTTCAACCGCGGCGTGCTTCACCGCCGGCAAGCTTAGGACACGTCGACACCAGAACGGATCTCGCCGCCGCGTTTCGGTGGGCAGCCCGCCTCAATTTTCATGAAGGTGTAGCGAATCATTTCTCAGCAGCAATCAGCGAGGACGGCTCTCAGTTTCTGATGAACCCGAATCAGGTTCACTTTTCGCGGGTTCGGGCGTCAGATCTGATATGCGTGAATGCCAACGACCCAGAGACCATGGTCCGCCCTGACGCGCCTGATCCCACCGCCTGGGGTCTACATGGCGCTTTACATCGGCAATGCCCGCACGCCCGAGTCGCTCTGCACCTGCATTCAATACATGCCACGGTGCTATCTACACTACAAGATCCACGGCTCCCACCAATCGATCAGAACTGTGCGATGTTTTTCAATCGCTATGCGATCGACACAGAGTATGGTGGGCTCGCCTTTCAAGAAGAAGCTGAGCGCTGCTGTCGGCAGTTGGCCGATCCTGAGAAACAAGTCCTCATCATGTGCCACCACGGTGTCATAGTGATAGGCCGTAGCGTCGCCGACGCCTTTAATCGTCTTTTCTATTTTGAGCGCGCAGCTGAGACCTACATTAAGGCACTGTGGACGGGCCAGCCGCTCAGCGTGTTATCCGATGAGGTTGCGGAAAAAACCGCGAAGGAGTTGGAGACCTATCCCGATCAGGCGGAGCGCCATTTTGCGGAGCTGAGAGCGATTTTGGACACAGAAGAGCCCAACTATGCCACCTGAGTATCGTCTCCAAATTAAATTCAGAGTGCGACAACGCCCACTACTCAGGATACCAGCAACGCCTCAGAAGCACTTAAGCAACGACTGATGTTACCGGCATTACTGCTGCCCATCAGACCGATGCGCCACTGTTTCCTCGCAAGTTCGCCCAAGCCAGCGCCCACTTCAAGATTAAAATCGGGCAGTTAACGAGATCGATTGCCAGCATCATCCTTACCCTCAGAGATGGAGACCGCGATGAGCTGCCGTCGCTGCCGCGTCTCTGAGACCGAACTAGAGGCCAAGATCCGTGAGCCCGGCGGCCAGTGCAGCATGGTTCCGGCGGTGACGTGCAACACTCTCCTGAGCGCCCTCACCTTCCAGCATCAGGAACGACTCATGAAGCGCATCAATCACATTGACGGGTGCCGTGTGATGTTAGGCTCGGTTGGCTCCCTCACCCCAGTAGCCCGTAATCGAGCTCATATAAAGAAACCAGCTCTGAACTTTAGTGCGGGTACTTTTGGCGTGGGGGTTAGCCTGAATGGCCTCAGACACTTTTTCCGGGTCTAACGGGTCGCCTCACCGGTCCTGCACCATGACTGGACTGGCACCACATCTCTCGACGTCCTATTTCTTGTGTCCACCGGAAACACCGTTCTAGCAGACAATGGCCGTATGGCCTGGCTCCAGCAGATTCACAAATGCTGCCTCCATCGCAAAAAAACCCAGGGCAGAAAGCGGAATCGTCAAGTCCCTTCGGATTTGTAGGGGGACTTTTAGCAACTCTTTGATGTCATCCATTAATCTGACCAATTTAGGGTCCAAATGACCGATGGTTAAACGAGCCGATGCCGCCAAAAACCTAATGGACACATCAGAAGAACTCGGTCCCATGAATGTGCTCTGTGGAGGGTGAAAGGTCGGGGACACTGATAACTTCAGGAAGACAAAACCATTGCCCTCGTGATCACACAGCGCTCATCGGCTCGTAATGTCATCACGTTAAATTGAAAAAACCACCCGTGGGTGGTTTGCTGTAATGGTGGGCCGTGCTGGGTTCGAACCAGCGACCAATTGGTTAAAAGCCAACTGCTCTACCGACTGAGCTAACGGCCCAAAACAGGAAAGGCGCGTATGCTAACGCTACCGGGTAAAAATACAAGTCCTATCCATCGCCAACAAGTCTCGATACGCCTCTCAGAGGTTCTCGAGCAGGAACTGCCTAGCCAACTGCGCGGCGGCATGTGACGGGTACTCCCGAATGACCTCGTCCAAGTATTCGCGCGATCGTTGTCGATTGCCCTTAATGAACTGAACGCGGCCCAGCTTGTACAAGGCATCAGGCACTTTGGGGTCTGCAGGATACTGATCAAGGAGCAGTTTGAAGTTTTGCCTCGCCAGCTCGGGATCAGGTGGCTCAACAACTAGGTAAAGCTCTCCAAGCCAGTAATGCGCATTCGGTGCATAACGGCCAAAGGGAAAATTGGATAAAAATTCCGTGAAGGCCAAGACAGCGTTATCGAAGTCACGCTCACGCACCTTCTCGTAGGCGGCACGGTAAGCTGGCTCCTCTCCCACTTGGGCGTCGACTGATCGCGCATCTGTGGTATCCGCACCGGGTAACGCCACATCGGCGGTGCCTTTCATATCTGGGCCGGCTGGCGTGCCCTGCTGGGCACTGGTCGTTGATCCGCCTTGCGCGAGGCGCCGGTCGAGATCGACGTAACGCTCCAGACTCTGCGCCTCAAGTGAACGCAGTGCCTGGGTAGCCTCTTCTAACAAGCCCGTGAGCCTGCGCACATCAGCCTCGAGTTGCTGTACTCGCAATATTAGGCTGCCAGAGTCCGTACCGGTGATGGGGGCCGCAGTCTCCGCGGGGGGTTGCGCCACGGTAGTCGAACCGGAGTAAGGCCGGATACCGGTGTAAGAAGTGGCGGGATCGACAACGGGTGCCGCATCCGTCGCCATAGCTTGCTCAGCAGCAAGGCGTTCAGCCTCGACGTCAACATAATCCTGCGCCACAAGGCTGCTCGGGATCGCAAATCCGAACAAGCCCGCGCCCATTAATAAAAAGCCGGCGCGTAAGGCCGGCTTGATGGATACAGCTGTCACTGTGGCGTCCTCAATTACTTGAGCTCAACGCGGCGGTTCTGTTGCCAGTTGGTTTCACCCGAGCCGTAGGCGACGGGGTTCTCCTCGCCATAGCTGATCGTTTCGATACGATAGCTCGGGACCCCATTAGCGACCATATAGTCGCGCACCGCATTCGCACGTCGCTCGCCCAAGGCCAGATTGTACTCGCGCGTGCCTCGCTCATCAGTGTGACCTTCGAGACGAACGCTATCGTTATTGCCCAGCAGTGCAGTAATGTGTGCATCCACTTGAGCACGTGACTCGTCGGTCAATAATGAGCTATCGAATCCAAAGTAGAAAATCGTGCCTACATCAGCCGCAGCGACTTCCAGAGCGCGCTGAGCCTCAGCGCGTGCCTGTTGCTCAGCCTCGCGGGCAGCCGCCTCTTGTGCCGCTTGCTCGGCCGCAGTTACAGCCGCTGCGTCTGCCTCTTTCGTATCGTTGCTGGAACACGCTGCCAGAAACAGGGCGGCAAAAACCAGTCCCAACCACTTCCCATAAAGCGTTACGTTTTTCATATTGTCGATCCTTCCCCAGTTCCTGGAACCTTAACCCTTTGTAATGTAGCGCATAAATCAACGATTTTCTCGCGTTCATCGCCAAAATTTTTCACTGAAGCGTTCTCTGGTGACATTCGCATCGAGGGGTCTGGCACAGGCCGGATCTCTACGAGCGCCCCTGATCCATGATGACGACTTCCAACAGCGCTGCCATGCTCATCACAAACAACACGCTTCTTGTCCAGTAGCAGGCAGGTGTTTCTAGGCTGTGGATTCGCAATTAGGGCGTGACATAGGGCGACCAAGCCGGCTCCTGCACGCTCCCCTCTCTGGCCGGGAGGCTGAACCTCACCCCGCCATCAACCGCAACGGCACCGAGGATACTGTTCTCCCCCCGCTTGGTGGCGTAGAGCACGATAGATCCATTTGGTGCGATGCTAGGACTCTCGTCCAGACTGGTCTCCGTCAGGACCGTTAAACGATCCGTAACCAAGTCAAACACCGCAATGTGGTAACGCCCATCACGCTGATGCACCAAGGCGACGTTTCGCCCGTCCTGGGCCACACGGGCTCGTGCGTTGTAGGGGCCCTGGAATGTGACGCGTTCAATTTTTTGAGTACGAAGATCGTATTGGTAAATCTGTGGACGCCCACCGCGATCTGACGTGAATAGGAGCGACTTGCCGTCGGGCATCCACGTTGGCTCGGTATCAATCGCAAAATGGCGGGTCAAGCGAGTGAGCGCGCGGCTTGTTAGGTTCAGCAGATAAATGTCTGGATTGCCGTCTTTGGACAACACTAACGCCATGGTGTTGCCATCCGGAGACCAGGCAGGCGAATTATTGAGGCCTTTGAAGTTGGTCAACTGCTCGCGCGCCCCGGTTCGCAGGTTTTGTCGGTAGATCGCCGGACGAGACGTTTCAAATGAAACGTAAGCCACCTCGGATCCATCCGGCGACCAAGAGGGAGATAAAATAGGATCCCGCCCTTCCAGCAACACAATGGGCCGACGACCGTCCGCGTCCGCTAGGGTGAGACGGTAAAAATCCTTGCCCTCTGGATTGCGCGTCACAGAAACGTACAGCAATCGGGTGGCGAACGCGCCGGGGATGCCCGTCAACGTCTCGTAGACCGAATCGGCTACCCCGTGCGCCAACATGCGGAGCTCGGTGACGGGTCCCGTCACAGTGCCGGACTGCACCGCTTCCTGCCGGGTCGTATCAAACAGCTGAAAATCGATGCGCGCCTGGGACCCCACGCTCACGCGCCCTATCAGCACATACTCCGCCGAGATCGCCCGCCAATCGCGGAAAAACAGTTCCGACTCGCGAGTCGGGTAACTCAACATATCGCGGCGGCTCACTGGAGAGAATTGGCCACTCCGCGCGAGGTCAGAATCAACGATTTGCGCGACGTCCTCAGGTGCCGATCCGACCCCCTGCCAAGCGAAGGGCACCACAGCGATGGGCGTCGGGTTCTCCACGCCTTGATTGATTTCGATCTGTAATTCAGCCCAAGCTGGCGCGACGCACAGTAATAGGAGTGCAAGAATCAATCGTTGTCCAAACAGCATTAGTACCTCAAATCCTCGGGCTTGAATATCAGTTGAAACCGGCGGAAGTTGTCTTCAAACACTGCGTTCTCTAGTTTGACGACATCGGGGAATCGTGCAGAGCGCTCAACGGCGTTCATCGCGCTACGATCAAAAGCGTTGTTGCCGCTTGATTGCAACACACTCACTCCTACCACTTCTCCGGTTGGCACCAATTGTATCGATAATACCGCGACCATTCCGTTGCGTGCGCTGGGTGGCCGCGTCCAACGATTGATGACCGTCGCGCGGATCGTAGCCGCCACCACATCACGCAGGGTGGGCTCTGCCGTGCCCATCGCCCCCGAATCCGCATCAATGAGTGCACCCAACTCATCGCGTGTCAGCGCGGCCAATTGCTCTGTGTTTAGAGACGATGCGCTATCCTGCTGCGGCTCCGGCGCCTTAGGGGGCGCGGTTGCTGGCTCCGGAGTCGGTTTAGGATCAGGTGTGGGCGTCGGCTGTGGTTTGGGCTCAGGTTTGGGTGTCGGTTTGGGCTTGGGCTTGGGCTTGGGTTTGGGTTTCAAGGCATCCGCCGACACCAACGCCGCCTGAATCGGCTGAATGGCGGGCGCCGCCGCCACAACCTGCTCTGAGTGGGTCGAACGCACGACCAGCATCAGCACGACTCCACCGTGCAACAAAAGAGTGAGTAAGGCGGGCAGGCCGGCAAAAAGCAGACGATCTGCTGACATCAGTTGACCGTGGGGCTCTCGGTAACCAAACCGACCGACGGTGCTCCCGCCTCCTGAAGAGCAGTCATCACGAGCACTACATCGCCGTAGGCAACCTTCTGATCACCCCAAACGAGGACGGGTTTATCCGGCGTGCGACGCAATACGGCAGCAACACGTTGACGCACGGTCGCAAGCTCGAGTACCTGTTTTTCGTTTGCACCAAGGTTGAGAAACAGCTGGCCCTGACTGTTTATCGATACAATCAAGGGCTCCGCATCTTGATCTTCGACTGGCGCGGCATCCGCCTTGGGCAATTCCACTTCAACACCTTGCATCAGCATCGGTGCCGTCACCATGAAGATCACCAGTAGCACCAGCATCACATCGATGTAGGGGACTACGTTAATTTCAGCGAGCATCCGGCGGCGGCGCATGATCAGAGCCTCTGGGTTTGGCTGGCTTTCAAGGCATAGGTCTGACGCTGTAAAACGCCGGAGAATTCATCCAGAAACGTTTCATAGCGATTCAGCAGTGCGTCACTCCGCGCTGCCAATCGGTTGTAGGCCAGTACCGCGGGGATAGCTGCAAATAATCCCATCGCCGTGGCGATCAGCGCTTCAGAAATACCGGGCGCCACCGTCGCAAGCGTTGCCTGCGTCGCGTTGGCGAGGCCCCTGAAGGAATGCATGATCCCCCAAACCGTGCCCAACAATCCGATGTAGGGACTAGTCGACCCCACAGAGGCCAAAAACGGCAAGTGCTGCTCGATTCGATCCGTCTCGCGCATCAGTGCCACACGCATCGCCCGCCGCGAACCTTCCAAAATCGCATCCGCATCCATATCGGCCTGCTGCGATAACCGCGAGAACTCTTTAAATCCGGCTCGAAACAGACTTTCGACGCCCGTCGGCAACTGGCCATCGGCAACCGCTTGATTACCCTCTCGATACAGCTGAGCCAAATCGATACCTGACCAAAACCGCTCTTCGAAAACCAACCACTCATCGTCCGCGCGGCGCATCAACATGACACGCTGCACAATAAGAAACCATGACGCGAGAGAGGCCAGCACTAATATCAGCATCACGCCCTGGACCACCGTGCTGGCGCCAGCAATGAGCTCTATCAAGCCCAGTTCCTTTGTCATGTGCTGGTCTCCTTGTTTTGCATTCTGGCCTCAAGCTGTTGTTTGAGCTCTGGCGATAAGCGTCGTGGCTTGCCACTCACGCGATCCACACAGGCGATCGTTACATCACCTTCAACCATGCAACTGCTCCCTCGTTTCACGCTTTGAGCAAACTGAATCGCTGCACCCTTCACCGCAACGACTGCTGCGGTCGCATCCAACTGGTCATCCAATTTCGCGGGTTGTCGGTACGTCAACGCCAAGCTGGACACGACGAACATCCAGCCCTCGTCAGAGATTGCAGCCCGATCTGTACCCAATGCACGCATAAATTCGGTCCGACACCGCTCAAGATATTTAAGGTAGTTCACGTAGTAGACAATACCGCCAGCGTCCGTGTCCTCAATATAGACCCTGATCGGCAGCGAGAATTCCGCGCTCAATTTGAGTCGTCCAAATCCAGACTCAGCGTTTCTGCCGCTGACCCCTGGAAAGCAATGCCGAAGTGTCGGTAGGCATGTCGTGTTGCGATCCGTCCGCGAGATGTTCGCAGAATGAAGCCTTGCTGAATCAGAAAAGGCTCTAGCACATCCTCAATCGTGCCACGTTCTTCCGACAGCGCCGCCGCGAGGCTGTCGACCCCCACCGGTCCACCGTCGAACTTCTCAATCATTGTCAGCAGTAGTCGTCTGTCGAGATGATCGAAGCCCTGCGCATCAACATTTAACAAGTCCAAAGCCGCCGCCGCCGTGGGGCCTGCTACCGCACCATCGGCTTTGACCTCTACGTAATCTCGCACCCTTCTCAGCAGGCGGTTGGCGATGCGCGGTGTGCCGCGGGACCGTCGTGCGATGGCGCTCGCTCCGGCGTCGTCAGTCGGAATGTCCAGAATCCCTGCAGAGCGCCGGACAATTTCAGTGAGTTCAGCGGCATCGTAGAACTCCAATCGCTGCACAATGCCAAAACGATCCCGGAGCGGTGAGGTCAGCAAGCCGGCGCGGGTCGTGGCCCCTACCAAAGTAAAAGGCGGCAAGTCGAGCTTGATTGACCGGGCGGCGGGCCCCTCGCCAATCATGATGTCGAGCTGATAGTCCTCCATCGCGGGGTAAAGCACTTCCTCAACGTAAGGGCTTAGCCGATGAATTTCATCAATAAATAGGACATCACCGGGCTCGAGATTGGTCATCAACGCAGCAATGTCACCGGCTTTTTCGAGTACAGGGCCACTTGTGGTCTTGAGTTGAACACCCATCTCTTCCGCAATAATGCTTGCGAGTGTCGTTTTGCCCAGCCCGGGCGGCCCGAAGATCAGCGTATGGTCGAGTGGCTCGCCGCGCTTGCGGGCTGCCGACAGAAAGATCTCCATCTGCTCGCGCACCGCGCGCTGCCCGATATATTCGTCCAGTCGGCGCGGCCGAATCGCACGGTCCACGGCGTCATCGCGTTGATCGCCGGTGTCTGCTGCAACCAAACGGTCAGTTTCAATCACGCACTGGCTCCTTCAAACGGTCGGTTTCAATCACGCACTGGCTCCTTGATCCGCGGGCGTCATCGCTGTCCCCCACCCGCAATCTTTAATGCCAGGCGAATCAGCTCCTCACTGCTGGCATCGGTAGGCGCATCGGCACTGGCAATCAGCTTGGCGGCTTCGGTCAGCTTGTAACCCAGTGTCACCAGCGCCTGCTCCGCTTCGGCACGCTGATCCGGCTCCGTCTCCACTCGACGACGCGTGTCCTCGCCGCCGCTGTTGCCGGGCGACAACCCATCCAACCAGTCACCCACCTTGTCGCGCATCTCGACCAACAAACGCTCAGCGGTTTTTCGACCAACACCCGGCAGCGCCACTAACGCCGCCACGTCGTCTCGCTGTAGACATCGCGCAAAATCGGCCGCGTCCATTCCGGAGAGCAAGGTCAATGCCAGCCGCGGTCCAACGCCGCTTACCTTAATCAGCTCACGGAATAGCCGCCGGTCTGCCGCATCAGCAAATCCGAATAACTGCTGAGCGTCCTCTCGCACCACAAAATGGGTTAGCAACGTGACGGTCTCGCCCAGCTCCGGTAACTGATACAGCGTAGTCATCGGCACCTGAACTTCGTAGCCAATGCCGCTGACCTCCACCAAGATCTCGGGTGCCTGACGTGCGAGCAACGTGCCGCGGATGTGACCAATCATGCCCGCACTTTACCTCAAACGACCCGCTCGGAATCCGCTCGCCGCTACCGTGCCGGCCAAACCTTCCGTATGACAATGACACAGTGCCGCAGCCAAACCATCTGCGGCATCCTCAGCAGGCTCCGCTGATAAGCCCATTAACACGGTGACCATATGTTGCACCTGCTGTTTACTCGCCGCTCCAGTCCCCACGACCGACTGCTTGATCTTCCTAGCGGCATATTCGTGCACGCTCAGGTCGTGCGTGACGCAGGCAACCATTGCAGCGCCCCGGGCATGGCCCAACTTCAGCGCCGAATCAGGGGATTTGGCCATAAACACACTCTCGATTGCAGCAACCGTTGGCTGATGGGTGGCGATAATTTCAGACAGTGATTCAAAGAGCACCTTCAATCGGATGCTGAGAGGCTCTTTAACGGGCAACCGGATCGTGCCACTGGACACGTAGCGCGGTTTTTTCCGGTCGACGCGAATGACGCCAAAGCCGGTCTTTCTGGATCCAGGGTCAATACCGAGTATGACTGCCATGGTGGGTGCCCAAACAAACCAATGGCTAGTGTGACCGATTGCGGCAAAAAGATCATGATGTCAGGCAGTCATGGTGAACGGTGAAAGTGCCGCGATCGCGAGATAACAGGCCAGACGTGTGCAGCCGTAATTTCCTTAACAAGGGCCGTAAAGGGCGCGGCGAAGCAATGCCAAGGTGTGTGAGTCAGAAGTCAGGGAGTTTTCGCCTCTCGAGCCCCTTGTTGTTAAAGCGTAGCGAGCACCGCGTCGGGGATATCGGCGTTGGAGTAGACGTTCTGCACGTCATCGAGATCCTCGAGCATATCTATCAAACCTATGACGCTCGGTGCGGTATCCGCATCCAACTCGACCTCCGTGCTGGGGAGCATCGTGACTTCCGCCTGAACCGGCTCCAGCCCCGCAGCAACCAGCGCGTCGCGCACCTCAGTCACCTCTTCCCAGGGTGTCATGACATCAATACTGCCGTCGTCCCGCGTCACGATATCTTCGGCACCTGCGTCGAGCGCCGCTTCCATCACCGCGTCTTCATCAACACCGGATTCGAACTGAATCAACCCCGTGCGAGAGAACAAATAGGCTACCGAACCGTCAGTACCGAGATTGCCACCTCGTTTGGTAAATGCATGACGCACCTCAGCGACCGTGCGGTTACGATTGTCGGTCATCACTTCTACGAGCACCGCGACGCCCCCCGGCGCGTAGCCCTCGTAGGTGCGCTCCTCCATATTGTCGGCTTCACCCGTGCCGGCACCGCGAGCGATCGCATTATCGATCGTGTCGCGCTTCATGTTGGCACCCAGGGCTTTATCGACAGCAGCTCGCAGCCGCGGATTATCCTCTACGGCAGCGCCACCAGCGCGCGCTGCTACCACAAGCTCGCGTATCAGCTTGGTGAACAGCTTGCCGCGCTTGGCGTCCTGTGCCGCCTTGCGGTGTTTGATGTTCGCCCATTTACTGTGGCCCGCCATCTCGAATCAATCCGTCCCGGGACCGTCAGTCCGTCGTGGCCGGAGCGACAACTCCCGGAGCTGTTGCTCTGACACTTCTCCAGGCGCCTCGGTCATCACGCACTGGGCACTCTGGGTCTTGGGGAAAGCGATCACGTCTCGGATCGATTGCCCACCTACCATCAGCATCACCAAGCGATCCAAACCAAACGCCAATCCGGCATGCGGCGGTGCACCGTGACGTAACGCGCCCAGCAAAAAGCCGAACTTGGATTCTGACTCGGCCTCATCAATACCGAGCAGATCAAATACGGCCTGCTGCATCGCTTGATCATGGATACGCACTGAACCGCCGCC
>CACOYM010000014.1 GCA_902631395.1 Halieaceae bacterium | reverse complement strand
ACTCCTGACACCGGGCGCCTTGCAGGGCGTTTTCAACCTCCCAGGCACGATCCAGCGTGTCCTGCACCGTCCAGATCGGTGGGATGCCTGCATGCACCATGGTGATGCCATCTTCTGAATAAGCGAGAGGTTGATGGTGCAGCCATTCAAGCAACTGCTCGCGGTCTGGCGCGCCCAAAATGTCGTGAAAGTTGTCTTTTCGGCTGGGGCTCCGTGCGCCACAGGAGACGGCCATTAAATGAAGATCGTGGTTGCCTAACACCATGGTGACGTTGTCGCGGTGAGCATAGAACCAGCGCAACGTTTCCAGGTTAGCGGGGCCGCGATTTATCAGGTCACCAACGCTCCATAGGCGGTCCTTGTCTGGATTGAATTTCACCTGCTCCAGCAAGCACTGGAATGGTTCAAAGCATCCTTGGATGTCGCCGACGACGTAGGTACTCATAGCGTGTTGATCAGAAAACAGTTCGCGCTTGGTCAGTTCGACAGTGTAGGCACCTTTAAATCCAAGGATAAAGACTTTTTATTTTCCGATGGCTGGGTAGTGCGTTGGGCGCTGGCTTTCACGGATTCGAATTCGGTCTCTCACGGCTTTACTGCGTGTCTAAGGCACTAACATATGCGATCAGGAAGGCAGGTGGGTCGTGATGGCAATAAAGTCCTCAATTGGCAGCGTCTCTGCCCGGGCGCTGGGGTCTATATCGAGTGCTTCAAAGTCGCTGTCTTCAAGCACACCCTTGAAATTATTGCGCAGGGTTTTGCGGCGCTGGGCAAAGGCTAGTGTAACGACCTTCGCTAATGCTTCGCGCTCCACGGGGGGTAGTTGAGTGCGGGGAGTAAGACGCACAACGGCCGATTGCACCTTGGGCGGGGGATAAAACGCCTCAGGTGGAACATCAAAAAGATGCTCGACGTGGCACTGGAACTGGGCCATCACGCCCAAGCGACCCCAATCTTTACTCCCTGGCGATGCGGCCAGTCTCTCGACCACCTCTAACTGCAGCATGAAGTGCATGTCCGAGATCAGCTCTGCGTGGTCTAGCAGTCTAAAGATCAGTGGTGTGGAGATGTTGTAGGGCAGGTTACCCACGATGCGAAGAGGTTCAGCCTCTCTGATTAGGCTCCCAAAATCGAAGGCCAGCGCATCAGCACTATGCAGTGCGAATCTGGAATGGGTGCTGAAGGCTGCCAACAGCCGTGTGCGCAGGTCACGATCAAGCTCGATAGCATCCATCCTGCAGCCGCTACCAACTAGTGCTTTAGTCAGTGCTCCCTCGCCAGGGCCGATCTCAACCAGATGATCTTCTGACGCGGGTGCAACAGCGCGAGCGATCGCGTCGATGACGGACTCATCGCGGAGGAAGTTCTGGCCGAAGCGCTTGCGGGGGGTGTGACCCATGCTCTAGGTATCCTTGATGATTTGCCTGCCATTATGATTGGGTAGCAGTGATAATATGAAATATCTCTCGATGCTCGGTAGTCGCGTTGTCAGCACCTGAGGTCCTATATGTGAGCATCACAAATTGATCAGCAACTATCCAAAACCCAAACGGGCTTTTTTTGAATAATTTACCGATCCGACAGTCTGTGACCCTGGTCAACGAGATGGCGCGGCTCTCGCTCAAGGCGGACGCACAGCGCTATTTCTTAGGCTACTTATGGTGGATTTTTGAGCCTTTGCTGTGGGTGGGCGTGTTTTATCTGGTCTTTGAGGTACTGCTGAGTAGCGGCCGAGCGGATTTTCTTGCTTTCCTGGCAGTTGGCAAGCTCTCCTTTATTTGGTTTTCAAAAAGCGTGACTCAGGCCGCTAACAGCTTGATTGGCAATCGAGGCCTGATTGGCAAGATGGATGCACCCAAGTGGCTGTTCCCACTGGCTGTTTGCCATGAGGGGCTCTATAAACAGATGGCGGTTTTCGCGCTTTTGATGACGCTGCTGCTATATCAAGGATATGTGCCCAGCGTTGCGTGGTTGTGGCTGGTGCCGTTGGCCATTACGCAGTACCTACTCATTTTGGGGTGCGGTATGGCCGCAGCAGTTCTGGTTTGTATTCGTCGAGATTTCCAGTTGCTGGTGCAACTGGGCATGGTTTTTCTGTTGTTCATATCAGGCATTTTCTGGGATATCGACAGCATTGGTAACGCTGCCTTGCGGGAAAACCTGCTGCTGTTGAACCCCGTGGCATCACTAATTGATCTGTATCGATCTGTCTTAATGCAGGGCAGCGCTCAGATACTCAGCCAATGGCTGACCGTGCTACTGGAGAGCATCGCGATATTGTTGCTGCTCACCTGGGTTTATCGGGTCTTGCATTACTGGATCGCCCGACGCGTGGTAACTCAATGAGCGCGATGTTAACCCTTGAGAATGTAGGCATGCACTTTGCGGTGCGTCCTGATCACGAGTCAGGGCAGCACACGGTGTTTGATGGTATCAACTTCACGCTTAACGAGGGCGACCGCCTGGGGATCGTGGGCCGCAACGGAGCGGGTAAATCTACACTACTACGCATCATGGCCAAAATCTATGCACCGGCTACCGGGACCGTGACCTGGGCGCCCGGCGTGACGGTATCGCTTTTAAGTTTGGGCCTGGGTTTTAAGAATGAACTCAGCGGGCGGGACAATGCTTACATAGCGGGGCTACTTCAAGGGCTTACTAAGAATGATGCCAAGCAAAGCATAAGCTCAATCGAGGAATTTTGTGAGCTAGGAAAATATTTTGATGAACCAATGAATACCTACTCTCTAGGGATGCGGGCTAGGTTGGGATTTGCTTCCGCGCTATTGAATCGCGCGAGTGTGTTGCTCATTGATGAGGTGCTCAGCGTGGGCGACAAAGAATTTAGGGAGAAGGCAAAAATCGCCCTTAAAGACCAATTAACGCACAAGCAAGCGATAGTGCTTGTCAGCCATAGCGACACTCATTTAAGGGACATGTGCAATGCGGTCCGTAGCCTAAATGACACCTCTTTGGTGATGAGAGAAAATACTGGGCCCGCCTTGGTAGAGTAATCGAGGCTCCCACTGGCATCTGATGGATATTGATGCAGTGGCCCCGGCTAATAATGGACTTGTTTCGCAAAGGCATGACTGATTGTTCAATTTGGGCGACACAAGAAACATTGGCGACGCTGACTAGGCTATTTACCCAATTGGTTGCATACCGATGATCTCCAATTCGATTTGCGCAGATCTTTTTAAACACATCTGTTAACGACGTTTCCAGCCTTCGCGGAAAGTGCTCTAGCGGCGGTTATTCTTCTCGCCGTCTACACCGGTCTCGCTCGGTTCTTCATTTGGAGGCTGATGAGCGCGTGCTTCTAGATCGAATTTGGCTGGCTCTAATTGGTCAACTTGGAGTCTCAAAGCTGCCAACCACAATTGACTGAAAAGGAAGCTATATAGTACGAAGCAGCCCAAAAAAATGGCGAATTGGTAATACTCTGGAGTCTCCGCTCGGTGGAGTATAAGACCTATGAATGTCAGGCTAGTGTGAATGCACAAAATAATGACAAGCGTTCTCCTATCCGAAAATCCTAGCCCCTTCATTAGATGATGGATGTGAGACCGGTCTGCAGAGAAGGGCGACACCCGTTTAATGATGCGCCGCAAACTCGTAAAAACCATGTCATAAAGGGGGAGCGCCACGACGAATAAGGCCGTAACGGGTTGGATGAGTTTGGCATTGCCAACTTGAGCTGACGCCGCCGCCAACAGTAGGCTCACGACAATAAAGCCCAGTAATTTGCTACCCGAATCACCCAGGAAAGTCTTCGGGATGATTGGCGAGAGGCTGAGGTTAGATATCAAAAACGCCATGAGGGACGCGCCAACGGCTAGGCTTGCAAAGCCAGGTCTGATGCCGGTAACAAGGTGGAATACTAGGAGGCTCGTGATAACAAGAGAAGCTAGTAACCCATCTATTCCATCGAGCATATTGAAGGCATTGATGATGCCGAAAATCGCAACGACGGTAAAAGCGTACGATGTGGTCTCGTCCAAGAATATGTTTCCGCTTCCGTATAAGTCACCCAGGTGAGCGACTGTTAAATCTAGCGATTCGATCACGACGATAGCAACGAGGACTTCTAACAGCACTCGCACGAAAACGCTGAGCTGAAATCGATCATCAAGTATTCCAGTGCTCACTAAGATCGCGCCACAGCCCATGAAAATCCATAGTGCGTCATTGCCATTGACGGTAATAAGGGTTTGATTAACATCACCCCAGACACTGCCAGCACACACAAGCGCTATAAAAACGGCGATGCCGCCAACCAGCGGTACTTCACCGTCATGGTGCTTTCTAGATGATGGCGCGTCCGTTAACCTCAGCACGTGTGCGACAGGTGCGAGCGCACAGATAGATGCGAGTGTCACGAAGAACGCGGCTATTGCTTGAGGGGCGAAAGATTCAATTTGCATGCAACAGTAAAGCTACCACGCTCGGACATGCCTAGATGATATAGTCTTGTCCTCATTGTTTCGTCTGTACTTAAATTATTTTTGTCTAACGGTAAGAGCTTGCCAGGGATTATGGATAGATCAAGCTGAGCATGCCGCTATCGCAAATGGTAAATGTGCTCGAAAGCAAGGTAGTTGGTGTTGGATGAATTAATACGAAAGTTCGAGGGTAATGCTGCGACTATTGGCATTATCGGACTGGGGTACGTTGGGTTGCCCCTCGCCATCAGATTTGCCGAGTGCGGTTATGCCGTAGTTGGGTTAGACGTTGATGCATCTAAGGTTGAAAACCTTCGCCACGGGAAAAGCTACATAAAGCACATCGACGCTGACCAATTGTATGCGCTGTCGATTTCTGGTGCGGAGTTCTCAACCGACTTTGCCCTGGCAGCCAAATGTGACGCCCTAATTATTTGTGTCCCAACACCACTCGGCAAGTATCGAGACCCCGACTTGACCTATGTTATGGGTACGTTAGAGGTCCTCAAGCCCTACCTGCGTCCCGGTCAGTTGATGGTATTAGAAAGTACGACTTATCCGGGGACCACCACTGAAGTGCTGCTGCCGAATGTTGAAGCTGTGGGCCTAAGCGTTGGCAAGGATTTCTATTTGGTTTACTCGCCTGAGAGAGAGGACCCCGGCAACACTTCCCACAATACTAGAACAATTCCTAAAATCGTCGGTGGGGTTTCAGATAAATGTAAATTGGTGGGGTGCGCTTTGTATTCCGGAGTCATTGACACAGTTGTCCCGGTGTCGTCACCCGCCGTAGCAGAGATGACAAAATTATTGGAAAACATCCACAGAGCCGTAAATATCGGTTTGGTGAACGAGATGAAAGTTGTATCTGACCGAATGGGCATAGACATTTTTGAAGTAATCGACGCAGCAGCAACCAAGCCATTCGGATTCACCCCCTACTACCCCGGTCCAGGCCTAGGGGGGCATTGCATACCGATTGATCCGTTTTACCTCACTTGGAAAGCGCGTGAGTTTGGTCTGCATACACGCTTCATTGAGCTGGCGGGTGAAATTAATCAAGCGATGCCTGCATATGTCGTCACTAAGTTGATGGATGCGTTAAATGAGCGTGGAATTCCTCTGAAAGGTGCGAAGGTCATGGTGATTGGGATTGCATACAAGCCAAATGTTGACGATATGCGCGAATCACCTGCTGTTGAGCTTATGGAGATCCTTAGTTCCAAGGGGGCAGAGATCGCTTATTCAGATCCACACGTTCCGAGTTTTCCAGCCATGCGGAAACACCACTTTAAACTTTCTAGCTTGGCGATTGACGAAGATACTGTTGCAGCCTTCGATGCAGTTATTCTCGCAACCGATCACGACGCTCTCGATTACGAGTTGATAGCGAAGTCAGCGCGGCTAATTATTGACACCCGCGGGCGATATCGGAGCTCGGTAGAAAAAATCGTCAAGGCATGAGGACTTTAGTTTGAGCGCCAAGCAATTTGCGTTGATTGGAGCTGCCGGGTATATCGCACCCCGTCACATGAAGGCCATTAAGGACCTAGGGCATAGTGTGGCGGTCGCATACGACGTAAACGATTCGGTGGGCGTAATTGATAGCATCTCACCTCAGAGCGAATTTTTCACTGAGTTCGAACGGTTTGAGGAATATGCGCATCGACTCCAGCGTTCAAGAACGCCCTTAGATTACGTTTCGGTGTGCTCTCCAAACTACTTACACGAGGCGCACATAGCCGCAGGCCTGAGAATGGGGTGTGACGTGATCTGCGAGAAGCCGCTGGTGCCCTCATTGACGGCGCTGGAAAGGCTAGCGGAGTTGGAGCACATTCACGGTCGAAGGGTCTTTAACGTCCTTCAGTTGCGGCACCATCCGACGATCTTAGCCTTGAAGAAAAAGATTCGGCAATTGCCAGAGCAGAGAAAGCATCAAGTTGAACTAACTTACATCACCGCGCGTGGGCGGTGGTATTTAGAAAGCTGGAAGGGTGATCCTAGGAAATCCTTCGGCGTGGTATCCAATATCGGAGTGCATTTTTTTGACATGTTGCGCTTTGTTTTCGGAGAGCTGCAATTTAGCGAAGTCCACTTTAAAAGCGACGTGAAAGCCGCGGGGTACCTTGAGTATCAGCGCGCTTGCGTGCCATGGATGCTGTCGATCGATGCGAACGACTTGCCCGCTCAGTTAGTGGGCAAGCAAACGACATTCCGCAGTATCACTTGCGATGGCGAGCAAGTTGAATTTTCTGATGGGTTTAATGAGCTCCATAAGGCGACCTACCAGCAAATTCTTGCGGGGAGGGGCTGTGGATTGGAGGAGGCACGTCACAGCGTGGAACTGATTGAACAAATCCGATCAAGTAAACCAATGGTCAAGCACCCAACAGGGGTGCATCCGCTCATGCAGGGGGTGATAGAACACCCGGAGCTTAGGAATTGGGGGAAATGAGCTTCTATCAACACGAGACAGCGATCGTAGATGATGGCGCCATGATCGGTGAGGGTAGTCGAGTTTGGCACTTTGTCCACGTTAGCGGCGGGGCGCGGATTGGCAGAAACGTGACGCTAGGGCAAGGGGTTTACGTAGGCAATAGAGTATCGATAGGCGATGATTGCAAAATCCAAAATAATGTGTCGGTCTACGATAATGTAAGCATAGAGGACGGAGTTTTTTGCGGTCCAAGTATGGTGTTCACTAATGTATACAACCCAAGAGCGTTAATAGAGCGCAAAAATCAATACGTAGACACTTGTGTGGGGCGTGGAGCAACATTGGGGGCCAATTGCACCGTGGTGTGTGGCGTCTCAATTGGTGAGTTTGCATTTGTCGCTGCAGGAGCGGTTATTACACGCAATGTGAAACCTTATGCCCTCGTAGCGGGTGTGCCGGCGAAACAGGTTGGCTGGATGAGTGCTTTCGGGGAAAGAATCGATTTGCCACTCGAAGGAAGCGGGCAGGCAGAATGTCCTCACAGCGACGACCGATACGAGCTGTCTGGCGGGAGTCTTTCAAGGCATCCACGGAACGATAAATGATCCAGTTTATTGATCTGACTCTGCAGCTGGAGCGGCTGAGACCGCAGATAGAGGAGGCTATAGCTAGAGTTCTTTCGCACGGCAAATATATCTTGGGTCCTGAGGTATATGAGTTGGAGGAGCGGCTAGCACAATATACCGGGGCGAAGTTTTGTATAACATGTGCGAATGGCACTGACGCCCTTCAGATCGCATATATGGCACTGGGAGTCGGCGCGGGCGATGAAATCATCACGCCAGCTTTTAGCTACATAGCCGCCGCCGAAATGGCGGTTGTATGCGGAGCCCGGCCAGTATATGTCGATATCAGACCGGATACATTCAATCTTGACGCTGACTTGGTCGAGGCGGTAATAACTCCCCGAACGAGGGCGATCGTGCCGGTTAGTCTCTTTGGGCAGTGCGCTGACATGACTGCTATTAACGAGACGGCAGCTCGATATGGAATACCCGTTATAGAGGACGCCGCGCAGAGCTTCGGTGCCACCTACAAAGGTACGAAATCGTGTAATGTCAGCACGATTGCAACCACCAGTTTTTTTCCTGCAAAGCCTCTAGGTTGTTACGGAGACGGTGGAGCAATATTTACAGATGATGAAACACTTGCGAGCTCTATGCGCCAGATCGCTCGTCATGGTCAGCTGAACCGTTACAGACACGATCTAGTGGGGATCAATAGCCGCTTGGATACGATTCAGGCCGCAGTTTTGCTGGAGAAGATGAAAATTTTTGATGCTGAACTCTTGGCCCGCCGTGAAGTAGCGTCCACATATACAAGGTTGTTGAGAGAAAAGCAGAGAGGTGTGTCTGGGATCGAGCACATAAGGCCACCGTTCATTGATACCTGGAGCGAGAGTGCTTGGGCACAATATACCCTCAGATTGCCAAATAGAGATGCAATACAAGCATCCCTCCTGCAGCGGGGCATACCAAGCAATATCTATTATCCAATACCTCTGAATCGCCAAAATTCAGTAGCCGATGAGCAGGTTGTGGTTCCTCAAAGCGAGAATGCCTGCGTTACTGCCCTGAGCTTACCTATGCACCCCTATCTGAAGATGGACGCTCAGGAGCGAATCATCGAAGCTTTGGTTGATGCCTGCTATCAGGTTGCGTCATGAGGAATTTTTTGCCGTTGCAGCGCAAGATGTCCGTGTGAAGAAGCGTGGTTCATGAAGTGGGCACTTAAGCGGTTATCAGCCTCGAGGTTTAGCCGCAATTTTTTCAGCATCTTTCGCGCTAATGTGTTTGCGCAGATTCTCACTTTCGCCAGCCTTCCTGTCCTATCCCGTCTCTATAACCCCAAAGATTTTGGTGTGTTGGCGGCTTTTTTAGCCACGTTGTCTGTTTTGTCAGCGGTTGCCACCAGCAGATTTGACTGGTGTGTCCCTAACGCTCCAAATAAGTCCACTGGCACAGCACTTGTTTTCTTAGGGCTCGCATCCTTGGTTGTTTTTGATTTGGTGATCGTCTTGCTGCTCCAGACTGGTGCGGACTCTATGGTGGTTTCACTGATGACTACTGATCCAAAAGTTGCGCATTCGCTTAGAGAGGTCTACCAACTTTTACCCTTGGCTGTGTTGGGAGCAGGCGTTCTGGCGTTGTTTAAGGGTTGGTGCGTTCGGGAAAACGAGCTGCTACCAGTGGGGCGAAGCTCGATGTTACAAAGTGCTGTGAGAGTTGCTTCTGCCATCGTGGGCGGCGTTGCTGGTCTAGGAGCCATTGGATTGGTAGGTGCTAACGTTGCATCTGTGTGGGGCGCTGCGCTAACTTTGACCGGCGTCATTAAGGGGCAAGATTTTGGTGCTCCGCGTCGGTTCCCCGCCAGGGTTCGGTTGGCACTAAGACGATTTTGGAAGCAGGCGTATTGGTCAGTCGCTGTCTCTTTGTTAAATGCATTGAGCCTGTCCCTGCCACTTGTTCTAGTCTCCTATTTTTACTCAGCCAGAGAGGCTGGCTGGTATTCACTTATGTATACCGTTGCACTGGGTCCGGTTGCGCTAATGACTACGGCCCTCAGCCAAGCTTATTGGGCCCACGCCGCTGTTCTTGCAAAGACTTCCGAGTACCGACAGCTCCATGACCATTTCTTATTGACGACGAGGAAATTAGCTGTTGCTTCAATTCCTGTAACCATTGGATGTGCTTTTGCACCCACTTTGATAGGTCCTATTTTCGGGGAGGAGGATTGGGCTGGAGCCGGATATATCTTGTTCGCGATGACGCCTATGGTAGTTGGCACTCTTGTTTTTTCACCCACAAACCATTTGGTGGTTCTCGAGCGTCAGGCATCGCAGTTGCTTGCCGATTCGTTAAGGATAGGGATGGTGTTAATCGCTTTTATCGGGTCTAGTGAGCTCAGGCTTGATGTAACTTATGCCGTTTTCGCGTCATCGCTCGCCTCCCTAGCGGGACACCTGCTACTTTTCTACGTACATTTTGATGAGCATAAACGCCGATTGGCATAATAACTTGAAAGCAGTTCGTGTTGCTTTGGATCTAGGGCACATCTGATCGTCAACAAAATTGCCGCTAGCCAGTTCGCATCTGGGAGTTTCTCAAATGTTATCCGCGTTACGTAAACTAGCTGACGTTATCTCAATGGGTTTAGTGGGCGCCTCGATGTTGACGCGAGCGAGGGATGCTCAGGTACTGGTGCTCACCGATTACATTGGCTCTGGGCATTTACTGTCTGCTCTCAAGCGGGAGCGAGTGGGGTTCCACATCTGTTGTACACCCGCTTTCCCCTATAGGACACTATTTTATAAGGGTGGTTGGACTCAGCCGGAGGGACTACTTCATGTTGAGGATTATGGTGAGGAAAATATTCAAAAAATATATGGATATTGCGTGGAGCACCGGCTGACCCACGTCCTGATTCAGTGCGGGTCGTTTATGGTTCCGGCTTACAACCGTCTCAATGATCTTCTAGGCAACGGTAAAGCTAATTCAGTCCTCGCGCGACAATGCAGCTTGGATAAGATTACGCTTAGGCACACCTTGAACAACGCAGGACTAAGCGTACTTCAGAATAAGGAGATTGCTATCGGAGATGACATACTGCCTTTGCGCTACCCCTGTGTGCTCAAGCCAGCGATCGGGACTGCATCAGAGGGCGTTTACTTACTTTCCAACGATGCTGACTTACACAAGTATGGTGATCAAGCTCTTGCGCAAAGGCGCACGACTACTTTCCATAACAAATTCCTATTAGAAGAATACGTTGAAGGAGCCCAATTCGACGTTGAAGGGGTTATTCACAACGGCGAGGTGGCGATACTGTGTATCGTTCAAGAAAATTACGAGGGTTATCTGCCCGAGTTCAATTACAATTGGTATCTCTTCAACGCCCCTATCCCCGAAGACCTCCATCATATTATTTCCCTCAACACCGCTTCGGTTTTATCTGCCTGCGGTATCAACCATGGCGCTTTTCATTGTGAGATGAGAGTTGACAAAGATCAGAATATCAAAGTTTTAGATTTAGCAAATCGGATGGGAGGTGGGTTCGAGGCGATTATTTCGGATGCAACCGGTAACGACTTTTCTTCTGTTTACTATCAGTCGATGGTTAAGAACTATTTGAAGCTGACCCCAAATAAAAACCGGAAGGTGTTGGTGAAATATTTTTCTGACGACTTGGAAAGTAAGCAGTGGCGGAGGTTTATGAAAACGAGCAACATCCCCTTCGTTGTTAGGCGCAATCACTACAGGGCTGTTAAGACAAAAATTATTGTAGAAACAGATGACATAAACCAGATTGCTGATATTGCAAACCATTTCTCACTGGGTGTCGTGGGCATTGATGCTTGATGCAGTTGATCGTTGGCTTGAGGCTCTCCTCACCGAGCGATTGGGCGGTATCTGGCAATTGTCCAGAGCGTCTGGAGTAGTGGATCTGCGATTGGCTGGATCCGAGAATAGGATACGGTTCAAGAGCAATTCCCCTGGTATCTTTGACGTCACAAATTCTGAAGTACCCTGCTCCAGCTGGGATGCTGAGCGGGAAGGGTGGCGGAGCATCATAGGGGGTCCGCTTCCTGCTCCGGGCTTGCCTTTTGTACCCGATCGACTTATTCAGCGTGACACCGACGGCTTTCTTGTCCGTTACGGCATTTTGGATATGTTTTACTGGGTACTGAGCAGGCTAGAAGAAATAGATAGCATCGGTGTTGACCAGCACGGCCGGTTCATGGCGAGACACTCGCATGCATTTAGGCATGGCTACCTTGACCGACCGGTGGTTGATGAGTGGTTTGATGTCGTTGGGCAAGTAGCGGTGAAGCTTTGGCCCGCCTTTGTGCGTAAGCAAAACGTCTTCTCTTTTCAGTTGTCACACGATGTGGATAGGCCTTCACGTTATGGTTTTTCCAGCGCTTCAAAATTCGCCTATAGCGTCGTACGAGATGTGTTGAAGGGGCGTCTTAGCAGCATCGCTACAGGTCCATGGGTTAGGTACAGAATTGGCTCTCGCTTGAGTTCTCTTGATCCGTTGAACACTTTCGATTGGCTCATGTCGCAATCCGAAGAGCGGGGTTTACGGAGTTCGTTTTACTTCATTTGCGAGAAAAGCAGCTACTTGGATGCTGACTATGTGATTGAGCATCCCGCGATACGGCATTTGCTGCGAGAAATCTATGACAGAGGCCATGAGATAGGTTTGCACCCCAGCTACAACAGCTTTGATAGTAAGAGCCAGCTAAAGTTGGAAGCAGAGAGGCTTTACTTAACCTGTGAGCGGGAGGGGATAAAATTACATGCTACTGGAAGTCGCATGCACTATCTAAGGTGGTCTCATCCAGCTACTTTACGTTACTTGGATAGTGCGGGGCTCACCTACGACAATACTCTGACTTATCCTGACCGCCCGGGGTTTCGTTGTGGCACCTGTTTTGAATATCCGGGATTTGACCCTGTAAAAGGGCGATCACTGAATATACGTGTCAGACCCCTCGTGGCTATGGAAGTGAGTGTATTTGGCTCTCAATATATGGGCTGCAATCATGCGGATGCGTTAGAGCTCCTTACAGGCCTGAAAGAAAAGTGCCGGAAGGTTGGTGGATGTTTCACGCTGCTCTGGCATAACTCAGAGCTCCGTGGAAGAGAGAGCCTTTATCGAGCAGTGCTTGATCAGTGAGGGTTAGTATCAGTCGAGACCTGGCACGGCTTCGTGCTTTTATTTTTGACGGCAAGGGACCCTACATTCTGTGGGCGTTTGTTTTGCGCCTCTCGTTAGAACTGGGGTACGTTTTTTTCGTGCATCCGGTCTTTGCCAGTTATGGATTTGGTATTGATTTTAGTAGCGCTAAGTACTTGGAAAGTTGGGTGCTTTATCTCTTACTACTGGTTGTGTTCCCAGCTCGTCTAAATAGACCTTCAGACTACCTGGTGAGCTACATGTTATTTGGATTTTTATTGCCACTCCTTATTTTTTACGGCTTGGCAAATGAGAATCGAGATCATCTGTATTTGGTGTTGCTAGGGGCGGTTAGCGTCTTGGTTGTACGTCACGGCCGGCCCTTTATCTTTTACACCGTCAACGGTGGGTTGCAGCTTGCAGTAACTATCGCATCAATCGCTTGTTTAGTGGTTACAGTGTGGATGATTGGAAGTGGAGGCCTACGTTACTTCAATTTAGATTTTTCTCGCGTCTACGAGTTTCGCGAGCAGTCTAGTGCGCTTCTGAATGTAGGTGTAATGAATTACTTCAATATTTGGGCTACGAAAGCTTTTGGCCCGTTCCTTCTCGCAATGGCGTTGTGGAAACGAAAATACATTTTGGTGCCAATAATATTTTTGCTGCACGTGTTTTGGTTTAGTGTCACAGCCCACAAGGGGATCGTATTTTATCCATTTCTCGTATTATTTGTGTGGTTCTGGTTCAGGACTACGATATCTCTAACAATCATTGCTGCAGGCATGGCAGCGACTGTTTTGTTCTCGCTGCTAGCGTTTTTTGCTATCGACGATACTTGGCTTGGCGCCCTGACCATCCGTAGAGTTTTCTTCGTGCCCTCAATGCTCACGTTCGAGTACTACGAATTTTTTTCGCAAAATGAACCGGTATTTTGGTCCAATTCGATTTTATCCACGGTAATTGAATACCCCTACGAAGTGGGAACCGCTAAATTGATCGGTGAGTATCTGGGAACTAACGCGCACGCCAATAATTCTTTCTTAGCCACGGGATACATGCATGCCGGTGCAATAGGGATTGCAATTTATGGTGTTATTGTTGGGTTCTTCTTTCGGCTACTCGATTCCTTCGCCAATAGAGGTGTGCCAACTTGGGTTGCGGTGGCCGTCATGATCGTCCCTAGTGAATCCCTCTTGATTAGTTCTGATCTCCCTACTGCCTTTCTAACCCATGGAATGGGCGTATCAGCTCTACTGTTGTTTCTGTGTCGGCGCAGAGGTTCGCGAAAGTTGAAATTTCAGAATAGGGCAGGGTGTAATTCATTGATTAGGGTCAACTCTTAAAGCGGTAACTACAGTAGCCATGCACGTAGCGCACTTAACTTCTGTTCACTTCCGGTATGACACCCGCATTTTTCACAAAATGTGCACTTCACTCGTGGACGCAGGTCATGAGGTGACATTAGTAGTTGCCGATGGCTTTGGAGGCGAGGCCTGCCGTGGGGTAACTATTGTTGATGTAGGAGAGTCTTATGGGAGGTGCGACCGAATTATTAATGCCGCAGCGAGAGTATTTGAGGCCGCCTTGCATTTAAATTGTGAGATTTTTCATTTGCATGATCCTGAGCTGCTTCCTGTTGGATTAAGGCTCAAGCGTCTTGGTAAGCGAGTTATATTTGACTCGCATGAGGATGTCCCTAAACAAATTTTGGGTAAGCCATATCTAAACCATGTGGCACTGAGAGTGCTCTCTTTAGCTGTGGCATATTATGAGCGGTATGCTTGCGCGCGGTTGGATGCCGTGGTCGCGGCCACGCCCTTCATCAGGGAAAAGTTTTCACGAGTAAATCCAATCTCCGTCGACATTAACAACTTCCCGATCGTTGGAGAATTGACTTCCCGTGCGAAGAGTAGTGAGGCTCGAAAAAACGTATGTTACGTGGGGGGGCTAGGCGCGATCCGCGGTGTCAAGGAGATGGTTCGCGCGATGGAGCATGTCCGGGCGGATGTGCGACTAGAACTCGGCGGGCGATTCACAGAGTCAGACCTAAGTGAGGAAGTTCGTTCCTACGCTGGGTGGAAGCGCGTCAATGAATTGGGTTATCTAGATCGTGAGGAAATAGGCGAAATGTTTGCTCGCAGTATTGCCGGTCTTGTGGTGTTACATCCTGTGAAAAATTATGTCGACGCCTTACCAGTCAAAATGTTCGAATATATGAGCTGTGGAGTTCCCGTAATCTCTTCCGACTTTCCTGTTTGGCGAGACATCGTCGAGGGGAACCAATGCGGCATCTGTATTGATCCGCTGCGGCCAGCAGAGATTGCTCAAGCGATAGATAGAGTTGTGTCAGATCCCCAATGGGCTCGCCAGTTGGGTGAAAATGGCCAGCGTGCAATTTTAAAGAAGTACAACTGGCGTACCGAATTCGACAAGCTCGTAAAACTATATAAATGCGTTATCGCACTCTGATCTCGCTTCCCAACGTAGCGGGATTCCCTTCAACCATAAGTTCAGGAAATGAAAATGCGTTGGAAGACAAAATCTGTGCTGCAGAACGCCATTTCTATGCTGCCAAACCGTCTTTCCTTGGAGGCCTACTACACAGTTCAACGAAGATTTGGCGGATTGAGAAATGTCGACCCTACCTGTCGACTCGTTGCTGGGATCGAAACCTGCAAACGCATATTGGCGCAGGGAGAGTCACTGGAGGGAAAGACTTTTTTTGAATTAGGTACCGGCAGACTGCCCTTAGTTCCGATTGCCTACTGGTTGATGGGCGCTAAGCGCACCATCTCGGTAGACTTAAATCGTTATCTCAAGCCAGTGCTATGCCGCGAAGCCCTGCTTAATTTTTTTAGATATAAAGAGCAGGTCACCACCTTGTTCGGTGGGCTCGCAGACCTTGACCGGCTATCGGCCCTACAAAGGCTGGCCATAGACTCACCGTCGGATGTGGAGAAGCTGATGCGTCTTTGCTGTATTGAGTACAAAGCGCCATGTGATGCCGCAGAGACTGGGCTGCCTAGCGGCTCCATAGATTTCCACACGTCGTACACCGTATTGGAACAAATACCAAAGAGCACGCTTGGAGAGATTTTTGACGAAGGTGGACGCCTCGTAAAAAAAGATGGATTGTTTGTCCATAGAGTCGACTATAGCGACCACTTTTCCCACTCTGACAGCTCGATATCCGCAATCAATTTCCTGCAATTTTCCGAGCTGAAGTGGGACATGCTGGCGGGTAATCGATACATGTATATGAACAGACTGCGACACGATGACTTCTTGGATCTTTTCCGACAATGGGGCCATTCTGTTTTGATGGCAGAGCCCGATGTCGATCGAGAGATTGTGTTGACACTGAAAGATCCGGGATTCTCTCTTGACGATCGGTTTCGGGATAAAAGCGAGGAGGTTCTCTGCACGACTGGAAGCTGGTTTGTATCTCGTAAATCCTCAGTTTAATTCCACCGTTTTGTCCCAAGTGGTAGTGGTGGAAATATGAGGGTTTGGCTAATTCACCCCGGAGAGCTGTTGCCTGTTGTGGACAAGAATCCGCGACTTTTTCGCTATTCATACTTTGCCCAGGCTCTTGTGGCACATAACCATAAAGTCGTGAGGTTTGCGCCAACCTTTGCCCATGCGACCAAACGCCTCCGAGCGAAGGTTGATATGACTGTGCAAATTTCCAGCGACTATCAGTTGCAACTGCTGCACGCTGGCGAGTATCGCAACCATAGAAGCTTTGCCCGGTTTCGGTTCTACCAACGGCTTGCGGCAAAATTTACCCAGCGAGCCTCTCGATTAGAACGTCCCGATGTCATTGTCTGCGGAATACCAACCTCAGGCCTGTGTCGGGAGAGTTTGGCTCTTGGAAAACAATGGGGCGTCCCCGTAGTCCTGGATGTCCGCGATTTGTGGCCTGATGTCTATTTGAATCTTTTCCCCGATTTCGCCAAGGTCTTTGCTAGAAGACTGTTAGCCCCGTCCTTCAAGCGGATGGGTAATTATCTAGCTGCTGCAAGCGGTCGTATTGCTGTATCCAGACGGTATTTAGATTGGGCAGTAATGCTGTCGGGAAAAGCGGAAAATGCAAATGATCGGGTGATCTATTTAGGATCAAGTCCTGTTTCTAACGCTAAGCCAGAAGCCAAGTGGCTGTCGCGACATGGCATCCGAACGGATTGTTTTTTAATCTGTTTTGCAGGGCAGTTTGAAGCCACCTATGATATCGACCTGATCTTAGCCGTTGCAGAAGAGGCAGATAGGCGCAACTTACCGCTGCAAATTCTGATGGCTGGAATCGGCTCTGAGTCGCCCAAAGTTGCCAAGAAAGCAAAGGAATGTTCCACCTTAGTTCACCTAGGCTGGTTGAATCGAGACGAATTGCATTCGGTATTGCGGGTATCCGATGCAGGACTTTGTTCTTATGCTGGGCAAGCCTTGCAAAGTCTGCCAAACAAGCCTTTTGAGTACATGGCAGCGGGGCTAGTGTTGATTAATTCCTTGCCCGGTGAATTGGCTGACCTCGTGAACACGCAGGATATTGGAGTTTGTTACCAGGCCGGACAGCCAGAAAATTTATTGCACCTCCTTGAGGAAATTTTGCAGCGGCCAGATTGGATTATTGATGCGAAACGACGTGCGCATCAAGTATTCGTAGATCGTTTCAGCGTCGCAGAAGCTGGTGAAACCTTTGTAGCTTACCTTGAGGCGATGTGTCCTCAATCGGCGAGAGGTAAAGTTAGCTTTCTGGAAGGGACCGCATGATTCGCCATATTCTCAGGTCTCTGCGTCAACGCGGCGTACGTTTTGTATTCATGTACATTAGGAACGCAGTATGGTTTGACCTGCGGCACGGGACAAATACTGCTTTTCGCCGCGAGAAGAGCGTGCAGGCTGTGAACGACCCAGCATTCAAAGATGGCTTGCTCTATGTGGCTTCTCTCGACTTCGTGATCAAAGAAACAATTTCACGTGCCTTGCAGATTCTCAGCAGTGCTTGCGGACCAGTAAAGTTTATCGATGTTGGTTGTGGGAAAGGAAAAACTATCACCTATGGTGAAAAGTATTTCTCTGATGATTTTAAAGAATTTGTTGGTATCGAATATGACCACAATCTGGTTGGTCTGTGTGAGGCAAACCTTGCGAAGGTAAAGGCGATAAAAACCTCTGTACTCGCTGAATCGGGGGAGAACTTCGCAAATTACCTTGAGGCCCCGTCGGTAGTTTATTTCTACAACAGCTTTCAAGGAGAGACCTTCCGAAGGGCTTTTACAGCGGCTCTAGATAAGTCTTTTGTCCTAATCTACGTTGACCCAGTTCTTGCCGACGATCTAGTGGAGTTAGGCTATGTTGAGGCCTATGCAAAGAATGGTCAGTACAGCGCGGAGCAGTGGAAGATATTCAAGAGCCCAGGATTGGCTGGCCAGTGATATGGCCTCATTTGAGTGATGGTTGCACATTTTGATCACGTAATCGTTGGTTCAAGTCCCTTGATGCTAATGCTAGCGCGACGTTTATCCGCTGACGGCCTCTCGGTAATGGTCCTGTCGAGGAAGGGGGAGAGAGGTGGGGCATGGCGTTCGCTGAGCTTGGACAGTGATATGGTAGCCGAGGCCGCCTGCCATCTTATTGAGCCCATTCCCAACGTCTACCCATTGCTTGAGCAATACAGCGGTGAGCGTTTCGTAATACAATCTCCCCAGCCCTACCGCTCGCTTGGCGTTAAGCTTCAGCTTGATTACCAAGGAGCTGCAAACCGAGCTTTGACGCTCTCCTCGCTACTGGTGACCGCGGCGATCTCATTGATCCAGAATCTGGCGGGTAAGCGCGACCCTTTGATGGACATAAAAATAGGGAAAGCTTGGGCGGCGCTTGCTAGCCTGAAGGCTTATATACGCGGTGGTGGCCAAGTGCAGGTTCCGGTCTCCGGCTATGCGACTTTTGTGGCGAAACTGCAGAATGCTGCTATTGCCGCTGGAGCACAGTTCGAGGATGCCGAATTGGTTTCTGTTGAAAGAGAGGGGGAGCATCTATGGTTGGATTGTGGCCCGCTGAGTTTTGTCTGTCATCGACTTGAGGTAACTGCGTCCGTTTCGCTTCGAGATGATGGAAAACGGCTCGTACCGATGACAGGTAAGCCCGCAGAGCGAACCAGTGTCTTTGTGCAGATCCAAAGAGATTGTGTGAGAAAAGTCTTCTCCTACATTACCTTTAATGGAAGGGCGCCGCTGAAAAGAATGTGCTTATTGGACGTTGTAGGTTCAGACGGAAGTAAAGTGTTTGTCCTGATCGAACTCCCCTCCAGTCGTCTCTGGCGTGAATGTAGAGGGGATGTATCGGATTATTTGGTTACGGCTGGAATTTTATATGCCGATACAGTGATCGAAATGATGTTCGAGAGGGTGGAGGAACTTGCGTGGTCTTACCCCCTTACGCGTCACCGGAGTGGGAACTTCAATCAAGTGAGATATTGGAATTCAAGAGGTAACCTTGCTGACGGCATTTATCGCTATCGTCACTTTTTAAGTTTTCTCAAAACCGATCAATAAGCGAGGCAATCAGTTGACAAAATTAGCGTTATGGGACGGTGAACTCATTCCCGAGGAAGACTTAAGCATCAGCCCTTTTTCAGCAACAGCTGCCTATGGTCTTAATGTCTTTGAAGGCTTGCGGGCATACTGGCGTCCAGAGATGTCAGGACACGCGTTAGCTTTTGCGGAGCTACACCTACAACGCCTATTAGAATCGGCTAAGATCTTAGGCATCCAACACCCCTACGGTATGCGCTCTTTAAAGGAGCATTTACTAGCGCTTGTCAAAGTCGCGCCTCCAGAAGATGTTGTAATCCGAATGACACTGATGTTAGTAGGCAGCCCAGGCGAGTCATGGAACACTGATGTAGAGGCAAACTTGGCGATACGCTTCTTTTCGTCACCAAGCCGATTGTCAGAGAGACGCCAGGTAAGCGCTATGACCTCCTCATGGCGTCGCCCTGGACTTAGTGCAATTCCAATGTCTGTAAAAAGCGGTGCGAACTACTTGAACTCCAGATATGCCTTTTTGCAAGCGCGATCCTGTGGCGCAGATATGCCGTTGCTTTTGGATGACAACAGCTATGTAGTGGAGGGGGCAGGAGCCAATTTGGTTTGCCGCAAGGATAGAGAGATTTATTTCTGTCCTCCAGAGTTACCGGTGCTCCGTGGTATCACCCAGGACCATATTAGAAGCAGTGCCATTGCTTGTGGTAATTACTCCGTTTTGCAAAGGCCCATGACGTTGCCTGAGCTCTATATTTGCGATGAGGTATTGCTTGTTGGTACTACAGCCGAGGTAGTGAGTGTTGTGGAGATAGACGGACGCCGAATCGGTGAGCATGCTGACGCCTCATTGTCAGACTTCGCCCGTCAGGCGCTTAGAGAGGCGGTGCAGAGCTCCAACATCGTGGCAGGCCGTACAAAGGATGATGTTTGATGACAAAGGCCGTATTTAATACCCTGGCCGACGTACCGACTCCTGCGTATCTTGTCGATCTGGACGTATTCAGACGTAACCATCAAGCTTTTATGACGGCCTTTGAAGCGGTATATCCCAACGTGCAGATTGGTTACTCGTACAAGACTAACTATGCAAGACCACTGATTAGCCTCAATAAGGAGTTGGGCGGACATGCGGAGGTGGTTTCAGGGTTCGAGATGGACATGGCGCTGGGAATTGAGCACTCAGCGGAAGAAATTTATTTTAACGGTCCGTTGAAGACCGATGAGGAGTTAAAACGAATTGTTACCTTGGGTTGTCAGCTGAATGCGGATAGCTACGAAGAAGTTGAGCGAGTGGTTCGCATGGCTGAGATGCAAGAGTGCCAGTTTGGTATTGGTCTGCGGCTTGCTTTTGAATCCGATCCAGTGCTCGGATTAAGCAGGTTTGGTATTGAACATCCAGGAGTAGATTTCGATGCCGCCATCAATTTGATAAGAGCAAGCCGTCATGTAAACCTGACTGGAATCCATGCGCATTACGCCGATCGAAGTAGTGCTGTCGTTGAACAGACAGCCAAGCGCATTGTTGACGTTTTGAAGGCCCTTGATGACAGAGATCTCAGAACACTTAAATATCTCTCCATAGGTGGGGGCTTTTGTGGGCCTATGGAGGATGCGTTCGCCAGACAGTTTGCAAAGAATCCGCCAAGCTATGAGGAATATGCTTCGGGGTGCGCAGGTTACTTCGCGGAGGTGATTGCGCTTTACGACCATTGCAACCTACCTAAGCTTCTTCTAGAGCCTGGAACAGCGATTGTTGCCGATTCAGTGGAGTATCTTTGCCGTGTTCATGCAAAGAAACAGCGAGGTGGCGGTCGTTTTATTGCGGTGACTGACGGTAGCAATTTTGCTAGGGGTGGTATTTCAAAGGGTGTCGAACCTGCGTGGAGTCGAGTGAGCACCGACTCGCTACACTCCAACGCACCTGACTCCGAAGCGTATAGCGAACAGCAACAGATTTCAGAGACCTTCACACAGGTGGTGGGTTATACCTGCGTGGAAGGAGATATTTTGATTGCGCAGACCGCGGAGCCCATCTCGGTTGGTGACCTCCTAACATTTCGTAATAGCGGTGCATACTCGCTAGTTATGAGGCCACCATTTATCCGGATGGACGAAATCGTTGTCGTTAGGTCAGAGCGGGATGGATTGAGGCTCGCTCGAGATGTAATCGACTCCGGTTTTTCCTTCGACAGCTATGAGTTCTAGTTTGCGCTATATCGCTATCACAAACGAACCTGATGTGGCAGCGATTTATGAGCGTCAGGGTGTAACCGACGTGATGATAGACCTTGAAAATGAGGCTAAGTCACATAGACAACCCGAGGGAGCTTGGATTTCCTCTCACAATCTAGATGACGTTAGCGCCGTTAGGCCAATGTTGGCACAGACTCGGATTATAGTCAGGGTTGAATCTTCCGAGTTCCGCGAAGCCGATCAGATAGACGAGGCAGTAGGCCGGGGCGCCGATGCTGTAATGTTGCCCTTCTTTTTTAAAACTGACGAGGTTGGGTTGTTTTGCGAGCAAGTCGGCTCGCGAGCTGAACGCATTCTCCTTGTTGAGACACCGGAGTCCGCGCGTAACCTTGACACCATACTCTCCAATAATCCCATTGATTACGTGCACATCGGTTTGAACGATATGTCTATACAGCTCGGTTTGCCATTTGTGTTTCAGGCACTGATGGCTGAGGAAGTAAGCTTGGCTGCAAAAGCGTGCCGAGAAGCGGGTGTTCCGTTGGGAATTGGCGGTGTCGCAAAGATAGGGATGTTTGAACCCAGCCCGGCTCTAATTGCCGTAAGACATGCTGAATTGGGGTCTAGTGGCGTGATTCTTAATAGATCTTTTTGCAGGCGTGAGCCCCGCCTTGATTGGAGGCGTTACGAAATTCAATTCTCCGAGGCTCTCTCTGAGCTGAAGCAGGCATTCGCGGCCGCTAAGTCGTTGTCGTCTGATCACATGGGAGCGGCGCTGCGTGATCTTCGGGAGATTATAGAGGAGCAAGCCCGTGACAAAGTTAACATAGACTGAAGTTAAAAGTGACCCATACAGCCGTATTCATCTCAACTTTGCAACGCACATATTGATGATTCGATTGTTAGATATTGCCTTAGCACTAGTGGCTGTCCTGCTTCTCTCACCGCTGCTAGTGGCCGTTACGGTTGTTCTCCGCATGACTGGCGAAGGAGAAGTTTTATTCTGGCAGGAGCGGATTGGCAGGTACGGCCATCCTTTTCAGATTTTGAAATTCGCGACCATGTTGAGGGATAGCCCCAATATTGGAAGCGGTACGATTACTTTATCGGATGATTCGCGAGTCCTACCAGTGGGTAGGGTTTTACGGGCCACCAAAATTAATGAATTACCGCAATTATTCAATATCATAGTCGGCGATATGACTTTTGTAGGCCCCAGACCACATGTAGCGCGAGAGCTTCGTGGCGTGCCAGCCCAGGATTTGGAGAGAATTTATGCTCTAGCTCCCGGGCTCACAGGAATTGCGTCGATTGTTTTTAGAGACGAAGAGAAAATCCTTCAGTCTTGCAGTAATCCTCGCGTTTTTTATGATGAGGTTATTGCCCCCTATAAATCCTCTCTCGAGATATGGGCGGCAGAGCGGATGAATATTCGGCTCTACATTGCTATGGTATTTCTTACTGGAGTAAGTGTTTTTATTCCGAAAACCAATGGGTGGTTGTATAGAATTTACCCCAACCTGCCGGAGCTTCCACCCGAACTACGGCGCGTAATTTAGGTCGTCACGCGAGCCCATTGAGAGAAATTCGTCCGAGGCGGCTCCACGAGGAATATCGTTTTGATCGATACTCTTTCCCTGTTAGGTAGGTCATCTACTCTTTTTGAGTCTGATGTCCGTGAGCATGAGAAGCTACTCCGGGATGCAGTCTCACAATCCCGATTTCTGGTTATTGGCGGAGCAGGAACCATCGGGCAGGCAGTAACTCGTGAGATATTTAGTCGAAACCCCTCTGCTTTGCATGTCGTTGATCTCAGCGAGAACAATCTTGTCGAGCTCGTTCGCGAAATCCGTAGTTCGCTGGGTTACGGCGATGGCGATTTTCGAACTTTTGCGCTGGATTGCGCTGGAGCTGAATTTGAGATGCTTCTCAATGCCGAGGGCCCTTATGATTACGTCTGTAACCTTTCCGCACTCAAGCATGTGCGAAGTGAAAAAGACCCCTATACCCTGATGCGCCTGATACAGGTCAATATCATCAACACGCTATCCACCATACGTTTGGCGCGGGAAGCAGGTCTACGAAAATATTTCTGTGTTTCAACTGATAAAGCTGCCAATCCGGTGAATATGATGGGAGCTAGTAAACGGATCATGGAGTTGTTCCTCACAAATGAAAGCAGAAGTACAGACATCTCTACGGCAAGGTTTGCGAATGTGGCTTTTTCCGATGGCTCATTGCTGCATGGTTTCAATCAGCGCTTTTTGAGACAACAACCGTTTTCTGCTCCGACTGACGTCCGCAGATATTTTTTGACTCCCTCTGAATCGGGTGAGCTCTGTCTCTTATCGACGATTTTTGGGGCTAGTCGGGACATTTTCTTCCCGCAACTTCGTGAAGGGCTGCAGCTTATCGCGTTTCCGGAGATTGCGACGCGATATCTTAGGTTTCACGGTTTTGAGCCCTATGAATGCGGCTCGGAGGAAGAGGCACGACGCAGTGCCAAAGCATTGATCGCAGAGAAAAGATGGCCTGTACATTTCTTTACTTCCGATACTACAGGGGAGAAAGAGGCCGAGGAGTTCTACACTGACGATGAAGAACTTGACTTAGAGCGGTTTAAATCAATTGGAATCGTGAAAAACGCCGTTGAGACTGCCCCTGAAGCCCTCGCAGAGTTTCTTGTAGAAATAGAGAAACTGCGTGCTTCGCGATCTTGGGACAAAGCAACTTTGGTAAGTTTATTTAGATTGCTGCTCCCGGAGTTTAAGCATTATGAGACGGGTAGGTATTTGGATGAGCGTATGTAGCTTCAGAGATTCACTGCTTCGCGTTCTTGACGTTATTTTTTCGGCCTTTGCAATTGTTGCGTTTCTGCCGCTCTTGATCCCAACAACGATAGTGCTACGACTAACTGGTGAGAATGAAGTTTTTTTCCAGCAACTTCGCGTGGGGAGAGACCAAACGCCTTTCCAACTGGTGAAGTTTGCCACTATGCTCAAAGACAGCCCAAATTTGGGCACCGGTACAGTCACCGTTGAGAATGATCCTAGAGTGTTGAGGGTTGGTAAGTTTCTACGGAAAACAAAAATAAATGAATTGCCCCAGTTGTATAACGTGCTGATAGGTCATATGAGCATCATTGGACCTCGTCCCCAAACTCCGCGCTGCTTCAATGCGTTTCCTGAGCGGTTGCGAAGAGCAATCATATCGGTGCGTCCGGGTTTATCAGGGTTAGGTTCAATTTTTTTTAGAGAGGAAGAGAAGATGTTGTGCGAATCGCGCGACCCTGAAACCTTTTATGACGATGTGCTCATGCCCTATAAGGGTCTTCTCGAGCAATGGTATGTGAGCAATCGCTCTTTATCCCTGTATCTAAAATGCATACTCATGACTGTTTATGTGGTCCTGAAGCCGAACACTGCGTTGCACTGGAGGGTTTTTCCAAAGGTTCCTTGTCCTCCAGGCGAGTTAAAAAACTTTCTTAGGTATCCGGATGTTTGATATGAAGAAAAATCATTACGTGGTTTGTTTTTCGGCTGGTTACTTTGCGAGTAACGCTGGCACCTGAGCTATGTTCGCGGTCTTAATTGCTTTGAGTCCCGGATTAATAGGGTCGCTTTTTTCTGCGGCACTCGCTAGGCGCTTTCTCCCTCAGCGGGCCGGTATTATGAGTATTTCTCTAGGCGCAGGCGGTGTGCTTGGCTATCTAGCGCTTGGTGTGCTGATCGACTGCTTGGACCGACTTGGGCATCAAAGTCTAACGCCACAACTTATTACTTGTTTGCTCCTCGTTCTGTTTGCAGCTGTCGCATTTTGGGGCAGTAGAATAGAACTGTCGCAAATACACCTGTTGGCCCATCGGATCTCGCTTGCTATTAAGATAGGGCCCAACGCTCTGATTTTACTTCCGGTGGTGGTCCTGCTTGCGTTGCTTTTCTTCACTGTTCTATACAGTGCGGTTTTAAATCCAGTTTCGGGTTGGGATTCTCTAGGTTTGTGGACGGAATGGGCTAGGATTTTTCTGGACTTCGATGCCCACGGCTTGGCCTATCGAGACGCTTTACGGGCCGAGGGTGACGCGTTTCCTATTCGGCATCCGCGACATCCGATGACCATCATATATATATCGGCGTTTTCGGGTTATGCCCTGCAAGACTCACTCGCGGCGGGATGGTTGGTTCCGTGGTCATACGTCTGGTTATGCGGCGCAATCATAATATTTGGGTCTGGAGCACTTATTAGTGGGAATAAAATTATCGGCCTCGTAGGCGCATACTTATTTTGCTCTACTCCACTTCTGACCAATCACGCCATCCTTTTGGGCTATGCCGATCATTGGATTTTAGTTGGAATGACCGCTGCGTTGGCAATGTTGATGACATCAATTTTGGCACAGTCTAAAAGTGCCCTCTGTTGGGGGGCAGCCCTAGCCATGACGCCCATGCTTATGAAAAACACTGGAGTTTTATACGCAACGGCAACCCTCTTACCATTATCCAGCGTCTTAGTCAGTAAAAGAAACCGCGCCCAAGCAATCTGGTTGGCGCTGTTGGCGATGATGGTGATTTCAAGTGCGGTGTATTTTGGATTCAATCTCACTGTAGCCGGAAGCCAATTTGCATTGATACGTGGCCGAAGTATCGAGGTTATCTTCGCAGGGTACACAATGGAGGTTGGGGGGTATTCTCTGGTGGATGTGCTCCAAAACCACGTTTGGGCTTTCTTTGTAAACCTAAGCTTTTCGACTATCCCGATCCTTGGGCTCTTTTGCGTATGCTCTATGGTCATGTGCCGAGGGCATCTTGACCCAAAAGAACTCAAAGCGGCTCGGTACCTAATTTTGGTCGCGATTTCCCTCATAGGAGTGCTGATGCTGCCCCAGCTGGCTCCAGTTTATTCCGCTGCTTACGCAGAGCCCGAATCTGATAGAGGAATGACTAGGTTTTTGATGCCTATTGCACCTACGGTCATAATGATCGCGATGCTACAATTTCAGAAACGTGATAGCCTGCCACTTCATGTCGGTAAACGGAGCTAGCCGAGGGATTGAGTCTATATTGATGATCTACAACGCTTTATGCAGGCGCTTCTCAACTTTCAAGAAAGGAATCGTGTTATGAAAATCTATGGAATGGTTGCAATGTTAACGATCCTCGGCAGCAACTGGGTGCATGCAGCTGGTGCTTTTTGGCAGGCCGACATAAACAAGATAGTGACCGATACGAATACAGGACTTTGCGCGGTTTGGGTGATACCTGGCCCGCAGGACAATGGTCTTGTGAATTGTGATACCCGCTGGATTAACTTCGATTGCAGTGGAGATTTTCAGTCCAAGTCCCAAGGCATCACATCTTTCAATTTGGCACAGCTAGCGTTCGTTACAAGCAGACCTATATCTGTTTATGTCAACGATACGAACCGTATTGACGTAGGAACCACGCAGTACTGCTACGCGGAACAAGTTCAGGTAAATCCCTAAAGAGTTTTTAGGCGCGGTGCTCACAACAGGTATGTGGCGTACTCTTGTTCTAGTTGGTGTTGTCAGTTCGTTATTGCTGTTCAACCTTGATGTCACAGATTTGCAGGGCCGTAGGACCGAGTCTTCAGACGTGTCGGATGAGACAGCGCCCCTTGCTTACAGTTCGAAGGGGGTGACGGGGCAGCAAAATTGGCGAGACACCTCGCGGGTGCAAACTGAGTTTACCCGAGCGCTGCCTGACGATACCCCTTCCTCAAAGATTCAAGGCAAAGGTAGTCGCCTTAGGGTCGTGACCGAGGAATGTGGTGCTTTATTGGTAGTCGAAACTGAAAAGCCAGGCTGTTCAGCACAAGAAAGCGCGATTTTGAATAAGCCTAACCTGCGTATATATGAGGATAATGCTGGCTTGGGAGGCTGGCGTATCAAGGATCGAGAGGGCTTGGAGATAAGAGAGTCGTCCGGATGTATCATGCCATGTGTCGGCGAAGAAACAGCAGAGGCTACGGTCAAACTCTACAATGGGCATGAGATAGTGGATGCCAGCGCAACCTATTTTGCTGTGAGACATGAAACTACGCTGGTCATAGAAAAAACTATGATTCCGTTGCAGTAGCTGGGCAGGCACACAAGATGGACCCTTTAGCAAGTGCACTCCTTGAGCTGCGTGGATGTCTCGTTATGTTTTATGCGCTCTGTTGACTCACTATTCTGGCTGAATTAAGGGTAATCGCTCATATAGCCATTTATGGCCGATATATCTGGACCTATTGCTCTAATCAAAGTACACGACTTGGTGATAGAGCTCTAGCAACTCGCGAAGCCCAATGATGCAAGGATCGCTCGAATCTACGCTAACGTTTAAAAATTCGGGAGTAGCTCAGCCTTGCAGTCCCGTGGGAACCGCGCACAGCGAATTGCATTATTCCGTATGCGTTTTTCTAAAGAGAGTCCTGCATACCGATCGTGGGTATCGATGATCTGTTCGAACCGGGCGTGCCATCTTAATGCATCGTTAAATGTCCAGGCATAAAGGCAGATAAACAGTACAGTTGTGCGTAGCCCAACAGGAGTGGATAGAGAGCCCCTATATTTACTTACAAGGCGTAATGTAAAGATTATAGCGACTCCGGTTAATGTCATTAAGTTGGCTGCCGCGTTGGGGAAAATCATACCGTGGGCATGGACGCCTTTGACAACGTTGTTAGAATATCCTTGGAGCATGGGGGGGTTGATCCAATCTTCAAATATTTGCACCGCTACGTGGAATGGAGAGAAAGGCCTAAACTCGACGCTGTAGATCGAGATATCGACATCATTATTGTTTTCAAATCCGGCATCCGAGCCATCGAAGAATAATAAAGCGATGTCGGCAATTTCCCCTCGATAGTTTTCACCGCCATAAGCCATGGCAATTTGCGTCGCCCCCTCACCACTTCGATTAAATTCGAGTGCATGCGTTTGTGAGGGCTTATTTGCTTGTCGCCACAGAACCTTGAACTTGCTGTAACGAGTAAAGCCCTGAAGATTGACTTTAATAAATGGGTAGTCTTCGGCCTGAAAGGTGTGGGGCAGAGCCAAAATCGCCTCGTCACCATTAAAATCCTCGATGATGGCTATGTTGCCGTCCACTGCATATTTCCCGACAGAGACGGGAATGAGGTTCTTACCGGGAGTGGACAGCTTTGTCGCGTCTCGATCCATGAAAGGTGTGAATTCGGGGTGTATCCAGCGGAACGCAAAAACGTAAAAAATGATGAGTAGTAATGTGGCAGCCAAACACGCTAAGCCAGCCTCCTTAAGTGCACTTGTCCATTTGTCTCGCGCGTTGGTGTGACTTGGTTTTGTCTGGCTATCATTCATGTTGCCAACTGTGGCCGGTACAGAGTCATCTTGCCTCTCTTCGGCAAGGCCTGCTGCCTAGAGCTTCGTTGTGTCTGCGTGCTATTGGGCCCATGCCACAAAAACGGCAATTAGGTGTCTGTTCGTTGCGGCCATACTAAGGCAGCGATAATGGCAAACACCCCGCCCATTGCGATGGCCAAAGCAATGAACAACAGGTCACGCTGACTTACCAGTTCGCCCTCTGTTTCAGGCTGGGTGACTATTGAATAGAACGAGGGGGTTTTCGCGATCAGAATTGCTTGCGATCTTTTTAGGATATCCGCGTAATTGCGGGTGATGGATTGGTAACGAGTGCTAGCCAGTTCAATGAAGTTGTTATCGATTTGCGCATCCGAAGTATCTAAGTTGATACGCTCTAGGCGTGTAGTACTTGCTGCAAGTTGCTTAATTAGCTCATAGCGTAGATCTAGCGAGTCTTGGAGATAGTTAGAAAGTGCGGCTTGCTCGGCGAGATTCACCACTGCCGATAGCGCGTTGCCGTCGAGTTGAGGACTGTCTGCGCGACCTCTATTTGAAGCACCTTGGGCTCCGTTTTGAAAGTCTCTTATGTCCTCTAGTCTATTATTGAGCTCCTCGATCTCTCGATCTAACTCGCTGATTCCGAACTGCAAATCCTGCGTGTAAACCCGGGCCAGGGTGTCATTTTTTCTAAAGGCACCCAAGAAAAGCGGATCAAAAAAAATCGAGCGAAAATCATCAATGTAACCAGCGAGGTCAGCAGCCAATGTGCCATTAGCACTCTTTATACCCCTAAGACGGTCGTCTTTAGCGATCAACTCAACCCCTCGTTTGAGATTTCGTAGCTGCACATCCGCCTCCTGTAGACCAATAGCGGATGTTAGATCGAATTCACGTTCAGTCCAGCGCAGGCTGGCGATATCGGCTGACATTTGGGTAGTGAACTGAGATGTATAGACTTGGTTCCAGAGTTTGGGCAATAAAACTGCTATCTCTGCGCCCTCATCTTGCGAAGCCTCAAGGGAGGCGTAGTCAACCACAATCTTCAGCCCACGTTTTGCCGCTGCGTTGAGTTTTAGATCGTAGCGTTCATTAAGTGAGGCTAAGTCTTGTGCCGAGGCCTTACTGTTCGCTGATAACGCCGACTTATATTCTTCGAGTACTCCATTGCTGACGGGAGTGCCGAACTGGACGTCAATGTGTTCCGCTAGATCTTGTGCTTTAAACCCTGTCTCGCCTGCCAGCAAGGCGATAACGGTAGGGTTAGTCAGGTCCTGTGGTGAGAAAACGGTGCCGTTGGGGTAGCGACTGACGATGACGCTGCCGTTGTCAATAGTGTTATTAATGTCACTGGCGCTAGCGGGGGAACGGACCTCTTCCTTAGAGTCGCGTTTGTCGGGGGTTACTGTTTTACTGAGCGTTATGCCATTGAGTTCGAGGAAGTAGCTAATTTCGTTCTTTTCGGTGGTCTTTCCTATCAACAGGCTGACAACTGTAATGCCTGCAAAAATTAGCGGCAAGAAGACGATCAGCCCGCGTTTCGTCCATAACCTGAGCAAAAGTTCCGAAACCGATATTTCGTTATCGTAAGGACTTGGTGGATAGGGGGTAAGTGGCGCGTCAGACATGATGGATAGCCCAAAATTAGTTAATCCGCCGAGTTTGCCATAGAAACAGCCGTGGCCACAGCGAGGGGCTGCTGTTGAAAGCCCTATGATCCGCAGGATTTTCCATGACTCTATGTAAATAAACTAGAGGTTAGCCCATAAAGAGAGCCATCGATTCAGCGGTCAGTCCTTTAGCATTCTTGAGGTGTTATAGAAGGAGGTTAGACGCCCACTTACGAAATCCGTGATGCTGCAATCCTGGCGCTAGAGAGAATGGGAAAGGTAATTAGTCATATGTTCAATCTGATGTTCAGCGCGCTACCCGAGGGCGCATCGGGCTGGACTTTGCCCCGTGGAGCGAACATGGTGAGCCACGTTCTTTGGACAACGCAGGTGGACAGGCTGTGCGGAATGCGCGGCGGGAGATCTTCACGCAATCACTCTGGCGCGGGTGTGGCACTTTTGTGGAGGCATTTCCTAGAAAGCCCCGAGGAGATATCTGCAGAGTATTTACGGTGGGCGCGTCGACATAACACAATATTTCCGCAATTGAGTCGGGGTTATTTTTGCTGCCTCCGCAGCACCCAAACCTTTTGAAACCAATAGTTTTAGTCGTGCCCTTTGCTGGGGCGGTGTGAATCCCAATGGCACTGCGCGAGGTAATTCTCGACCGCCGTGGGGCAATGTTATAAATCTGTTGACCAAATAATTGAGGGCACTTTGGTGCCCGTGGTTTCACACTAAGGGGGTATGATCGCTATCAGGGGGGAGGGACATGAAAGTTGTTATCATTGGAGCGGGCTACGTCGGGCTTGTATCGGGCTGTTGCTTTGCTGAATTTGGAGCAGCGGTGACATGTGTTGACGTTGACGAGGCCCGGATTAAAGCATTGGCTCAGCGTCGTACTCCAATCTATGAGCCTGGGCTTACAGAGCTTCTAAAGACCAATGCCGATGCCGGCCGATTGAATTTTACAACCGACTTTGCGTCAGTGCTTCCCAATGCTGATTTGGTCTTCATTGCTGTTGGGACACCTAGTCGTCGAGGTGATGGCCACGCAGATTTAACCTACGTATATGAAGCCGCCTCTGAAGTTGGGAGATACTTGAGCGGCTATACAGTTATTGTGGGTAAGTCCACTGTGCCGGTTGGTACGGCGCGCCAAATACACAGGGTTATTAAAGAGATTAATCCCGAGGCAGAATTTGATGTGGCGTCTAATCCGGAATTCTTGCGAGAGGGCGCAGCAATTTCTGATTTTATGCGACCAGATCGGGTGGTAATTGGCGTCGAGTCTGGGAGGGCCGAGTCCTTATTGCGTGAGCTTTACCGTCCGTTAAATCTGATTGAGGTGCCGATGGTCGTAACGGATTTGGAAAGCGCTGAATTAATAAAATATGCCTCCAACGCGTTTCTCGCCACTAAGGTGAGCTTTATTAACGAAATGTCTATGCTGTGCGAAAAAGTCGGCGCGGACATTCATGCCGTAGCAAAGGGGATGGGCCTTGATGGGCGAATCGGCAAGAAGTTTCTCCACCCTGGCCCCGGATATGGTGGCTCATGTTTCCCGAAAGATACCCAAGCGCTTGTCAAAATTGCGCAGGAACATCAAGCCAGCTCGCGTATCGTTCAGGCAGTGATTGAGGTCAATTCAGCGCAAAAGGCGCGCATGACCGAAAAGATTAGACAGGCTCTGGGGGGTGCTGAGCAGGGCAAGCGTATCGCAGTCCTCGGCCTCACCTTCAAGCCTGAAACAGATGACATGCGTGATGCGCCCAGCCTCACAATACTCCCTGCGCTTATGGAGAGAGGCGCCCTTATCTGCGCACATGATCCTCAGGGCAGAGAAGCGGCGGCCTCGCTGCTACCCGCGGGCGTGATATATCGCGATGATATCTACGATGCAATAAGGGGTGCTGATGCCGTTGTCCTCATGACCGAATGGAACCAATATCGAGGCTTGGACTTGGCTAGGGTGATTGACGCCATGAAAGGTAATGTTTTCGTAGACCTCCGTAATGTTTATGAGCTAAAACAAATGAGCGATGTTGGCTTCGAATATTATTCTGTTGGTCGATAGTCTGCTCTATCAGATTCGCTGGACTCTGCCAGTAAAACACGTTGGCGGATCACATTATGCGATTACTTGATTCCGATAGAGACCGTATTCTTGTGACCGGTGCAGCGGGTTTTATCGGAGCCAATGTCTGTTGCAACCTGTTGGAGATAGGGTGTCACGTTATTGGGGTCGATAATCTGACCGCGTATTACGACGTGGCGCTCAAGCATCACCGGTTGACTCAGCTTAATCAATACCCACGTTTCCAATTACGGCAAATCAATTTGGCTGACGAAGCTCCGGTACACGACCTGTTTGAGGAGTGTGAGTTTAAGCTAGTAATCCATTTGGCAGCGCAGGCTGGGGTGCGGTACTCACTCGAAAATCCCAACGCTTATCTACAAAGTAACATTTTAGGGTTTCAGAATATCTTGGAGGGTTGTCGCTCATTCAAACCAGAGCATCTAGTATTCGCTTCATCGAGCTCTGTGTACGGCAATAACCAAAACACTACCTTCTCCGAGACCGATAATACTGACGACCCAGTGAGCCTTTACGCGGCCACTAAAAAGTCAAATGAGGTGATGGGCCACAGCTACGCCAAACTTTATGACATACCCATGACAGGGCTTCGGTTCTTCACAGTATACGGCCCGGCAGGCAGGCCTGACATGGCGTACTTTGACTTCACACGGGCGATTTTGGCAGGTGAACCCATTCGCGTGTATAACCACGGTAATCTCTCCCGCGATTTTACGTACATCGATGATATTGTTAGCGGGGTGCTTGCTGTCTCTGAGGCGCCGCCCACAGACCTTTCGGTACCTTACCGCCTGCTCAACTTAGGAAACAATGCCCCGGTAAAACTCGATTATTTCATCGAAACTCTGGAGCAGCTCTTAGGCTGTGAGGCAGTTAAGGAATATGTCGATATGCAACCTGGTGACGTGTATCAGACCTCCGCCAACATCGATGCGGCACGCGTGCTTGTTGGGTTTACCCCGAGCACGGCTATTGAGGAAGGTTTGGAGCGATTCGTAGCATGGTACCGAACTTACTATGAATAATTTTGTGGCGATGAGCGCGGGTGTGAACCTCATCTTTTATGTTTTCTCTGAGCCATCTCGCGTTGAGAACTCCCATAGGTGCAGGTGCAGGTTTAGGGGAGAGGACACCGATTGCTAACGGAGAGGGTTCGGTCAGCGCACTCAGTTAGGCATGTGCTATCTACCGGCGGCGGTGTCATCCGCGGAATCATCCCTGCTCCGGTGGTTGCACATTTGGAGCGCAAGACCAAAAAGACCGCCAGCGAATTGTTTGATTTGATGGTGGGTACCTCTACGAGTGGCATGCTCGCGTTAGTTTTATCACTTGAGGGAGACGGCGGTGTGTTCATGAATTCGCTGTCAGACTTGGCTTACGCTGAGGCGCGCAAGCTGTTTCCGGACGAGCCTATCGCATTGCTTAGCGAGGGCACTGTAGAGTTAACCGGACCCATCCCCTACGAAAAGGCCTGTGCGTGGGGCAGTGCACTTTAGGTGATGTCGTCGCTGGATTGCATGTTTGACGGTGCGTCCAAGGCGGCGGGCTACCAGATGCGTCTGTTTTGGGAGATAACTACCTCCGGCTTCAAACACCCCTGCACTTTGCGAGCGATGATATGGACGACGCCTTTAAAGGAAATATTCGCAACCTGAAGCAGACGGCACGAGCACTCATTGCCAGGGAGGAGGGCGCCCTGCATCGATTCTTGGCGCTCGGTCAATCCGTGATAGAGGATGAATAGAGGATGATTAGTAACATGAGAGGGCTACTCACAGCTACAGCGGTGGTCGCTGCCGTAGTCATCTGGACCTCGCGGGAGCCCGTTGTTGAGCCGTCCGAGCCGCTCTCACCTGCAAGCAGTGATGGGCTGCCTTCCTTTACTGAAACAGAGCTTGAGGGTGAGCCTTTAATGGAGAGCGTACCTCCTCCACAAGTGCCGGCTACTTTTGAGGCAAAGCCCGCCGATGGCGGCGTGATCAATATCGGTGAGCCGATGGATCCGGATGATCCGTCAACCTGGCCCCAGCCAGGGAGTAATGAAGTGAGCAATATTGGTGAGCCCATGGACCCAGATGACCCCTCAACTTGGCCGCAACCGGAGAACACAGAGTTGATTAATATTGGTGAACCAATGGACCCCGATGACCCATCAACTTGGCCGCAGCCCGAGAACACCGAGGCGATTAATATTGGTGAACCCATGGATCCGGATGACCCTTCAATCTGGCCGCAGCCTGACACCACTGAAGTGATCAACATTGGTGAGCCGATGAACCCTGATGAGCCGTTCAATTGGTGAGAGTAACGAACTGTTGCTCTGTTTCGATCAGTTAGCTCCCTGCCGTCTTGTGACGGCCCGAGGAGTGCCGGAGCTTGACCCAGATTATATCGACTGCTCTCCAAGTGGTGTGACGCCGGCTCTCGATTTTATTCAGTTAAAGAATGCGGGGTGAGAGCCGTTAGTGGTTGTTTAGCGGTTCTTGGTCGGAAAATTTACCCTGACGCTACACCTCAAATGTGCTCGCAACTTTGCAAATCTGTGACCACAAAGTTAGTGCTTCGGCAAAAGCATGGCCATGTTGTCTAAGTTGACTGAGGCCATTGCTTCCCAGCTTGTTGGCCGCAGCCTCGAGCGCATCGTTCTCGGGTGCTTGGATGTCAGCAACTAATTGATTTCGGCTCCCTTCAAGGAAAGCTTGCCACTCGCCGGTGCGGGGCAGATCTTCTAGCGGCCCCAGCTGGGAAAGATGCCTCATGCAGCGATTGAGGAGGTTGGTGCGTTTCGCAACCATCTCTTCTTTGATCATGGCCTCGAGCGCTGCCGACTCCATCTCTGCAAGCCGCATGACCTGCTCCGCAAGGCCTGATAAACGCCTTTCTGCAGACAGACCCCATTGATCTGCGGGCTCTCGGCCCAGCCAATCTGCTAGCAAGCTGGTGCCTGTATGCGTGGTTATTGGGGATAGCGCGCCGCGCGCCGATCTTTCTTCGAGTGGGGCATGGGGGATTGCCCACCCCTCGTTGTACACGAGTGATTCAGGGTGAATCCGTTGCAGCATGATGCCAAATAAAATGTCCTCGCCGCGACCGGCGGGCAGGTACGGGGGCAGGAGTGTGCGATGATCAAACCCCGTGAGCTGAGACATCGTGCCATATTGCGTGAGCATGGGCCCCCGGTACCCGAACCAACTCGCCCGGGCGCCCAGTATTTCCTCTAAGGGCCTTGAGGTATCCATTAAGCGTTTGATGGATGCCTCCCCCAAATACACCAACCCTTGCGCGCCTCCCGTGCCGGAATCGCCCCAAGAGCCGCATTGGTTCAGTAGGGTAGGTGAGGTGCTGTTATGGGTGCTCAACAGCGATCCGTCCCAGCCGGCCAGATCACGGTGCGATGCTAGCTCTGCTTTGAGTATTTGCCCGAGCGGTTTACCTAAGTGCTGCAGCATCATGGCCAGCGGGGAATTGGGGTTAGCGAGCGCGTGTCGATTAAGTTCCTCGGTGCTTGTGTAAAAAATGCTTTCTCGGTCATTGGCGGTGCCCGCTTTCAGCGACGTGGTGGACAGCGGTGGAGTGATCGCTTGCGGGATCACGTCGTCATCTAGCACTAAGGCGCGGTATCCCACGCTCAGGAGCAGCGAGAGATTGCGGGCAACCCCATGAGTGGCCATGTCAGGCCATTGGTTGTGATCCAGTAGCCAGTTCACCGCTGAACCAGATCCCGTCAGTTCACCTCTGATGTGTTCGATCATGCGGGCCGTCATTTTCTGGTTGACATGATGTACGGGTTTACTCAGGACGCTTCCGAATTTTGTGATGACGCTCCCATTGGCAGAAAAATTTTTCACATCGCGCGAGTCGTCGATCACCCATACGCTCTCGATTTCTGGCGGCAGTGGGTTCTCGGCAAGACCTGCCAACAGCCTTGTCAATGCGTCAGGTCGATCGCACGTTAAGATGAAGACGCGCACCAACTCACTAGGCTGATCGGTGGTGCGAGTGTCGTCTTGCGCTTCACCTGTGAGCCGCTCCCACGCTGCTTCGCTGCTCTCAAAGAGCCCGGCCTCGGCAATGGTGGTCAGTGTTTGCAGGGTGTGTTCCGCATGTTCTGCTAGGGAAGGTAGGAGCGAGATCACGGTCCGAGTGTGCGATGCCAATGTGCGAAACGGTGAGCACAAAAAAAGCGCCTCAGCGACGTCGGGCTGAACGAGCATGGTGCGATCACACCCCTGCTTATGAAGCACCACGGCACCGCCAGGTCCTGCAATCTGCTTTACCCCGTGAAAGCTCCACAGCTGGGCTGTATCGCCTTGCAGATCCGGTGGCGAGCCAGCGGCCACAGAAAAGTTGATGTCAGACATCAATAACACACGTGCTTAATAAGGGCGCGCAGTGTACCTTGTTGAAGTTTTTTCTGCTCTGGGAGTCAACGAAATGACGATTGTCGAGAAGGCGCCAGTGCCTAAGTTAAATGTCTTCTTGGGGCGATGGCAGCTGGTTTTTCTGAGCTTCTTTTTTGTATGGGGATTTACCGCATGCGGTACTGCGCCGAACCAAGGTGCAGAGGCCGTCTTTCATGCAACCAAAACGGATAGTTGCCGAAGTTCAGACAACTTGCTTGTTGATCCACTGTTTACTAACGACCCGGCATTGGGGCGCGGTTGGCGGATGGCACAACATACGGGAGATTTGTCTTTTGACGTTTCGGCTGATGAAGGAACACTTAAAATAGAGCGGATCGGTGAGGAACCATGGATGCTTTATCGCCAGACTGTGCAAAGAGATGCATTGTCGGGCACAACGCTTAGATACTCAGCAGAGATCAAAGGCGACGCACCAGGCGAGCCATTGCTTCACGGATTTGACCACGTCGCAGGGCTTTACATTAAGGCCGGTCGGGAGCGGGCGCGACTGGCGGATCATCAGCCTAATGTTGGCCACTGGGATTGGCAGACCGTGGCCATTGAGGAACAGATCCCACTGGGGGTGACCAGTATCCGCGTGGGTTTTGTACATCAGGCTGGCGGTATGCTGTGGGCCCGCAATCCGTCGCTCACTATTATAGATTGCGATTAACGGTAGTCTTCCAAGAAGCACAAATGGCTACGAACTCGCGGTGCGCTCGGGCCCATTATGCTGAGATGACGGTGTCTCAGGTCAGCTTTCGTACGCTTGAATGACCAATTGCAGCGAGTTCGAAAGCGGTCTCTATTGCTGAATACAGGCTCCCGGCATCCGCTCTGCCGGTTCCCGCCAAATCGAGTGCAGTACCGTGGTCCACTGACGTCCTGATAATCGGAAGTCCCAGGGTGATGTTTACTGCACCGTGGAACCCGAGCGCCTTAAGGACTGGCAAGCCTTGATCGTGATACATCGCCAGGTAGGCATCGACCGTATCGCGAATGGCCGGCACAAACGCACTGTCCGCCGGGAGGGGGCCCAAAATTGTCATGCCTTCCTCGCGCAACTTCTCACACACGGGCGCTATCACTGCTTGGTCTTCATTGCCCAGGTGACCGCCTTCTCCCGCATGAGGGTTGAGCCCCAGCACCCCGATCCGCGGTTGACTGATTCCAAATCGGTTAACGAGATCGGCGTGCAGAGTTCGGAGCGCCTTTTCGATGACATCATTAGACAGCGCTTCCGGTACGTGACGAAGCGGCAGATGGGTGGTGGCCAGTGCGACTCTGAGCGCTTCGGTTGCCAGCAGCATGACTACATGCTGCGCTCCCGTGGTCTCCGCGAGGAACTCGGTATGTCCACTAAATGGCGTCCCTGCCTCGTTTATGACTGCTTTGTGGACGGGCGCCGTGACCATTCCTTGAAACTCGTCCGCCAAACAAAGCGCCGCCGCCAGTTCAAGTTGGGCCAGCACGTAAGAGGCGTTCAGCGAGTCAAGCTGTCCGGGCTGACAATGGTTGCTCAACGGTATGTCGATGACTGGCAGGTGTCCTGCTCGGTGGGCCTTAGTGGTATCGGTACTGGTATAGGAGGTGAGCTTTACGTCGACGCCGAGAGCGATCGCCCTCGCCTCTAACAGCGCCGTGTTGCCCGCTGCCACAATGTGACCGGTCCATTCGCCCATTGCGGCTTTCAGCACGATGTCGGGCCCGATGCCGGCTGGCTCTCCGGTTGTAATGATCAGTTTTGGTAGGAAATTGCTCATAGAGAGAGTTACAAAGTGCTCTAGTGGCATGTGGCTGGCCATCGTGCCCTCAGGCCAATGGCCGCCCTGCGGATAATTTAGTGCTTAATGTTAAGCGAGAGTCCTGGTGAAGGATGTCTTGTTTGAGCTTAGCAGAGCGGGCGGGCTTGCGGTTTCGCTGTGCTGGGTTACCAAAAATTATTTGATGTCCACGAAGGCTTCTTCACGAATCTTGCGCAGCCAGGCATCGAGTTCCTCCTGATACTTCTGTTCCCGGATGTACCCTGCAACTTGGTTTCGGCGTACTTGCGATGAAAAGTCCTTATCGCGTCGGTCCTTCACTTGGAGAATATGCCAGCCAAACTCGCTTTTGAAGGGTTCGCTAACAGTTCCCTTTGAAGTCGCCGCCATCGTGGCCTCAAATTCCGGGACCATCTGGCCAGGGTTGGTCCAGCCCAGTTCTCCGCCCTCGGCCGCGGAACCAATATCGTCCGAATATTGCCTTGCCAGATCACCGAATTTCTCGCCCGCCGCAATGCGATACTTAAGGTCTCTGGCGAGTGCTTCGGCGCCTTCTTCGCTCAACACCTCAGTCGGTTTGATCAGGATATGCCTAACATCTGTTTGCCGAACAAGTCGTTCGCGCCCTACGGCATCGGCGAGTAATAATAGATGGAAGCCTGACGAAGAGCGGACTTTGGTGACTTCTCCAACACGTAGAGACGGAACGAAGTCTGCAAACATACTGGGAATGTCACTTAGTTTGCGCCAGCCCAAGTCACCACCCGAAAAAGTATAGGGGCCAGGCGCCGATACGGCTTCCTCAAAAGTTGTGCCGTCCTGAATGGCGCCTAGCACGGCATCAACGAACTTTTCTTTTGCCGTCACCGTGGTGGCATCCTCGTTGCGCCCTGATGAGAGCAGTGCCTGCACAACGCGATATTCCGGCTGAGTCATGGCCTCTCCTTCGTCGGTTGCGAGGAAGTTATCGATCTCTTGCTCGGAGATATTAATGTTCCGCATGACATTGCCTTGCTGCACGCGCTGGATCGCTAGATCATCCCGAAGCGCTTCCCGCGCGGCGGCGTAGCTTTGGCCCGACTGCTCAAGGGCCGAACGGAACTGTTCCAGCGTCAGGCCATTTTGCTGTGCGAGCCGTATCATGGATTCATCTAATTGCTGATCTGGGATTCGGACTCCGTAAAGTTTGGCCAGTTGCAGTTGGATACTATCGAGGATTAAACGATCAAGCGTTTCGCGAACGAGAATGTTGTCTTCGGGAATCTCAACGTCACGGGACTCCATCGTTGCGCGAACACCCTGTACTCGCTCCTGCAACTCACTCGCGAGAATAATGTCGTCGTCCACAATAGCGACAACCTGGTCCAGCATCTCGACTTGTGCTGATGCGGAGAGTGGCAGCGTAAATAAAACGAAAAACCATATCTTGGGCTGTGCCTGAAGAATCGCCAAAAGACTGTTGGTGCAGAAAGTATTCATTAGGAAGCACGAAGTTTTACCGGAGGTGCGTGATTGTGAAGTAAAACACGCCTCGTTAACATAGCCGCAAGCGCTAACGTATTTTCCTGTTGGCGGTGCTACCGCTTAAAGGTGACTTAATCCAGCAGGAACTTCCTAAAAAATGCGGTATCTAACGACGAATTTCACCGAATTTGGTGAGAACTGGCGAGAATATCATTAGGGCTCAGCACGTCATCATTTGTGACACCGCAGAAAGCGGGAAATCGGCCAAGCAGGATCAACCACCGGGCAGGGCATGGAGCCCAACGGAGCAAAAGGAATTGATGTACATGTTAAGACTAAATCTGCTCGGCATCTTGCTGATCGCTCTTGCAGTGGCAATGCCCTCCTCTGCGATTGCGGACGCTAAGGGGGGTTCAGCTGGGCGCCCGGCACCGACCGGAGTTGCCGCCAAGCACAAGGCCTTTTTAGCCTCGCGAAGTGCCGTTGAAAGTAAAGTCCCGGTGTCAATAGCCCAGCAATGGCGTAAGGATCCCGAAACCTTCAATGCCCTGCGCACACTATTTTCTCAGCCTTTTACGGATATAGAAATAGGACCCGAGGAGCGAGAACTTTATCGCGTTGATGCAAAAAGTGGCGCCTCACTTGAATTGCTTTTGGGCACGCTGGGCGTGACGCCCAAGTTCGTCTCAAAGCGCCGCCCCTACGCCACGGTCGAACTCACTGCAGCTCAAATTCAAGTATTGGCTGAGAGTGATGACGTCATACGAATCCGCGCAGTCATAGGTCCCAGAGCCAAGGGCAATGCCTCGCTGGCTCACGACATCAGCGCACTGTCTACTGGAAATGCGGCGGGGGGTGGTGACCTTTCCGGTAATGGTGTTGTGATCGGTTTGGTCAGTTTGCCATTCAGCGCGAGTCTTTTATCCGACCTTGAGACGGCCGCGGTTGTGCCTACCGAAGCGAGCGGCAACCTCATTGTCCTTGGCGATGCCAAAGTGACATGTGATCCGGCTGCAGATCCTGACCCCTGTGCAAGCTTGACTGCTGATGCGCTCAACCTGCTGCAGGTTATTTATCAGATCGCACCCGGTACCCAGGTGGTAATTGGTTCGCCCGGCAGCGCCAGTGAGCCAGGCGAGATGGCAACGCTGATCGCTGCAATGGTGGCCGGTGATACCGGCAATAGTGTGCCCGCCGCCAACATAATTTTTGATGACCTATATTATCCCAGCCAGAACCCTTTCGAAGTCGACGAAATCTCTGAAGCCATAACCGACGCGCGTGATCTCGGCACTCTCTACCTCACAGCAGCGGGCGATGGAGGGCATCAGGCTGAGACCGACTCCACTTCTAGCGTTTACATTGCTGACATCGAGAGCGTATCTGCAAATGGCACAGCTGCGCAGGAACTAGACTCCTTCCTTCAAGAACAGGACACGATCCACAATTTCGGCGGCGCTACGTTAACAACGGTGAATGAATCCCTTGCGGACGTTTGTCTGTTCTCAGATCAGAATCCTGATTTTTCCACATCTGCACTCACTGTATGGATTTACGATGAGACTGATACTTTCGTTGGGTCTGTCGACGGCCTCGGCTGCCTGTCACAGGATGACCCAGCGGGCGCGCTGCCGTTAGCCGCAGGCAGCTCCATCATAGTGTTGGTCAACGCTGTCGGTGGAAGTAGTCGCGTGATGCTAACAACAGAGCGCGAGAGTCCTCCGGCTGGCTTCGTTTTCACTGCGCCAACGATGAGCCTGACCACCTCAGGTAATGTCCTTGGACACGCATATTCCCCCGATGCGCTTACCATAGCAGCCGCTGATCTGTGCGTTGACACAGTTGATGCGGTTCAGAACTACAGTGACGAAACTGCATGCCCCGCAATTAGCATCGCGCCATACTCGGCTGATGGGGAGGGAGATGATACGCCGCGTTTTTATTGGCAGATGGATAGTGAGTCCAACTGGCAACAGATAGAGGGTGGTTTGTCTGTCGCCAAACCTTCAGTCGCAGCGATTGGTACTGAGAGCGTCGAGTTGTGGGATGGTAGCGCGCTTGCGAATGGTACTTTTACGGGGACGTCGGCATCCGTGGCTGTAGCATCCGGTATCGCAGCGCTATATTGGGAGTTCAGAGGCGCGGCAGAGAGCGATCCGGTGGTTCTGTCAGCTGAAGTGGCCGCGGCACTGCAGGACCCCGTGACCGATGCCGGTGCGGCTGGCGCAGATATTATATTCGGTGTAGGCGTAGTAAACGCGCCTGCCGCTGTGGCGCCGCTCGATGACGATGCCGACAAAACGTTGTTCGATGAACCGCTCGCGTCGCAAAACCTGAGCTTGACCGGTGTAGCGGGCGGAGTAGAGCTCGATTTTGATAAAGCGCTAGACGACGTTGCAGATCCTGAGGTGTTTGAATACTCCGTGGATTGCGAAGACAGTCTCGGTGTCACTCTCGTGGACAGCACACTTTATGCAAGTAATGCAGTCGGTGGTGTTTTGAATGAGACTAAGGTGCCGAAGTTTATCTTTTCTGCGGAAGAGGTATCTTGCACTGTTGTCGCACGGAGAGACAGCACAGCCCCCCTTTACGCACCCAGTGCACGTTCCGCATCTGCCGAGCCTGCTGATGTAGAGCCTGTTACAGTTTCAATGGTCGCAAAAGCTGGTGGCGCTGTTCTGTCATTCAGCGCTTCCGATCTTGAGGCAACAGAGACGGTTGCTTATAGCGCGTCTTGCACCGCTGACGATGAAGTTATTTCGGGTTGGGGCCCCAAAACGGATGTTGCTTCAGAGACGGACTACATTTTCCAGAGACCTGATGGTACTGAGATCACCTGTGGCGTAACAGTGAATGTCCTACATGTGGGGGATGACGTAACCTCGTCGACAGAAACCACTGCCTCAGCAACGGCTGGGGCGGTGGAAGCCGCGACGGCGACATTTACTGCTGACAGCGGTGGCATCAGGCTTAGCTGGACACCGGATCCCAATCTTCCGAGCGCGGATATGGCCTCGGGTGTTGTTATTTGCGTTAATCCTGAAACGGGCGCCGAGGTGGTTAATCAAGCGCTCAGCGGCGCATTGACGTTTATCGATGCAGAGATCACGCTTAGCTGTTCTGTGACAACAGTAATTTCCATAAATGGCGTCGACCAAGCTCCGACAACGACGGCGAGCACAACGGTCACGCCGGAGGAAGAGCTAGCGTCAGGGTTACCTGTTTGGCTGCTGTACCAAGCTACGCAAGGTACGGAATAGAGGCCCAAAGCCGCCGCTTGATCTACTGTCGGGACCTGAAACCCCTGATCATGTCGCTTAATAGCTCGTCTACGCGTCCTCCGAAGCCGCCCATACCTTTGAGCATCACCTGCAGTTGGAAGGAGTTCTCGCGGGGGAGGTTTGGGGCAGTCAAGTCTGGGATCTCCCCAACTAGAGTGTCGATGTAGCGCATGTACAGCAAGCGCACTCGCCAGCAGCAGTCGTCGTATTCGAAGCCCACCATGCTTTCCACCACCTCTGAGGCCTCAAGCGAGTACTCGTAGGCGCCAAAGACACTCCATGTGTCGTTGACGGGGTAGTAAGCCGACACAGTCGCTTGTTCTGTTACCGGTCTGTCGATTAATGAGGGGGGTGGCTCACGAAGCGTGTAGCCTAGATTGAAAATTGCGCCGTTCCCCGGCTGATAGTTAACTTGCGCATAGGCGGCGTCAAAGGTGTTCTCATTGGGGTCATAGAGTAGGCTTGACCTGAGACGCCACTGAGGCGAGGGGTGCCAGGCTGCTTCCGCTGCAACAGCCGAAACGGTCTCATCGAGATCGGGATCAAACCGATTTAATCTCACCTCGCGATCGCGTAAATAAAAGATTTGCCCGACGCTCGCCTCCAACTTGGTTTCGCCGGTCTCGTTTTCTATGAAGCGCGTTGTTACGCCTAGTGACAGTTGGTTGGCGTCATCGATCCGGTCGTTACCCGAGAACCGGGTATCGCGGTACAGTTGGTTGTAGGTGAATGTCAGCTCCGCGCTGTCGAAATCAGGGTGCCCTGTTTGGTCTTTGAACTGCGAATACAAAAAGTAAGCCCGCGGCTCCAAAGTCTGCGTCATTCCCGCTCCACCTAACTGGGTTTGACGATCGAAAATCAAGCCGCCATCAACACTGGCCATGAGTGACCCTGCTCTAGGAGAGGTATCATTGAGGAGTGGAAAATTATCGAGCTCATAAGATACGGAGCGATATTTTAGAGTTGAAGTTAAAAAGCCTGCTTGCCACCTCTTAGGCAACGTCAGGCCGGCCTCCGTGTAAAGTCGCTGCCCGGTGACGCGCGCGGCTTCAGTATCAAAGTGAGAGAGTTGAGCCAGAAACAGGGGTTTGACGCCGAACCAGCTAGCCTTTCCACGCCATTGCGCGGTCATCTGGGGCAACTTCCGATAGTCGTTCCGTATATCCTGAACCAGAGGCTGGAATTGCTCGACATCTAGTCGCACCTGCCAGCTTTCACCTAGCCATTCCACTCGGCCTAGCTGTTGAAGGGCCGTTTCACGCTGCGCGCTGAGGCGATGATTTTCGAGATCTCGCACATACTCCGCGTCACTCACCCTGGTGTACTTGACGATCGTGCGCCAGGCATCGCCGTGTTGACCAACGTGCTGAGCAGCGAGGAGCCAGCGCTGACCATCTTCCTGCGTTTCGCCCTCGTACTTCTCGTCATTACTGATCCAGCCGCCGGTTAGTTCCCAATACCCTGCGGTCTCGTCTAGCCATCGGCCCTTCGCCTGATGGAGCAGGCCTCGTTCTTGTATATGACGTGGCTGATATAACGCGTCGTAATGTGGCGCGAGGTTGAAGTAGATGGGCTGCGTGATATCCACACCGCCGCGGCTGTCGCTGCCAATGTCAGGGAAGAGTAGGCCGCTTTTTCTGCGTGAGTCCAAGGGGAAGCGTATCCACGGCAGATAAAAAATGGGAATGTCAGCTATCCTGAGGGTTGCCCCCCAGGCCTGACCATCCCCGCTGCCAAGATCAATATCCAGCTTATCCGCCTCAAGAATCCATGTGGGATCGTCAGGCGCGCAATAGGTCATAGCGCCGTCCGTCACCTTGATCTCACCATTGGCGTCGCGTAAGAGCGTTGCGGCTGTGCCCGAGAGCTGTCGCTTATGGAGCAGATATTGCGCTGCTTCGACTTCAGCGACTTCAGAGACACTGTCGTAGATCACTGAGTCGCCAGAAATGACTACACCGGGCTCTCGGAAGGTGACGTTGCCCGAGGCGACTGCGCGTTCTCCTGCTCGATCGATAGTTACTCGGTTGGCGCTCACGCGCCGGTATCCTTGTTGCACCCGAACATTGCCAATAAAGGTTAATTCGGTTTCTGTCACCTCGCTGTTATCTGCGTTGACCTCTAGATCATAATCGGTGGCCGGGATACTTGTGTCGATATAGGCTAATGGATCGATGAACTGCCCCTCGCACTGTCGGCATCGCTTGCTGGCAGACGCGGTGGACACTGATAACAGTGGTTGCCAATCCGTCAAGGGTAGCACCATACGCTCGGACAGCTCGCTCGCGACAGCCCCCGGAGCAGCGACGCCAATTGCAAAACACACCGCGCTGGCAAGAGGTTTGCGCAACCAAGTTCGATCAACGACGGAAGGTAATGAGTACAAAATCAATGGGACAGGTAGCTCGGAATCTTCGGTCGAGAATCATAAAGCATGCTGACTCTGTCTGCTTGATCAGTCATGACCAAATTTTTTTGAATTCTGGTGTATTCTTCGAGGGAGATTTTCAGCGTTGCGCTGAGTTAGAGCCGTTTTTGCAGGGGTGAATAGGCTTGCAGCAGGAACCTTTATACAACTGGGTGGCCGCGAAACTCGCGATCGAAACGCCGCAGATTTCGCTAACGCAGATAGCAGGAGACGCCAGTCCTCGTCGATATTTTCGTGTGAGTCGACGACGCGGCGGGGTAGACATGGTCTCGCCACCCGCTTGCTCTGGTTCCTCTGCGTTAACACAGGGCTCACAGGGTGCCACACTCGTCGCGGCGCTTTCCCCGACCAGTGAGAACAACGAAGCGTTTTTAGCCGTCCAACGTTTGATGAAAACTGCAGGCCTGCGGGTACCGCACCAGATTGCTGCCGACCTGACGCAGGGCTTTTTTTTGATGGAGGATCTGGGTGACATCCTGCTCGCCTCACAGCTGGATCAAACTACTGTCGACAAGTGGTACCCACTGGCACTGACGGAGCTTGCTAAGCTCACTGCAATTTCCCATGGTGACGCCCTACTTCCAGTTATGGATAGCGATCGGATTGCAGAAGAGCTTTCGGTTTTCCCCGAGTGGTTTTTGTGCGGTCTCCTGGGTCTGCCCGACTCCGATATACCCATCGCTGTATTTGACGACTTAGTGGCGTACCTTATCGATGCTTTTTCTGTCCAACCGCAATGTGTGGTGCACCGAGACTTTCATTGCAGAAATCTTATGTGCCTGCCCGATGGCAGATTAGGCGTCATTGATTTTCAGGATGCTGTTATGGGTCCGATTACCTATGACCCGGTATCGCTACTGAAAGATTGCTACGTGCTTTGGCACCGCAGCGATCAGATGCGGTGGCTCGAGCAATATCGGCAACAAGTCGAGCGGATCGGTGTGGCGATTGGCACCACGCAGGCGTTTCAGGTTGGCTTCGATATGTGTGGTTTGCAGCGTCACCTTAGGGTTCTTGGGATATTTGCGCGATTGAATTTGCGTGATGCAAAGCCGGCCTATCTCAACCATTTGCCGTCGGTGTTGCATCACGTTCGGGAGATGCTCTCAAACTACAGGGATATTCCCGCGCTCCAAGGTTTTTCAGATTGGTTGGACGCTAAAGTGATGCCGGGTGTCACCCAGCAATCCTGGTACCAAGACGTGTTTGTTCCTCAGCCATTGGAGATTGGTTTATGAAGGCGATGATTCTCGCAGCGGGCGAGGGTCGCCGGATGCGGCCGTTAACAGATCATATACCCAAACCACTGCTAACTGTAGATGGCCGTCCCCTGCTCGAATATCACATCCTAAATTTAAAGGCAGCCGGTTTTGATGAACTGGTCATCAATGCGTCACACCTTGGCGACCAGATTGCCGAATTCTGTGGTGACGGCAGTCACTGGGATGTTTCCATCAGAATCTCTCGCGAGGATCGACCACTAGAGACGGCAGGCGGGATTGTAAAGGCGCTCCACTGGCTCTCTTCTGCCCCATTTTTAGTTGTGAATGGGGACATTTATACCGATTACCCATTCAAACGGTTGCGCAATTATCTGTTGCCAAAGGCAGGTGCGCATCTCGTGTTGGTCGATAAGCCGCCGGACCACCTTTCGGGGGATTTTCTACTTGATCGTAACTGCGCGCGTATTCGCCAGCCTGAATCTCAATTCGACAATATAGATGACCCATTAACTTTTTCGGGTGTCGCACTTTATCACCCCGCTTTTTTTGCTGGTCTGCCCGAGGGCAGGCGACCGCTTAAGCCGCTGTTCGATCGCGCTGTAGAAAATAGCGCGCTCACCGGAGAGCATTTTCAGGGCCTTTGGGCAGATGTGGGGACGCCTGAGCGCTTACAAGCGCTAAATCACCAACTCGTTACGGAATGAAAGGTTCACGCTGAGGGGTGCCTCGCATTACACTCGCCCCACATCCAGAAGTGGTCACGATCCCATGCAACCTTTCGTTATTGCGCCTTCAATACTTTCTGCTGACTTTGCCCGCCTGGGTGAAGAGGTGCAGCAGGTATTAGCGGCCGGTGCCGATTGGGTGCATTTCGATGTTATGGACAACCACTACGTGCCTAATCTGACAATAGGACCGATGGTGTGCAAGGCTTTGCGTGATTTTGGTGTCACCGCGCCCATCGACGTCCATCTGATGGCTGAGCCCGTTGATATGTTGATTGACATGTTCGCCGATGCAGGCGCCAGTGTGATTAGTTTCCACCCTGACGCATCGACGCATGTTGATCGGTCTTTACAGCTAATTCGTGCTGCGGGTTGCCAGGCAGGCTTGGTATTCAATCCCGCAACGGGGCTCGACGCTCTCAAATACGTCATGGACAAGGTCGACATGGTGCTGTTGATGTCGGTCAATCCGGGCTTCGGCGGTCAGTCCTTCATTTCTGCCACGTTGGGCAAATTACGTGAGGCGCGCGCGATGATTAACGAATCAGGTATGCCGATTCGACTTCAGGTGGATGGCGGTGTTAGCGCGGCGAATATCCGCGACATTGCTGAGGCCGGCGCGGATACCTTCGTCGCGGGTTCTGCAATTTTCAATCAGCCCGATTACCGCGACGTTATTGAAAAGATGCGAGCTGAGCTAATGGCATCTAGTTACGGGTGAGGGCACGTTTTTCTATCAGGGAGGGCGTATCAATCTGCGATATCGAGTTATTCGCCGGTGCTCAGATTGCGAATGCCGACTATTTCGAATTTTTGAGAGCGGGGCTGCCACTGCAAAGTGATGTCATAGTAGGCGCCATCTATCAATGCGCCACGGATCACAAAGCTATCGCCTAGCCCACTAATTGATGCCCAACCCAGCTCAAAAATATCGCTGGCTTTAATGAAGCGTTTATCGAATGTCGTTACTGCGAAATTAGCAGTACGCTCCGCTGTCGACCCAAAAGCGTCGATTACGCGGACAGTGATTTTATGTTGCCCTGAACCCAATTGATTCCAGTTAAATGCGCTAGAGAAGCCAGATTCGCTGGCCCGTTCATTGTCTGGAAACCGCTTTGCCAGTTCATTGCGCCGGTCACCATGTGGGACATCGAACCGATAGGTGCCATCGATATAAATTTTTACCCGCTCAATTGGCTCGCTGGATACTGCCCAGCCTCGCACCATGCCGATACCAGAATGCACTTCGTTGCGAATGGGTTGATCAATCGCCACTTGGAGATCACTAATGCTGTCGAACTCCACGACATATATTAGTGAGGTACCGATATCGAGATCGTTCCACTCCCCCATCGCACCGAGGTCATAGAAAGGTTCAGGCCAGTCGCCTAAGCCCATCGCAGCGCCGTCTTCAGCGCCACTCGCGCTATCGGGCTGCACACCCCAGTTTGAATAAAGTCCGTTTTTCGACGTTCCATTGAAGTCACCCTCCCAGAACTGATCGCCGTTATTGGACCAAGTCCATACGCCCTCTCGTGCGATATCTGATCCACCCAACCACACGAAGGGAACGTCCGAACCGTCATCTGGCACCGACGCCTTCAATTGCTCGTCGGTTAGGTGGGCTGCTAATGCTTCGATCAAAGCTCTGTTTTCTTCTTGTGAATCGATTCTTACCAAATAGCCTGCCCCACCATTTAGTGACATTTCTGCTGCTTTCAGACTGGCAGTCTCCCAATCTGCAGTGTCCGCAACAATGCGGTAGGTATGGCCCTCAAACTCAAAAATCCCGCTTGCACCAGCCGTTGCAGGCAACAGTGACACTGACACAGCAAAGGCACTCAGGCATCTGGTTAAGTTTGCAACGGGTGCAAATAAGGTGGTTAAGCGGCGCATGTTTTGAATGCTTTTCCTAAGAGCTGGTAATGGGGGGATGAGACACTAGCATCGGATCCTGTCGGTCGCCAGTGCGTCGCCTGTGTATATTGACGCCACAGTTAAGCGCATTATTCCGGCGTGATGAATCCTGCGGACGCATGTGTGCGGTAATTATCTGTATTTTAGGATATCCACACATTTGGATCCCCAGGCCGCAGTTAGTGCTCACTACTAGTATTAAGGCTTGAATCATTGATCGTCGCTCTGGCAGGCGCATAGTCAGAGCTAACATGCTGCTTTGAGCCCGTCAAAAAAAGTGTGTTTATGTCGTTGATTGCATTGCGACTTCGAATTGTGCCTCCCCGAAATCTTGCATAGTACTGCATCGGAGCTCGAGGGTGAGAGGGGCTATACCTTGTTTTGCGCAGATTCTAGATTTTCGGCGCATTTGGAGCATTTAATCCATTATTTACTCGATTTTTGCTATTTTTATCTACTTTTTCGCGTAAAAAGCTGGTTTGCTCGCAGCAATGGATGAGTATGCTAATTCATGATTCTGATGATCGACAATTACGACTCTTTCACTTGGAATGTCGTGCAGTACTTCTGGGCGTTAGGCGCCGAGGTTGAAGTGCACCGCAATGACGAGATCACACTCGCTGAGATAGAGCAAAAATCTCCTGCCGGCATTTGCATCTCCCCCGGTCCGTGCTCACCCAATGAAGCAGGCGTATCGATGTCGGTGATAGAACACTTCGCTGGGCAGCTCCCTATTTTTGGTATTTGTTTGGGGCAACAGAGTATTGGCGCGGTGTTCGGCGGGCATGTCGTGCGAGCCAGAGCGGTCATGCACGGCAAAACCAGCCCAATCCACCATCATGGTGTGGGCGTTTTCCGTGATCTTCCCAGCCCGCTTACAGCGACGCGCTACCACAGCCTGGTAGTGGATGCCGTGACGCTGCCAGAGTGCCTTGAGGTTACAGCGTGGACAGAGGACGAGCAGGACGAGCAAGAGGCCATCATGGGCCTGAGGCACCGTGAGTACGATATTGAGGGAGTGCAATTTCACCCCGAGTCCATTCTTTCCGAGCATGGGCACGCTATGCTGGAGCGTTTTCTGGCACGATGCGCCAGACAAGATTAAGGATTTCATCGCATGGCATTGCAGCCAGCACTTGAACACGTAGTGGCGGGGAGAGATCTCTCTCGCGACGCCATGCGCGAGGTAATGACCACAGTCATGACTGGGGAGGCTTCGGATGCGCAGATCGGCGCTCTGCTGGTTGCTCTGCGAATGAAAGGTGAGGCGATCGATGAAATCACCGGTGCTGCAGAAGTTATGCGAGAACTGGTCACACCAGTCGCGTTATCGGGCGAGGATTCCATTGATCTGGTGGGAACCGGGGGTGACGGCGCTAATCTTTTCAATGTCTCGACTGCCGCAACGTTTGTGGCCGCGGCGGGGGGTGCTCGCGTTGCAAAGCATGGTAATCGCTCGGTCTCTAGCAGCAGTGGCTCATCCGATGTGTTGGAGGCGTTAGGTGTTAGTCTCAGACTGACCCCGGACCAGATCGCAAAGTGCATTGAGTCGGTCGGTATGGGTTTCATGTTCGCGCCCACCCATCACAGCGCCATGGAGCATGCCATAAGGCCACGCAAAGAATTGGGCATGCGCACGCTATTTAACGTGCTTGGCCCGCTCACCAATCCAGCACTTGTAAGGCGGCAAGTAGTGGGTGTCTTCGATTCTGCGCTTTGTGAGCCGCTCGCCAAAGTACTTCAGCAGCTTGGCAGCGTCCACGCGTTGGTGCTGCATAGTGAGGATGGCCTCGATGAGATCTCGATTGCGGCACCCACACACGGGTTTGAACTGAAAGACAATCAAGTTCTGCCCGTCACCATTCAGCCTGGCGATTATGGCCATGACTTTGATTCACTCGACGGCTTGCAGGTCAGCGCGGCCGCGGACTCTGCTAATCTGATTCGATCAGCACTGGACGGGGCAACTGAGGAGCACAATCAAAAGGCTCGAGCTATCATCGCGATCAACGCCGGCGCAGGTATTTATGTTTCGGGTCGAGCAGACAGCTTGGCCGCGGGTGTCTCTCATGCCTCTGAGGCGCTCAGTTCAGGCGGAGCTGCGTTAAAGCTGATGGAATTTGTGTCCTTTACACGAGCACTGTCATCCGAATCCAATGCGAGATCTCGCGCATGAGCACCAGGCTGGCGACGTCCAACGTTTTAAAAAAGATTTTCGACCGTAAAAAAGAAGAGGTCGCTCAGCGCCGTGATTTGCGACCGATGAGTGAGCTCGAAGCGGCAGTAGTGGTCGCCGATCGTACGCGTGGATTTCGCCGCGTGCTTGCCGACCGTGTCGAGCGGTGCGAGGTAGCGGTGATCGCTGAGGTCAAGAAGGCCAGTCCGAGTAAGGGTGTCATTCGCGCCGATTTTCATCCCGCCGACATTGCAGCCAGTTATGAATCCGCTGGTGCCGCCTGTTTGTCGGTACTGACCGACATCGATTTTTTTCAGGGTGCGGATGCTTACTTGCAGGCAGCGCGCGCCGCGTGCGCCCTCCCTGTTTTGCGGAAGGACTTCACACTGGACCCCTACCAAATTTGGGAAGCGCGGGCGCTCGGCGCTGATGCCATATTGCTTATCGTCGCCTGTCTGGAACTACCGCTTCTCAAAGATCTGCATGACTGTGCCAAAGAATTGGGTCTCGACGTCTTGGTAGAGGTCCATGATGAAGAGGAGTTAGACGAAGCGCTCACTCTCGGAGGTGATCTCATTGGTATCAATAACCGCGACCTTCACACCTTTGAAACCAGTCTCGACACCACCTACCGGTTGCTTGAGAGTATACCCGCCGGTGTGCAGGTGGTTACAGAGAGCGGATTCAGATCCAGCGACCAGATCGCTGAGATGCGCCGGCGTGGTGTGCAGACTTTTTTGATTGGCGAGACCTTTATGCGGGCAAAAGACCCGGGTACTGCGCTAGCGGCTATGTTCGCCGTCGACTGATACAAGGCCGCCGAGACTATTGATCGGCCGCGGGCAAAATCCAGATCACTTATCTCGGCTTTTTGTTGAGTTACGTAACTGCATTGATTTAGCCGACTGCATACGCTGAGAAATCTCGCTGCCTCTGAGTACTGGCTTGATTGAAGCCCGGCCAACGGTGTCACTGCTCTCTCTAAATCCAGTAAGTGGTGCGGGTCATGAGCTGACTTGCCAACGACATTGCGTCCTTGATGGGCCGAGAAAACTCCTCCCCGCCATGCTCGAGAGCCTCCTGGCCGTGGTGTTCCTCATCAATCAGCATTTGCTGCAGGATAAGCTGCGACTTTCTGTCTTCGCCAGGTAAGGATTTTAAGTGAGCACGCAAGTGATTCGCAACGCGCTCCTCGGTGGCGTGCACAAAGCCCAGACTTACTTTGTCGCTCACCATTGCGGTGGCCGCTCCAAGCGCAAATGACGCTGCATAGAAAAGCGGATTTAGTTTGCTTGGCTTTGCGTCAAGTTCCTGCAGACGCGTTTCGCACCAGGCGAGGTGGTCGGCCTCTTCCTGTGCCGCGCCAAGCAACTTTTCGCGGGTGTCACTGCTGCGTGCCATCACCGCCTGGCCCTGATATAGGGCTTGTGCGCAGACCTCACCGGTGTGGTTCACGCGCATAAGCCCCGCTGAGTGCTCGCGCTCACGTTCACTTAGGGTGGGCTCGTCGTGGCCATGTGCAGGGGAGGGTCGTGCCAAGTTTTGTGCGGAACCACTGCCTTCGCCTGCGAACTGGCGAAGTCGCTGGTCAACGCGACTTAGCAGCCGGTCGAGACCGGATAATTCGCCACGCGAAGAGAGTGTCTTGTCGTTCATGCGCTTAGCTTAACGTTTTAAGGCTCGCCAACCAATATCGCGACGGCAGATCATTCCATCCCAGCTGATTTGGTCAACGCCGCGGTAGGCTGTATTGATCGCCTCTCTTACTGAGTCACCCAGTGCGCTCACGCAGAGCACGCGCCCCCCTTGCGTTGTAACGGCGCCATTATCGTAGCGGGTGCCAGCGTGAAAGACCTTGATCGACGCCGGCCAAGGACTATCTAGCCCTGAAATCCTGTGGCCTTTTTCAAAACTGCTTGGATAGCCGGCGGCGGCTAATACAACGCCCACAGCGGGCCGTGGATCCCATTGGACAGTATGCTGATCCAGCGTGTGATCCAGTGCCGCTAGGCACAGCGTCGCCAGATTGCTCCGCAGACGATGCATGATCGGTTGAGTTTCCGGATCACCAAAGCGACAGTTATATTCGATAACTGAGGGATTGCCCTCGGCGTCGATCATGAGCCCGGCATAAAGAAACCCTGTATAGGGGAGCCCTTCAGCTGCCATGCCTCGCACAGTGGGCAAAATCACCTGCTCCATCACTTTGGCATGTACCTCATCGGTCACTACGGGGGCGGGGGAGTAAGCACCCATGCCCCCTGTATTGGGACCAGTGTCTCCGTCGCCGATGCGTTTGTGGTCCTGAGACGTAGCCATCGGTAGTACGTTTTCCCCATCGACCATGACGATGAAGCTGGCCTCTTCACCTTCTAAAAAGCCTTCAACGACGACCCGCGCGCCTGCTGCCCCAAACTTGTTGTCGGCCAGCATGTCTTGAACCGCTGCCTCGGCTTCATCAATGGTCATCGCAACAATCACGCCTTTTCCAGCGGCGAGGCCATCGGCCTTGATCACAATCGGTGCGCCTTTTTCTCTCACATAGCCGAGTGCGTCCTCGACCTCAGTAAACACAGCGTAAGACGCCGTTGGGACGTTGTGCCGGGCGAGGAAATCCTTGGTGAACGACTTGCTGCCCTCGAGTTGCGCTGCACCGGCGGTAGGCCCGAAGCAAGCAAGGCCTCTCTCTATGAAGTGGTCGACAATGCCTGCAACCAAGGGCGCTTCGGGCCCAATTACTGTGAGCGCACAGTCATTCCGCGCGGCGAAGGCTGCCAGTCCCTCGATGTCTATGGGGTCCAGCGCTACGTTTTCGAGTTTCGGCTCCAAGGCTGTGCCTGCATTACCGGGTGCCACGAACACGCGGTTCACCGAATCAGGCTCCGCCAGTTTCCATGCCAAAGCATGCTCGCGTCCGCCACTGCCCACTACCAGAATGTTCATATCGTCGTTTCCGGGCAACGCCGTATCAGTGCCTAAAGTGCCGCATACCGGTGAAAACCATCGCCATACCCGCTTCATCAGCGGCGACGATCGCCTCATCGTCTCGCAGAGATCCTCCGGGCTGAATCACCGCAGCAATACCACGTTCAGCGGCATTATCGATGCCGTCCCTAAAAGGAAAGAACGCGTCAGATGCCATCACAGCTCCCTTCACCTTAAGCCCCGCGTGCTCGGCTCTGATGGCGGCGATGCGTGCTGAATTGACCCGCGACATTTGACCCGCGCCCACCCCGATCGTTCGCTGGTTGTGGGCATAGATAATTGCGTTGCTCTTAGCGAACTTGGCGACCTTCCACGCGAACAATAGATCCAGCCACTCGGCCTCGGTCGGCGCTCGCTTAGTGACCACGGTCAGTTCATCGCGGTTGACGCTTCCGTCATCACGGTCCTGCACTAATAGGCCTCCGTTGACGCGCTTGAAGTCCCTTGCCGGAAGCGCCGCTGACCATAAGCCTGTCTGCAGTAAACGTACATTTTGTTTTGCCGCGACCGCCGTCACGGCATCGTCAGTGATCTCGGGTGCGATGATGACCTCGACGAACTGGCGCTCAACGATGGCCGTGGCGGTTGCGCCATCCAACACTCTGTTAAACGCGATGATGCCGCCAAAGGCTGATTCGGTATCGGTATGAAAGGCAAGATCATAAGCGCCCAGCAGGCTACCGGCTACGGCCACTCCACAAGGGTTGGCATGCTTCACTATCACGCAAGCGGGTTCCTTGAAGGCTTTTACGCACTCCAGAGCGGCGTCCGTGTCGGCTACATTGTTGTAGGAAAGGGCTTTTCCCTGTAACTGCTGGGCGCTGCTTATGCCCACCTCGGCTTGCCGTGCCTCTTTATAGAAGGCGGCGCTTTGATGCGGGTTTTCGCCATAGCGCATTTCCTGCACCTTCTCGAGTTGCAGATTAAACGTGCGTGGGTAGCGCTCTGAGCCGCCTGAGGTCAGACGGCCAAGATAATTAGCAATCATTCCGTCGTAGGCGGCGGTGTGTTCATAGGCACGGATCGCCAAATCAAATCGGGTGGCCAGCGTAGTGTGTCCCCTGTGGGTCTCCAGCTCTTCCAACACTCGCCCATAGTCACTGGCCGAGACCACAACCGCCACGTCGCGATGATTTTTTGCTGCGGCGCGCACCATGGTGGGTCCGCCAATATCAATGTTTTCTATTGCGTCCTCCAGACCGCAATGGGGTCGTGCAACGATGTCTTCAAAGGGATATAAATTTGCCACTACGAGATCGATCGGCGGGATGTCATGTTCGGCCATCACTTCATCGTCGATGCCACGCCGTCCCAATATCCCACCGTGGATTTTAGGATGCAGCGTTTTTACCCTGCCGTCCATCATTTCGGGCAATCCTGTGTGGTCCGAGACCTCGACGACAGTGACACCTGCGCTGCGGAGGAGACGACAGGTGCCACCTGTAGAGAGAACTTCAACGCCGCGATTCGCGAGTGATTGAGCTAGCTCGACGATGCCGGTTTTATCGGAAACACTGATCAAGGCGCGTCGCATGGGCGCCAGTCCGGCATCATTCATGATTTATCGCTTCCTTTGATTGGTGTCCGTTTCGTCGCAGCTCGTGCACACTGCTCGCCTTGTTTTCGCCTCGGCCTCTCAAGCTTGGAGAGCAAGCCGTATTGCCTGAGCTTTTTTCGCAGCG